>JAIRYQ010000002.1 GCA_031267715.1 Candidatus Endomicrobiellum glyptotermitis | reverse complement strand
AGGGGTTGCGCTCGTTGCGGGACTTAACCCAACATCTCACGACACGAGCTGACGACAGCCATGCAGCACCTGTCACACTGTATCCGAAGATAAAACCATGTTTCCATGGCGGTCAGTGTAATGTCAAGTCCAGGTAAGGTTCTGCGCGTTGCTTCGAATTAAACCACATGCTCCACCGCTTGTGCGGGCCCCCGTCAATTCCTTTGAGTTTTAGTCTTGCGACCGTAGTCCTCAGGCGGCACACTTATCGCGTTAGCTTGGATCCTGAAGGGGTCGAATCCCCCAAGACCTAGTGTGCACCGTTTACGGCGTGGACTACAGGGGTATCTAATCCCTTTCGCTCCCCACGCTTTCGTGCATGAGCGTCAGTTACTGCCCAGCAAGCTGCCTTCGCCTTTGGTGTTCCTCTGCATATCTACGCATTTCACTGCTACACGCAGAATTCCGCTTGCCCCTTCAGTACTCAAGATAGATAGTTTTAAACGCACTTTCAAGGTTAAGCCCTGAGATTTCACGCCTAACACACCTATCCGCCTACGCACCCTTTACGCCCAGTAATTCCGAGCAACGCTTGCAGTCTCTGTATTACCGCGGCTGCTGGCACAGAGTTAGCCACTGCTTCCTTTTTGAGTTAGCTCAAACCGGGCTACGAACCCGACCTTTGTTCCCCAATGACAGGAGTTTACAATCCTAAAACCTTCATCCTCCACGCGGCGTTACACCATCAGACTTGCGTCCATTGTGAATAATTCGAAACTGCTGCCACCCGTAGGTGTCTGGACCGTATCTCAATTCCAGTGTGGCTGATCGTCCTCTCAGACCAGCTACCCGTCATAGCCTTGGTAGGCTTTTACCCTGCCAACAAGCTGATAGGAGATGACCCAATCCTTTGGCCAAAAAGATTTCCCGTCTTCTATTTCAAAAGGACGGAGTATCGGGCATTAGCAGTCGTTTCCAACCGTTGTTCCCGTCCAAAGGGCATGTTAGCCATCTATTACTCACCCGTGCGCCACTTAGACTGCGTCTGATTGCTCAGACCGTTTCTCGTTCGACTTGCATGTGTTAGGCACGCCGCCAGCGTTCACTCTGAGCCAAGATCAAACTCTCCATAAATTAAATACTTACAGTTATAGAATTTTTTACAAGCTCTAAATTACTCATATTTACATCATACTCATCTAATCTTTTAAATTATATGATTGCCCTTTTTGTGAGGCGTTTGTCTGCGTGTTATTTAGTTTTCAAAGAACCCCTTCCGAAGAAAAGAAAAAACCTCTTTTTTATGCTTATCAGCTTTTCATTCTTTCCACGAAGCTCGCCGAATTACTCTAACTTCATCCCACTCTCTACCACCAAAAAAATCCTTAGCAATTAAATCCGCACTCTGTCAAAAACTCTACCTATACCAAAAACCAAGAAAGATGTCAAAGTGAAAGTCCGCTCTCTATTTTATTCATCCTACCTATCCAGGCGAAGTAGGTTAACATAGTTTTCAAACTTTGTCAAGACAAGTCCAGCAGTTACACCAAAACCTATAACCTCGCTCCAATGCCCCTTTAGTCTATCATGTTTATTTTCTTTTGTCAACTAATCCCTAAAGGCAACCATTCTCTCTTTTGCTTTAATAATTCTAGGTTATTTAAAATTCGAAAATTTTGAACAACAATTCAGTGGAGATTAAAAACAAATTATATAAACTCAAACAACAAAAAGCGGGCGATGGGAATCGAACCCACATCTCCAGCTTGGGAAGCTGAAGTTTTACCACTAAACTACGCCCGCGCAAACCACAACTAACTCAATTGTTTAATGCTGAAATTTTATATTTTTTTCTAATACGCGGCAATTTTAAAGAAACTAATTTTAAAGCTTCGTATGAGTTAGAAATTTTACCTTCTTGCTGAGCGTCAAAAACAAAGCCCAAGAGTTCGCCAACCCACGGGCCAGGTTTTAAATTGAACTTTTTCATTATTATATTGCCGTCAACAATTCTTAATGGCGGTTTTGCATTTTTTAACTCGTAATAATATTTTATAAGCTCTCTTGCAGATTTTTCCTGCAACTTCAACATAATAGGAGAAAAAGTTCTCAATCCTCTATAAGAATGCCAATCTGACATTGAAAGAATAAGCGAGTCTGGAGTATTGTCGCCAATATCTCTAAAAAACCTTAACGCCGCTTTTTTTGTAATCATGCTATTTTTAGCTAGAGTTGATGGACGCATATGATGCCTTATCAAAAAACTTACTGTCTCAATATCTTTTTTGCTAGATTTCAGAGAAAACATAATTTTTTTTATCTTTTCAGCTCCCAATTTTTCATGTCCAAAAAAGTGCAACTTGCCGTTTATAAGTTTTGAGGTTTCAGGTTTTGCATTGTCATGAAAAAAAGCCGCAAATTTCAATAAACCTCCCCTAGTAACATTTTTAGAAAAAACACCATTATCATCAAAATGTTTATACAAATCAGTATAATTTTCAGGGAAATATTTCTTTAAATTATTAAGAATTTTCTCAGCCGATTCCATAGTTTTAAAAGAATGTTGAAATAACCCTCCAGGATGATAATAATGTCTTTTAGTGGCTTTTTTCATACCCTTAATTTCATGAAAAATCTCTGAAATTAATTTACATTTGTCCATTTCTTTAATTAAATTCGCGGAATTTTTTACAGACAATATTCTGAAAAACTCATCTCTGATTCTCTCGGGAACAACCTTATAAATAAGCTTTGCATCGTATTTTATTTGTTTAAAAGTCTTTTGAGAGATTCTAAAATTCAATTCCGCAGCAAAACGAAATGCTCTTAACATCCTCAGGGGATCTATCTCAAACGATTTAACAGAAATAATATTTATAATTTTCGACTTCAAGTCTTTTAAAGTGTTGCTTTCAGGGAAAATAATTTGCCTTTTAAAGGACTTAAAGTCCTTAAAGTCTTTCAAATTAAAAGCTATGGCGTTTATAGTAAAATCTCTGTTTCGCAAATCTTGCTCTATGACTTTGCCATTAAAAAGAGAAATATCTATATTTTTAATAACATCGTTTTTGAGTATTACTCTGTAAGTTTTGCTCGTGTCACTTAAAGTTATAAGCTTCGATTTAAATGTATCTGCAATTTTTTTAGAGTATTCTAAAGCATTTTTACTAACTGCTAAGTCAATATCATTACATTTGCATTCACGATTTAAAAACAAATCTCTTAAAATTCCACCGACTGCATAAACCTCAAAATTTTCTGATAAACAACTTATCTTTTTAATTATATCTACTATTTTTGTTATAGTTGCAGCTTCAATTCTCATAAAATAATCACTTTCTAAGTCAATACATTTACTGCATTTTGTTCTGGTGGAGCAATACAAAAAAGTTTAAAGGAATATTTCCATAATTATTGGACTATAACTTCGTGAGGCTACAGTATTTGAACATAAGTTTAAGGGCTCTAAAGAAAACAAAAAAAGAGACAAGAAATATTATCTTTAACAGCAACGCCCAACTCTCTCCTTTCTCTACCGGAAATTAAATACATTACAACAACACAGTCTTTAATTTCTGAGTACTTATAAGCCGTTTTATTACTAGCAGGATATTTTTATATCCGTAATATATTTATTTTATTATTCCAACAATCCTTTCGGAACGTTTTAAAGTCCCAGTCTCCTTCACCACCAACATCCACTGCAATTTATAAATATTGCGCCTATCCGGACTTGAACCGGAATTACAGGCCTCGGGAACCAGTGCTCTATCCAATTAAGCTATAGGCGCAGTCTTTGAGTTACACATATACAGATTTTAAAAAATTAATAAATTTACGAACAAAGCTTTTTGTTTTTCGTCATTTACTTACTTTATATATTTATACGCATTTTTAATAGCATCATCTAAATACGATAAATATTTTGAGCCGCCTTGCGCAAAATCAGGTCTCCCACCACCGGAACCCATTATATCCGCAGCAAAAGTTTTTGATATCTTACTAGCATTTATTCCTTTCCTTACATAATCTTCCGTTACAGACACTACGAAAAATATTTTACTTGCATTTTTTGTAACTAACAATAACACTACAGATTTCAGCTTTTCTTTTAATTGGTCCGACAGGTTTCTTAATAATTTTATGTCCGCGTTGAGAACTAAAATGGGCAAAAAATTTATTCCGTTGACTTCTTTAACTTTTTTAGCGTAAGAATCTATCTCATCTGATACTAATCTGTTTTTTAACGATATAACTTCGCTTTCAAGTTTCTTGTAACTGGTGATATATTTGAGAATCTTATCCGCTACATCATCATTTGAAACATTCAATAACTTAGAGGTTTTGGTAAGTGTCCTCTCATTTTTTAAAATATAATTCTCAGCTGCACTACCTACAACCGCTTCTATACGCCTCATGCCCGCAGCAACAGAAAATTCCGACATGATTTTAAAAATACCAATTTCACCAGTTTGGTTAACATGCGTTCCACCACAAAGTTCTATCGAATAATTATACTTTTTATCTTCACTCTTTATTAAAACTGTCCTTACCATATTACCGTATTTCTCACCAAACAAAGCCATAGCCCCTAAATTTCGCGCGTTTATTATATCCATAACTTCAATATAAACGCCTAAATTTGATCTTAAAACATAATTCACCTTCTTCTCCACCTCAGTTAAACAATCTCTTTTTATTTCATAAAAATGCGTAAAATCAAAACGGAGATAGTCGCTTGTCACCAAAGATCCAGCTTGAGTTACATGAACGCCTAAAGCTTCACGAAGCACTTTATGGAGTAAATGCGTAGCTGTGTGATGTCTTGAGACTTGTTTTCTGCATTCAATATCTATAATCGTTGACACTATATCGTCAACTTTTACTCGCCCCTTTAAAACTTTTATTTTATGCACAAGCATGTTGCCTGCAGGCTTAAAAACATCCTCAACTATACTTTCAAAGTACTCGCCTGATATCCTTCCTTTATCAGCCATTTGTCCCCCTGAACGCGCATAAAAAGAAGAACTCGAAAGCACAACTTCGCCATAGTCACCCGCTTTCAATTCGGCAACCACTCTACTATTTCTTGTCATGATTAAAACCTTGCCTTCGCTTATATAATTGCTATATCCGACAAATAGTGTATCACCCACTTTTTTGTGCAGCATTAAATAAAAAGTTATGTCCTTTTCACCAGATCCACTCCATGCGACACGAGATCTTTTTCTCGCTATATCTCGTTCAGCTTTAAATCCAACTTCATCAACCATTAATTCATTTTCAGAAGCAACCTCTTTTGTCAGATCATACGGAAATCCATAAGTATCATAAAGTCTAAACACAGTTTTGCCACTAATAATATTCACCTTTTTAGATTTACAAAAATTTACGATATCAGAAAGCATTTGAGAACCCGAATCAAGTGTTTCTAAAAATCTTTCTTCCTCAACTTTAATGATAGACTCTATATTACTCAATTTTAATAAAAGTTCAGGATATATCGGTTTCATAATTTTAAATACAGTCGAGACAATTCTATTCATAAACGGCTTATTGTGGCCATGAAGTTTTCCCTGCCTCAAAGCTCTTCTTAAAATCCTTCTTAAAACATAACCCCTACCACTATTGGAAGGCAGCACACCATCTAAAATTAAAAAGGTTGCCGCTCTTGAATGATCAGCAATCATTCTAAGTTTTGATATATTCTTAGCTTCGTTTTTTATTTTCAAAATTTCTGCAGTGTTTTCCACTATAGGCCTAAATAAATCAGTTTCGAAGATATCCTTTTTATCATTTGTCACGGCGACAAGCCTTTCAAGCCCCATACCTGTATCAATGTTCTTTTTGGGAAGATTATTGAGCGAACCGTCTGCCTGTCTATCAAACTGAGTAAAGACAAGATTCCATATCTCAAGATATCTATCGCAATAGCAATCTGGTCCACACGAAGATTTGCCACAACCTACTTCCGATCCCAAATCTATTAAAATTTCCGAACATGGGCCACAAGGCCCCGTATTCCCCATATTCCAAAAATTTGTTTCTTCGTTCATTCTTATAATCCTATCTACTGGAACAATTTTGCTCCAAATTTCAGCCGATTCATCATCATCCTTATAAACTGTTATATATAATCTATCTTTCGGCAAAGACATACTTTTCGTTAAAAATTCCCAAGCCCATACTATAGCTTCTTTCTTAAAATAATCGCCGAAAGAAAAATTACCTAACATTTCAAAAAACGTAAGATGCCTTATGCTTGTGCCCACTTGATCAATGTCAGATGTTCTAAAGCATTTTTGACAACTCGCAGCTCTTGTAAAAGAATCCTTGCTTTGTCCTAGAAAATGCTGTTTAAATTGCACCATACCAGCAGATGTAAGGAGTAGTGTTTTATCGCCGCTAGGAATAAGCGAGTCAGAAGGGATAATATTACATTTCTTATCACTAAAAAATTTTAAAAATTCTTCTCTTATTTGTGCCGATAATCTGTCCATGATAAAATAATTTTACTAAAATTTCTCCTTTGTGACAAAGCTCAATTTAACTAATGTTTTGACGAGCACTTTTTTGTTTTTATTCTGGCAATTAATATACTCTCTTCCCGTTGCACAACGTCAGTTACGGAATAACACCGTAGAGTACTGCCAGTACTAAAAAAGATATGGGATACTTTTCGTAAACCCTTTTTTATCTAAACTTAACAAGTATATCTAGCACAAACAAGATATTGAAGCATTAAATGGCCTAAATCTAAAAGTGTATTTATAAAAATCCTGTTGCCTGATGTGTCTTCTCTCCATATAAACCAAAAATGACAAGCCAACTCATAACATTGCGTACACACGGGGGGGATATACGGCCTACCTATTTGTCTTTCTAGGCCTTATTTAGAATTTATTGCATTTAAGGAGGGTACATAGATATCACCTAGAATTTTACTTCTAAAACACAATGCAAAAAAAAATGATAATGTAATCCAAAGTTTATGATTTGCAGAAATACAGTTTAACATATAAGCTTAATTTTTTTTATTTTTTTTCACTAAAACAACTTTATCCTATATTTTCCGAAAAAAGAAAACGTTATACTTAAATACCCAACAATTCAATATGTGCAACTTTATGGGAACAAACAGCTTTACCTAACAGATTTATATGCTTGTGACCACAGTATAACACTGCACTATTATCGGAACAGCTGTTGCTAATACCTCCCACCCACACTTCTCGGCAAAAAAAACAACACTCTTTGCACAGCAACTATAGCAACTAAAACATCCATCCTCAGGGAGGACTCTTTTTAATTAAAGTTAAAATACGTCGTAGTCAAATATTGGGCATTTTTTCTATATTCGATATAGCTTTTTCCCAATTTTTCTAGAGTCGTGCTCTCAGTTGCTTTTTTTATATTAACAAATAAATGTATCATTCTGTTACATTCCTTGCCTTTTGCCCGCGGGACGAGCGATAAACCTAATAATTATAAACATTAGAAATATTTATTTTTCTTTTTTCAGAGGTAATCGTGTATTTTTTTCAGATAAAGTTAATCCATGCAAAATATTCAATGTAGACCTGCAAAAAAAAAGGACTCCCTCCAGACGTCTTTAGGATGATGGATCTCTTTTTGCTTAGAATTAGTATCTCCATTTAAACCCTGTTGAGCCCTTCCCAAATACTTTGAATTAACAAAAGCTTTTTTGTAATTTTTTCCCTTTGCGCTAATGTTCTCCTTTTATACCTCTCAAAGAGCTCATTTATCTGATCATGATTCAAAGCATTTGTGTAATATTATCTGAGATAGTATATGCATTTTCTACCTGCCTTACATATGTTAAATCCTTGGGATAAATCTACACTTTAATATCACATATCAGCAAATCTCGGAATTTTCTAATCTAACAAGCCTTACCCATCCCATTCTTTCCCTATAAACTTAAAACATTTTGGATCGCATTATACAAAAAATATTCTTTTTTAAATTGGCGCATCATATCATATAAATATAACAATAGTACATATAATCTTTCTTATTTTTAAGTTTAGAAAATTGCTTGGCTACATTCACAAGTATTCACAAGTAACACTTTTAACTTCTTATAAACAAGCTGTATATAACATGAACCCACTATATCTTTATCTCTCTCTGGATTAGGATTTGCATTACATTAGAGGTCTTCTATTAAAATCATTTGGAACTTGAGGGTCCAAAAACTCTGTTTAAAAACTTCACAATAACATGAGCAGCAAAAGCGTCCACCCCACCCCCCGCACTTCCAAAATTTAAATCAAACACAAGAACAAGTTTATTGTTCACTGTTTGACCCCCATATCTTAATCCTTAATATTATCTTTCTGGCTTTCCCTATTCAGATTGTTATATTAGGATTAAATATTCATCACTGTTTCATTTTTTTTGATTTTGATAGATAAAACTTTAACTTTTAGACCAGCTATCCAAATCTTATACATTTACAAGAAAATCATATAAGCTTTTACACAAATCAAATATATTAAAGCATTTCGTCATAAAAATTTAATACTAATTACTAATACAAGCTATTTTAGTTCATCTTCTAAACACTATTTTATACGCATTGAAAACAAAATTAGCTAATAAACAAAAGAATATGCAAATCAGACTTTAGTAAAAATTTGTACTTACTAATCCATAACATTTAAACATCGTCATACCCGTCCGCTTTAGAATTCCATATCAAAGCAAATACAAACGCTCCAATAAGGCCCGCGTAAAAGACAAATCCTAAAGTATATGACCAGCCAAATCTAGCCGCAATAACACCAATCCCCAAACCCGTAATAACAGTACTCAGATAGCCCCAGAAACCGTGAAACCCAACAGCTGCAGCCGCAACCCTTCTAGTGGCTATATTCGCCGTAGCAATTCCGCCAAGAGCCTGCGGTCCATAAATAAAAAACCCAGAAAGTACTAAAAAGGTAACGTTAAGCCAAGGCGGCGCAGAAGAAATTCTCCAAAAAAGAAAAATAAAAAACGAAGCAAGTATCAAAAAAATTACACAGACTCTGTGAGATTTACCATTAAAAAATTTATCCGTTACCCAACCAGATAACAATATTCCAAAAACTCCAGCTATCTCAAAAGCAGCAACTACCCACCCCGCATTACTGAGAGATAGCCCTTTCCACTCTTTTAATAACATCGGGCCCCAGTCCAAAACGGCAAAACGCAATATGTAAACAAAGATATTCGCCACTCCGAGAATCCAAATAGCTTTATTCTTAAAAACTTTCTTTACTAAAAATCGTCTATACTCTGCCGAGCTTAGCTTCCCAGCTGCTGCAAAGGCGACTTGTTCGCATTTTTCACTATCTACGGCACTCTCATCCATCTCTGGAAGTCCTACGGACTTCGGAGTATCACAAATTGAAAACCATATAAAGACAACACACATTAAAGCTATTATAGAGGGTATATAGAAGCACCATCTCCAACCCAAAGAAACAAGACAACCACAAATAACATAAGCCAGTCCCGCACCTATAGAGTGAGAAGTATTCCATATAGACATTTTTGTAGCCAATTCTTTCGGAGGTATCCAATGCGTAAGTAAACGCGCAATAGGAGGAAACCCCATTCCTTGGAACAGTCCATTCACAACCCAGACCACGCCAAACACCACCAAAGTCGAACTAGACCCAAATATTATATTGCACATTGAACACATTAGCAAACCGCATACTAACAAGTGCCGCGAACTAAATCTGTCAGCAGCAAAACCACTTAAAAACTTAGATACTCCGTATATTATACCATGTGAAGTTAAAAACACACCAAGTTGTACTTTCGTGATGCCCAACTCTTCTTCCATCCCGGGCATAGCCATACTAAAATTTTTGCGCACAAGATAAAATACAGCATAGCAGACAATTGTAGATATAAGCGTGCGGTTTTGCCAATATTTAAACTTTCTTTTAACATCACTCGAATTTGTGCTAGATATTGGAACCATCTATTCTTTCCTCCATTTCTCAACAAAAATCACAAAATTATACGTCAAAATAAGTAATGAATGATATATTTTGAATACTGCAACTTAAATTTAAAACGCAAAAAGAAAAAGCAAGACAAAAAAAACAAGCTCTCGCTCCCTCATAAAAATACCTCTGCATACATAATTTTATCTTAGATTTAAAATCGTTTTCTTATTTTGAGGATTCTTCTACCGCAACGGCAACAGCAACTGATGCTCCTACCATAGGATTATTGCCCATACCTATAAGCCCCATCATTTCAACATGAGCTGGGACCGAGGACGAACCTGCAAATTGAGCATCACTGTGCATGCGTCCCATAGTATCCGTCATACCATAAGAAGCTGGTCCCGCCATCATATTGTCGGGATGCAACGTCCTTCCCGTACCACCACCTGAAGCAACTGAAAAATATTTTTTATTGTTTTCAATAGACCACTTTTTATACGTACCAGCAACTGGATGTTGAAAACGCGTAGGATTTGTAGAGTTGCCCGTAATGGAAACGTCTACTCTTTCATTAATCATAACCGCAACGCCTTCAATTACATCATCTGCACCGTAAACCCTTACCTTTGATTTATCTCCGATAGAAAACGAGGTTTCTTTCATAACATTTAGCTTTCCCATAGAATAATTATATTCAGTTTCAACGTGAGTAAAACCATTGATGCGACTTATAACATAAGCCGCATCTTTACCTAACCCATTAAGAATAACCCTAAGAGGTTCTTTACGTACTTTATTTGCAGTTCTTGCAATACTTATCGCACCCTCGGCAGCTGCAAAACTCTCATGTCCGGCTAAAAAGCAGAAACATTTCGTCTGTCCTCTAAGCAACATTGCCGCTAGATTACCATGCCCCAACCCCACTGAACGTTGATCTGCAACAGAACCCGGAATACAAAAAGATTGTAACCCGACACCTATTATCTCAGCTGCATCAATCGCATTTTTAATATTTTTCTTAATAGCTATAGCAGCACCGACAATATAAGCCCAAATCGCATTTTCAAAAGCAATAGGTTGAATGTCTTTGACAATTTTCTCCACATCAATACCTTTATCGAGGCAAAGTTTCTGAGCTTCCTCCAAATCTCTAATTCCATATTTTTCAATCGTTGATTTTATCTGCTTTATCCTTCTTTCATAGTTCTCAAACACAACCGCCATTCGTGTACCTCCTACTCTTTCCTTGGATCAATCTTTTTTACCGCTTCGTCAAATCGACCATAACAACTTACATTTTTTTCAAAAGCTTCCTTATGGGAAGTGCCTTTTTTTATGGCCCCCATCATTTTGCCAAGATTTACAAATTTATAACCTATAACTTCATCATTCTCATCTAATCCGATTTCAAGAATATATCCTTCCGCCATTTCTAGATAGCGAACACCCTTAGTATTTGTACTGTAAATTGTGCCTATCTGAGAACGCAGTCCTTTTCCCAAATCTTCCATTCCAGAACCGATAGGAAGTCCACCTTCAGAAAACGCGGTTTGCGTTCTACCGTAAACTATTTGTAGAAAAAGCTCTCTCATAGCGGTATTGACAGCATCGCAAACCAAATCAGAATTCAAAGCTTCTAAAATTGTCTTTCCACTTAAAATTTCAGCTGCCATCGCTGCCGAATGCGTCATTCCGCTGCAACCAACTGTTTCAATCAGAGCTTCTTCAATAATACCTTTTTTGACATTTAACGTTAGTTTACAAGCACCTTGTTGCGGGGCACACCAACCTATACCGTGGGTTAAGCCGCTTATGTCCGTAATTTGAGTGGATTTTACCCACTTTCCTTCTTCAGGGATAGGGGCGGGACCATGTTTAGCACCCTTAGCAACGTATGTCATTTTTTCTACTTCGCGAGAACACTCATAAGCACTTTCTATCTTGCAACAACTCATTGTTTACCCTCCTTAACAGTAATGAAATACGCCCCCCTCCCTGAGTATACTATGCCTGCTCCAGATATGCGTCAAAAAAACACACCGTATTTTTTATCCTTAAAACTAAAACGGAGAGGGAGAGATTCGAACTCTCGGTACGGATTTTATCCATACACCGGTTTAGCAAACCAGCGCACTAGACCAACTATGCGACCTCTCCACTACGCAAGATCGAAAACGAGGTTTCTTTCATAACATTTAGTTTTCCAGCAGAATATTACATTCAGTTTCAACGTGAGTAAAACTATAAAAGACATGATCACATTAAACCCTCAAATATTCAACGGCAGGATTGTACTAAATAACGCATCCCTTTGGCAACGTAGTAAAAATTGCTTTTTGACATACTAGTTGTTATAATCCTCGTTTGGCTGATACTAACTGACATTAAGAAATGGCTGATTTAATCTAAAAGCTGGAGAAAATGAAAAATGGAATTGATTGACGGCAAAAAAATCTCAAACAAAAAAAGAGAGGAAATTAGAGACAAGGTTGACAAAATTATACGGGAAACGGGAAAAACTCCAGGACTTGCAACAATTCTAGTAGGCAAAAATCCGGCTAGCCAAGTATATATCAAATCAAAAATTAAAGCGTGCGAGAATGTCAAAATAAAATCTTTTCATCACAATCTTGACGAAACTTCGTCAAAAGAAGATATTATAGGTCTAATAAAAAAATTGAACAAAAACCCAGAAATTGACGGCATTTTACTCCAATTGCCCCTTACAGAAAACAAAGATACTCAAGACTGTATTAATTCAATAAGTCCGTTAAAAGATGTAGACGGACTCCATCCCTTTAACGCAGGACTTCTTAATTTGTCAAAAAGCTGGGATGATGTAATTAAAAAAAACATCCTAGTTTCCTGCACCCCGCTTGGAGTTATGCATCTCCTACATAAATCAAACGTTGAAATTGAAAGCAAAACAGCAGTCATTATCGGGAGATCAAATCTAGTAGGCAAACCCTTGTCTATGCTTTTATTGTCAAAAAATGCAACGGTTATTATCGCTCATTCAAAAACAAAAAACTTAAAAGAAATATGCAAATCTGCAGATATTCTTATTACAGCTATGGGCAAACCTAATTTCATAAACAGAGAGTTTATAAAAAACGGAATCGCACTTATTGACGTAGGTATCAACAGAGTTTCAGGTAAAATATGTGGAGATGTCAACTTCGAATCAGTCAAAGATATGAACATAAAAATAACCCCCGTACCAGGCGGCGTAGGCCCCATGACCATAACCATGCTCCTAGAAAATACTCTAAAAGCATTTTATAACAGAAAATAAATCGAAATTTAACTGAATCAACAAAAAACTATTCAGATTGAATCCTTCTTTTATCTTCTAGAATTTATGACATCAAACCCGGTATATTTTCGTAACACTTCTGGTACTGTCACAGAGCCATCTTCCTGCTGATAATTTTCAAGTATTGCCGCAAAAGTTCTCCCAACGGCAACTCCTGATCCGTTTAACGTGTGCACAAGTTCTCTCCTCTTATTTTTTAAATATTTTATATTCATTCTTCTCGCTTGAAAATCTTTAAAATTTGAACAAGAGGAAATCTCTCTGTACATTCCATCGCCTGCAAACCATACCTCCAAATCATAAGTTTTAGAAGACGAAAAACCAATCTCTCCCGTAGATAAAAGAACAAGTCTATAGGGAAGCTTCAATAATTCCAATACATTACCTGCATCAAGCACTAGAAATTCTAGCTCTTCATCCGATGTTTCTGGATTTACAAATTTTACAAGTTCAACTTTGTCAAATTGATGATTTCTTATAAGACCTTTAGTGTCTTTTCCATAGGATCCAGCTTCTCTTCTAAAACACGCCGAGTAAGAAACATATTTTTGCGGAAGGGAAGATTCTTCCAGCACACAGTCTCTATAAATATTAGTTACCGGAACCTCAGCAGTAGGTATCAAATACAAATCGTCGTTAGCGCATTTAAATAAATCTTCTTCAAGATTGGGCAGTTGTCCCGTACCCCTCATTGAAACACGATTTACAAGATAAGGCACAATTATCTCCTTATATCCTTTTTTCTTATGAGTATCTAAAAAAAATGAAATAATAGACCTTTCCAAATCACAGCCTTCATTTTTTAAAATGGCAAAACGCGAACCTGAAATCTCAGAAGCCATATTAAAGTCAAGGATATCCAATTTTTCACCTATTTCCCAATGATATTTTGGCTTAAAAGAAAACTTCTTAGGTTCTCCTACAAATTTTACAACTCTATTGTCACTCGCGTCCTTGCCTATGGGGACGCTCTCATCGGGAATATTAGGAATGCGTACAAGAAAATCCTCTATTTGATTTTCAACAATTAAAAGTCGCTTATCCTGCTCCTGAATTTTATCTTTTAAAGCACTCGCACCTGCAATAAAGCCTCTAGGAATATCTTTGTTCTCTCTTTTTAGCTTACCTACTTCCTCGGACCACTTATTCCTTTTAACTCTCAATTGTTCTATTTGGCTAACTAAAATTTTTCTTTCCATATCCAAACTCACAAGTTTGGATAAATCAACATCTTGATTTCTACTTAACATTGCACATTTGACTTTTTCTATATCTTTCCTAATAATTTTAATATCTAACATTTTTCACCACCTCATTCATCTACATCCACATCTCTAAGGACCACGACCGCCATAATTACGTTTCATTAATCACCATTCTCACATAACTCTTGCTTTTATATCTTTTTTTACAAGTATAGTACAAAGTAAATACTTCTCTATTTTATATCATTTGCATCGCCATCAACATGCCTCAACTCAACAGAATACCTAGATCCAATCACCGTTTCAACATCATTTATAAAACTTTCAGAGCAGTCTGATAGATATTCAGTTTCAAGAGAGAACCTACCTTTTAACGCATCTTCTAAATCCATATAAACTTTCGCTTTGCCTTTATATTTCCTAAAAATTTCTTTCAGCTTTTTACATAAAGACTCATCATATCTTGAAGTTGAAAATTTTATATGGATTCGTTCAGATTTTTGGGAAAATTTTCCTTTTGCTTCATCTATCGTCATCATTTCTTCAACCAACAATTCAGTATGTCCTCGAACATCCTTCAACCTGCCTTTTATTACAACGACATTGTTAAGTTCAAGATAATCGCCAAATTTTTTAAAACTTTTTGGGAAAAGTACAGCATCTATGATACCGTACAAATCTTCTAGTTTAAATCTTGCGTATAGTTCTTTCTTAGTTTTTGAAATAAGCTTCTTTACAGCCACTACCATACCCGCAACGCAAATTTCTAAGTCAGTGTCCTCCTTAACTAACGGAAGCTCATCAAGCCTACAACTTGAATAAAAAGCAAGAATTTCTTTCTTATCCATCAACGGATGACCGGAAAAATAAAAACCCAAAACTTCTTTTTCAAATTCCAATGCCTTAAAAGATTTAAGCGGTGCAAACTCTCCTTTTTTCAACGAAGGCACGCTCATTGCGGCTTCATCAGTAGCATCAAAAAGAAAACCTTGCATTGACTCCTTATCTTGTTTTGACCTTACAGCCTTACTAATAAACAAATCCATATTTCTAAGCAAATCCGCCCTTACTACAAACTTATCTGAACCAAAAAGATCAAAAGCTCCAGCTTTAACGAGACTTTCAATAGCTTTTTTGTTTATTAAGTTTAAATTTATTCTCTGTAAAAAATCATTCCAACTTTTAAAATTTTTAACTTGTGCACCATCAAGTCTAGCCCGTTTTATGGAACCTGCAACGCTTTCCCCTACATTCTTGACAGCAAGAAGACCGAAACGTATGTTCGAGCCTTCTATTTTAAATTTTTCATCAGAACATTGAACGTCAGGTGGCAACAACTTAATGCCAAAGACATTCATATCACCTAAATACATTACAAGTCTACTTCTCTCGTTGTCTTTTATAGCCGAACGACCAATTTCGCTGTTAAGCAAAGCCGTAAAATATTCCAAAGGATAATTTGCCTTTAAATAAGCTGTCCTGTAGGAAATTAAGCTATAAGCGGCAGAATGGGACTTATTAAAACCATAACCCGCAAAAGCTACAATATTATTAAATACTTTCTCTGCAGTTCTCTTGTTAACGCCTTTTTTCTTCGCTCCGCTTATAAATTTTTCTCTTTCTTTTTCAATAACTTCTGGGATTTTTTTACTCATAGCTTTGCGTAAATTGTCGGCCTCTCCAGGAGTAAAATCCGCAAGTATTTCAGACATTTTCATTACTTGTTCTTGATACAAGATTACGCCATAAGTATCTTTCAATATAGATTTTTGTAAAGGATGATCAAAAATAATTTTCGTCTTACCATGCTTGCGATTTACAAAATCATCCAACATTCCAGAACCCATAGGTCCAGGTCTGTACAAGGCAATTAAAGCTATAATATCCCCGATTTCGCTCGGCCTAAGTTTTCTTATTAAATCTCTCATCCCTCTGCTTTCAAGCTGAAACACACCCATAGTTTTAGCTTCAGAGAGAAGCTCATAGGTTTTTTTGTCATTTAATGAAATAAAATCCAAGTTGAAATTAGGATTTTTTTCTTTTATAAATTTAACGCTCTCATCAATGACAGTAAGCGTTCTTAAGCCTAAAAAGTCAACTTTTAAAAGTCCGAGCTGTGGCAGCACAGCACCGTCATATTGAGTCGTAACTACATCTTTTGAGCCTTTTGCAAGCGGCGAATAATTTGTAATTTCTTCATTGGCTATGACTATGCCTGCGGCATGCACACCAGCATGTCTTTTCAAACCTTCAAGTTTCCGTGAAACAGTGATAAGTTTTGCAATTTTTTCATCATTTTTAACAAGATCTGATAATTCTTCAGAGCTCCCTAACGCTTCAGCGATGCTCACATTCTGTGGAATAAGCTTTGCAATCCCGTTGGACTCAGTAGGCGTGAAGCCCATAACCCTAGCTACATCCTTTATAACAAGCCTGGACTGCATTGAACCGAAAGTTATAATTTGAGCGCATTTTTCTTCTCCGTATTTTTTGCGCACGTAATTTATAACTTCATCACGCCCTGAATCTGCAAAATCTATGTCCAGATCAGGCATAGAATGTCTGTCAAGATTTAAGAACCTTTCAAACAGCAACCCGTATTTCAAAGGGCAAATGTCCGTGATCCCCAAAGCATAGGCGACCATAGCACCCGCCCCGGAGCCTCTTCCCGGTCCCACTGAAATACCATGATCCTTTGCATATTTTACAAAGTCTGAAACTATTAAAAAATAAGAAGCAAACCCCATTTTATTGATAATAGAAAGCTCGTGTTTTAATCGATTTTCCTGTTCTAGCTCAACTTTACCATATCTCAACGCAAGTCCTTTACGACAAAGCGTCTCCAGATATTCAAAATCCGATTTATATCCTTCCGGCACCGGAAATAGCGGTAGAAGAAGCTTATCCATAACAATCTCAACATTGCTTTTTTCAGCAATTTCTAAAGTATTCTTTATGGCTTCAGGAACATAAGAAAACGTCTTTTGCATATCTTCTGCACTGCGATAGTAAAAAAGATCGGAATCAAAATGCAATCTCTTAGAATCGTTCAGCGTCTTACCGGTGCCGATGCAAAGCAAAACATCGTGAATCTGATAATCTCCCTTTCTCAGAAAATGGCAATCGTTAGTTGCTACAAGTGGAATTGCAGTCTTCTTAGATAGCTTAATCAGATCCGGTATTATTTTCTGTTGATCCTCAAGTCCATTGTCCATAATTTCTATATAAAAATTATCCTCGCCAAAAATGTCGCAATATTCCATTACAGCACTTTGCGCTTTTTCAAAACTCCCCTTCCCCTTAATCAAACAGGATGCAACCTCGCCAGCAAGACAACCCGAAAGGGCAATCAACCCTGAATTGTATTTTCTTAAAATTTCCTTATCAACGCGCGGCTTATAGTAAAAACCTTCAGTAAAACCTACGCTCACGATTCGCATAAGGTTCTGATAACCTTTAAAATCCTTGGCGATCAGTGTTAGATGATTATAGTTCTCACCATTTTTATTCCTAGTATCGCTCTTATCAAATCGCGATTTTAGAGCAACATATATCTCACAACCTATTATAGGTTTTATACCGCTCTTCTTCGCAGCCTGATAAAATTCAATGGCACCATACATATTACCATGGTCAGTAATAGCAAGGGCTTGCATTTTATATTCTTTAGCTATCAAATAAAAAAGCTCGCTCGGATTACCTTTGTCATCCGTAACTCTACACGCACCATCAAGGAGAGAGTACTCAGTATGATTGTGTAAATGTACAAACTCTGCAGCCATAAAAACACCCTCTTTTTAACACCTACTTGTTTATTACTCTAAAAACATTTTCAAAAATCTTCCAAATACACTTACCTTTACCTTAAAAACATTCACTTTCATAACCTTCTCTCACCCCGCCATCTCCCTATCAGTCTAAAGTGGTTTTTCTCTACAAACTTCCAATTCTTTTATAAAGTCGACTACCCCTTAACTCCAAACTCGCCGTATAACCTTTGAGATTTGATTAGAGTTTTCACGGTTTTTTCTCTAGCATCGAACTCACTGTGGATAGCATTAACCAAGTTTTTCCGCTATCAAACAATTCCGCGTTTTGCTCGTCTTTTTACTACAAGCAAAAAAAACTCAAGACCAAACACAAAGTCAAAAAAATAATGGAATATCAAAGCAAAGAACAAAACTTTTAAACAGCCATCTAAAAGTCTATTTTAAAATGAAAACGGAATAACTACAACTGTCTTTGCTACACTTTTTTACCATATTCCTACTATAAAAATCAAAAACTCGGAAATCATAATAAAGATAATAATTTTCTAATTTTTGTTTATTCTATCACCACTATTCTGGATAAGCTTGTAGATGATGTATTGAAATATGAAGATCAATTTAACAAGTAATACGTAATCCCCCCCCCCCCACACACACTTTACATTACAATCATGACAAATTTAGTAGGGAGAGTTGACAGCTCTTCTCTAATTCGCTTTATACACACCCCACATACAACTTAAAACTCAAAAACTTATTAATTACTCGAATATTCTAATTTTTAGCAGATATAAAATGCAGCATTTTTACAAAAACGAACTTATATTCCTGAAGGAAGTTCAACCATAAACTAGCATAGAATTCTTACATAAAATAATCTACAATGTACAGAGGATAATTCTAAACTATTAGGCATTTACTTTTACAAATTTGATTCTTTAATAGTTCCTTTCTTTAGTTAAATGATATTCCTTACAGTACAATGCTTTTGATCAAGATATACGATATACGATTTTTGCCACCATTTCATCAAAGAACTCTTCACTACTCCCTATGTTCTGACATTTCAGAATTATAATTCAGCCTTCCAAAAACAACTTCATTTATAAAAACTCAATACATCCAAAATTTCACCGAAACCTTATTCTATAATATATTGGAATTTGGAGTCATACAGATAAAGGCAGAGCACACACTAAGTTATAATCTAGCAGGCCCCAGTAAACTCCTCGTAAAAGCATCAAAGCAATACTATAAAAATTAAAATATACCCTCTCTTTTTGATTTATCTTACAAAAATTTGATAGAATGGATCCATGAGACCATGTAAGCCTTCTCGAAAAAACAAGGATTTGACCTATAAAACTTTTACGGATAAACAAAACAAGCTTCAAGAAAAAAGATTCGCTTCGATCCCGTTTGATAAGCGGCTTGTTTTTGTCCCACACTGTATGAGAAATACAACGTTTTGCGCTGCTGAGGAAAAAGGCAGCTACTATGTTTGTTCGGAGTGCTCCGGATGCGAGATAAACAAAATAAGCAAACTCGTAAAAAAACTAAACTATCAGACTCTTTGTATTTTAAAAGGCAGCAGAACAATTGAAAAAATAATAAAAGAGCAAAAGCCAAAAGCTATTGTTGGCATCGCTTGTTTTTTTGAGGGATATCAAGCATTTAAGACACTAGAAGATAAAGATGTGGCTGTTCAGTTCGTACCACTTAAAAAAGATGGATGCGTTAATACAAACGTAGATATATGGAAAGCGGAAGAGATATTAAGATACGAGAACTAAGAAGCGTCTGTCTATACTTTATTACTTCTTGCATTACACCTCCCCTTTTTTTAAGTTTAGAATGAACGCTTAAAGAGAATTCAAAGTGGTTAGAACAATTTCAAAAAAAAGGGTTTAAAAAAAGCACGAAAGAAATGAAAGCACTAAAATTCAGCGAATTGAGTCTATCAAGTGAAATACTTAAAGCAGTCAAGGATTTAGGCTTTGAAGAGGCTACGCCTATTCAAAGCCTATCAATACCTAGAATTATGGCTGGGGCAGATATTGTAGGGCAAGCCCAAACTGGCACGGGAAAAACGGCGGCTTTTGGTATTCCTATTTTGGAGAAAATCGATTCAAAGAGAAAAGATGTTCAGTCAATAGTTTTATGTCCTACCAGAGAACTTGCAATACAGGTTGCAGAAGAATTAAAACTTTTTTCAAAGTATAAAGAGGGCATTGTCATAGTGCCGATTTATGGTGGACAGCCTATTCAAAGGCAAATGATCGCCCTTTCAAAAGGAGCGCAAGTCGTCATAGGGACGCCTGGCAGAGTTATAGACCATTTAGAGCGCAAAACTTTAAAACTTGGTGCAACTTCAACAGTGGTTTTAGACGAAGCAGACGAAATGCTAGATATGGGTTTTAGGGAAGACATAGAATTAATTCTAAAGTCTATGCCTGAAAAAAGACAGACTATTTTTTTTTCGGCCACAATGCCGAAGGAATTTTTATTTCTTACAAAAAAATATCAGCAACATCCTGAAATTATAAAAGTCGTAAACGAAAAACTAACTGTTCCTTCTGTTGAACAGTACAGCTTTGATATAGGGGAACATCAAAAACTCGAAGCTCTAGCAAGATGTCTTGATATGTACAGTCCAAAACTTTCGCTTGTTTTTTGCAACACAAAAAAAAGAGTTGACGAGGTTTCTGCCGCCATGCAAGAAAGAGGTTATTGTGCTGACGCAATCCATGGCGACATGAGCCAATCTCAAAGAGATAGAGTTATGACAAAATTCCGAAACAGCTCAGTAGAAATCCTCATAGCTACTGATGTTGCAGCAAGAGGAATAGACGTTGAGAACATAGATGTGGTTTTCAATTTTGACATTCCAAAAGATGACGAAAATTATGTACACAGAATTGGGAGAACAGGCAGAGCTGGAAAAACAGGCAAGGCATATAATTTTGTTTCCGGAAAAGACATTTATAAACTCAGAGATATTCAAAGATACACAAAAGTAATTATCAAAAGAAAAAACGTTCCATCACTCGCTGACGTGGAAAGCACAAAAACGAAAATAATGCTAGATAAAATAAAGGGAGTCTTAAAAGGAAAGGATTTGGGAAAATATGCAAGAATGACCGAGTCCTTAATCTCAGACGAAGTTACCTCTTTAGATGTCGCAGCAGCAATTTTAAAAATGACACTTGCCGCAGAAAAAAAAGAACAAAAGTCCGATGTTTTTGCAAAAGAGAACGTTTTTTTCTCTGACACAGGAGCAAGAGAGAACGGCATGGTTCGACTCTTCATTAATATAGGTAAAAAAGATAATATAGAGGCAGGAGATTTGATAGGCGCTATTACAGGCGAAGCCGGGTTGGATAGCAAACTAGTTGGGAACACTAAAATCCTAGATACATTTTCGTTTGTAGAAGTCCCTAAAGAATACGCCAATGATGTAATTAACGCTCTGCAGTCAAGGAATATTAATGGGAAAAGAGTTTTTGTAGGTCCTGCAAAGAGAAAACTTACCTTTAACAAAGAGAGTTCTAAAAGTTTAAAATATTATCCAAGAAACAGAAATATAAAATCATAGAGGATTATATGCCGTTGTTTGAATTTATATGTAAAAAATGCTGTGAAAAATTTGAGGCACTCGTTTTCAGTAAAGAAAAAGTAGAATGCCCAAAATGTAAAAGCAATAAGATAACAAAACAGTTTTCAAGCTTTTCATCGTCACTACCCTCCAACTGTGCTTCTGCAGGCCTTTGCCCGTCAGTTGTTGGTAATAAACATAAATGTCCTGATGAATGTTGCCATCGTTAAGCGAGTTTACAAAAGCAGTCGTCAAGCTTTTGTGCAAGGCAAAGAGTAAAGAGAATTCCGTATGAATTTTGCTCATTTTGTTACAGCTCATACGAGTCTTTGTCTGTATTGATTTCTGCGCTATAAATATGTCTTACGCCTAAAAAAATGAGATTCCAAATAATAATCAATAAGAATGCATATTTAAATACTCTTTAGATTTTTATTGAGATTTCACGAAAACACCAATTTTTTGCTTATCTTAACTTTAGCTTGGGAGAGTATTTCGCGGAAAAAATTGAGTTCTTTTTTCTATATCCGAATTATAAGAATATGATATTGTTAACTGGGAAGGGTGCTTTGGACTTTATGCTGTATCCAAAACAGATCTCGTTGTAAAAAACAATAAATACAATGTTGTGTATTTATTGTTTTTTATGCTAATACCCTGCTCCTCCCCCCCCCCCCCCACGCACACAAATAGGTGAGTATGGTTATCCAATACATAACAAATACAACAAAAAGATGGTAGATTAGCTAAAAGTTTTAAAGAGTCTTTAGTTTTTCGTTAAGTGCTCTTTAGAGATGTGATCAATTTGAGCTAAGTGATATATCACGTATTCACCTTGGATGGAAAAACATGAAGAAAACTTAAAAAAATAAGGTCTGTAATTATGAACATTAAGAACTTTCTTAGTGACCATGATGAAGAATCTTTAGAACTACTGCAAGAGATAATCTTCTTAAGGAAAGCGAAGTCGCATCCTTTCAGCAATCATGTTGCTTGCTTTACAAATTGATCCCCTTTATAGAACATCTCTTCCTAAAACAAAGAGGAATAAGGTTCGTGTTGTTGTAATGCTTGATAAAGATGCAACGTTTATCGATTACTTTTATGCTGCTTCCCTTAAGACAGGACAAAACAATATATAACTGATCCTTTTAGCTATTACAATTTTATTAAAATTCAACTGGCTGGAGGGGGGAGGGGAGAATATAAAGAAAGATTATTGTGTTCAATGTAAAAAAATCATTTAAAATAATGCAAAATAAAAGAATTTAAAAAATTATACAATAATAATGAATTTAATTGTATTGGAGAAGTGACTGAAAATATAAAAAATAAAACAGTTAACTCAGTTCAAGAATCTAAAATATATAATAAAAATGAAAAGAATGAATCATAGAGAAAGTTTATAGGAAATCCAAAAAGTAACTTTGTCATAAGCCCTAAGGTATGGAACGAAGCACGTTTGTAGTGTGCAAATGTCCCGTTATTCTAAAAAGCTTTACATCAATATATATGAACTACTTAAAAGACGACACTATTGCCGCATTGTCAACTGCAGTTGGAAAATCCGCTATTGCGGTTATACGTTTATCTGGGAATGAATCGTTTTGCATAATAAATAAAATATTTAAAACTCACTCCAAGTCAGAACAGCGAGTTAAACACGGATATATAGTAGATGGGATAGAAAAAAAAGACGAGGTTGTATGCACTTTCTTTAAAGCACCACACACATACACCGGTGAGGATCTGGTAGAAATTTCAATACACGGGAACCCTGTAATAATAAACGAAGTTTTAAATCTAACATATAAAAATGGAGCTAGACCTGCAGAACCCGGCGAGTTTACTTATAGGTCGTTTTTAAATGGGAAAATAGACCTTGCTGAAGCGGAAGCAGTATGCGCTTTAATATCAAGTAGGACGGGAATATCTGCAAAAGCTGCTTTAAATAGCATGTCTGGAAAACTCTCTTTAAAAGTAAAAAATATAAGAGATTCTTTAATAGATCTCATCGCCTTTATGGAAGTAAGTCTAGACCATCCAGATGAAGATATTTTGTTTTTGCCGCTCAACGAAAAACTTTCAAGACTTGATTCTTATATAAAAGGCTTACAAGATCTTTTGAATTCTTATAAAACAAGCAAAATTTTACAATATGGAATAAAGGCAGTCATTATAGGAAAACCTAATGTCGGAAAATCATCGTTACTTAACACAATTCTAGGTAAAAATAGAGCGATTGTCACTGATATCGCAGGAACTACAACAGATACAATTGAAGAAACAATAGACAGCTATGGCATTCCTCTTACAATTACAGATACCGCAGGCATAAGAACCCATACTAATACCCGTAACCTAATAGAATTTTTAGGACAGAAAAAAACTAAAGAAATAATTTCAGAAGCAGATATATTAGTATGGCTGTTTGATTCTTCTTGTAAATTAGATAAAAATGATCTCAAAATAGCAAATTTTTTAGAAAAATCTAATCTTAATATACCTATTGTAGGAATACTAAATAAATCCGATCTCCGTCAAAAACTATCTCTTGACGATGTATCCGAATCTATAAAACTCAATTTTTTTGCCTTTTTATCACTGTCTGCAAAAATTGGAACAGGCGTCGAAGAATTGTTAAAAGAAATTGATAAATTCTCAGGACGATCAGACGACTCTAAAAACGATTTTCTAATGATAAACTCTCGTCATTACAACCTCTTACAAAACGCTTTAGAATCCTTAATAAAAACAAAACAGACATTGTCTACAAAAAAGGATGCTGACGAAATTGCTTGCTTTGAAGCTGTTAACGCTCAGGTAGCTTTAAACGAAATCTTAGGAATAAATGTTGCAGAAGATATTTTGGATACGATTTTTTCCACTTTTTGTATTGGTAAGTAATAATTATCTTAGAATAATCTCCAAAAAAATACTCTCGATAATATAACATATCGTCTTTTAACCCAGGATCTGGATATGCGTTTCGTAGAAACTGATTAAAATATAATGACTCATAACATAAAATATTTACTAGGAAAGTAAATGTCTCAAAAGTATGGACAGAACTTTTTAATTGACAAAAATGTTGCAAATAATATAGTTAAAGCTGCAGACCTAAAAAAACAAGATAAAGTCTTAGAGATTGGACCTGGGAAAGGTATTTTGACAAAAATTATACAGTCACAAGCAAAACATCTTACTGCAGTTGAAATAGACAATAACTTATTTCGCAAACTGAGTAACTATATAACATTAAACAACATTAAAAACACTAAAATAATAAACGAAGATTTTCTTAGATACAATGTTCCAACTGCTAAATTCAAGATTATTTCCAATCTCCCTTATAATACGGCTACAGCTATGATTCAGAAATTTTTGCCTTTGAAAAATTGGACCTATGCTATCCTGATGCTTCAAAAAGAAGTCGCAAGACGGCTTTCCGCTCATCCTGAAACTAAAAGCTATGGTTATATTTCAATATTTACTTCATGCTATGCTGAGTGTAAAATCTTATTTGACGTTTCTCCAAAATGTTTTAATCCTCAGCCTAAAGTTGTTTCATCCGTTATAAAGCTTACAAATAAAAATCAAAAACAACCTGAATCGCTGTTTTTTGAGTTTGTTAAACATTTTTTTAGCATGCGTAGAAAAACAATCTTGAACTGCTTGGCGTCATTCAAATATTTGAAATTAGAAAAAAATCATGCGTTACAAATTATAAATGCTTGTAATTTAAATCCATTTTTAAGACCAGATAACCTTTCTATTTCAGATTTTTTTCACTTGACAAATGAAATGAAAAAAATGTACAATTTGTCGTCTGTGAAAGTTTAATTTTTTTGCAATAAAATCAGATGAATTTTTCCACGTTGTTTATTAGGTTATCCACATATTGTGGATAACATGGAGACGGTATGCCTATTCCTGTTTCGGATTTATGGAAAATAGTTGTGGATAACATTAAGCCGTCCATGACCATAGAGACTTATAACCTGTGGGTTAATCCGTTGAAACCTATAGCCCTTGAAAATAATACTTTTATTTTAGAAGTTCCAAATACTTATTTTTCTCAATGGATAATAAACAATCAACAAAAAAATATCGAACAAACTTTATCTTGCTCCTGCGGGTATCCAATAATCCTAGAGTTGAGGCCAAAACAAAATATATCAGATATAATAAAAAAAGTAGGGGATATCCCTAAACAAGCAAATACTCCGGTCCAAATAATGCAAAAAGATCATGTAAATCCTAAGTATTTCTTTTCTGGTTTTGTCATTGGTGCATCAAATAGATTTGCACATGGATGTTGCGAAGCAGTTGCAAAAAACCCAGGCAAACAGTTTAATCCCTTATTTCTTTACAGCGGGGTAGGATTAGGAAAAACACATCTATTGCATGCTATAGGAAACTTCATAAAGCAATCAACTCAAAATTTAAAAGTTCTTTATGTTACATGTGAAAAATTTGTCACAGAATTCATAGAATCAATCCGTTTTGACAAAATATCAAATTTTAAAAGCAAATATAGAAGTTTAGACTGTTTACTGATTGACGATATCCAGTTTTTAGTAGGCAAAGAAAGTTCTCAAGAAGAGTTCTTTCACATGTTCAATAACCTTTTTAACTCAAAAAAGCAAGTTGTTATTTCTTCTGACAGACCGCCAAAAGAACTTGAAGGCGCTGAGGAAAGACTAATTTCAAGGTTTGAGTGGGGCATCATAGCAGACATACAGCCACCAGATTTAGAAACAAGAATTGCGATTTTACGAAAAAAATCTGAGGAAGACAAGATATATGTTCCAGATGATGTTATTTTGTACATAGCAAAGCAAATCAAATCAAATATAAGACAACTTGAAGGTTCTTTACTAAGAATAAGCGCTTTCTCAAAGTTTACAGGCATACCTTTAACCATGGATTCTGTACAAAAAATGCTCAAAGACGTAATCAAAACAGACGATCTTACACATGTAACAATAGAAGATGTGCAAAAAATAGTTTCAGAAGAATTTAATATGGATATGAAAGACTTAAAATCAAAACGCAGAACTGACGCTATTGCCTTTCCAAGACAGATTGCAATGTATCTTGTAAGAACACTATCTGATGAATTCTCAACTACAACTATTGGTAATGCTTTTGGAGGAAGAGATCATTCAACTGTTATGCATGCTTGCAATAAAGTAAAGAAAAAAATGAACTCTGATCCATATTTTAATGCAAAAATCAACCAGATTATTAAAAAAATACGTAATACAACAGGGGGATGAGTATAACTTAGTGAATAATGTATGTAAAATCGGTACGACAAAAAAAATGTTGATAGTATTGATAATGCACCACCCTTATCCACATAATTATTTTTGTTAAGTTTTTTTAGATTTATACTTATAAATATAATTTTTTTGAGTAGCCGTAAAGTTTTTAACAAAATACAGGTTGTTATTAAATACAATTAAAATATCTTTTTTAACTTTAGGAGAAATGATAATGAATGTAATTTGTGAAAAAGATGAGTTATTAAAGGGCTTGCAAACCATATCCTCAACAAAATCACCTAGAAGCACTATACCTGTACTATCAAATTTCTTATTTGAAACAAAAGAAGATAGGATAAAACTATCTTCCACTGATCTTGAAGTAGCGGTAGAGTGTTATATTAAAGGTAAAATAATTAAAGATGGTGGGATCACAATACCCGCGAAAAAATTTTTAGATATCGTAAAAGAGCTTCTTATAGATAAAAAAATAGAAATTAAAGCAGACGAAATGAACCACATAAATATCACATCTGGAAAATCAAAATTCGATCTTATGGGGACTTCAAAAGCAGAGTACCCCATTATACCAAGTTTCTCTAAAGAAAACTATTTTACAATTAAGAAAGAGACCTTTGCAAAAATGCTTAAAAAAACTATCTTTTCAGCATCTAAAGATTTACAAAGATATACTTTGAACGGAGTTTGTTTTGTAGTAATGGATAGTAAGCTCAGTATGGTTGCCACAGATGGCAGACGACTTGCCTATATTGAAACTAGTAGTATAAAAGAAACTATGAAAGGTAAAGCTATAGTTCCTACAAAAGCTATAAACGATATGTTAAGATTATTATCCTTAGATATGAATTCTGAAGATATAAGGATTAGTATCACATCTAATCAAATAGCTGCAGAAATTGGTGATATAGTTTTTCTCTCAACGCTTATAGGTGGAACTTTTCCTAGTTATGAACAGGTTATACCTAGGAGTTCTCAGTTAAAAGTAAAGTTAAATGTAAGAGATACTCTTGCTGGGGTAAAGCAAATGGCCATTCTAACAGAAAATAGGTTTTCATCCGATATATCATCAGCTATAAAGTTTTGTTTTGATGCAGATATCTTAAAAATTTCAGCTTCAACAGCTGGGATTGGTTCTGGAGAGGTTGAACTTGAAATAGAATATAAAAGCAAGTCATCTGAAATTAGCTTTAATCCTAATTTTGTAAAAGAAGTTTTACAAAATATAGATGAAGACTTTGTTATGTTTGAATTTACTGATCATTTAAATCCTGCACTGATATCTCCAGAAAAGAATAAAGACTATCTTTGTGTTATAATGCCAATGAGGGTTTAAGTATGTCATGGACACCTTCTGAAAAAATAATAAATTTATTGAGGAGGCAACTTGGACTGGATGATGTTTTTTTTATATTGGATAAAGTTTGGGGCAAGGAAGTCGGTATAGAGTGTATTAAAATAACTGGATATAAGAGTGGAACGATTTTTGCGCAAACGCAGAGTTCAGTTGCGAATTATGAGCTCATGATCCGTAAAAAAGAAATAGTTAAAAAATTAAATCAGTATATAGGTAGCTCAAAGATAAAAAACATAAAAGTAAGTATAGAATAAGGGTTTTATGGCTTTAGTATTTTGAATTGAAAAATTAGGTTAACTACAATTAAGAGGGACTTTTATGGAAAATGAAGAAGTGAAAATTGAGACTTCTAAAGACGATAGTTACGATGCATCTAATATTCAAATTATTGAAGGATTGGAGGCTGTGCGTAAAAGACCAGCTATGTATATCGGATCAACAGGCAGTCAAGGACTTCATCACTTAGTTTACGAGGTAGTGGATAATTCAATAGATGAAGTTCTTGCAGGTTATTGTAAGAATATTGATGTCGTTGTTCATAACAACAACTCCGTAACTGTGTTAGATGATGGTCGCGGGATTCCAGTGGATTCTCATCCAGATCCAAGGTTTAGAGGGTTATCGGCATTAGAAATAGTGCTTACAAAGCTTCACGCAGGTGGAAAATTTGATAAAGATTCATATAAAGTTTCAGGTGGTCTTCATGGTGTGGGTGTGTCATGTGTAAATGCCTTAAGTGATGTGTTTGAAGTTGAAGTTTATCGCAATGGTATGATATATAAGCAAAGTTATTCCAAGGGCAAACCTTTGGAAGCTGTTAAAAAAGTTGGAAAAACTGAAGAAGTGGGAACGAAAATAACGTTTCACCCAGATCCTGAAATTTTCTCTGTAACCACATATTCTTTTGATATTCTTACAAATAGATTGAGAGAGCTTGCATTCTTGAATGCGGGTGTGCATATCAGGATTATAGATGAAAGGGAAAATAAAGAACATGCTTTTGACTATGATGGAGGTATAAAAACTTTTGTACAGTATTTGAATGTGAACAAAAATGTTATTAATAAAGAACCAATATATTTTTTAAAAACAAAAGATGGTGTGAATATAGAAGTTGCTATGCAGTATAATGACTCTTACAACGAGCATATCTTTACTTTTGTAAATAATATCAATACAGTGGATGGTGGAACTCATTTATCTGGATTTCGTTCCGCTTTGACAAGATCTATCAATGAGTATATAAAAAAAAATGAAGTATCAAAAGTCAAAGACTTAAAACTTTCAGGCGAAGATGTCCGCGAGGGACTTACTGCAGTTATTTCCACTAAAGTCCCCAATCCTCAGTTTGAGGGACAGACAAAAACAAAGCTTGGTAACTCTGAAATTGAAGGTATAACACAATCTGTAGTTGGGGATGCTCTTACGACTTTTTTTGAAGAGAATCCTAGTATTGTAAGCCAAATCCTGGATAAAGCAATTAATGCTGCAGAAGCTAGAGAGGCTGCAAGAAAAGCAAGAGAGCTTACTAGAAGAAAAGGAGCGCTTGATTCCGCGTCTCTTCCTGGTAAGCTTGCGGATTGTTCTGAAAGAGATCCTCGAAAGACGGAGTTGTTTATTGTTGAAGGAGATTCTGCTGGCGGTTCTGCGAAGCAAGGGAGAAATAGGGTTTTTCAGGCAATATTGCCTTTGAAAGGGAAAATTTTAAACGTGGAAAAGTCTCGTCTTACAAAGATGCTTGCAAACGATGAAATAAGAACTTTAATAACGGCAATTGGTGCAGGCATAGGTAGAGATGAACAAGACTTTGATGTAAATAAGGTTCGTTATCATAAGATTATCATTATGACGGATGCCGATGTTGACGGCGCTCATATAAGAACATTACTTCTTACATTTTTTTATAGACAGATGCCGCAGCTTCTGAACAAAGGGTACGTATACATAGCTCAACCGCCACTCTATAAAGTTAAGAAAAATAAAAAAGAGATGTATTTGGGTTCAGAAAAAGATCTAGATGAATTTTTATTTCAGCAAGCGTTAAACGAACTGTCAATGTCCATTATGCGTAGCGGTAAGGAAATAAGGGTCATTAAGAGTGGTGCGTTGCGTAAAATAATTGTAAACATAAGCGAGCTTGAAATGCTCTTAAATGGAATACAGAAAAAGGGAGTGAGTTGGAAAGAGTATATTAAATTTAAAAATGAAGGGCAGCTGCCGCTTTATAGGGTATTAGAAGGTGAAAATATCCGATATGTTTATTCTGATAAGGAATTAAAAGAATTTAAAAATCAACTACTTGAAAAACGCAATGAGCTTCCTGTTTTGACGCAAATGAAAAAAGAGGGTGAACTTATAAAAGTTAGTAAAAGTCAGATTGGGGATGTGATAACTCCTGAGTGTAGGGATTTATGGGAATTGTCACGCATAGATAAACTTGCAGAACAGCTTGAAGTTGATGGGTTGGATATGGAAAATTACGATCAAAAATACGAAGCACCTGTTTACAAACTTCATGATGGAGAGAATAAGGGGCAAGAAAATGTTCACGAACTACATTCTGCAGCAGAACTTATTGAAACAGTAAGAGAGCTTGGTAATAAGGGCGCAACGATTCAAAGGTATAAAGGTCTCGGTGAAATGAATCCAGAACAGCTTTGGGAAACTACAATGGATGTGAGAAATAGGAAACTTTTACAGGTAACTCTTGATGACGCTGTTGAAACGGATAGAATATTTACAACGTTGATGGGTGATCAAGTAGAACCAAGAAAAATTTTTATCCAAACGCATGCTTTAGATGTAAGGAATTTGGATATTTAAATGATAAAAAGTGTAATGAAGGAGAGGTATGAATTTCAGCAATATGTTTCTACTGGTTTAATGAATGGTACATTTAAGTTGCTTGGTTTTGTATCAAGGCAAATTATTCAGAGAGATAGGAGAGTTAATCTTTAACCTAGAAAGTTACTTAAGATAAGAGGGGTATATGTAGGGATTTTAGTGGGAGTAAAAAATTTGTTTGTATGTAAAAAATGTGGGATAATACGTGATAAACTTATTTGCTAAAAAAATTTAATTTGATGGTAATATAGTTAACTTATTATGGAAAATGTTGTTTGGTTTGCGATAAGTAGAAAGGGATTAAGAGGATCCTTTAATCTGCAAAAATTGCCTATAAAAGATTTAAGTAGGTGGGAGAGGAGGGGTGTTTTGTGTTATATCCACACATCTCTCGGATATGTAATAAAGCGGACAGTTTACTTTCGAGATGTATCTAATGTGATGCTCTAGAAAAATTTCTAATCCTTAGATTTTTCTTTGTTCTCATAAATAAACTATATAATACTGTACGAGAAGAGCAGTGTTTTTTGCAAGAGTAGAAGAATCTCTTGAGCCACTTTTTAGTGAAGTGTACGAATTAGAAGTAAGTGAATAATCTGCAAAAGGAAATGTATATGAAAGAAAGTTATAAATTGTACGAAAGCGATTAAATATTCTTTAAAAATGTTTAAAGCATACAGACAATCTTTTATACGTTATGTAATATAACATTTAAATATGTTAAAAGCTCTATGTAATTCTCTTGTTTGGGGTTAGGGAGAGAGCAAGGGCGGAGGTGAATTTAGAAAAACTCAAAATTTATAGAGACTGTATGGCTGTGATTAAGAAATAGTGGTTGGTGGGTGTGTCTCATACTCTTTTTTTTGCACATAAAGACGTGCATGGGTTTTTATATAACTAGAGGGGTGTATGAATGAATAATAATAACAAAGGGAAGTTTTAGTTCCAATTTGCAATAACGCATGTGCCCAGTTTGGGATAATTTGTTCTTTTCTTGATGGCAGTGGCAGGGTGGGAAGAATTTTAATGCCTGTTTTTTTTGTTTTAAAAAAGAATATTTTAAAGAATATAGCTTGTCAGTATTAGAAAGTAAAGGACTGTATGCAAGTTCTGAGGAAAGAAAGTGTGGCGCACTCAGAGAGTTTCCTGTACTGTATCCTAAAATTTGTAAATACAGTGTGGAGGACAAAAAATTTTTTTGACTCTAAAATAACAGAAAGTTTTTCATGATACAAAAAGATGGAAATATAATTTTTAAGATTAAGAAAAGGACGGGGATGATGAAATATGTCAATGAGCAAGAAGATGCAGTAGCTCCCGAAATTGTTACTGCGGCAGGTGTTGCTACGCGAAATATTGAAGACGAAATGAAAAGCTCTTACATTGACTATGCTATGAGTGTGATAGTTGGAAGAGCTTTGCCTGATGTTCGTGATGGATTAAAGCCTGTTCACAGAAGAATGCTTTACGCAATGAAAGAAATGGGTTTAAAGCACAGTAGCGCATATAAAAAGTCTGCTAGAGTTGTTGGAGATGTATTGGGTAAGTATCATCCTCACGGAGACGCGGCGATTTACGGTGCTATGGTCAGGATGGTTCAAGATTTTTCATTAAGATATCCGATGATCGATGGTCAAGGAAACTTCGGAAGTGTAGACGGCGACTTTGCGGCAGCTATGCGTTATACTGAAGTTAGAATGGATGCGATTACTGATGAAATACTTGCAGATTTAGATAAAAATACTGTTGATTTTGTTCCCAATTATGACGGTTCTTTGAAAGAGCCTGTTATACTTCCAACAAAGCTTCCTAGCCTTTTGATTAACGGGTCGTCGGGTATAGCCGTAGGTATGGCCACGAATATACCCACTCATAATATTGGTGAGGTTAGTGATGCGTTAATAGCTTTAATTGACGACGATAAACTTTCAGTTTCACAAATAGCAAGATATATTAAGGGTCCGGATTTTCCTACAGGAGCAGTAATTTTAGGTAAAAATGGAATAAGTGATTATATGGAAAAGGGTAGAGGTTCTGTAAGAACCAGAGCCAAAGCTCGTGTAGAAGAAATTAGGAGCGGTAAAGAAGCAATAATAGTATCTGAAATTCCTTATCAGGTTAATAAAGCGAATCTTATAAGTTCTATTGCTGATTTAGTAAAAGATAAAAAAATTGATGGTATTTCAGATTTGCGTGATGAATCTGATCGCGATGGAATAAGAATAGTTATTGAAGTTAAAAGAGATGCGCATGCGCAGATTGTTTTAAACCAGTTGTATAAACATACTCAGATGCAGTCATCCTTTGGTGTTATAATGCTTGCACTTGTAAATAACAAGCCTAGAGTTATGAACATTAAGGAAATTTTGACTCATCATATTGAACACAGAAAAGTTGTTATTACAAGAAGAACAGAGTTCGACTTACAAAAATCGGAAAACAGGCTGCATATTTTAGAAGGTTTAAAAATAGCAATTAATAACATCTCCGATTTTATTAATTGTATTAAGGAATCTTCAGATGAAAATATTGCGCGCTTAAATTTAATGTCAAAATTTTTTTTGACTAAGATTCAAGCTGAGGCTATTTTGGAAATGAAAATTCGTCAACTGACCGGACTAAAAAGGAAAGAGATTGAAAACGAGCGGTCGAAAACCGTAGAACTTATTGAAGAATTTCGTTCCATATTATCAGATTCAAGAAAAGTTTTGACTATGATTAAAGATGAAGTTATCAATATAAAGAAGAAATATGGTGATAAGAGAAGAACGCAAATTCAAACTGAGGAAACTAACTTTAATATTGGGGATTTGATTCAAGAAGAAGAGGTCGCGGTGACAATGTCACATTCCGGATATATTAAGCGCATACCGCTTAATACTTACAAAGCTCAACATAGAGGGGGACGAGGGATAACTGGGATGAACACGAAAGAAGAGGATTTTGTAGAGAACTTGTTTATTACAAGTTCCCATTCTTATATACTGTTTTTTACGACGCGTGGAAGATTATACTGGAATAGAGTCTACGAGATCCCTGAAGGAGCAAGAACATCAAAAGGAAAGGCTATAGTGAATTTCTTGCAACTTCAAGGAGCGGAAGAAAGAGTAACTGCGGCAATTCCGATAAAATCTTTTGATCCTAAATATATCAATGGCGAATATCTGCTTATGTGCACAAGGAAAGGCACAATTAAGAAAATTGCTCTTGATAAGTTCGCCAACCCCAGAAAGGGCGGTATAATAGCGATTAAGCTTGGGGAGGGTGACGTTTTAAAAGAAGTGAAAGCTATTGAAAAAAAGTCTGAAGTTGTGATCGCAACAAAAAAAGGTATAGCTATAAAATTTAAAGAGAGCGACGTGCGTGCGATTGGAAGAGGTTCTGTAGGAGTAAGAGGCATTTCTCTTAAAGAGAATGATGAAGTTATAGGTATGGAAGTTTTTTTTTCGAGCGATGTCTTTCTATCTGTATCTGAAAACGGCTATGGTAAAAGAACAGAAGTAGGAAAATATCGCTTGCAAAAAAGAGGAGGGCACGGAGTCATAAATATGCAGACAACAAAAAGGAATGGAGATATTGTTGGAATTAAGAAGGCAGACGACAGTGAAGAAATAATGATTATTACACAAAACGGTATAACTATAAGACTTAGGGCCAAAAATATATCTGTTATAGGAAGAAATACGCAAGGCGTTCGTCTTGTGCGCCTTAACAATTATGATAAGGTAGCTAAAGTGGCAACAATAAGAGTTTCTGATTAAAAGAAAAAATAGCGGAAAATATGAGATTTGATCAAAATCATGAAGTAAGAGTGGCTTTATTTTTAGGATTGCTTTCGTTTATCTAATGTTTTTAATCTTAGAAAGCTTATATCCCGTGTAGACTGTTAGTACCCAGATTGGAAGTGCGATAACTTGTTTTGTCATTGAGAGTTTTGATGATAATGCCATGACAGCTAAGATAAAAAAAATGAACAACAGAGAAAGATAGTTCGAATATGGGTAAAATGGCGATGGGAATGAAGTTTTTTGGTTCTCAAGTTTTTTTTGTTTTTTAAATTTAATATGAGATATTGAAATCAGCATCCAGTTAATAATGATGCATATAACCGCAAAACTCATAATTATTTTAAAGGCTTCAGACCAATTTGGTATAAAGTAATTTAGTGGTACCACTGAAAATGTCAAAACACCTGACAGCAAAATGGCTGCGATAGGCACTCCATTTTTAGTTGTTTTTGTGAAAATTTGAGGGGCATTATTTTGCAAGGCAAGACCATAGATTGTACGACTATTACTATAGATGCAACCACTATAAACTGATAATGCGGCTGTTAAAATAATGAAGTTAAGTGTCCACGCAGCATACTTGAATCCTATCTCATCAAATATCATTATGAATGGACTATCACTCGCGTTTAAATTATTCCAGCGATAAAGTGATAAGAGTATGACTAAAGAGCCAATGTAGAGGAATAAAATACGTGAAACCACCTGATTAACGGCTTTGGGGATAGTTTTTTTAGGATCTAGGGTTTCAGCAGCGGCAATGCCAACCAGTTCTAAACCACCAAAAGCGAAAATTACTATTGGCATGGTCGTTATAAGTCCAATAACTCCGTACGGGAATAATCCGCTAAAAACAGAACTCCCTGTATATGTGTTTGCTATTGACCATAAATTTTTTATAGTTGCACCGTCAACTAAACTCGGATTTATGATCAACACGTATACACCTGTTAGAATCATTATGCACATCGCTATAATTTTGACGATTGCAAACCAGAACTCTACTTCAGCATAAGCTTTTACGGCAGTGAGATTTACTATATTTGTAAGTATAAAAAAAAAGAGACTTGTTTTCCAAGTTTCTAGTGTTGGGAACCAGTACTGGACATAAACTGCCATAGCTGTTAACTCTGCTATGCCTACCATAACATACGTAATCCAGTAATTCCAACCTGCCAAAAATCCCGGGAAGCCTCCCCAGTATTTATTTGCAAAATGACTAATGGAACCAGCAACAGGCTCTTCCGTGTTCATTTCGCCTAGTTGACGCATAATTGAGAAAATAAAAATGCCAGCGATTGCATAACCCAAGACAACTGCTGGACCTGCTATAAAAATTGCGCTTCCAGTAGCTAAAAATAAACCCGTACCAATAGTCCCCCCGATCGTAATGAATTGAATATGACGATTTGTTAGTTTACGTTTTAAATTACTCTCATGCAATTGCGACACGAAGCATCCCTCCCCTACAACAAAACCACAAACGAAACAAAAACGTAAACAGAAACACACATCAAACTAGTAATCCTAACGGCATTTTCGGAGCAATTTAAACGTTAACTTTACCAAATTTTCACATTTCCATTGATTATTTTGTCATTCTGTACTATATCACCACTCTACTATCCATCTTAACAGCGGTATTATACAAAAGTTGAAAATAAAACTCCAATATACTGAGAAAATAGTGACTTTATAAAAATTTTGATTTCTATAGTATAATTTTTACCGGTGGGGATTTATATTATTTTGAGTAGAAAAAATTGAGAAAAAGCATATCCAAGAAAAGTTAGAGGCAATATTTTTTTGATATAGATGGAGTGGTAGTAAATTCAATATTGTTGCGTCATTTTACTTCCTGTTTTGAGGTAATTACAGGATGCGTATGAATCCTATGTTTGTTTTTGAGATAGAAGAGATATAAGTTTGGAGATAGAGAGGAGAGATACAAAGTGACAGAGTTTTCATTTAAACATTCTGGCGCGAGATTTTTGCCTTAGAGAATGTAGTCAAGAAAATTCCAAGCAAAGAAGGAGAAAAATTAATAGATATTTTAAAAAATATATTTCGGCAGTATACCAGAATTTATAAAATTATTGAAAGATAAGAATATTTTGTTGGTTTTGTTACAGTTTTTTCTTTAAAGGAAGTTAATGATATTTTGCTGGAGGGCATATGTCAGTTATTTGATACGGTTGTTGTGAGAAATATGGTTTAAAAAAACAGACCCCGTACAAAAATGACCTTGGCTGCAGAAAAATATATTGTTGTGCTGTGTAAAAACCGAAAGCTTACCTACGGCTGTGCTATCCCAGGGTTGTTATGGTGTTTGTTATAATATTTATAGAGATTTGTATAACTATTTTAATTTTTACAATTAGTTGGATGAAGTGATTGCTAAATTGTTAAGTTACTGGGTTCATATGCAAGTTGCGTTTAGATTAGCTTTTTGGCTTTATATTAAAAAATATGTTTCACCCCATGTGGATGGAAGTCTGTTTTTTGTGCGTTACGAATTTCTAGTACTTTTGTAAGGGTTTGGGAAGGGTATTGCTTTAGGTTTTATCTCTGTGTTAAAAGCTTATGGCATCATAGTGTAGTATAGTTAATATATCTTTTGTATCTTGGCATTTTTTGCAATAAGTTATCGAATTGTCTTCCTATCTTTTTATGTAATCTGCTTGCTGTTTTGTTTGATCTAAATTTATGTGACAAAAATTGTTTTATAGACGTTGATATAGAATATGTTAGTTGCATAGATTTATTAATAACATGAACTTCGGATTAAACGCTTAAGAGTGATTCAGTAAATGAAGGCTCTCTCGTAGGTTAAAATTTGTTTTACGTGAAAAACCCAGAGGCGAATTAGATGGCAAGCGTTTGACGGAGTTTTTAATAGTTAAGATAGTTGCGGTAGATGATCAAAAAAGTGGAATGGAATCCGCAAAACAATATGGCTACTGGACTTGGGATTAATGGGAATAATCTTAAAAGAAATGTTTACGATGAACGTTTACGATGTTTTAGTAAATGAAATTATTTTAGAAAGTGTTCTCCATAATAGTATTATGAGTCGACTCGATCTCATACCTGCGACTACCGGTTTAAGCGGAGCCGAAGTAGATTTAGTAAATATGAACGACAGAGAGAAAAAGTTAAAGCTCACATTGAAAAAATTTCACGGGATGTTATATATATGTGTATGTATGGACATACTGTGCTATAGACAAGCCCCCTCCATCTTCTTATTAGGCTGCCTACAATAATTAAATATTTTAGTTGCTGGTGTATATGTGTGTAGGGGATCTTGCGTGTATGTGAAATAGTGTTATTTTTATAATCCCTATGCAATATGAATTTTTACTCTAAAAAGTTTGAGACAGCTTTTGGAGACTATCCTGCGTTGATGCAGGAATACAATTTAGATTTTTAAAGTGCTATGTTTACAATGTATGACTCCAGAGCTAATTTAGTAGAACAGGTAATAGAAGAAGTAAAAAAAATTTTTTTAAGAAAAGGTTTATGAAACAAAAACACCGAGGACAATAAAATTTTCTGGAGCATCAAGTTTAGGATTCTAAAACTTGAGAGCTTGTGGACGAATGTAAATATACAATAAATAAAATAAAGATTTTGTTTCATGTTGCTAGTTAATCAATAAGATAAAATTAAGTATAGTAGATTTTAACTAAGAAATAAATTCGATAAAACAAAGCTTCGAGAATTTGCAAAGCAATAAAAAAATGACCTTGCTTATATAGCCTATTTTAGTTTCTGAATTGATGTGGTTCTGGATGAGAATGTGGGATTTATTGCAGAAAAAAAAGAGACTTAGAGCTTCTAAGTTTACTAGCAATAAAAATATAAAGGCTTTATAGTAAAGGTGTTCAATAAATAATAAGTAGAGATTTTGATTTAGCATTGATTGAGGATATTTATGGAAAGAGTTTTGAACTCTATTGAAAAAGTTTTCAAAAGACCTTGTAAAGGAATTTTGACATACACATGAGTAAATTGCGAAAATTATTGGTAAAGATAGACCTGTAATGTCAGATGCATTAAGACTTTTATTTTACCTGAAGATGTTTAAATCATTGATAAGTGAAGATAAAATTTCATCAAGGTGTGCGGTACAAAGGTTCTTAATGGTATATAGATAATGAAAATTGAATAAGGATGGTTGTAAGTAAAATATTAGATGAAATGCTTTCTGTGGTGAGGGCATTAAAAAGATTGTTTCAAATGTTAATTTTGATAAAAAAAACTTTACGGACGGAATAAAGGGAGACAAGAGCTGAGAATAGAATTAGTAAATTTAAAAGAAGAAATTCGAAGAAAACTTGGCACGAAAGTAAAGTTTTAGTGACTCTTAGAAAAGGGCAAAATAAGAATCTATTATTATTTTTTAGAGGATTTGAAGAGAGTCATAAAAGAGTCTAATTTTATCTGTTGATAAGTAGAAGTTGATTTTTATTTAAAGTTTGAGTATAAAGCATGTTGCGACGGTAATTTGTAAAAATATTTTGAAAGATAAATAGAATTCGCTTGTTGATAAATTGTTGATAATTTTTTATAAATGAGTGTAAACGAATACAGTTGTCTCGCGTAGTAAGTAAAGAAAAGTAATGTATAATCTATATAGTTCCATGTATAGATTTTCTCATTTTCTAAGTACGGACTCGTTGAGTGAATTGTGTTCCAAATATTGTGTAGAGTTTAGGGCATATATGTGTAAGTGCTGAATTTACAGAGCTATTAATGTTGTACGTAACGGCGATGTAACTTGTGATAAGAATTCGTGGGAAACATAATAAAAAAGTGTCGTTTGATATTTTAAATGGACCAATGGGAGCATGTTTGGCAGTTACAAGTAAAAAAGCAGTGCCTATAGATCATAGAGCTATATTTAAAAATAAAAAAATAATCAGATAATTTTTATTGCGAAAATTAAAAATATCAAGGAAAGATTAAAAATTTGCCAGCACAGAACATAATCTTGTGATAAAAAAGGGTGCTCGGGTAATGATGTGAATTGCAGATGGTGGTAAATGGGTAGTATTGGTATGTTTGAAGATATGAAATGAGTAGCCCTGTTCCGACAAAACATTAATATTATGTGAAGTTTTCAAACGGAAGATATAGAGTGTATTGAAACATGTAAATAGGAATTATTTAAGTATAAATTGAATAAAAAGCTGGAACAAATAGAAACTGAAATTTCGGTTTTTTTTAAGCAGTGTCTGTTAAAATTTTGTGCTCAATTACGATACATGAAAGTCAAGGAAAAATTTTTGACAATATTGTTCAATATTGTTATAGATATGTAGCAAAACTAACTTGTTCCTAGACAATTTTATATGTTACGTCAAGTGGTTGTGCTTCTTTTTGTAGAATAGCATTTTTCCAAGCCCGTTTATTAGAAAAGATATTCTTGTTTACAGGTTTCTCTTTTTGAGTTAATTGGATAAGTAATTGCAATATTGTAAAATTGCCTCGCTGATGGAGTAAAGAAGGTTTTTGATTAATTTTGTTTTGTATTCAGCAATATAAATTGTCATTTATGGTGAATTTTTAATATATGCGAAAAATAAATAAACAGATAATGTGTAATTTTAATTGTGATTTGCGAATTTTTCGTGTAATTGCATATTTGTGTTGATCGGGAAGTTTGATTAAAGAAAGGGAGAGATGGCCGAGTGGTTTAAGGCGCAGTCTTGGAAAGACTGTTTATCTGAAAGGGTAACTAGGGTTCAAATCCCTATCTCTCCGATGTTTTTTAGTGGTTTTTCTGGGATGGATGGGGGAATAGAGAATAAAATATGTATGTTATCAGAGATCGTTAAATTATGAGAATAGCTTCTCCTTGTTGGTTACGTATTATTAGTTTTAGGAGTGGGCGCTCTGTTTTACAATCATTGTTATTAATGGTTAAACGATAAATATACAATTTTCAAAGTTTTTTGGTAGCTTTGTAATTAATCCAAAGATGAGAGGAATGATAAAATAGTAAAAAGGAGATGTGATAAGCAAGAGATTATGGGTGCAGAGGAAGAATTATGGAAGGCAGAGTTTTTTAATGATAAGGAATTAGGTGTTCTTTCTATGAAGATAGAAAAGAAGGACAACTTCACGATGTTACACGGAAATTGTAAGATTTTGTGGAGTAGCTAGCAGATTCTTTTTAGGTATGTGGTTCTTGCAAAATGTTAAAGTACGTGAGGGGTTATCCGTGCATTTTATCTCGTCTCATGTACTCCTTTCAGTAATAGAGCTCTGAACTATGCGCCTAAGAGTTATGGTTATAATATAGTTATAGTATACGTATAGCGATAATGGCCGTTAGGAGTTATGAAAGTCTAGATATCCTGTACTGGAGACTAGAGAGAGTTACGATGCTATGGGAAAAGTGTATGTAATAGGTATTATGAAAAAAAATAGAGAAACTTTTAATAGATGCTTTGAGGATAGTCTTGAGTTTAAAACTGGTAAAGAAGTAAAGGGGAATTTTTCTAATATTTTTGAACGTGCTAACTATAATTTATTACAAGGGGCTTTGTGTCTGTTTTAAAAATAACGATTGAAAAAGTACATAAATGTAAGGGGATTGATGTAGAGAAAAGAATGTTCAGGTATGTGGTTGGCAATTAAAAAAGAAATATCCTAAGATGAACTTTCAAATAGATAGAATGAAAATGCCTATAAAATTAAAATACAAAACGATACACAAAAAAGTTCACGCAGATGGGGAGTTGGATGTTTCTGAAGATGATTTGATGATTTGTAAAGTCAGATGGATATAATGTTTGTAAAACTTTAAAGAATCAAGGTGTACTCTAGTTTTTTCTTGGTTTGAAAGGCACATTTGATGTTTTTGTATGTAATCCGCGTGTAGTTTAGGTGTTAGGTATGGGGTTTGTGTGTAAAAACTATAGTTCGGAATATCTAGTTGTTTTTTTACCTTGTTCACTCTGTTGTGAAACTTTATGTTCGCTTATGGCTTAAATATTTTATTATCTAATTTATTATCTAAAACTTTATTAAAATCAGTAGCCAAGGTGAGGTGAAGTTTAAATTTTGTTTAGTTTTGTTTTTGAGGGTGTTGTAATATCGAACTTTAAACATCTTACTTAAAAAATGTGGATTAGATCGATTGTTGCAGTGTTGCTGCCATCGTCTAGCGGTTTAGGACATCGCCCTCTCAAGGCGGAGATCACGGGTTCAAATCCCGTTGGCAGCGCATTTATCATAGTCTGTTAATATATATTAATGCTATATATACATATAGTGGAGTGCGCCCATAGCTTAATTGGATAGAGCATTTGACTACGAATCAAAAGGCTAGAGGTTCAAGTCCTCTTGGGCGCGATGTTGTTTTTGCTCGTAATTCGTTTTCGGTATATTTTCAGAAATGTGAGCTGTATTCAAGTGGAGCGTATGTTTTTCTATATTCGAAATAAAGAATATTATTACGTTCTTGTGGCATTTTAGAGAGCAAGAATATATCAAAAGCCATAAACAAACCGCCTGCTATAATCTATAACTTGTGGTTAACAAGAAAAACCTATTCTAAATTATACATTTCTTAAAAAACTTTAATTTGTCAATAGTGGAGGGAAAGATAAAAAACTATGGGGTTCTCATAGTTTTTTATCTTTGAATTGACTTTCTAAACAAATTTATAGTTTATCCTGAAGGTCTGGGAATTAATGAAAATTAAATAACTAGTTTTTCTGCAAATGAAAACCTTCTTGTTAAAGATATGATAAAAATAAAACAATTCTGATTATTTAATGTAAGACTGCTGGCAGCAAATTTTGTAAAGAATGGAGAAACATGCAAGAGGTGGCGTGGCGGACAGTTATTATTTTTATATTGGTATCAAGATAAATCTATAAAATATCCTTGCCTTTACATTGTACTGACCTCGTGTATGATAAAATTGGGAATAATTATTGTCTTATTTCTGTTAAAGATAATGGAGAATATGATGAAAATAAAAAATAAATATAGATTTTACAAAGAAGCAGGTAATGTAAAGGAATTGTTTAATGTTTGGAATGAAATTTATCAAAACGATTATGCAACAAGATGTGTATCTAGCCAGATATAGAAGTTTATAATATTGGCAAAAAGAAATGTATTTTTAGAGATTTAGAAGAAGTTAATAGTTCCGTGAAAATATGTAATGTATTTGGTAAAAAGGGGGGGCTTCGATAAATTGATGAATTTGTATTTCTTGCAAAAATAGTTGATGAAGAAACCAACAAGGGTTTTAAGTTTTATTGGGAAGATTCAGTATACGTCAATCAATTTGATTTGCAAGACAGATTATAGAAATTTTATAAAGACGGAATGAAAAAGTTTTTGGGAGGATAATTCATTATATGTGTTAAAAGCAAACAAATCAGCGATAATTTTAAGTTGTTTAAGAACGACCCGATGCACAATAAAAGAATGGTGGGTGCTGCAAGCATACATTATCAAAACAATCAATTTTCTTGCATCAATACATGCATAAAATTCAGAATATACTTCACTTGTGATAAACAATAATCTGCAAATCCTACAGACAAGATTTAAAGAACAAGGAATAAAAATGTGTAAACGGATTTTTAATAATGGAACTTCACATAAAGGTGATATTTTAATTTCTGATGCTAGAACGATTGGAAAAACTTTAATTTTTTACGAGGAACCTGCCTATTTTCAAGACAATAGTTATAGCATGGGCTAGCAATGATGAAAAGAAAGTATTGCATTTACATTTACAAAGATTCCCGTCAGATTGTTAATTGGCAAATATCAATACTTGTGGTTTTGTTGTAAGATACAATGAGAGTACTATGCGGAACATTAAAATTGTCATATTATCATCATATGATATGAGTAAAACAGAATCATTGCATAAATTGAAAAACTAGAACAGGCAAGTTGCCGATGCTGATGAATGTTTATCAGAAATTTCAGTATAGAAAAAGGCATTTTTGGATAAGTATTTGAATTAAAAACAAAATTTTCTATTCATGATGATGTCAGCACAAACTACAGTGCGTTATTCCTCGAAATCCCCTTCAACAGCTATGAGTAGATATATATGGATTCTAGCTTGCGAACACATGACAATAAATCCATTGTCGAAGATTCGTTTTCTTCAATAAGAAGGTGTGGATAAAAAACCATGTTTCGTATTAACTAATTAAAGTTAAAAAATATTTGATAGATTCTGGTTCGAAATTTATATATCATGTAGTGGGTAAGTTTAAGGTTTTTATAATTATTGTGTTGATTTAAATTAAATGACGCTTAGAGATGTAGTGGTTGTTTAATAACAACGCAGGACGCAAGATTGAGTGGAGTGCTGTAAAAAATGTTAGAGAAAAAAAAGTTGTTTATTATGCTTTTTAGTTTGTTGTGCTAGGAATTGTCAGTTAATAATGTTACTACAGAGAAGTATAGTTCTGTTTGATATGAGAAAATTGAGTGTGCTCATTGAATTTAGGAGTAATATAAGAAAGTATGAGTAAGATTGTTACTTTATTTTTGTGTTTTTGTATATTATTTTCTGTGAGCGAGAGTTGTTTTGCTAAAAAAGTGGTAATAGGAGCGTAGATTTTAAAAAATAGATAAAATTCATTTTGGAATAAGTAAAGAAGAAGTGTTAGAAATAACGGGGAGAAGCAAGTAGGCTGTGACACGGAAGGTAAAATATCGAGATGTTTGCATTGTATTATAATTTATCGGTAAAAAATAAAGAGAACAAATGCTTTATTCATCTTGGGAATAAAATTATTGATTTCTGTAGTACTAGATAGTTTTGATAAGAGAGCAGGAGGTATGGATTTTGTTATCATAAGAAGAATGCAAAAAGGAAGAATAGTATAGTGGAGTTTTATGTATTGGATGAGAAAATAGGTGCTTTTCAGGCACTTGGTTCTCTAACGAGTTCTGATTACAAATGGCAGACAAATACGAAAGATTTATACAGTAAGGTTGAAAAATTTGCTATGAAAAAAGACAACAAAGAGAGTTTGTCGCATCCTTGTTTTATAAAATTGATGCTCTTGATATTGCAATAGCTAAAGCTGAAGATATAACTGACTTAAATGTCTCGTATAAAAAGCTTTTGCTATTAAAAAATATAACGTAAGTCGTAAGTATATGTATGCATGTATATAAGATGCATAAGAGTATTTCAAAAAAGAGGTTAATCTTATATGTCAAGGTGAGCATCTGGTAGTTTTAAGATAATGGTTTGTTCCATCAAGTGGTGAATATATAAACGCTAGAATTAATGAAACTGAATTGTTTGCCGTTTTTAGTTTTTATTGAGTGGTGTGTGTTAAACTGAGGGGATGTGTTATCTTAGGGAGGGTGATATTGTATGAGTTGTGTTCTGTAAGAGATGATGCTGTAAAGAGGTTAAAAACATATTCGCGTTATAATTATAATGGATCTAATAAATGTTAAATTGAAGTAATCTTCATGTGGGAGATGTGGCAGCTGTTGTGTTTTTTAATATTCTTTTTATGTTTTTGACCTTATTCCTTTTTTACATATCCAAACATATTTTTTTGTTTTTAGTTTCCCATTTTGTTCCTTTAATATTTTTTAGAAGTTTATAAAAACTGTTGAAGAATGATAATGATTTAGAGGAATGATTGAAAGTAAAACGTGATATTATGGATGGCATTTGTCAAACTGGAAATTATACGAAAAAATGTGAGAGTGGCTTAATAAAATAGAAATATTATGTTGTTGGAAGATTTAGAAAGATTGAGAAAACCAATTGATAAAATTAAAATTAGTGAAGGTTGCAAAAATGGATTAAAAGTCTATTAAATGGATAAATTATTCAAAGTTAATCATTGATTGGTATTCAGATAAATACACCTTCGTGTTTTGTTTTTTTTAGTAAGCTGTAATACAACTGGAAGAGTATAAATTGAGTAATTTAGTGGTTAGAATCATGAATGTTTTTTAGAAAATAGGGTCGTATTCTTTTCGTATTTCTGGTTTTCAACTTTAGTCGTTCTCTCACATTTCTGTGATTTAAATTTTCCGTATATTTTCTTCGTGTTGTGCAAGGTTGATTATATGTATTGTCTTTGACGCGTTTTTTTTATGACTTTTTTGATATGTAGAGAGGAGGCAAACTGTTGACTGTAGTTTTTCTTAGATTTGTTTATTAGAAACATTACAGGCATGTGGCATTTTACCTCTCCTCTTGTTTTAAAATTATGATGCGTAATGAGTTTATATTTTTTGTACAATATTGAAGAAGTCGTTAAAATTTAAGAAACGTAGAGGATAAGGAATTAAGAATGAATTTAAAAGAGAAGGTCGAAAAAGTTTTAGAATCTGTAAGGCCAAGGTTGCAATCAGACGGTGGGAATGTTGAATTAATAGATGTGAGTTGGGATGGGATTGTAAAGGTTATGCTTACGGGAGCTTGCGGACATTGTCCCATGTCTTCTATGACCTTGCAACATGCTGTTGGGGATGCGATTAAACAGGCAGTTCCAGAAATAAAAGAGGTTCAATCAATATAATTTTTCATAAGAAAATTTTTCATATGTTGTTTTGACTGTAATCTTATATAAAAATATAAATTGAAAGGTTTTTATATAGGCGAGTATTGATGATTGATGCTATTTTGTTGATAAAAAAATAAATGGTGCTGTACTTATACAGAAATGCTGGGTTGTATGCTCCAGATAAAAGTTTCAGGAGAAAAATAAAATGAGCCTTGTGATAATGAAATTTGGCGGCTCTTCTTTAGCGAATGCCGATAAGATAAAGCATGTTGCAGAGAGAATAATTGTAAAAAAAAAAGATGGGAATAAAGTTGTTGCAGTGGTTTCTGCACCAGGAGACACAACTGACGATTTAATTAAGATGGTTGACAAGATTGCTTGTAACCCTCCTGTTAGAGAAGTGGATATGTTACTTGCGACGGGTGAAATGGTTTCTATTTCACTTCTTGCAATGGCAATTGACGCTATGGGGGAGGAAGTGATTTCTATGACTGGGCCACAAGCTGGAATTCTAGCAAATGAGGACTATACACGTGCAAGAATAAAAAAAATCAATCCTCAAAAAATTAACGATCAGCTTGCAAAAGACAATATTGTTATAGTTGCTGGTTTTCAGGCTTTAAATCCTAGGGGTGATGTAACTACATTGGGAAGAGGTGGATCGGATTTAACTGCAGTTGCATTAGCAGTTGCCTTAAAATCTGATTTATGTGAAATATATTCCGATGTGGAAGGTGTATATACGGCTGATCCAAGAGTTGTAAAAGATGCGAGAAAGATTGACTATATATCTTATGATGAAATGCTTGAAATGGCAGGTTCTGGCTCTCAAGTACTGCAATCAAGAAGTGTGGAAGTGGCAAAAAAGTTTAACGTTGTAATACATTCAAAAAGTACTTTTAGTGAAAGTGAAGGAACGATAATAACGAGTGAAGAAAAAATTAAGGAGAAGAAAATGGAATCCTTTTTACTCTCAGGAATATCGTTTGATAAGAGTCAAGTTAAATTTACAATATCTGTGTTTGATGCTTCTGGTATTGTTACGGAAATTTTTAGTAGATGTTCAGAAGTTGGCATAAATATAGATATGCTTGACCAGTCTGTTTTAAATAAAAGTAATACTATTTCTTTCATTGTGAATAGAAGTGATATGAAGAAAACACAGGAAGAGCTTGATAAAATGACTCTAGATTTTAAAGCTTCGGTTTCTTGTAACGAACATATTGCAAAGATTTCAATTATAGGAGTAGGCGTAAAAAGTCATAGTGTTGTAGCTGCAAAGATGTTTAAAATATTGCATAAAAGCGGCATAGATGTTAATATGGTTTCCATAAGTGAGATTAAAATATCTTGTATTATAAGTGAGTCTGATGTATTAAAGGCAGTTGAAGAGCTGCATAAAGGATTTGGACTTTCCAAAAAAAGAGTAGATTTAGATTAGGGGAATTTGTAATGAAATCAAAAAGGTTTGCATTAATAGAACTTATAATAGTAATTGCTGTAGTAAGTACGTTAAGCATTGTAGCGATTCCTGTATATAAAAAATATACAGAAAAGGTAAAAACTTCTCGAACAGGCGCACTTGCTGAAAAATCTTTAGATTAAAGATTTCTTTTATGAGAGAAGAAAATGTATGAATATAAACGTCAAATTTTACTGTTCCTTGCTTTTATAGGGGGTATTTAGGGATTTTTGATAACTTGTTGTTGGCCCGATACCCGTCGAAGTTAGATCCTTTAGCACTTATTTTAAATGATTACGCAAGAAAGGCTGCTTCTCCGAGTTCTCCTACACGGTAATGAAACAATCATATGCTCCACTCAAACCATATAACTGAACCCAGCAGTGATAAAAAAAATCAGCTCCATCCATCTTAATAAAAATGAATCTCTGTTGAAACTATAGAGAGAGCTCATGATTGTAATTTCTCCTTTAAATCAATCATTGGTGTTAAAATAGAGGTACTTAGAAATTTGTATTCCATTTTCGTATTGACGCAACATTAAAATTCCATGTATTTTAGATATTAACGGTGTGAAATTATTTGTTAAACAGAAACAAAAAGATTATATATAGAAGTTTTCGCGTGCCTTTTAACTCTTAAAGCTGGAAAAATCAATTTGTTATTAGTCGTAAGGATATAACCCTTGTTTAAATTAAAGTAAAAAGCAATTTTTGAATATCACAGAGTAGTTAAAATATAATATAAACCATAAATGGTTTATATTATATGCCATTGTTCGTCTATATTCATGTAAAAATAGAAGACGATAAATAGCTTTGAAACACGAAGTAAATATCATGAAAAACAATGAAAGTTATACAGTGACTTGCTAGCACTGAGAGAAAAATCTGAAAAATTGTACAAACAAATAAGTGTGATGTACTTAATAAAATTAATTTCCTTCATTTATGATGTACAATTGTTTTAATTTATAGAGACAACTACTTTGACACCAAATCGAGATTTTAGTAGAATGCGGTGTGTGATATAAAACGCGGTAGTGGTAAAAGGATATTGTATAAATGAAAAGAACATTTCAGCCGAATAAGGATAGAAGAAAAAAAAAGATAGGTTTCATGGCTAGAATGGCAACGGCTAGTGGTAGAAAAATTTTAAGCGCGCGTAGAAGAAAAGGTCGTAAGGTTATAAGTGCATAGGGTTAGTTTATTTAGGTAAGGATGTGCGAAGATCGTTGTGAGGCTGGTAGTTTATAAAAAAAATATTATCGAGAAAAAGGTTTTCTTTCACGTATTTTGAGAGACTGCATATACAAGAAGATTTTGATAGAGTTTTTAAAAACGGTTTGAAACTTGAAAATAAAAGTATAAAAATTTTAGTTTATAAAAGGAATGATGAGCTTACCACGATAAGGCTAGGACTTGTTACACCAAGAAGAGTAGGAAAGGCGGTGGTAAGAAACAGAACAAAAAGAAGATTGAGGGAAATTTTTAGACTTAATAGGCACTTTCTGAAGCCGGGGTTGGATTTGGTTTTTGTTTCTAAAGTGGTAACTGCATTGTTGGATTATAGTAGTCTAAAAAGAAATGTTTTGGGCTTGCTTAAAGATTCCGGGTTTTGCATAGGTCCGGAGTAGTATGTGAAAACAGCGGCGCTTTTTTTGATCAAATGCTATAAGTTTGTGTCTAGACTAGCTCCGTATAGATGTCGTTTCCTACCTAGCTGTTCCACCTATGCCTATCAAGCGATAGAGATTTATGGTCTTTTTAAAGGTTTATTTTTGGCTTTTAAAAGGATTATCCGTTGTAATCCGTTTTGTAAGGCTGGCTTTGACCCCGTTATTCCTTTACCCGAGAAAAAAAATTAATGTCATAGGGAAGCTAAATGCAAAGAAATTCTATTTTGTTCATAGTTTTGTCGCTTTTTACGGTTTTAAGCTGGTATTTTCTTATTGCTCCACGTTATCATCAGCATCTTCCCGAACAGGCGATGAAAACTCAAAGTGATACTGCTGTCTCAAACAGTGGTGTACTTGAAGTTAAAAATGTTGATAAATGTATAGAAGAAAATGTAAGCATTGATACTGAGAAATATAAGGCGGTTTTGACAAATAAAGGTGCTGCAATTATGAGTTGGTCTATTAAAGAAAAAAACGGACAAGTGATAGACTTGGTATTTCCAGAATCCGCACCTGTTATGGCGAATTTTCCAGACGAAATTTATAAAATAGTTTCAAAATCTAATAAAAAAGTGGTTTTTGAATATATTTCTGTGGATGGGTGGAAAATCACAAAAACATATAGCTTTTCTGACTTTTATATGCACAATTTAAGTATTTCTATAGAGAAGACTCCTGAGACGTATTTCCATGAGATAGTTTTTAAATGGGGTCCTGGTCTCGGTGCCGATGCTAATGAGATGAAGGAAAATATTTTATTGACGAAGATTTCAGCTTCTACCGCAGCGATCCCAAAAAAAATCGAAAAATTTAAAAACGTATCTAAATCTGCTGCTTTGTACAAATGGGTAGCTGTGGATAATAAATATTTTCTGGCTGCGTTTATGCCTACAAATTTTGCGGATTTTGATAAAATTATATCGTCTAGAATAGATAAAAAACATCCTTATTCTCTTACTTTTACGGCTATAGTTCCTAAGGACATCAACAAAAAAGATTATTCCATTAATTTCTATTTAGGGCCTAAAATTTATAGGTATTTAAAAGCTTACAATTTGGGTCTTGAAAAAACTGTAGATTTTGGTTTCTTTGGGTTTTTGGGGAAAGCTGCCTTTTCAGTTCTAGCATTTTTTCATAAGCTTACTAACAATTACGGCTGGGCCATTATAATGCTTACCGCTTTTATACAAGTTTTAGTTTTACCGCTAACCTTGAAGAGTCTTAAATCTGCTGCGGCAATGAAAAATATTCAACCTATAGTAAAAGATATTCAACTAAAATACAAAGATAATCCGCAGAGACTTCAAGCTGAAATGTTGAATGTGTATAGGTCGCAAAAAGTTAATCCTTTGGGAGGATGCCTGCCTATGCTTTTGCAGCTTCCTATTTTTTGGGCGTTTTTTACAATGCTAAGAAATGTTTATGAGTTAAGAAACGAGGGTTGGGTTCTTTGGATAAAAGATCTGTCCGCTGCAGATCAATTTATGCGTATAGGTTCTTTTAACTTTAATCTTCTTCCTTTGATAATGGGTGTAGGAATGTTTTTTCAGCAAAGAATGACGACTGCCACTTCAGATTCTACACAGAAAAAAATGATGTATATAATGCCTACAGTGTTTACTTTTATGTTTTGGTCTTTTCCGTCAGGTCTTGTTATATATTGGCTTACTAGTAGTGTGATCTCAACAATAGAACAGTACTTTATAATGAAAAAAAGTGCAATTCGTATACGTGCAAAACGTATTTACTGACTCATTAAATACTGCGAAAATTCAAGAGATCACTATGTATGAATCTATTTTATGTTAGGCTTTGTTATGTTATGTGTTATTAGTAAGCGAGGGCTCAAAGGGACTTTTTGGGTTTTGCGGGAACAAAGTGGCTATTGTTTTGATGTCAATTGATAATAGCTTTAAAGACAGAAATAAGATCCGAAGCACCAAGTCCAAAATGTGATATAGATCGTTTTCGTCTTTATGATTTCTGTGTTAACGTGTTATAAAATTCTGCCATAATTTAAAGTGTTTCTTATAGTATCGTATCGCGTTTATCGCCTGAAGTGGAATAGGATTTAGTTTCTAAAAATATAGCTAAATGTTATTTATTGTTTTTAGTTTGATTAAAGATTAATAAAGAATAGTAATGTTGTAAAACCTGGTATGTGTAAATCTGCAAATGTAATGGAGAGATGGCCGAGTGGTTTAAGGCGATAGTCTTGAAAACTGTTATAGGGGAAACTCTATCGGGGGTTCGAATCCCTCTCTCTCCGCATATCTTTTTAATCAGGTTGTATAATTTTTGAATCATCATATTTTCTTTTTTCTATAAATATTTTATGATTTCTTAAAAAACTCTTTCAAACTTTTTTTTGACTTGGTAAATTTTACAAACGTATAAGATTTTATCAAAGAATGAAGGCCAGAGATGTGTTAAAAGATATATATTGTTTTCGTTATTTTTTAGTGCCCATGGTTTTTATAAGTCTTAGTATACGAAAAAACGTAAAAACCTGAGATTTATGCATTAAATGAGGTGGCTTGTAGGTTTGCGAATGTGTGTAGCAAGAGAGATTGTTGAAAATGTTGAACATGATAAAGTTTGAGTTTAATGAAAAAGATACTTAAAGAAAATTTTTTGCTGAAAAAATATTTGGTACAGAACAACATAATATTTTTGACGTCACAGACTTGATAGTAAGGAAGATCTTATTGCTTATATTGCAATTTTAAAATTAAGTAATGGATATAAAAAATATTAATAATGTCAAATTTAATAAATGGAAAAATAGTTATAAAAAAGTTAAGAAGTTTTTTAACTATAAAGAACTTAAAAAATTCTTTTCCATAAATAAAAACGAGCATGAAAAACAGTATGATTTTTGTAATACTATTGAGATAGGGTGTTATATAAATCTAAGATGTATTTCTCAATAAATCTGAGTTATTCAAATAATAGTTTGGAGGGATAGTGTTATTGCTTTATCTGCTTAATGGGCAAGAGAGGAGGGTCATAGTAATTTGAAGGTTTTAAGATTATGTATCCTTCTATCTACGGCGCAAAACCCTGATAAAACCCATGATGATATACATGGTGAGCCTGAAGAAATAAAGTCATTTTGTAGGAAATTGTATTATGGCTTGTTTTCACGATTTTGTCGTGTGACAGGACAGGACCGTTTTTATACGCAGTGATTTTTCTTAAGACTGTGTGTAGATGTTTTTTTTGTAAGAAGTGTGATAATGGAAAATTTAGCAAGAAGGATTTACTGTAATGCTGTTCTGTACTGTGCTATGTTATACTACATATAGAGAATTAGTCTGTTTTTTTTCACTTAAAATAAATGCAGTAGGCTGAATTTGAAGTAATCATAATTTTATGTGCTGAAAAAATTTAGACCTTGTTCTTCATAGTGGTATTTTTGAAACTCTAGCGTAGATGGCAGTCCGGATCCGTAGAGAAATAATGTTATTTTTAATTTTAGAAGATATCCCCCCCCCCAGCGCGGGTTAGTAAGAGTTTAGGTTTTTTGCTAGATTAAATTTTTTTATCATATTTTTTATCATGTTTATCATAAATGTAAAAACAGAAGAAAGGGTCGTTCGTTGTAACAAAAATTCATAATAAAATAAATTTATGCAGGTTCTCGTTAAATGTTGCTGGACCATGTTTTAATTATGTTTCGTGGAATATGTGAATATTGACAAATAGGAACGCATTTATTACAATCTCAGGCTGTATGTAGGGATTGGTTGTATGGACTGTGAAGAGTGTTTGAGTTTTATGGGGGTATTTTGTGATGACGGTGAGATTACGGCTGCAAAGAAAAGGCAAACCGAAGAGGCCTTATTATAGGGTTGTGGCTATCGATCGGAGAGTAAAGAGAGATGGGAAGCCTATTGAGGTTCTTGGTCAGTACGACCCTATGTCTGAAGATAATAAATTCAACGTTGATGCAGGAAGGGTAAAATATTGGCTAAAGACTGGAGCGAAAGCTTCTGGGACAGTTGCTGTATTGATAAAAAAGAATCAAGTAAACGAAGACTGTAAATAACTAGATTTGCGTATAATCACGGAGATTACGGAGGGGCTTATTTATGAAGGAATTGGTGCTTTTGATTGCTAAGGCTTTGGTTGATAATCCGGATAAAATAGAAGTGAGAGAAGTTGTTGGCGAGAAAACCGCTGTTGTGGAATTGAAAGTCGCTGATGGAGATAAAGGGAAAATCATCGGCAAGGAGGGCAGAATTATAAAAGCAATAAGGATTATTGTGAATTCGGCCTCTGCAAAACTTGATAAAAGAGCAACTGTTGAAGTTGTAGAATAAAATATAAAATGAAGTCTAAAAGAGACGATATAAAACTGAAGATATCGAGTGCTGCTGATGTTGTAGGATTTGAGATCTTTGATCAGAGTGGGAAGCGGATAGGGGTTCTTTCCGATATTATGTTAGCTGGAAGTAGCGATGTATGGGTTGTAAGGCGTTGCAATGAAGCAATTTTAATTCCTGCTTTGAGGAGTGTAGTAAGGGAGGTAAATGTATTAAGAAAAAAGATTTTTGTTGTTTTGCCAAGAGAATATGAAGACGCTTATTATGGTCGCGTAAAGTCTGTGAATGATATCCTTGAGTATTACGGTACGTGCCTTGTTGTGTATGAAGATTGATATTCTCACTATATTCCCAAGAATGTTTGAAGGACCTTTTGCGGAAAGTTTAATAAGTAAAGCGTCACGTGGAAAGATTCTTAAGATTGGCATTGTTGACATAAGGTCTTTTTCTAAAGATAAACATAAAAAAGTTGATGACAGGCCTTTTGGTGGTGGTGTTGGTATGGTAATTAAACCGGAACCGTTGTACTATGCTATGAGAAGTGTAGGGGTCAGGGGAAAGAGTAGCTTTTACAAAGGAAGTAGTGTTTATAGGAGGCCGTATGTTGTCTATATGTCTCCTCAGGGCAAAACCCTTGACAACGAGATTATAAAAAATCTTGCGAAGCTTGAGCATTTGGTTATTATATGTGGTCATTATGAAGGTATTGATGAGCGCATTGTGAATTATATAGACGGAGAGATATCTATAGGTGACTATGTTCTTACAGGCGGTGAGATTCCCGCAATGGTTTTGACTGACGTCGTCGTGAGAATGCTTCCCGGGGTTGTTAAGGAGAGGGATTCAATAGAAAATGATTCATTTTATAAGGGGTTGCTAGATTGTCCGCATTATACAAGGCCTGCAGTGTTTAGGGGGCATAAAGTTCCAGAAGTTCTTCTATCTGGGAATCATAAAAAAATTTATGAATGGTGCGAGAAAGAAGCGTATAGAAGAACGAAAGAGCGCCGTCCTGACTTATTGAAAAAGTAAGATGAGAGATGGGGTTTCAGTTTTTACGTTGTAAAAATGGGTAAAAATGCTGTTTTTGGCTTACTTTTCTTGTACCTTCTGGTTTTCTTTTTTCGTTTACTTTGTATAAAAGGTGGTGGTAATAAAATGTCGTTGTTAGAGCAGGTGCAAGCGTTGTATAAAAGAGATTTAGGGGTTAGTTTTAAGTCGGGCGATCAAATAAAGGTATATTTTAAAGTTATTGAATCTGGGGGCGAGAGGGTGCAGATTTTTGAAGGCACAGTCATACGTATCAGAGGTGGCGGGCTTTCTGAGACTTTTACGGTGAGAAAGATTTCTTTTGGCGTCGGAGTTGAACGAATATTTCCTATTCACTCCCCGCGTATAAGTAAAATTGAGGTTGTAAAGCGCGGTAAGGTGCGTAGAGCTAAACTTTACTACTTGAGAAATCTTTCGGGAAAAGCGGCAAGAATATCTGAATATTCTTCAAAAAAGAGTTCTGAAAAAAAATTTACTTCTCAAAGTTTTATAGCTACTGCAAATTGATTTTTACGCGAAGCTAATGAATCTGTTTTCTTTTGATAAAAAATTTCTCAATAAAAGTGTAGGTTTAATTGCAGGAGTTGATGAGTCAGGACGAGGATCTTTAGCGGGACCAGTAACAGCGGCGGCGGCAGTATTGCCTAGAGGTTTGCTGATTCCTAACTTGAACGATTCAAAGCAGTTATCAGAAAAAAAAAGAAAAATTCTTTTTGAATTAATAAAGAGAAAAGCTCTGTTTTATGCCGTTGAAGTTGTAGATAATAGAATTATTGACAAAGTGAATATTTTACAAGCGACGTTTCTCGCTATGTGCTATGCTGTGGCTAAATTGGGAGTAAAGCCTGATTTATGTCTTGTGGATGGAAATCGCAAAATGCCAGGTTTGTTTTGTGATCAAAAGGCTGTTGTTGGTGGAGATTCGAAGAGTGCAAGTGTTGCCGCGGCCTCAATACTTGCTAAGGTTTCTAGAGATAGGATTATGTTTGAATATTCCAAACTTTTTCCTGTTTATGATTTTGAAAAACATAAGGGGTATGGAACTAAAAAACACATAGAAATTTTAAAGAAATACGGAGCATGCTCTATTCACAGGATGACTTTTCGGAGCGTAAAATGTTACCTCTCGCCTCGGGTTTGAGGTTGCTAGGTGTTGAGGAGCAGTATTTAATATGGGCGGCGTGATTGTCCATTTTTGATTGGGCTTGTCTTTTGTTGGTATCAGTAAGCAATAAATGAAAATGAATTCTATCGGTGATCCCAAGTTTGTTGATAGTGAAGGGGGGGAGTGTGTTATTTATGAGAACGAGTGTGAGAAGGATAACTGGTTTTATTCGTCAATTCAACTTGGTATTTTTAGTTGTGTAACAAATGTAATGAAGGATATGACAAAAAAATAATATAAAGTGAAGGTCGCCGGGGATATCACAGGCTTAAAAAATCGAAAAGTTGTTAAATGTCTGGTAAATCTCGGATGTAAAATTTTGGGGCGATAATAGACATGGGTACCTATATAGGCAGAATGAAACTGTAGTGAATCTTCTTACGTTAATAGTCCACGAATAAGTGCGCGACTTTTAAAAAATAGTAAAAAGTTATTAGTTCGGCGTTAGCCTTATGTGATAGAATAAAATAATATTAGAAAAATATTCATATTGGTGCGTCTCATGCGGGTAGAGTATATATAGAAGGTTTAAGTTGACTTTTAGTTAAGGTTTTTGTTAGGATGAGCGAAGGTTTATATATGATAGATTTGCATACGCATACTTTCTTTTCGGATGGAGTTTTAAGCCCTTTCGAGCTTGTTTACAGGGCTAAAATTGCCGGCTATAGTGCGATCGCTCTTACAGATCATGTTGACTATTCCAATATGGGGTTTGTTGTTTCAAACATAGTCAAAGCTACGAAAATATTAACGGAGAGTTATGGTGTTTTGGTTTTGCCTGGAGCGGAGCTTACTTATATTCCTCCAAATCTTATAAAGTGTGTGGCGGAGGAGTGTAGGGGGTTGGGTGCCAAGGTTATTGTTGTTCACGGTGAGACTGTTTCGGAGGTTGTGCCACCTGGAACGAATATGTGTGCTGTTGAAGCTCACGTAGATATATTGGCTCATCCTGGGCATTTATCTGAAAAAGAAGCCGAGGCTGCCGCTAAGAATAATGTTAAAGTGGAAATTACCACAAGAAAGGGACATGGGGTTACTAACAAAGAAGTTGCGGAAGTTGCGCTTAAGAAAAAAGCTAAGCTTGTTTTAGATACCGATACTCATAATCCGGGAGATCTTTTAACGAAAAAACTTATAGCTCGGGTTTTATCAGAGTCGGGATTGCCGATTTATTATTATGACGTAATGCAAAACAATGCGTTGGAAATAGTTAACGGTGGTTGCTGCTAAGTAAGAAAAGTATATCATTAATGTTGTCGAACTTGACAGCTCAGAAAAAATCTACTGTTGGGGATAATTTTAAGAGTTATGTTTGACTTAGGGAATAAAATAAGAGTTTTTATAATTGTGGTTTTAACTACTATATTAACTTTTGGGGTGGCGTTTGCTTGTTTTAAGTTTAACGAAAATAATAAAATAGCTTCCGATAAGTTATCGGAAGCTTATGCGTTTTTCGCTCGTGGCGATGTCAGAAATGGATTCATTCTTATAGATGGGATTATATCTCGGTTCCCAAAGACTCCGTCGGCGTATCAGGCAAGAGTTATTAAAGCGGATGTGCTCACTGAAATGTGCAAATATGATGAGGCATTAAGTGTTTTGAAAGAAACCTTAAATAACGGGAAGCCCGGAGCTATAAAACCACTTGCAGGCTCAAGAATTATTTACGTATATGATTCTAAAAAAGATTATTCTAAGGCTATCCTTGCATCAGTCGAATTTATAAAAAAATATCCGGATCATTTCCTTGTTAAAGATATTTATCTAAATTTGGCGGAATATTATTTTCTTTCCGGTTCTAAAAGTGATGCAATCAGAGTTTTTAACAAAGTAGCAGTTGAATTTTCTAACACGCAAGAGGCAATGAAAGCCCGGAATAGACTTAGTGATATATATAAAATAAATTAAAATTTTAAAAATACAGAATATCATGTATATTTATACTACAGAAAGTTTTTTGGATGGCTGTGTTATAGTGTCGCAGGTGTTTTGTGCTTTTCGGAAAGACGTAGAAAAAAGGGCGCGCGTGGGAGAAAATCTTGAGGATAAAGTCAAGATAGCTCTTAAATAATGAGATCGTATTTAGTGTTTCGGTTGTTTTAGGTGGAGCTGTAGGTACAAAAGTATAAAGTTGCTGTGTTTATGAAATAAAAAGGATTTTTAAAGGAGTTAGCATAAGGTGGATATTCCAGGTAATTTAAAGTATACGAAAACTCACGAGTGGGTAAAAATTGATGGTAGTATAGCTAAGGTAGGTATAACTGATTTTGCACAGCATGAAATTACAGACATTGTGCACATAGAACTTCCTGAAATAGGCAAGCAGGTAAAGAAAGGGCAGCCTGTTGCTATAATAGAATCTGTAAAATCCGCTTTTGATATTTATACTCCTGTGAGTGGTAAAATTGTAGGTACAAATGACAGTATTCTTGAAAGTCCAGAAAATGTGAATGAGTCACCCTATGAAGGCGGTTATTTATTCGTAGTTGAGTTTGATGATGAAAAGGAAGTTGAAAGTTTGCTTGGCGCAGGTGATTATAAAAAATTGATTTAATAGAGATAGTTAACATGAATTATACATCGCAAAATCAAAAAGACAAAAAAGAGATGATTAAAACGATAGGAGTTAATGATGTAAGCGAGTTATTTGATGTAGTTCCTAAGGATTTAAGAGCAAAAGAGTTGAATATTTCTGGTGGCAAAACAGAGCAGGAGCTTTTAAATTGTTTCTCAGACATTGCTTCGAAAAATAGAGTTCTCAGATCTTTCAGAGGAGCGGGAGTTTACGATCATTTTATACCGTCTTTGGTAGGTGAGATTACGGGGAGGTCGGAGTTTTGGACGGCGTATACACCCTATCAGGCTGAGGCGAGCCAAGGTACTCTTCAAACGGTTTTTGAATATCAAAGTTTGATATGTGCTTTAACAGGTTTGGATACATCTAATGCCTCACTCTATGATGGTGCGACAGCGATAGCAGAAGCTGCCTTGCTTGCTTTGAGAGTGAATAGAAAAGATAAAATATTGATTTCGTCAGCTTTACATCCAGAGTATATAAAAGTTGTAAAAACGTATTTAGAGAGTAAAGCAAAGCTTGTTTTTTTAGACGTTTCTTCTTTTAACGGAACGATAGAAAAGGAAACTCTAGATGCCAATCTTGATGAAAATACGGCTGCTGTTATAATGCAATCTCCAAATTATTTTGGGGTTGTTGAAGATATGCAAGTTATGTCTGTTGTTACAAGAAATAAGAACTCTTTATTTGTTGCGGTAGTAAATCCTTTGTCTCTGGGTATTTTTAAAGCCCCTGGCGAATATAACGCTGATATTGCTGTAGGAGAGGGACAGGTTTTAGGTTCTTCCATGAATGTTGGTGGAGCAACATTTGGGTTTATGGCTGTAAAAAAAGCTTTAGAATGGAAGATGCCCGGAAGAATTGTTGGTCAAACATTTGATAAACGTGGCAACAGGGGGTTCGTATTAACTTTACAGTCGCGAGAGCAGCACATAAGAAGAGAAAAAGCGACGTCAAACATATGTACCAATGCGTCTTTAAATGCGCTAGCAGGTTGCGTTTTTTTATCTGGCTGGGGAAATTATGGTTTTAAAAAACTAGCTGAAATTAATGTATCTAAAGCGAGATATGCTTTTGATAGGATAAAATCTTTAAAAGGTTTTAGATCAAAATTTGGGAAAGATAGAGTTTTTTTTAATGAATTTGTAATAGAAACGGAGAAAGATATAAATAAAATAAATGAGGTTTTGCTTGAAAATGACATTCTTGGTCCTTTAGACTTGTCAAACCATTATAACGTTCTTGATTGCATTCCTGTTTCCTTAAATTTATTAAGGATGCGAATGAGCTTTAAAAATTGTCTTTTGTTTTGCGTAACAGAACAAAGAACAAAATGTGAAATTGACAAGTTAACAGAAATACTTTCTAAAATATGATAAATAAGTGGCAACATGATAGAATGAAGACTTCTGTAATTATTACTGGTTAGAATTACTAAAATATATTCAAGGAATTTTTATATGGGGAGATTGTTAAATGAGTTGCCTGTGGGGTATTGTCCAGCGTATAGTTTGGATTCTGATATTGAAATTAACGCTCAAATTCCTGAAAATTTAAAAAGGAATTTGGATTTGGGCTTGCCAAATGTTACAGAAAGTGATCTATTGAGGCATTTTACAAACCTTTCAAGAAAAAACTATGCTTTGAGTACGACTTTTTATCCTCTTGGGTCATGCACAATGAAACATAATCTTCTTGTAAGTGAACGTATCGCAAAATTCAATAATTTTACTAACTTGCATCCGTATCAGAACTCAAAAACTATTCAGGGTGTTTTAGAGATAATGTATAACCTTGAGAAAGATTTATGTGAAATTTCTGGAATGGATTATTTCTCTCTTCAACAGGCGGCAGGAGCTCATGGAGAATTTGCAAGTCTTTTAATTATTGCCAAATATTTTAAGTCAATAAAGCAAAAAAGAACTAAGGTAATTGTACCTGATTCTGCCCATGGAACGAATCCGGCATCTGCTACTCTCGCAGGTTTTGATATTGTTTCTCTTAAGTCTGAGCCAGATGGCAGTGTACTGCCTGAGAAACTAAAAGAAATCTTGACTCCTGAAATTGCGGCAATTATGCTTACTGTTCCGAATACTTTGGGAACATTTGAAAGAAATATACACGAAATATCAAAAGTGGTGCATGAGAATGGCAGTCTTTTATATTATGATGGTGCAAATTTGAATGCCATTATGGGTGTGGTAAGACCTGGTGATATGGGATTTGATATTATGCATGTAAATCTTCATAAAACTTTTTCAACACCCCACGGCGGTGGCGGACCTGGTTCTGGCCCTGTTGGTGTTAAGGCGTTTTTAGACCCTTTTCTACCTGTACCCAAGATAGAAATTGCGGGGAACGAATTTGTTTTAAATTATGAAAAACCGAAAAGTATAGGAAAACTTAAGGCATTTTTTGGGAATTTCCCAGTGCTATTGAAAGCGTACGTGTATATAAAGTCACTGGGTGCAAAGGGTTTAAAAAATGCTTCTGAGCAGGCTGTTTTGAATGCCAACTATATGCTTGCAAGATTTAAAGATAAAATTAATGTGCCTGCTGGAAACAGGTGTATGCATGAATTTGTTCTGGCGCCAAAAGCTTCGTTTAAGAGTGCTATAAAAACTCTGGATGTTGCGAAGAGACTTTTAGATTGTGGTTACTACGCTCCTACTGTGTATTTTCCTTTGATTGTTGAAGAAGCAATTATGATAGAACCTACGGAAACAGAGTCGAAAGAAACCTTAGACTCATTTGTAGATGTTCTTACTAAAATTATTCTTGACGAGGCATCATCAGAGCCTCAGAAATTAAAAGATGCTCCTGTTAATACAGCTGTTGGAAGATTGAATGAGGTTGAAGCGGCCAGGAATCCAGTTTTAAGGTGGAAGTGAGGTATTGTAATTTTTATATTTTGTGTGGTGTCATAATGCATGAGAATTTTAAAATTAAGAAAGCATGAAATGCTTAGAAACTCAAAATAGAATTTTAAGTAGAAAAGAACTTCGGATAGAAATTGAGAAATTTCAAAAAGATGGTAAAAAGGTAGTTTTTACAAATGGGTGTTTTGACTTACTTCATCTGGGTCATGTGAGTCTTTTTAAAAGAGCGAAAAATTTTGGTGATGTTTTAGTGGTTGCTATAAATTCGGACAGCTCTTTAAGTCATGTTAAGGGCTCAAAAAGACCTTTGACTGGCGAAAAAGACAGGGCGGAGTTAGTTCTTTCTTTAAGATTTGTGGATTATGTTGTTATATTTGATGAAGAAACGCCAAAAGAAATTTTAAGTGAATTGCGTCCAGATGTTTTAGTAAAAGGTGGGGATTATAAATTGTCTGGAATAATTGGAAAAGAGTATGTGAGAGAAGTTTACAGACTTCCTTTTTTAAAAGGAAAATCGACTACGGGTTTGATAGATTTAATAATAGAACGTTATGGCTCTAAATAGAGAAGTTGTGGCAGATAAATTTCTTTCACTTTTCGCTTGGCGTTTTATAGTGATATGAATAAAGATTTTAATTCCGAAACTAACGTTAAGATTTTAAAATCAAAGCATAGTAAGCTGAATTCTCGACGCCTTTCTCAGAGATTAAACGCTGTTTTTGGGCAAGAGGGTGTTTTGAGAATAATAGATGCAAATTTGAATCGTTGTCGTGAAGGTTTGAGAGTTGTTGAGGATAGTTTACGTTTTGTTTTAAATGATGAAATTCTTTATAAAAAAATTCGTGGAATCCGTCATAATGTCGATGGAATTTTAAGGAATATATACAAGGATCTCATAAAAAAAAGGAATACCTTTGTAGATTCTGGCAGGAAAGTACCTGAGACATTTAGAAGGGAGTTGCCGGATTTAGTAGTTGCAAATTTTAAACGTGTACAAGAATCTTTAAGAGTTTTAGAAGAATATTCTAAAACTTTTCTTCCTGAGGTATCTGCGAACCTCAAAGAGCAAAGGTATGAGGTTTATGATTTAGAAAAAGAAGTTTATTTGAAATATAAGTTTGTTTTTTTCTCCTCCTAGAGAAGTGTTAATACTCTATGATTATGTTAGTAAAATAGAAATTTTTAAGTTCGCTTGAATAAATATAAAGATGCGGGAGTATGCAATGGCATTAATGCAAGACGCTCGGGACAAAAAATTTAATGACTTAATAAAGAATGTTGCGCAGTCTGAAAATTTAAGTGAAGAGTTTGTGAGAAATGGTGTTGCTAGTGGTACTATTGTTATACCCAAGAACATAACTAGAAAACTAAAAAGAATAGTGGCTATTGGAAAAGGATTAAAGACTAAAATCAACGCTAATATCGGTACTTCGCCAGATCATATTAATGTTAAAGAAGAGCTTGCAAAGCTTGATGTGGCGATCAAAGCCGGTGCTGATGCTGTTATGGATCTATCCGCAGGTGGAAATTTGACGGAAATAAGAAAAGAAATTCTTGAAGCTTCTCCGGTACAAGTAGGTACGGTACCTATTTATGAAGCTGCTTGTAGAACAATTGCAAAAGGAAAGAAAATATCTGAAATTGATAGCGAGTTGTTATTTGATGTTATAGAAGAACAGGTGCAGCAAGGCGTAGATTTTATTACTGTTCACTGTGGAATTAATAGAGCTAACGTAGAAATATTAAACCGACAAAGAAGGCTTGTAGGTGTCGTAAGTAGAGGAGGGTCTTTTTTGGTTAAATGCATAAATGCGACTGGTAAAGAGAATCCGCTATTTGAACAGTATGACAGACTTTTAAAAATAGCAAAAAAATATGATGTCACATTAAGTCTAGGTGATGGTTTTAGACCGGGATCTATTTTTGACTCATCAGATGGAGTACAACTTGCAGAACTATCAGTTTTAGGTGAACTTGTTTTAAGAGCTAGAGGAGCTGGGGTTCAGTCCATGATAGAAGGTCCTGGTCATGTCCCACTGAACCAAATTGAAGCAAATGTAATTCTTGCAAATAGGTTAGGTTATGAAGCTCCGCTTTATTTCTTAGGTCCGTTGGTTACCGACATAGCTCCAGGATATGATCATATAACTTCAGCAATAGGTGGTGCCTTAGCGGCGTCATACGGAGTTGATTTTATTTGTTATGTTACACCTGCAGAGCATTTAAGACTTCCTGATACTCATGATGTTTATGAGGGTGTAATGTCAGCTAGAATTGCTGGGCATGCTGCCGATATTGTTAAAGGAGTCAAGACTGCAAGGGTGCAAGATACTGAAATGTCTAAGTGGCGTAAAGCTGGGAATTGGGAAAAGCAAAAAGAATTTTGTATAGATCCTGTAAAATTTGAAAATGAAAGAAAGAAGCTCATGCCAAAGCTAGAAAATGTCTGTACAATGTGCGGTGAGTTTTGTGCTATGAGAGATGAATGAGTTTTAAAAAATTTCGATATAAATATTGATTCGACTTAATAATTTGGACGAATGATGCATTGTCGTATAAGATTTGTGTTGGGGGGGGGTGAATTTGACAACGCAAATAGTAACTCCAAAAAAATGTTATGCATTAGTTAGGTTGTTTTTTTTGAGTTTTATTGTGAACTTATTTTTTTGGGTTTTTTTGTTTTAAGCCCATGTATAAGCGGTTAGATCTTTTTTAAACTTGATTTTTACGTGATTTCCAAGATGTGCATTTCTCGTATACTAGGCGGAGTCGATGATATTTTTATACTTTTAATTTTGTTGCTTTATTATTTTTTCTGCTTCTTTAGATTTAGGCGTGGTTTTTATGAAGTTAACATGTAATACTGCTGCCATTCCAGGCGGTTTTTCTTAAAACACTACAATATAATCGTTTTTTAACAAAATTTTTTGCGCAGTAGGCATTTATTGAGAAAACTATCATAAAAATTGATGCAAGAATCTCTTTTTTCATAAAAAACCTCTTTTTAAATTATAGGATTTTATATAATCGTCGCGGTTATGAACAATGCACAAAACCGGTTGGCGGTTCTATTATTAACACTGCCGCATTGTGATATTATAAAATAGATTGGAAGGTTAAGTATACATAAATATTTAAAAAAATAGATACTGTGTTTATGTTGTAATAAAAGCTATAAAGTGGGGATATGTGAGAAGTGAAAGGAGTTGCACCCTTGTTATATGTGTGTACGGCGGCCCAATGTTATTCAGCTGTTGTGTGTTGTGATAAAAATAAATATTTGTCGCGAAAGTAATTAAATGAAGTGGAGATTCAATAATAAAAATCGATAGAGGATTTTATAGCACGAGTAAAAGAAAAAAATAATAAAGGACCAGAAAAATAAAGAATAATAGAGATAATTACGTAGTATGGTTTTATTTAGAAAAGTGAAAACTAAATCAGATATGTTACTATTGAAAAATTTATCTTAAGAGGCAATATGGGTGTTGTAGGTACTCCTGGAAAAGCAAAATTATTTTGTGGTGTAATTTACTGCGGGGAAGAGGTAAAACAGAGGTCTTTTGCAGTACTTGAAGAGAAATTAGGTAAAATTGATTTGATAAGTGATGTTATAACTTTTAATTTTTCAAATTATTATAATTCTGAAATGGGTAATGGTCTAAAACGTTTTTGGATTTCCTTTAGAAAATTGATTTCCGTAGATAGGCTTGCCGAGATGAAGATTTCTACGAATTTTATTGAAAACAATTTTACTTTAGATGGTAAAAGGCGAATAAATATTGATCCTGGATACATAGGTTTGGCTAATGTTATTCTTGCCACAACAAAAAATTATAGCCACAGGATTTATATTTCCAGCGGAATATACGCTGAAGTTACGATGATATATAACAGGAGAGGAGGATTTGTTAGACTTCCGTGGACTTACCCTGATTATTTATCTAAAACTGCTACTGAATTTCTTTTAAAAGTACGATCATGTTTTGTGAGGCAATTAGAGAAGAGCTGACGCGGTTTTTTGATCATAAAATCAGATTGTATTTTTAAATGTGTTTAAATGTGTTATTGTTAAAATTTTTTGATTTTTGTAGAATCTCAGGGACTGGTTTAATTCTGAAAATTAAGGAGTGATTTATGTTGGGAGAAGAACTCGAGACTATGGCTTTCCTAGCGAGAATAGAGATTAAGGAAAGCGAAAAAGAAAGGTATCTTAAAGATATAAATAATATGTTTGATTATGTTGAAATTTTGCAAGAACCAAATATAACTGGCTTAAGACCGACAACCCATGTTACTGAACTTAGAAATGTCTGGAGAGAAGATGTTGTGAAACCGTGTCCAAAAGAAGTTATTGATATGATGCTAAATTCTTCGTCTGAAAAAGAGGAGACTTTTTATAGAGTTAAAAAAGTTATTACCTGATTAAAATAGCATCTATTGGTAACGTTTTAAATGTCGTAAAGGCAATGTGTGTTAGCATGACTAAAGGTTGTTTTTGTACTGTTTGTGAGAGTGATAAGTAGGAAGAGTATATGAATGGGTTTTTGTTATGATGAAAGCAATTTATTCAATGAATGGTTTAGTTACCACAGGTTATGGTGCTTTAAATGTTTTAGAGAACTATAAGAAAAGTCCGGATATTATGTGGGTTGATATTCATTTGGAATATCATGAGCTAAGCCATGAAGAGATGTTGCTACTTTCGGAATCATTTAAATTTCATGAGATGTCAATTGAAGACTGCCTTTTTCCTCAGTATTATCCCAAAATAGAAGCTTTTGTAGATTATGTTTTCGGGGCTGTGCATGGCGTACAGCTGAAACCAAACTATTTTCAAGAGTTTGAGGATAGTATTTATGAATTGAATGTTTTTATAGGTAAAAGTTTTTTAGTGACCGTGCATACGGAAGAACTTTTTTTTCTTGAAACTATTTTTGAAAAAGTGAGAGCTAAACCTCAGGTTGAAATGAAGAGTTTAGAGAATTTGCTTTATAATATTTTTGATAAGGTTGTTTCTAGCTATGAGTTTATTCTAGAAAAAATTGACGATAAAATAGAAGATTTGGAGGATGATATTCTTGCAGATCCTGAAAATGAAGATATGGAGAAAATTCTTGATACTAAAAAGGTGATTTTTGCAATAAAGAAAGTAGCTGAGTCTCAACAAGCGGCTTATTTTTACTTTACAAGAGCAAATGATGATTTAATTTCAAAAGAATACTTGGTGTATTTTCGTGATGTTTATACGCATTGCGCGAGAATAAACCAATCTATAGTTGTACGAAGTCAGATGGTTGTAAGCTTGCTTGAAGTTTATATGTCTAGCGTTACGGTTAAACTTACTGAAGTTATGAAGTTTTTGACAGTGATAGCTACAATTGTAATGCCAGTTCTCGTTATATCCGGTTATTATGGAATGAATTTAAAGTTCCCGGAATATTCTATTTTAGGGGATGGGGGATTATGGTTTTTTGCAGTGAGTTTAATGCTGATTTTTATAGTGATCATGCTTGTGTATTTTAAGAAGAAAAAGTGGTTTTAGTATGGATGAAATTTTAAAAATTAGAGCTGATGATCTGCGTACGAAAATTTATTTAGGTAAAACAAAGAGTTTAGATATCGTTAAAGCCTGTGTGGCCCGCGTTAAGGAAGCTGATTCAAGGGTAGGGGCATTTCTTAAATTAAATGAAGAAGAATCACTGGAACAAGCTGTGCATTCGGATAAAAGAGTGAAAAACAACGAGGAGTGCGGGTTTTTAGAGGGTATTCCTGTTGGCATAAAAGATAATATTATGATGAAGGGCGAAAGTATGACTTCCGCTTCAAGACATCTTGAAAATTACGTTTCTCCATACGATGCTACTGTTATAGAAAAACTTAAAAAAGCAGGTGTGATTTTTTTGGGCAGAACAAATATGGATGAGTTTGCGATGGGTGGTTCCACAGAAACATCTGTTTATAAAAAAACGGCAAATCCTTGGAATATTGAGTACATTCCGGGTGGCTCTTCTGGAGGTAGTGCAGCGGCCGTTGGTGCGGGTATGGTACCTTTTGCGTTGGGGTCTGATACAGGTGATTCAATAAGGCAGCCTGCAAGTTTTTGTGGGGTAGTGGGATATAAACCTTCTTACGGACTAATAAGTAGGTACGGCATGTGTGCTTTGGCGTCTTCTTTTGATCAGATAGGTACACTTTCAAAGAATGTAAAAGATGGTGCATTACTTGCTAGCGTTATAACGGGCAAGGATTATAGAGATCCTATTTGTGAACCTATTGAGCGAATTAACTATGTTAGCCATATTGACAATAGCCCCCTCAGAATACTAAAAACTATGAAAATAGGCATACCAAAACAACTGTTTAACTATAAAATAGATGTTGGAATTTTAGAAAATTTTAATAAAACTATAAATAAACTTAAATTTTCAGGTGCAGAGATAATAGAAATTGATGTTCCATCCTATAAGTATGTTCTCGCTTTATATAAAGTTATTATGTGTGCTGAAGTTTCTGCGAATATTGCAACTTTTGACGGAATCCGCTATGGATATAGATCGCGAAATTGTAAAAATTTAAATGAAGAGTACTCTAAATCTCGAGGAGAATCTTTTGGATATGAAGTTAAGAAGAGAGTACTGTTTGGTACTTATGTTTTAAGTACTAAGAATTACCATAGGTGTTATCATCAGGCTCAGAAAGTAAGAACTTTATTCATAAATCAAATAACTAGTGCTTATAGGAAGTGTGATTTTATATTTTCTCCCGCAACTTTGCAAATGCCCGTAAAATTTGGCGAGACCCTTCGAGAAGAATGTGGTATTTTCCTTACGGCTGCAAATCTTGCAGGACTTCCAGGAATTACTGTTCCGTCTGGTTTTACAGATTCCGGTATGCCAATAGGCATGCACTTTATGGGATCAAGGTTTTCTGATGTAAAACTTTTTCAAGTTGCTAATGCTTTTGAGAAAATTTCTGGTTTTGATGTAAATAAATATCCAGAGCCATAGTTTGATCTGCTTTTTAATTTTATAAGAAAAGAAGCTTTGGGATTTTTTTTTAATAGAGGCGTTGAAATAATGATTAATTATGAGTCTGTTATTGGGCTTGAAGTTCATATGCAAGTTAATACGAGGTCAAAAGTTTTCTGTGAGTGCTCTACGCAATTTGGTTCAAAGCCAAACTCAAATACATGCGTAGTTTGCACGTCTCAACCCGGAACGATCCCGATATTAAATAAAAAGGCTGTTGAAGCTGTAATTAAAACGGGTCTTGCTCTGGGTTTTAACATAAACAAAGAAAGTAATTTTGCTAGAAAACAATATTTTTATCCTGATTCTCCTAAAAATTATCAAATAACGCAGTTTAATCCGCCTTTATGCTCAAGGGGAAGGCTTTTAATTATCGTAAGAGGCGAGGCGAAAGTTATAAATATAACGAGAATCCATCTCGAAGAAGATGCGGGGAAGCTTGTGCATGAAATAGGTAGAAGACAACTTGATTACTCTCTTTTAGATTTAAATAGAGCTGGTATAGGGTTAATGGAACTTGTTACTGAACCAGAACTCAGTTCTCCGGAGGAGGCTTTTGAATTTTTAAGTGAACTTAAAAATATTGTTGAATATTTAGGGACTTCCGAATGCAGTATGGAAAAAGGTAAAATGCGTTGCGATGTTAATGTAAGCATACGTCCCGCTGGGCAGAAAGAGTATGGAGTAAAAGTTGAAGTTAAAAACATAAATTCTCTATCTGGTGTAAGAGATGCGATAGCTTATGAAGTTGAAAGACAAAAAGAAGTTCTCAATTCAGGTGGCAAACTTGTACAAGAGACAAGGTTGTGGGAAGCGGAAGCAAAGATGACGAAATCGATGCGTTCTAAAGAGGAGGCCTTAGATTATAGGTATTTCCCTGAACCAAGTCTAACTCCTTTTGAACTGACAGATTCTTTTATTGAAGGATTACGTAGAGAGATCCCGGAGCTACCAAGAGCGAGAAAAGCCAGATTTATAAAAGATTACGGTTTAACGGAGTATACTGCAAATTATTTAACTTCCGCAAAAATAATTGCTGACTATTATGAAGAGGCGTTAAGTTACTTAAAAGATAAAAAAGCTTCGTCTAAATTGCTCGCAAATTGGATTTCTACTGAATTAAATGCGAGATTTAACATTTTGAAGATCTCTATTTTAGAATCTCCAATTTCTTGCCAAAATTTAGCCAGGTTAGTTTCTCTTATTTTGGACGGGACTATTTCGGGAAAAATTGCGAAAACTGTTTTTGACAAAATGTTTGAAAAATCATCTGACCCTGAAAAAATAATAAAAGAGGAAGGGCTTATACAAATTTCCGATAAATCTATTATTTTAAAAATGTGTGAAGAAGCTATTTTTGAAAGCAGTAAAGCTGTTGAGGAATTTAAATTAGGAAAAGAAAAGGCGATTGTAGCGATTGTTGGTCTTGTCATGAAAAAATCCAAAGGAAAAGCAAACCCACAGCTTGTTAGTAAAGTCCTGATGGAAAAACTTAAGATGTGATTAAAAAAACTCTCATACGGCAGATATTGTTACTTTGTCTTCAATGTTGATGGTAAATCTAGATTCGTACGTTGTCACTGGATGTAATAAATAAATAGATGAATATTTAAGGCTGAGATTTTTAACAATAATTCTAACGTTATTATTGTGTAAAACGTGAATTATGTAATATTAGACAATGAAGGCAGTGTTGTGTTTTATATATAGATATAGTAAGGCTTTAGGTAGGTTTTTAGCAAAAGATGGAGTTTTTTTTGAACGCTGTTTTTTTTGCAAAAATTATAAACAAAGACGTATTAAGATTAACAGAACTCGTTTTGACTGTTGTTAACAGGCAAACACAGTTTTTGGGTATATGACTTAATATCAAAGGTTTTATCGTTTTGCTCATTGTAAACAACTACGCATTGCAAAAGCGAGATTATAAATAGAATAAGGATGATGTTTTTTTATCCCTTCTTATTCCTTATATCGGCGTTTCTCTTTGCTTTATTTACCGCCTTTATTATGTTTGTTCTCTGTCATAATATAATTTTATACTAATCTGCCAAGATAGAATATTTTTAAAATTGTTTTGGGAGTGTGTAAAAATCGAGTGAGTGGTAACCGGTGATTTAGTTAAAAGGGGTTAAAATAGTGTGAGAATAGTTATAAAATTGGGCACAAGCACTCTTACATGTAAAGACGGTTTATTAAACAAAAAATACATATCGTCCTTAGCTTTGAATCTTAATGAACTTCAAAATGAAAATCATGAGTTTCTGATTGTGAGTTCTGGCGCTATAGGTGCTGGTCGCAGTCATCTAAAAGTAAATGTTAGGCCCAGAACGTTAAGGGAAAAACAAGCGTTTGCAGCTGTAGGGCAACCTTTGGTTATAAGTGCGTATTCGGATGCTTTTGCTAAATATGGTAAAACAATTGCTCAAATTCTTCTCACAAGAGACGATTTTGATAAAAGAGATAAATATTTAAATATGAGAAATACTTTAAATACTTTAATTGAGAATGATGTTATACCGATAATAAATGAAAATGATTCTGTCGCTGTGGAGGAAATAAACTTTGGAGATAACGATACTTTGTCGGCTTTAGTCGCTGCTGCGACAAATGCTAGCAAGCTTGTTATTTTTACAGATGTTGACGGTATTTATGATGCGTATCCGTCAAAAAGTTCTATTATACCTAGAATAGAAAAAATTACTGAAGAAATTGAAAGATTAGCTACCGGTAATTCTTCTTCGAGTGAAAAAGGCACAGGTGGTATGAAAACGAAAATAATAGCTGCTAAAATAGCAGGAGCTTCGGGTGTAGATACAATAATTACAAATGGATTAAAGCTTAATTCGTTAAAAAATATTGTTTCTGGTAGTAGTTTTGACCAAGTCGGTACGCTTATTAAAGCAAGTCTTCGGAGTTTTGAAGCGAAAAAATCATGGATAGCTTTTAGTAAAAAAGTCAAAGGTACAATTTTTGTAAATGCTAAAGCGATGGAAGCTCTAGTAAGTAAAGGAAAAAGTCTTCTCGCTGTTGGAATAATGAAAGTAAGTGGGAATTTCAAGAGAGGCGATTCTGTGAGTATTTCCAATTTTGAAAACAGTAATAATAAAGATTTTGCGAGAGGTTTAACTAATTATGACAGCGAAATAATTGAGAAGATAAAAGGTAAAAAAGTTTTGGAGATAGAAAAAATTATAGATGTAACTGACGACGAGGTTATACATCGCGATAATTTGGTTATATTGTAAAATGAGAAAGTATCTCCATGGCACCACGGGATAGGTATGAGGTTTTTTGCTTTAATTTGCAAGGATGCTTCTCATCTTTAGGTGTCCTACATTCTGAGTGTGTTAAAATTTTTGATTTTTTTGATTAAATAATAAGCTCGACTCAAATATTTATACGTTTAAATTATCGGGGATTTGTCATATTTTAATTTGTGGGTTCTGTCGCAAAATACCCCCAGCATTTTTTAGGTGATTGTTCTTTGAACTGTCGTCATCCTTAAAGTTTCGAGGCTTATTCATCTTATGTGTTATGGTTAAAAAAATAATGTGTAAAACTGCACCAAAAACGCGTTCTTTTGCAACTTTAAATATTTCTTTGATAATAGTGTTTTAAGTTTTATCCCCCCCCTCCTCCCCATGCTCTTTTAGTTGAATTTACTTCATGCTGCAACAATATTTTAGGTGCTTTTGATAATGTGGATTTTGAATTTATTGAATTAAATAAATCTAAGATTGGCTATTTTTGCAATTAGTTTTTTTTGTTGACCATTTTCAAATAAGACTATAAGCTTTAAGTTCTCTCTAGTGCCGCTTTGCTCAATAATTTTGCCTCTACCAAAAGTTGGATGTAAAACTGTTGCTCCTACTTTGTATGGATTTGCAGTTTTTATTGTGCTAAGGAATGGCCCGGTTTTTATCTCAAAATCATTGTTATACGTGTCTTCACAAATTACCTCAGCTCTAAAGTGCTTTTTATTGGTGTTTTTAAAGTTTGGATTTTGCTTCGATCCTGTAAAATCATATTTAAATCCCGCTTCTGTAATAAAACGCGATGGTATATTCCATCTTGTTTTGCCGTAGATGGTTCTTTCCGTTGACCAACATAAATATAAATTTTTCTTTGCTCTTGTCATTCCAACATACATAAGTCTTCTTTCTTCTTCTAGTTCTTCGTTGTTAGAGACAGATTCCCAAATTGGGAATAATCCTTCTTCAAGACCGCATATAAAAACATATTCAAATTCTAGCCCTTTAGCTAAATGTAATGTCATTAAAGTGACTTTGTCTTTTGATTCATCAAGAGAATCTGTATCGCTTGTTAAAGCAATCTGTGTAAGATATCCGGCAAGCGACTTGTTTTGTGAACGATTTTGAAAATCGTTAATGGCGGAAATTAATTCTTGTATATTTTCTATTTTTGTTTTTGATTCAGGTGTATTTTCAGCTTCAAGTTCTTTTAAGTACCCTGAGTGAGTTACGATTTTTTCAGATATTATTTTAGCGGAAATGTCCTTTTTTTTTAGCTCTAAAAAAGTTTCAATAAATTGCATAAAAGAATTTAAAGCTTTTTGTGCCCCTTTTGTCAGATCTGCTTGAGACGTTAGATGAATAGCTTCCCACAGCGATATATTTTTTAATAGTGCAAATTTTTCAAGCGATTCTATGGATGTTTTTCCGATACCTCTTCTAGGAATATTTATAATTCTTTTGAAACTTACGTTGTCGTTTGGATTGTTTATGAGTTTTAAGTAAGCTATGATATCTTTAATTTCAGTACGCTCATAAAATCTTAATGCTCCTATTAGAGCGTAGGGTATTCCTGCTCTTCTAAATGTGTCTTCAAATGTGCGGGACTGAGAGTTTGTCCTGTAAAAAACTGCGAAATTTGAAAGCTTATGCTTATATGCGTTTAGTGAAATTAAGTTGGCAATTTTTGTCGCTTCGTCGTTTTCATTTACGGCTTTTATAACTATTACTGATCCGTTATCAAGATTTTCTGTCCATAGTTGTTTGTCTATTCTTGTGTTATTATGTTTTACTACTTGATAAGCTGTTGATAAAATTTTTGGCGTTGACCTGTAGTTTTGCTCTAGCTTTACTGACTTTGCATTCGGATAATCTTTTTTAAAATTCAAAATATTATTTATGTCGGCTCCTCTCCATGAGTATACCGATTGATCATCATCTCCTACAACACAGACGTTATGATGTTTTCTTGCAAGCAGTTTTATTAGGATATACTGTGCGCGGTTTGTATCTTGATATTCGTCAATCATAATGTATTTGAATTTTTCCTGATAGCGTTCTAGCATTGCCGGGAGCTGTTGCAGAGTTGCGACGGTTTGCATTATTAGATCTCCGAAATCAAGTGCCCCTGTTTTTTTTAATTTTTTTTGATAAAGCTCGTAAATTTTTGATATTGTGAATTCAAAGGGGTTATCTAGTTGTTCAGCTTCGGATACTACATCCGACGGAAATTTTAAATCATCTTTAGCTCGGCTTATTTTATTTACTATTGTTGAAACTTTAAATTTTTTTTCATCAATATTTAGCTCTTTTATACAATCTTTGATTGTATTTTTCTGGTCCATGAAATCGTATATTAAAAAATTAGGATCTAAACTGATTTTTGAAGCTTCAATACGTAAAAAATATGCACAAAAAGAATGGAATGTGGATATCCATAGATTTCGATGAGTTTGCGAGATTAAATTAGTCACTCTTTTCTTCATCTCAGAAGCAGCTTTATTTGTAAATGTAACTGCTAAGATGGACCATGGTGCTATACCCAAAGAAAGCAAATGCGCTATTCTGTATGTTATAACTTTAGTTTTGCCTGTTCCTGCACCCGCAAAAATTATTAAGGGGCCTTCAGTGCAATGGACAGCTTCTATTTGGGATGGATTCAAATTTTTAGTTAAAATTTCTTTCATTTTTGAATTATATTATATCTAAAAATTTTTGATATAATTCAAAAGTGAATAGTTGACAAGCTGTTGGTTAAAAGCGTATTTTTACTATGATTCTTTAGTAAAGCGTTTTCAAAATTTGTGTTGATTTACGTGCCAGAGAATCGAAATTTCTAAAAATGAAAAAGTTGATAAATGGTTTTTAGTCTGCGATGCTGTTAAGTAAAATTAATTTTATATGGAGGATGAAGTGGATATTTTAATTGAAAGGAAAAGCGTTCGCAAATATACAAATGAAGATATTGAAAAAAAAGACTTGGATTATATTTTACATGCTGCGATGTCTGCGCCAACGGCAAGGAATACAAGATGCTGCTCTTTTGTTGTAATAAAGGACAAAGAAACTCATAAAAAAATTGCTGCGGTGCATCATGCTGCGCAAATGATACTACAGGCTCCTTTAGCAATTTTAGTTGTAGGAGATAAAAACGTAGTTTTTGAGGAATATTTACCACAAGATTGTTCGGCTGCAACACAGAATATTCTTCTTGCAGCTACTGCAAGAGGCTATGGATCAGTTTGGTGTGGTGTTTATTCAAATAAAAAAATTTCGGAAGCGGTTGAAAAGCTTTTTAATCTTCCCGAAAATATAAAAGCCTTTTCTATTGTGGTCATAGGGAAATCTGCTGATAATAATTCCCTCAAAAATAGGTGGCATCCTGAAAAGATTAAATATGAGATTTGGGGATGATAAGGCAACGAGTATTAGCTAGTTTAAACAATGTGTTTGTAAAATATTTGAATAATAAGGGGATATGCGATAGTTTTAACTTTGTTTTAGAGGTTCCGCCAAAAAATATTGATGCTGATTTTGCCATAAATGCGGCGATGCTCATAGCGAAAAAACTTAAAACAGACCCTAAAATAATTGCGAAAGAGCTTGCAGAAATTATATTGAAAGAGACCTCCAACATTATAGAAAAAGCCGAAATAGCTGGGAATGGCTTTATTAACTTACGTGTTAAAAATGAAGTTATTCACAAGACACTTGAAGAAATTCTTATAAAAAAGAATAAGTACGGCAGTATGCCCGAAAAAAATAACGGAAAAAAAATTTTGATGGAGTTTGTTTCAGCAAATCCTACTGGTCCTTTGCATATCGGACATGGTCGGGGTGCTGCTATAGGTGATTCTCTTGCGAGGATATTAAAATATTTAGGGTATGACGTTACTAAAGAGTATTATTTAAATGATGTTGGGAATCAGGTACTTGTTTTAGCGGAATCTACTAAAATTAGATATAAGCAAATGACAGGTAGAGAGATTGATTTTCCTGTAAATCACTATCAAGGTGAGTATATTATTGATATTGCAAAGCGGCTATTCTCTGAAGGTAGAGATATAAATGAAATAGATTTTAAATATGAAACCATGAAAGACATTTTAAAAACCATAAAAGATGATTTGAAAGGTTTTGCAGTTGAATTTGATAATTGGTTTTCCGAGAGTAAAATAGTTACTGTTGAAGATGAAAACGGAGAGACGAAAGTTGACGAGGTTTGCGGGTATTTACTTGCTAAAAAAGAAGCTTATATAAAAGACGAAGCGCTATGGCTTTCTTCTGCAAAGTTTGGCGATGCTAAAGATAGAGTTTTAAGAAGAAGCAACGGAAAATATACTTATCTTGCTTCAGATGCAGCATATCACAAAAATAAGTTTGGAAGAGGTTTTACAAAACTTATAAATTTATGGGGCGCAGACCATCATGGGTATGTTGCAAGAATAAAAGCTTGTGTAGAGATGCTAGGTTTTAATAGGGAGGCATTGGATATTATTCTTTATCAACTTGTTTCGCTCAAAAGAAACGGGCAATCTGTGATTATGTCAACGCGTAGCGGCAAGTTCATAACTTTAAAAGAAGTTATAGATGAAGTCGGAAAAGACGCATGTAGATTTTTCTTTTTATTACGTGATTCTGACTCTTCGCTTGAGTTTGATTTAGAGTTGGCTAAGAAACACTCAAGTGAGAATCCTGTTTTTTATATTCAGTACGTGAACGCAAGATGTAATTCTATTATTAGAGAGGGCGAGAATAGAAAGGATATTATTTTTAATATTGAAGCTATAGATTTTGCTTTACTTGATACTAAGGAAGAGAGAAATTTAATAAAAAAACTTTCAGCATTTTGCGATACGCTTGCCATATCTGAAAAAACTATGAGTCCACATCATTTTACGACATATTTAATTGAACTTGCAGATATATATCATAAATTTTATGAAAAATGTCGCGTTTTGACAGATAATAAGAGTCTTACATCTGCGAGACTCAAGCTTATTGAATGTGTCGTGATAATAATTAAAAATGGGTTAGATCTTTTAGGGGTTTCCGCACCGGACAAAATGTAAAAAATTGAGTCTTTTGCGTAATGCGTAATGGGCGCATTGTAATCCAAACGAAGCGGAAAAAGTTAAATAAATCGTGAAGACGAGTAAGTAAACAGAAACCATGTGAAAAACATTTTCTTTAATCCTTTTGCTTCGTTGACTTTTTTTTGTCTGTGTTTTTAACAGCTGCAGATGTGTCGATAAGTTCCTTACGGGAGACACATTATGTATGTTTGTTTCTGGAAGTTTGTTTTCTTTTAAAAAATGTGAAATTTAGAGTTTATTATATAAAATATACAGATTGTATATAGATTGCGGGTCTTTTATGTTGAATAGAGATAGTTGTATGAGTGATTTGACGACAAGTTATGAAGATACAAAATCAAAAATCTTCAATTGCAAATTGAATTTATTGAAGCAGAAGTACTTTTTAAATGTATGCTCATTTAGATTACAGTGATAGGTAGGATTCCACTTTTAATACGGATTTTAAATAGTAGATTTATATTCTACTCAATCTACAAAAGATCTAGTCTTAGTCCTTTTTTTTAAATAGAATAGGTTTGATTTTGTAAAAAAAATAGTTTTGGTAAAAAAAATAAATCAAAAAGAAAAAGTGCAAGATAATAGAGGACTTATAGTTAACTGGACTGGTAGGTGTAAGAAAAGTATGAAATAAGCGAGGCATTTTAACTAGAGATTTTTTTGGAGAATCTGAAAAAAAGAAAATATTAAGGTTTTTTAGGTGTAAAAAAATGTTATAGAGAAGAAGTTAGAAAAATCGAGGCTTGCTTTGTTGTTTTGAAATACAATAAAAATATAAAATTTACTAGCGATTTTATACAGTAAAGTTTATAAATGCGGGGGTGTGTTTCGGGAGCGGATATTCGAGATTTAGTGGTGAATTTGGTATCTCTGAGAAGTTTGACTTAATTTTTATGGCAGCAGTTTATTACGACGATGAAAGTAAAGTTGATAAGAAACAATGCAAACTTTTTAAGGATGATTCAATGTTATCGCTTACTATATGTGGAATTGTTTGGATCCAAGCTCTATCTTTCGATAAAATTTTAGAAAGTTTTATACGAACTTAAACTTATGTAAATGGGGCAAGTTGTCAAAAAAACACCTCTTTTATTCCATATCTCCTAGCTCCACTAGTATAACCGCTCTATATCAGGTTTTTATCAGAAAAAAAATAAAAGGAAGATTTGAAATTCAGAAGATTGCTATCAAAATTTTACGATTATTGATTTTTTAGCTTATTATGTATGTTATATAGAGGAGAGGTCATCCCACCTGAAAATTTAAAACTGAGAACAACAGGAGATCATGTATTGTATTTGCATAGCCTTTGTATATTATTATATATATATAGCATAGCATAGCGCAAACAAAAATATATATGCATATAAAATACGTTTAAGTATGGAGAAACTCTTAAAAAAGCAATAATTGGTCAGAGTGTGAAATCGCTTAGATAAGTAAAAGATGAGTTTATGCGCTTAGAAAGGTTTGTATAAAAAATGTAATGAATATAAAAATGTATGTTTAAGTTGTAAAAAGAGTTTTCATGGGTCGTTTGCTAAAATTGTTTTAAAAAATACTACAATTCATGCTTAAAAAAAGGTGGAGGGGATGAAGAATCGGTTTTTTGAAGGTGTTTGTTTTGTGGGTATTAAATAGGAATGTCGTTTAATATAAAGCCGATTTTGACAAACTCGCCTGATGATTTAGTTTTTTTAGATATTGAGACTACAGGTCTTGATCTAAAAAAGGGAGCAAAGATAGTTGAAATTTCAATGCTTAAGATTTGTAATGGTACTAAAACGGAATACGAGAGTCTTATAAATCCTATGCAACATATACCACTGAAATACTCCAAAATTCACTCTATTTACGATGATATGGTTAGAGATTCGCCAACTTTTGAAAAAATTGCAAAAGATATAATTTCTTTTATAGGAAATAATGTTGTTGTATGTCATAATGCTCTTTTTGATTTACTTTTTGTTTCTAAAGAGCTTTATCAAGCTGGCATTTTTGTTGAGAATGTCTTCTATATAGATACTTTGAAGCTTGCTAGACAGTATTTTAATTTTCATTCAAATAGACTTGAAAGTATAGCTGATGTCTTAGATATTGAAGTAAACTTAAGTCACAGAGCAATGGCAGATGTTATAACATTGGTCTCAGTCTCAAAATATATGTTTGCGAATATGTATAGAAAGAATATATGTGTAATAGAGCCCTCTATGTATAAATACACGGTTTAAGTTTATCATTAGTAGTAAGTAGTAGGAAGTGATGTTTGACAAAATATAATAAAATAATTATATAATCAGCGATGGGTGGGGGGGTGTTAAAAAGAGTTGGGGGAATGTAAAGAAAGAGTTATGCATGGATTGTGGAATAATCGGATAGTGGATACGTAAAGGAGCTTTTTGAGGACTTGAGTATTGGGGAAATCTAGGATATGCGGTTTCAATAAAGATGAAAAAAAATCGACTTCAAAAATGGAGACGCGGTATAGGTTTTTCAAAGGCATTGTTGGTGGTTGGCTTTTTAATGATAGGATAATCACAGAAAAAAAATGCGAATCAAGCGAACCGTAATGAAATACAGCGAGAAATTAAGAGTGTGCAATCGAGTAATGGGGGGTGTGTGATGGCGGAAAAAGTGCAGAAAGTAGGAGTAAAAAGAGAATCAGGATATCTTTACTTCATTGATAAACAAGGTGATGTTTCAAGAGCCTCTATGGCAAGGGGTGGAAAAAAAAGTGGAAAACCTTCGAAAGTAAAAAAGATAGGTTTGAAAAAAGAAAAAGGGCACCTGTATTTTGTTGATAAAGATGGAGATGTTTCAAGATCGGTTATGAGTAGGGGTGGAAAGACAAAGTCCAAAAAAGGATAGGTGGAAGTAATGAATAAAGTTAAAGTGTAGTCATTCAAAGGGTTAAATTAGCCCAGTGATATAGTGTCGAGATTTTTACCTCCTGAGGATTTTAGTGGGAAATTTTTAATTTTGAAGTTTGTGTAACGGTTTTATGAGGGTTTATTAGATTAATTGATGAAAAATTTTTCAGTGGTTATACTTGCTGCGGGCGCGGGAAAAAGAATGAAGTCTTCTTTACCCAAAGTTATGCATGAACTTTCAGGCAAACCTTTACTAAAATGGGTTATAGATAGTGTTTCTGTTTTAAGACCGGATAATTTGGTTCTTGTTCTTGGTTGGCGTGCTGAATTCGTCGGAGACTTCTTAGCTGGTAGTGATAGTGGTGATATAAAAGTTGTTTATCAGAAGGAACAACTTGGTTCTGGACATGCTTTGATGCAAGCGTGGGAGATTTTAAGGGATTATAGAGGTGATATTTTAGTTCTAAATGCAGATGTCCCCTTAATAAAGTCGTCCACCTTGTTGTCTTTGATAGAGAATAATAGGAGGACAGGAGCTTCGGCTACTGTTTTGGTTGCGCGAACTGACAACCCTTTTGGTTATGGTAGGGTTATTATAAAAAATGGTAGTTGTCTGGAAAAGATAGTTGAGGAAAAAGATGCTACCACGGTAGAGAAGCGAATAAAAGAAATAAATTCAGGCGTTTATTGTTTTGATAAAAATTTGTGGAGGGCTTTGTTGAAGTTGAAGCCAGATAATGTGAGAGAAGAGTATTACATAACTGATACTATCGCTGTTCTGAGAGAACTAGGCAAAAAAGTTTCTTCTGTTGTTGTTGAAGATAGTTGTGAGGTTAAGGGTATAAATACCAGAATAGAGCTTTCTGAAGTTGAGAGAATGCTTAAAGAAAAAAAAATAAAAGAGCTTTTAGATGACGGTGTCACTATTATAGACACAGATAATGTGTATATATCTTATGATGCAAAAATTGGCATAGATTCGATTATTTACCCCGGTGTTTTTATAGGTATTGGCGTTTCAATAGGTAAAAATTGTATAATAAAGGGCAGTAGCTATATAAGGAATTCTAGGATTGGTGATGCAAGCACGATATTGTATTCATATGTAGAAGATGTCGTTGTGAACGAGAAGGTTAAAATAGGCCCTTTTTCGCATATAAGGCAAAATTCTGTTTTAAAGAAAAATGTTAAAGTGGGTAACTTTTCGGAAGTAAAAGAAAGTGTTGTATCGGAAAATTCTAAAATTGGTCATCTTTCTTATATAGGTGACTCTCAGGTTGGGGAGGGTGTAAATATAGGTGCGGGGACGATAACTTGTAATTACGATGGAATAGTAAAGCATGAAACTGTTATAGGTTCTAGATCGTTTATAGGCTCTAATGTAAATTTGGTAGCTCCTGTCAGAATAGGAGAGAGTGTTTTTGTCGCGGCGGGTTCTACCATTACACACGATGTTCCCTCTGGGAAGCTTGCTATTGGAAGGGTGAGACAAGAAATAAAGAAAAAAAGTGGTGATACTAAAAATTCTCCATGATTGAAGTATGGTGAAAGACTCAGAATCAATGTTAATGTTTTGCAGGAATATAAAAAGGATGCACACATACCTCCTTCCTCATATGAAGATCTAGTTTGTGGGTTTGTTTTGATAATTTAACGCAAGTAGTATATATATATATTATTATTAAAGAGGTATTTGTGGGATATAGGATTATTTCTGGCAATGCCAGTATTGGGCTTGCGAAACAAATTGCTTATGAGCTTGAAGTTGAACTAAGCGAGGCAAGGATAGGGCGTTTTAGTGATGGGGAAATACAAGTTAAAATTGTTGAAAATGTGAGAGGAAAATCTTGCTATGTGGTTCAATCTACAAGTACACCTGTTAATGAGAATTTAATGGAGCTTTTGATTATTTCGGATGCATTAAAAAGAGCGTCTGCAAAAGAAATAGTAGCAGTTGTTCCTTATTATGGATATGGTAGACAGGATAGAAAATCGGAACCTAGGGTTCCGATTACGGCAAGACTTGTTGCAAATCTTTTTGTTGCAGCAGGGGTTACAAGAGTTTTAACAGTTGATTTGCATGCGAGGCAAATTCAAGGTTTCTTCGATATTCCTGTTGATCATCTTTATGGCAGATCAGTGCTTTTAGATTACTTTGAATCTAAGAAGTTAAGGGATGTTGTAGTTGTTTCTCCTGATGCAGGCGGCGTTGAAAGAGCTAGATCATTCGCTAAGCATTTTGGTACCGAGTTGGCAATCATAGACAAAAGAAGACCACGGCCTAACGAAGCATTTATCATGAATATTATAGGTGAAGTTAAAAATAAAACTTGTATAATTTTGGATGATTTAGTTGATACTGCTGAAACTTTGACAAAAGTTGCCGAGGCGATAAAAATGAAAGGAGCGATGAGGGTTTTTGCAGCTGCAACACACGGAATTCTTTCTGGAGATGCTAAAAAAAAAATACAGGCTTCGTGTATAGAAAAACTTGTCGTAACGAATTCGGTTTCATTATTAAGAGATAATTCAACAGAAAAGATAGAGGTTTTAAGTATTGCTCCGATTTTATCTAAAGCTATAAAGAGGATTTATAACAATGAATCGGTAAGTGCTCTGTTTTCTAATTAGAGAAGCAGCAGGCTTAAAAGCTTATTTAAAGTTTTCACATTCAAGTAAGGTTGTTAAGAGAGAGGTGTGTTGGCATAGTTGTGGTAGGTGGGGCTGTTGTAATATAAATGCTTTAAAAATAGTGAATGGGAGGCTAGCGGTTAGATGAAAGAGGTGATTTTAGATATAGAACCAAGAACAGTAGGTTCAAAAAAAAATCTTGCTTTTTTAAGAAAAAATGGAAAAATTCCTGCTATTTTTTATGGGAAAGGAGTTAACCCCGAATCCATTGCTGTCAACTTGAAAGCTTTTATTTCGATATTAAAAACCAATGGGTCGAATGCTATTATGTGTTTGAATTTTAAAGATGGAAAAAAATCAGCAATAGTAAAATCAATTCAGAGAGATGTTTTGAGTCAGAGTCTTATACATGTAGATTTTCAAGCGATTTCGCTTAAAGATAAAGTTGAAGTTTTTGTCCCTGTGCACATTGAAGGTATTGCTGATGGAGTTAAAAATTTTGGCGGTATTATGGAGTTTATGGTTAGGGAAATTAAAGTTGAAGCTCTAGCGGAAAATATTCCTCAAAGGATAAGTGTTGATGTTAGTTCGTTGGCTATAGGACAGGGAATAACTGTTGCAGATTTGCCTAAAATTGAGGGAGTAGAATATCTTCAAGAGTCATCAATGCTGATAGTCCATGTTATGGCTGTTTCATCTAAAGAAGAAAAGTCTACTGTAAGTGCTGATGAGGAGGGAGGAAGAATCGGGAACAGCTCAGTCTCAACCTGAAGTATCTATATAAAATAAATAATAAGGCAAAAGGACAAGAAAGAAGGGTAAAGAAGAGGGAGAAACTGTACTGATGAACGGGTTAATGTGGTGTTGTAGTTTTGTGAAATGAAAAAATAGTTTGCTTGGTTAAAAAGTAATAAGTATATATAAACAAAATTTGTTTCAAATATATGAATAAACAGATTAGGCTTTTTGTGGGGTTGGGGAATGTTGGAGAAAAATATGAGAACACCCGCCATAACATGGGATTTGTTGCTTTAGATGAGATAGCAATATCAAAGCAACTTGAATTTAAAATTTGGAATAATATGTTGGTTTCTTTTTATGAAGGACCGGGCAACAGAGTATACCTTTTAAAGCCCATGACATTTGTTAACTATTCAGGAGATGCGGTTTATTTTTTCATGAAGTATTATAGAATTGTCCTTGAAGAAATTTTTGTTTTTTATGATGATTTTTCTATACCATTAGGAGAATATAGAGTAAGAATGTCGGGGTCTTCAGGAGGGCATAACGGTATAAATTCTATAATAACTCGTGTGGGGAGCAGGAGTTTCCCTAGAATGAAGCTTGGTATAGGGCGCATTCCATGTTTTATAAAATCTAAAGATTACGTATTATCGGAGTTTAAGGATAATGATAAGAAGAAAATAGATATAATTAAAAAGACAGTTGTTGATTTTTTCGATAGTATATGTGAATTTGGGCTTTATAAAACGGTTTCAAAAATTGCGAATAAAAAATGAAGAAGATCGTCAATGGCAGAAGAAAATGTAACAATGAAGTTTTAGAAAAATCTCCACGTAGTGAGAATAAAGTGGAGGGGTGTTCTAAGGGGTTTGTTAACGGTCCCTGTGGTAGTTTTTTTAACGGTAAGTGTGAAGTAATTAAGACGAAAGACTGTTTGTGGGTTTTAATTTATAAAAGATTGAAAAGTAGAGGAAAGTTAGAAGAATTTATTAATAGATATGTAGAACCTAGAAGTAGATTTTCAAGTATGAGAGATAAAAAATTTGAGCTTCAAGGAAAAATTAAAATCAAGTAAATTTTTAATAACAGCAGAATTGTTCCCTCCAAGAGGAGTAAATATTTCTTCTTTTCTATGTAGGGCTAGTTGTTTGGTGAATTTTGATGCTGTGAATGTTACGGATAATCAGAGAGCTTCTATGAGAGTGGGCTCTCTTGCAATGAGTAAGATATTGCTAGAACAATCAATAGAGCCTATCTTGCAGATTACTACGAGAGATAGAAACAGAATTGCCCTGCAGTCCGAGTTGTTAAGTGCTAATGTTTTAGGTATAAAAAATGTCTTGCTTTTGAGTGGTGATCATCCAAATATTGGTGAATATTGTGGCTCAAAAGCAGTTTATGATTTGGACACTATACAACTTATAAAAACTGCAAGACTTTTAGAAAGTGGTGTAGATTTAGTAGGAAAAAAATTGAATGGTAGTCCAGAATTCTGTGCTGGAGCAGTTGTAAATCCTTCAGCTCACCCAAGTGGTTTACAGGTTTTAATGTTTAAAAAAAAGGTTAAAGCAGGTGCTGAATTTTTTCAAACGCAAGCGGTTTTTGATGTGATGGCATTCAAAAAATTTTTTGATAAAGTAAAGTACTTAAGAATAAAAATTTTGCCTGGAGTAATTCTTATTAAGTCTAGAAAATTTATGCAGTTTATGCAGTTGCTTCCTGGTGTAAATATACCTGAAAAAATTCAAGATAGAATAAATTCTGCTTCTGATCCTTTGGCTGAGGGTATAAAGATTTGCTCTGAAACTATTAAGGAATTTCGCTCTTTTGCTGATGGTGTTCACATTATGGCAATAGGTGTTGAAGAATACATACAAGAAATAATAAAAAATAGTTTGTAGGGTAAATTCATTAAATCACTATATGGATTTTAGAATCTTTTTTTGAGCGACCTTTTTGGCGTGAAGCACTGTACAAGATTTATCATGTATGAAATAATTTTGAGTGTTTTGTTCTCTTTTGCTTCATAATTCAGACTTCTTATGCTTTTAAAAGGTTTGTAGCTTCTTTGTAAACTCAATAAACCATTAGATTGTTTTGTTTGCCTTGATAGTGTGAATAAATAATAATATAATAACACGAGAGTTGGAGAGATTTTTTTAGTACTTTCTTTTTTTCGTTCTATGCGACGATTAGCTGGATAGAGAAGCAGAGATACTGTAAAAGTCGGGACATACAAGCACGTTTGTGTCACCATTCTCTCTGTTGTGGAGGAGGAGGTTGTGAGTTGGCAGTTTAAGAGTTAGTTATAACAATAAAGAGTTTTTTTTGGGGGGGGTCTTGCAAAGAAAGTGACAGTCAATTCGCTTCCTACAGATATTTAAAAAAGGTATTTTGTGAGATATGTCTTTAAATTTACATAAGAATAAAATAAAAGATTTTATAGTCCCTTTTGTGAGCAGATAAAAAACTACCGTTGAAAAAAAGTAAATGAGGGTTTCATTTAAAACTTTCAATAAAATTGTTGAGTTTATTAACGGTGAGTTGGAATAGTGAGTCTTGCGATTGTGGTATCGAGAGGATTTTGAAGACCTCGTGTTAATGTGGGCTATGGTTTATTTTAGATGTAGGGGGTAAGAAGTAAAAAAAAGTACTACCTAAGAGAAAAAGAGCTATTGAGACTTCAGTTACAGCTCGCGGACGGAGCGTTGTAGTGTCTAGACACGTTTTTGGAATATTTTCTTTAATAATTTTTGGCGTAGGTATTTTTGACGAATTACAAAAAAAATACTCTCTGCAACTGGGTGTGCTTTTACAGATGTTTCATAATGGAGCAACGAGCATTTGCCTAAAAAAGTCTTCACTACACTTTCTTTTACTAGGATGTTTTGGTCAGTATGGAGGGAGGAGTACGGCTTAACCCCGGAGAAGTAGCCCTTCTCGTAAAGGAGAGTTAGATTTTTTCTGTACTTGTTTTTCTGCCGGCGGTGAGTCTCATCTCTTGTGTCCTTATGGAAATTTAGGCCATACAGGTAAAAAGGGGTTGTATTTGCGATTTTTATCAGAGTAAAATTTCCAGTCCCTTGGCGGATGGAGTTGATATTCATGTTCGTTTATACACTTTAAAATTTTCCGAGTTTTCAATTTTGAATGAAATAAAGAAAGTTAAAAGCTAGAGTAAAGTTTTTTAAATAAACGTAAAAATTAAAAGGTAGTTTTAGAGGAGAGACTATAGTGTTAAGTCTAGGTAAGATTTTTTCGTTGAAAAAGGTGTTTACGACTTTTATCTTCATGGTTTTAGCTGTTAGTCGATCTTTTGCAAACGAAGCAAACCTGATTATTCCTGATTTAACTTTGATCAGTTTTTTTGGTAATACCGTTACCGCTAAGACACTTTTGACATTTGGTTTTTTTATTTGCATTTTTGGGATTTTATTTGGGCTTTATCATTTTTTTAGCATTAAAAACCTCCCTGTTCATAAATCAATGGAATCAATTGCAGAGCTCATATATGAAACATGCAAAACATATCTTATAAGTCAAGGAAAATTCATAGTTATACTTGAAGCTTTGCTTGCTAGCATAATGGCGGTATATTTTGGTTTACTGCAACATTTTGGAATAATTAAGGTTGCTATGATAATACTTTGCAGTATTGTGGGTATTCTAGGAAGCTATGCTGTAGCATGGTTTGGTATGAGAATTAATACTTTTGCAAATTCAAGGGCTGCTTTTGCAAGTTTAAAAGGAAAACCTTTTCCTCTTCATTCAATACCGCTTTGTGCGGGTATGAGCATAGGTATGCTTTTGATAAGTGTTGAACTGTTTATAATGCTCACAATTCTTATTTTTATTCCTTCTGATCTTGCTGGTGCGTGTTTTATAGGTTTTGCGATCGGTGAATCTTTGGGTGCTTCGGTCCTTAGGATTGCAGGTGGAATATTTACAAAAATTGCTGATATTGGTTCGGATTTGATGAAAATAGTTTTCAAAATTAAAGAAGATGATGCAAGGAATCCAGGTGTTATTGCGGATTGTACAGGTGATAATGCCGGAGATTCCGTAGGTCCTACCGCTGATGCTTTTGAAACTTATGGTGTTACGGGAGTGGCATTAATAACATTTATAGTTTTAGCTGTAAGCGATCCCACTTTACAAGTTAAACTTTTAACTTGGATTTTTGTAATGCGACTAATAATGCTTATGTCCAGTGCTCTTTCTTATGGAGTTAATTCATTGATAGCAAAAGTAAAGTACGCCGCCTTAGATAGAATAAATTTTGAGGCTCCTTTAACATCTCTTGTATGGATTACCTCAATAATATCAATAGTGCTAGTTTTTATAGTTTCTAATATCATAATAGGTGATTTATGTAGTGGAACTCTCTGGTGGAGACTTTCACTTATTATAAGTTGTGGAACAATAGCCGGCGCGATTATACCAGAAGTAGTAAAAATTTTTACTTCTGTGAGAAGTGTTTTTGTGAAAAATATTGTTTCTTCTTCAAGGAATGGCGGAGCGTCGCTTAATATCCTCGCGGGGTTTACAGCTGGGAATTTTAGCGCATATTTAATGGGTATAGTGATAATAATACTTATGGGAGTTGCTTATATAATTAGCCTAAATGGTATAGGCTCAATTATGATAGCTCCCGCGGTGTTTGCTTTTGGTCTCGTAGCTTTTGGATTTTTAGGTATGGGGCCTGTCACAATTGCGGTTGACTCTTATGGTCCCGTAACAGATAATGCTCAATCGATATATGAGCTTTCACTTATTGAAAATATACCTGATATTTGTAAAGAGATAGAAAAAGATTTTGGATTTCAGTTAGATTTTAGTAAGTCAAAAATGTTGCTTGAAGAAAACGATGGTGCTGGGAATACGTTTAAAGCTACAGCAAAACCTGTTCTTATAGGGACTGCTGTAGTAGGTGCAACAACTATGATATTTTCAACTATAGTAATGCTCACTGATGGACTTAAATTCGGTCTTACAAATTTGTCATTGTTGCATGCTCCCTTTTTATTAGGTTTAATTGCAGGCGGAGCTGTGATTTATTGGTTTACGGGGTCTTCTAATCATGCTGTGGCAAGTGGTGCATACAGTGCTGTTGAATTTATTGAGGATAATATAAAACTTGATGGTAGTTTAAATAGAGCCTCGATAGAGGATTCTAAGAAAGTTGTTGAAATATGTATAAAATATGCTCAAAAAGGTATGATAAATTTATTTTTGGTTATTTTTTTTACAACTCTTGCTTTTGCGTTTATAGAACCTTATTTTTTTATAGGTTATCTTACCTCAATGGCTTTATTTGGTCTTTTTCAAGCTATTTTTATGGCAAATGCTGGCGCTGCTTGGGATAATGCGAAGAAATATGTTGAAGTTAATTTGCGCGAGAAGGGGACAGAGCTTCACAAGGCAGTTGTTGTAGGAGATACGGTAGGAGATCCTTTTAAAGACACTTCCTCAGTTTCAATGAATCCTATAATTAAGTTCACAACACTTTTTGGACTTCTTGCCTTAGAACTTGCGATAGCACTTGATTCAAAAGGTGTGTTGAATACTATTCTTTCTTTGATGTTTTTCATTGTTGCAACTGTATTTGTAATAAAATCATTTACAGGTATGCGAAATAAAAATGAAAAATATCAAAGAAATGGCTTATAAAAAAATAAACTGCATTTTGATTTAGTTATTATCCTGTAGGCTTTGTTTGAGAAATTTTTGCGTATCGTGGGCAATAAATATAAAAAATGAGTTTTTCGCTATGAGCTTATTTGTTATGAGTTAATTTACAATGCGAATAATTTTTTAGATTGTTTGTAAGGCTCATGGGATGCTTGAATATTCGGGCTGCCCTTGTATATGAAAAGTGAGGTTTGAAAAAAACTTGCGTTTTATTTAGTATATGCTATCATAATTGCGAATTAATCCTCTTGTTGGGTATCCGTTGTGTTTAGTAGTTTACTATGCTTTGCCAAAAATAAATATGTTTCTTTTTGAGTAGTGGTTTCTCTGTGTGCTATGTAAAAAGTAATATTTCAGATTGCTTTTTGTAAGCCCATGGAAGCTTTACGGGGGTTTTGAACGTAGCTAAAGTTAAGAAGTTTAGCATTAGCAAATAACTTTAGAGTGTGGTTTTAGCCAAAAATGGTATTTCGTATAGTCCTTGTACCTTATTTTTCTATATATGTACTTTTGCACTAATAATAGTCTGCGTTTTTTGGGATTAGCTCATTAGATATAAAGAATTCTTATAGATGTTTTTTTATTATATATGCTTGTAACGGAATAATCGGATTCAAAAATTTGCAGTGCTTTTTTTTGTTGTGGTTTTTGCAGTGAATACTGTTATATTCGCTATAATTGCAACTCTAGTTTTTTTCAATCAAATAAGTTTAAAAAATATCCCTTCAAATTTTTGTCAATCAATATAATAAATATAAATATTTATAAATCTCATATATAGCGGAGTGTTAAAAGTATGCCTGATATTCCAAAGGACGAAATAAAAAGAAAAATATTTCATTTATTGTCTCTTGTGTATATATTTGGTTATTGGTATATTCCAAAAATTATGATTATTTTGGGGCTTTCCATTGCAATTGTTGTTGTTATTTTTTTTGAGTATTTTAGATTTAAGAATCGTAGATTTAACAATTTTTTCAAGAATAACTTTAAAGGTTTTTATAGACCTGAAGAAGCTGATAGAATTAGTGGTTTGCTCGGTACATTATCTGGAGCGTTACTTACTATTTTGATGTTTCACAACAAACATATGGTTTTTGTGAGTTTCCTCTATTTTACTTTTGGAGATTCTTCTGCAGCTTTAGTAGGTAAAGTTTTCGGGAAGAATAAATTTTTCACTGGAAAGAGTTTAGAAGGCAGTCTAGTATGTTTTATGGTTTGTTTCATAATAGGAGTTTTTATCTTCGATTGGAAGTTTGCATTTCTAGGAGCTGTTGTGGCAACTATAGTTGAAGCGATACCATGGAAAATAAACGACAATTTTTGGATGCAAATAATCAATGCCGGATTTTTATCGTTTTTATCAAATCTGATGAAATATTAATTGTCATATTTATACTTTATGTAATTAAAATGTTATATTCCGGATTTTTTATGTTTCTTTTTTGAATGTATATTTGCTGTGTGCTTTGCTCAGATGGAGGACGTTTTATTCTGATGGGCCTAGCGAGGAGAGTTAGGCCCAGAAAAATAAGTTATTTGTCAAAAAATATTATTTAAAGCTTTATAATCAGAATATAAATTGATAAAGCTTCGATTTATTTACTTACACAAAAGGCATGAACGATGATCATCTCTATATATATCAACTTAAAATGAAGAATTATGATAGTGTACAGGCTTGTGTTGTGGCGTTATCTGCTTGGTGCTCTTGCTTGTACAAATAAAATATATGTGTCAAAATCCATAAAAAAGATGAAAAAGCAAACCTTGAGCAGAAATGATTCCTGCATAGCAGAAGTTTGAAAATGAATAAAAATTAAAAGCGGTCATAAAAATTCTGATGAACTATCCATGCGAAAAAGTGTGCTTATGTATAAAAATTATTAAAAACGTTTTAGATGTTGGAATGATATCTATAATGAAACCCCATCTTCTATGTTTATATTTTACTTAAAACCAAGGAACCAAAAAATATCAAGCTAATGTTTGGGTTCTGGATAAAAAAAGATGATGGCTTTGAAACTGTAAAAAATTAAGGTCGTTACGACACAAAGAATAAATGGTAGACAATTGAAGATAAGTTAATTTATAAACAATCTAATGTTGATACTGTTCAGGTTGATGCGAAGAAATCTTTGTGTTATAAAATGTCAAAAGCTGGATTTTCAAATAGACGAAAAAAACTCAAAAAAGCGATACTGTACATGTTTTATTTTGGCAGATAAATAGATGCCGTATCGTCATGTGAAGTATTGATTTTATAAAACACAATCAATCCAGATAGCATAAAAATATACAAATAAATGGAACAAATTAAAAAAAATACCGGTAGAATGAAATTTTGAGGTTGTGGTGATGGGGGGTGTGGTATACACATCATGATGAAGAAGAAAAATTTACGAAATAGGGGAGGGTAGTCCATTATTATCCCTCTGCTGGGGAGTTATGGGAATGTTATCATATTACAAAGATACAACAGGCTTCACAAGAAAATACCGTACAGAAAAAAATTTCATATCTTTTTTGTTTCTCAATGCTTGTTTTATCATCTATATAAAGCAAGTTTAGATATGAAAGTTCGTATACTAAAAACCCAAACAATATAATCTGAATGAATATACAACAGGGCTGTTTTGTTGTTGCGGTATTGAAGGAAGTGTTTGGTGAAATTAGTGTGCAAGGCCAAGGACACGCAGACAAAAAAAGGAAGAAATAATTTTTGCCGGTATGATTGTTGTAATATCCTTGATTGGAATTGTATTGTAAAAAAATAATCAATCCAATTCATACTAGAATTAAAGCAATATTTAAGATGGATAGGATCTTCAACAATAGGAAGGAACTTACTATAAAATGGCCTTATATTTTAGACTCCCTTAGCCACTAGCAGAATTATATCACTTTCTTTGGAAATAATTATTAAGCTCCTTATAAAAATCTAGTTATATATACATATATAATCCTAGAGGATAAGAGAATCCAATATTCTAAGGGGCAATCTTTATTATAGCAATAATGACTTTACTCCTTTAACTGACTTTAGCAACACTTGGAACGGGGGGGGGGTAAAAAATTATATGATACGTTCAAGAATAATAATAATCACGCCGGCGAACAGCATAAGAGATGTAAGTCTATTTTTACATTTATGAGTTTCTGGAATTAAATCCGAAGCAGAAAGAAAGATAAAGGTACCTGCGCTTATACTTAGTAAAGCGCTAAGAACAGTTGTAGATATGTTTTTGAATAAAAACATACCTAAAAATGTACCTATCGGAGTGAAACAGGCTGTAAGAAATGAAAAATTAAAAACTTTCTTTTTAGAAGTCCCATTATGCAATAAAATGCCTGAAACTGTTATTCCTTCAGGTAGCTTATGTAGGAGAATTGCAAGAGTTGTAAGAATACCTATACTAGTATTTGTTTCAAAACCTACAGCGATTATCAGTCCGTCACTTATTGAATGTAAAGAAAACCCCATAATAGATGTTATGCCTACATGTTTAGAGCATTTGTCATTGTAACAAGGATGGAATAGGATTACAAACTGTAAAAAGAACATAGACAAAAATCCTAAAAGAACGTATATCATTATTCTAGTAGAATTAGCGTTAATACTTAAGCTTTCAGGGATTAAATGAGTAAATGCTAAAGTAAGCATCACACCAGCTGAGAAGTTTATTATAAGAAAAGAGTTTTTTTCAGACCATTTGTGGAATGTCAATACTAAAATAGCGCCCACCATTGTGGCACCTGCTGCCATAAGCGAATAAATAATTTCCATTTCTTCCTTTTCCTCAGTTTATTTTTAGTGGTGTAATTATTTCAGTTTTTTTGGCGATAAGCCAGAGTATTTCTTTAACATCTTAACAGAGTTTTTTATTAATAGCGCTGTTTGTATCATAATTAAAATAGCAAAGAGTGTGCTTAAATAGTAATCCAAAGAAACTATTCTTTCAAAAATATGAATATAAAATCCCAATATTAAAAAAAGTGATAGTAAAGTTGTTATAATGAATTGTATATCAATAAAGGAGCAAAAAATAAGTCCAATGAATACTGTCGTTGTTGTTACTTCTGCAATATGTATATTTATAATTTTCTGAGCTTGAACACTTGTAGAAATTGAAGCTTTAGTTATAATAAATAAAGCTAGAATAAAAAGAGTTAGTGAGTTCAAAATAATTGAAACAATCTGTGCTCTAAGCAAGCTTACATCAACTCCGTTTGGATGCATAAACTTTAGAAATGAAGAAAAAACATTTATGATAATTAGACCTGAATAAGAAAGTAGAGCAAAACTTTTCGAATAAAAAGCTCCTATTACTTGCAGGAATATTAACGTAAAACCGATAATCAAAACAGACGATGTTCTTGTTTTTTTTTTCATATTAAGTTAAGAACAGAACAGATAGGCTTTAATTTTATTTGGGTACAATATAATAATTTTTCTCTGTGAACTTTATTATATTACCCATTATTTCGACAGTTTTATCTGGATACTGTCCTATAGCCGTTTCTGCAGAAAGCATAACGTAGTCAGCCCCATCTATTACGGCGTTTGCAACATCGCTCACCTCAGCTCTTGTAGGTATTGAATTTCCAACCATGCTTTCAAGCATTTGAGTTGCAATTATCACAAATTTTTTTTGTGCCATGCTTTTTTTTATTATATGCTTTTGCACTATAGGAACTGTCCATATGGGAATTGAAATTCCCATATCACCTCTTGCGACCATTATCCCATCACATACTTTAAGAATAGATTTTATATTGTAGATTCCAGCTCTGTCCTCGATCTTTGCAATGAGTTTGCAGTTTTTATTGTTTTTTGATTTTAGAATATCTATTAACGGTTCCATGTCTGAGTTGTCCCTGACAAAAGAATTTGCAACAAAATCTGCGTTACATTCTAGCGCGTAAAGCATTTCTTCTCGATCTTTTTCCTCCATTAATGGAAATTTAAGATCAGCTTGCGGGATATTTACGCCTTTATGTTCTTTTAGAGTATAGTCCATTTGAACTTCAGTGACAAGCTCATCGTTTGTTGAGGTTAGAACTTTAAGTGTAAGATTGCCATCATCTATAAATATGTTTAATCCTTTTTTGACATCAGTGAGCGTGTTTAGATAGTCTATAAAGATCTTTTTACTATCACCTATTATTTCTTTTTCTTTATTTGTAAGAATTAATTGTTGTCCCTTTTTTATTTCTGTTTTTCCATCTTTTATCTTGCCAATTCTTATTCTATGACCTTCAAGGTCCACAAGAGTTTTTATGTGTTTCTTGTATTTTTTATTTAGAGTTTTTATTAAATCAAAATCTTTTTCATGCTCTTCGTAAGTGCCGTGTGAAAAGTTAAGTCTCACTACTGTCATTCCGCTATCTGACATTTTTTTTAAAGTTTTAAGGGAACGTGTTGAAGGACCCATTGTACAAATAATTCCTGTCTTACTCACTGTATATGCTCCTTTTATTTTAGTTACTGCTTTTAATATACTCTCATATACTCAAGATTATGTAAACGACATGAACAGTAAATCTATTTACAATTCAATTATTTCTCTGCTTCCTGTCAAAATTCTTAGTACTTACACAACCAACTTAGGCATAAAACTTATAAGCGTTTGTAAAACAATAAGTTTCTCTTTTAAAATGGAATTTTGATTATTAAGTTTCACATAACTTTTAAATGTTCTTAGCGTATGGAATAAGAGACTAAATGAACACTTTGGATGAACATGTTATGTCCAGATTACGTTACCTGTCACAAACTATGTTATAGAATATCTCTTTACATCCAAAATATTTTCTTTTTTAGGAATAACAGACAAACAGCACATAAAACCTCTAACTGATTTTCAATGCTTTTACTTGTTTATTGTAGTAGTATAAGAATCTAAAAATCTGTAAGCTTACAAGAGTTATAGAATCAGAAAAACAGCAAAGATTATTCTCTTTTTAATAAATAGAATGTGCATTAGGAAAAACTTAATATAAATCTGCAACCAACATCCCCGTGCATTGTATATAAATTTGACATTTTAAGTCAATTTTTACAGCGATGAAGATTATTGGTTAATTGTGTGTTTCTCATTGCAGCTTTTTGTGCCAAGAAATCAGCTTTGTCGTTCTTAGGATTACCGGTGTGACTTTTTATATGTCTCCACTCAATTTCTATTTTTGTTTTTAATATGAAATCCACATATTCTTTTGAAAGAATATTTTTCGCTTTCCACTTGCCGGATACAAATTTTTCTATACCTTGATAATCATAATTAATTCTTACTTTTTTTACGTTGTTGTTCTGACACCATTTTACTGCTTCAATGACAGATCTTAACTCTCCTCCAAATTGCCTAAACTGTGTATTTGATATAGTGCCTGAAATTTCAGCTTTTATTTCATTTCCCAAATAAATAATTGTGCCGTAACCTGTAATGCCTGCAATATATGAGCCGTCTACAAAAGCCTCATAAACATTACTTTCTGCTGAATAGGTTCCAAAGTAATTTATTTTATCCCATGCTAAGTCTATAGTTGTATCAATTTCAGAGTTATATAGTTGTTTTTTTATAGAGTAGGTATTTCTTGTAGGCTTATAGTAAATCAAGATGTTTCCACAAGACTTATTGTTTGTAAAAATTGTAATCTTGACGGAATAATCCTTAAAAGAATTACTATCAAAAAAAAAACTTACATTTTGTTTTCTAAGCATATTCTGTAATTCTAAAGCTTTATTTTGAAGTTCGCTTTTATACAACATTTTATCTTCCTCTAAATTGTTTTATTTATTCTGTAGGTCTTAAAATTTCTTCTGGCATTTCTTTTTTTATTGAAGCTCCAAGTTCTTTTAATTTTTGTACCCTTTCTATCAGACTGTCACCTTTTTTATCAGATGAGTGAAGTCTTTTTATAGCTTCTTGCGTTTTACTTCTTGCCTCTGATATTTTTTTGTCAGTCTCTATTAAAATTTGGGTAAACGTAACGAATTTATCGTAGAGACTGCCCCCTTGTTTTGCAATCTCGAGTACATTTTTTTTCTGATATTCTTGACGCCATATATGTTCAACAGTTTTTAAAGTAGCTAAAAGCGTCGATGGAGTTGTAATTACTATATTTTTTTTAAAAGCGTAAGCAATAATATCAGGATTATCTTTTATTGCGAGGGAAACTGCCCCTTCTATGGAGACAAACATCAAAACATATTCAGGTTGATTTAGTTTTGGCAGATTTGCGTAGTCTTTTGAAACAAGGTCATCAATATGTCTTTTTATACTTGCGGAATGTTGTTTTAAGTAATTTTTTTTATCGGATTCATCTTGTGAGCTATAGTATTTCTCATAGGCTACAAGTGAAGTTTTAGCGTCTATTATGATATGTTTTTTGTCTGGTAAATTTACTACATAATCTGGAATTTTTTTTTCGTCATCAGTTTTAAATTGTTTCTGAGATATATAATTTACACCTTCAGTCATCCCCACATATTCAAAAATCCTTTCAATATTTAACTCCCCCCACATTCCCTGAATTTTATTTTCGCCTTTTAAAGCCTCTGTAAGATTTGTTGCTTCTTCGCTTATCTTTTTATTAAGATTTGTCAATTTTTCTAACTCTTTTTGCAATTCTGACATTTTCTCAGCTTCGTAAATTTGAAGATTTTCAATCTTATTTCTAAAATCGTCTATTTTTACTTTAAAAGGGCTCATAACGCTTTCCAAGGAGATTTTATTTAAATTTGTAATTTGTGTATTTTTTTCTTCTAATACTTTCGAGGCGATATTTTCAAATTCCATTTTTAGATTTTCGTTAAGTTTTGATTGCTTTTCAATTTGTTCAGTCAAATTTTTAATTTCCTGCTCTTTAGCTGCATTGTCTTTTGCAACAGACATATATTTATACACAGATAAGCAAATTCCTAGCGCTATTCCGAGCAGGAAAAATAAAATTGAAATTGTTATACTCATAATTAACCTCTACAATAAAATTCTACATAAAAATTAACCTCTCTTTCAAACTTTTAATTTTAAGTATAGCTCAATTAATTGCAATCGAAAAGTTCGTTTGAGGTTAAAATTAAAATCTAATATTCTTGCTAACATAATAAAAAGGTGTTTTAAAAGAATATGAGGACTTGAATATATAGTACCGGACTAAAATATACACCATTAATTGATAACTAAGTACTGTGCAAAATCCTTAAAATGTTTAAAATATTAAAAACTTAGTAAAGAGCGGGGGGGGGGCGATGTATATGTGGGTGAAGAAAGTTGTTTTTTGTTGCATAAGCGGCTGTTTCTGTTAAAATCATATCGAGATGGGGAGAGAGAGTGTGTAAGCATAAAAAATAATACCAAAAAGCATTAATTAATCTTTTAGTTTGTTTTTATTGGTAAGATTGCTTATACGAGGTCATATTGAGTAATTTATGAAATCAACTTTCTAATTTTTACGCTACCAAAAATATTAGAGAATGAAAAAGAATCAACAAAACACAAAGATTCAGAGGTGTAAATTTTTTAAACCCTTTCATAACTCGCCTCTATTTGATATAGCTAATTTCCACGATTATTATAGTTGTTCTACAAGACCCCTATCCTTAAAAAGCAGTTCCACAAAAATAGGCGCGTGAGAGAACTTGGTTGCTCTTCTAATGATATGCTAAATCTAGTATTTTTTGTCAACAAATCGTCACGAATTGAATTGCTAATTCAAAATTTCTTGCTTATCGAAAATCCTACGAAATAAACAAGCAGACCTTTTTTCTTTTTAAGAGCAGCAAGTTTTACAAATTATAAAAACTGTAATGTTTTAATCTTGCATTTAAAATTAATTTGTGATTTTAAGTGTTATTTAAAATCTGATACCAGGGCATATTTCTTTATAGTTGCAATATTTGCACAAAACTATATTTTTTGTAAAAGGGAATTCTTTTTTATCTTTGGGAATGTTTTTTTCTATATCAATGAGATATTCGTACATGTTTTTTGTTTCGTTTACTACTATATTTTCAAATTCTAAAATTGAAAGATCATCAATTTTAATATTGTTTTCTTTATATTGAGGGTAAAGATATACTATAATAGGTACGATGTTGTCGGCTTTTTTATTGAAATGATAACTTGCCCAAAGTGCGTATCCGGTAAGTTGTTTTAAGTGCTTTTTTTTATCCGGTTTCCCAGTTTTCCAGTCCATAATATATATTTTATCGAGAATGGGAAATAAAAAATCCACCTTACAAAATGCCTTATAGTTTTTTATTTTGAATTCTCCAAAACCTTCAGGTTCTATAATCCATTTAGGGTTTTGTGGCACGGCATTTTTTTCAATCCACGCAAATCTCGAGCTATTAATAAAATTTTCCAATATGTTTTTAACTTTTATATAGATTTTAGACGGTAGTATAATCTCGCCATCATAGTAATGTTCAAAAAAAATCTTTGAGCAGCAGTGTTCTTCTGTTAGTTTAAAGAAATATTTTAAAAACCTATCTTTGTTCAGAGGTTTTGTGGTTTTTTGATATCTTTTAAGTATATCCCTTATAACATCATGTACAATGTTCCCAGTCTCTAATGGTTTTGAAGTTAAACTTTTTAAGAACTGTATTTTCTCAGGGGGCAATTCTTTGTCAAACTTTGCGTAATAATCGTAGAAATATCGCCTTTTGCAGTTTGAAAATTTTTCATACCTTGAAATAGACCATCCTAGAACGTCGGTGTAGTTAATTTTTTTTATATCTTTCACTATATTATTTGTAAGCATCCTTTTTTTTTTCTAACAACCGCAACGGACATTTACGAGCTTAAACGCAAAATGAAAAACAAGGAATTAAACGAAAAACAGACCGCGCGCCATATGTTTTTGTGTGGGCGCCGCCGCGGGGGCGTGTAGGAATGAATCAAAACCTCACTAGCTATAAGGCGTTAAGAGCCTATACGCATTGTTTCTAATACGTTTTAGTAATGGCAAATCTATACACTCTTGGGCGGTAGTAAGTTTTGCTTTCTCCTTTTTTGTTTTAATGATGTCACTGAGCTCTTTCGCTAAATCTTTGCTAAATACTTCCATATTGGATTCAAAATGAAGTTTGAAACTTCTCACATCCCAATTTGCCGATCCTATAAAAACCCATTCATTATCAACCAGGAAAATTTTACTATGATCAAAGGGTGGCGGTGTGCGATAAATCTTAACACCACTTTCAATTAAGCGTAAAAAATTTGGTTCAACAGCCCAATTTATAAACGCATAATCAGTTTTATCGGGAATTACTACTTCCACATTGACACCCTTCATGGCTGCCATTTCAAGAGCCGTTAAAATATTGTTTTCAGGCAGAAAATAAGGCGTTGCTATGAGGATCTTTTTCATCGCTGCATTTATTGCCCCGTGGACGATAAGTTCTATTATACCACTTTTATTATCAGGCCCATCAGGAATTAATCTTGCTGGTGCTGGGTTAAAGTTAAATTCAATATTGCGGATATTACGCAGTTTTTTAGATTTTGATGTTGATTGAAATTTTTTGCCAGTAGCAAATTCCCAGTCATCTTCAAATACTTCTGATATCTGGTGTATAATCGGACCCTTTATTTTGAAGGCAATGTCTAAAACGCCCTTTTTTAAATTGTCTATTAAAATGTTCTCTTTTGAGAGATTCATTCCTCCCAAAAAAGCCGTTTCCCCGTCAATTACTATGGTTTTCCTGTGGTTTCTTAAATTTACAAAGGGCATCGTAATCGGAATTTGAGGAGGTAGAAACACGCCACACTCCAAACCTTTAATTTGTGCAAGTTTTTTTTCTATTGAGCGACGAAAAAATTTTAAAGTGCCTACGCCGTCAACTAAGATTTTTACTACTGCTCCATTTTTAACTGCTTTTTTAAAAGCTTCAAGGAATTTTACTGTTTCGCTATCATAATCAAAAATATAGCTCGAGATTAAAACCTCTTCCCTCGCATTTTGGATAGTTTTAATCATTTCAGGATAGGCTTCAACGCCGTTTTGTAGAGGGATTATAGAATTTCCGAAAACAAAACTTTGCGGATATACATTGTACCCGAAGTTTACAAATTGACTATAATTTTTAGGCAGGTCCTTAAAAGCGCTTCTTATTGCTTGAATTGAGTATTTTGTTGCATACGTGCCACTATTTTTTCTTAAACGAGCGCCTTTTCTTTTTACTCTATTGATTCCCAAAAATATATACAAGAGAGTTCCAATAAGCGGAGATAAAAAAACAAGACCAATCCATCCTATTGAGCTCTTAGCGTCATCTTTATGCAACAACACGTGCACGCTAGTGCCTACGGACAAAATCACACGAATACCTACCGAAGCGAAAGTCCGCAAATCACAGCCAGCAGAACCAAAAAAAACATTCTCAAACATTTAAATAACACCCACACCCCAATTGTACCATTAAGATGTTATCAAAGTCAATCTTTGTTTGCTAATGAAAAACGTGCGATAATTCTCATTTATGCTTTAGAGGACTTATGTGTAAGTGTTATAATTTGATATTCATTTGGCGTTATTGTAGAATACTAAAGTGAGTTTTGTGTTTTCAATTTAATAACCATACGTGTTTAGGACTAAGATGATAAATACAGAAACGAGGTTGTTTGCGATTTTAGGGTACCCCATAAAGCACTCTCTTTCACCTCAAATGCAAAATGAATGGTTTAAGAAAGAAAAATTGAACTGTATCTATCTTGCTTTTGAATCAAATCCCAGACATTTCGAAAAAACGATAGAGTCGTTAAAACTTCTAAAATTTTGTGGTCTTAATATAACCATTCCATATAAAATTGAAATAATAAAGTATGTTGATTTTTTAGATAAGACTGCAGAAAGAATAGGAAGCGTAAATACTGTAAGTTTTAAAGATGATAAACTTTATGGTTACAATACCGATCACTTGGGGTTTAGTCAAGATTTGTTAGCAAAAAAAGTAGACTTAAAAAATAAAGAAGTATTAGTAATAGGGGCAGGTGGTGGTGCAAGAGCGATAATATATGCCTTGAAAAACAGCGAAGTTGGAAGTATATACATAGCGAATAGAACGTTGAAAAATGCTCAGCAACTTGCAAGTATATTTGGATTGAAAGTTTTTGATATTAGCGAAGTGGAAGAACTTCTTCCGGAAATAGATTTGCTTATAAACACTTCTTCATGCGGATTAAAAGAGAGTGATGTTCTTCCCTTTAATGTTGTTAAAGTTAAGAGTAGTTTGATTATATATGATTTAATTTTTAATAAAATGACGCCTTTTGTAAAACTTGCAAAAAGAAAAAAATTAAAGATATTTACTGGGGATGGAATGCTTGTACGTCAGGGTGCTTGCGGATTTAAAATATGGACTGGAAAATATCCTGATATAGAGTTTGCTGAAGCTGTTTTAAAGAAATTTATTTAATAAAGTAAAGTCAAAATTTTGCACTTTCTTCGTTTTGGTAATTTGAATGAAAAATACCGCGATAATATTAGCAGCTGGGTTGGGAAAAAGGTTTAGGGGTGCGGCTGCTTCTGGTAAAGTTAAAAATAGAGTTCTTAAGCAATTTTTAAATATTAACGGTAAGCCAGTATTTTTGTGGAGTGTTGAGGCTTTTTCCTCAATAAAAAGCTTCAAACAGATAATTGTAGCTGTACCGTCTAATATGCTTAAGAGCTTGTCTTTAAAATATAAGAGACGTAAGGCAAATCTTGTTTTTACCTTAGGTGGGGATGAAAGATTTGACTCAGTAAAAAATGCTCTTTCTGTTGTTGAAAATGACACTAACTTTATAGCTGTACACGATGCAGCAAGGCCGCTTGTATCGAAGAAAGATATTTTAGCGGTTTTAAAAAGTGCTGAAAAAACGGGAGCTGCTATAGCAGTTGAAAAAATGAAAGACACTATTAAACTGGTGTCAGATGTTTATATAAAAAATGGAGAATATGTACTAAAAACTTTAGATAGAGCAGTTTTAAGGAACGCGCAGACTCCTCAAATTTTTGAGTCTAACCTTCTTAAAAGGGCTTACTTTAAAAAAATATCTGATGCTGTGACCGATGACTCGCAACTTGTGGAAGGTTTAAAAGTCAAAGTATCTGTCGTTGAAACAAGATTTCCAAATTTTAAAATAACAACAAAACAAGATTTTAAATTAGCATCAGCTCTCTTTGCCTTTCAGTCAAGAATCTCAAAATAATTTATGTTATTTAAAATCAAATAAAATTGTTGAAAAATTTATTGTCTTCTTATTTCTGGGGTGTTTAAAATATAAGTTATAAAAAATTTATGAAAATTAAATTGAAATTTCAAGAGACTATAATTTTATAGTGGAGATATTGAGGTAAATATGTATGTTGGTTTTGGATATGACGTTCATAGATTTAGAAAAGGAAGATTATTGATTTTAGGCGGCGTTAGGATAGAAAACCATAAGGGTCTTAGTGGTCATAGTGATGCTGATGTTCTAATTCACGCTTTGATGGATGCATTGTTTGGTGCCGCGGGTCTTAATGATATAGGTCATTTTTTTCCAAGCACAGATCCAAAATATAAGAATATTTCTAGTATTTGTCTTTTAGAATTTGTCTACGGAGAGTTGAGAAAGCAAAATTTCTACATCAATAATGTTGATATTGTTGTGATAGCAGAAGAGCCTAAAATATGTCCCTTTATTAATGATATGAAGCAAAATATTTCTAAAGTTATTAAATTGAAAAAAGAAAGGATTGGAATAAAAGCGACTAGCAATGAAAAATTGGGTTTTCTTGGTAGGTGTGAGGGTATAGCTGCTACGGCGGTTGTTTCTATCGGTAGGGATAAAAAAAATGACTATAAAAATTTACAACACTCTTACAAATAAAAAGGAAGAATTTCAATCGCAAAAAGAAAAATTCGTTTCTATGTATGTGTGCGGCGTAACTCCTTATGACAATATGCACTTGGGTCATGCAAGAGCTTATGTAGTATTTGATATTATAAAAAGACATTTATTAAAAAGAGGCTATGAAGTAAAACATATACAAAATTTCACAGATGTTGACGATAAAATTATAAAAAGATCTCAGGAGAAAAATATACTTCCTTCTGAGCTTGTTCGGACTTATATAAAGGACTATTTTGATCAGACCGAAAAATTGAACATTTTAAAAGCTGAAAAATATCCGTGTGTTACGCAAATGATTGAAAAGATAATTGGTTTTATTCAGGAACTTGTAAACAAGGGTTTTGCCTATGAAGTTAACGGAGACGTCTATTTTTCAGTTGAGAAGTTTAAAGATTACGGAAAGTTGTCAAAAAGAAGTCTTGAGGATTTTAAAATATCTGCCAGAGTGGATGTAAGCAATGATAAAAGATCAGTATTTGATTTTGTGTTATGGAAGAAAATGAAAGAAGGCGAACCGCAAGAAGTAATATGGGAAAGTCCGTGGGGGAAAGGTCGTCCTGGCTGGCATATTGAATGTTCAGTAATGTCGTATGAATTGCTTGGCGAGACGATAGATATACATGGAGGCGGACAGGATTTAATATTTCCTCATCACGAAAACGAGATTGCTCAAAGCGAAGCAAAGAGTGGTAAACAATTTGTTAGATATTGGATACATAATGGTTTTGTTGTGATAAATAAAGAAAAGATGTCAAAATCGCTAAATAATTCTTTTAATTTGAAAACGATTTTTGAAAAATACGATTCGCGCATTGTGCGCTATTATCTTTTAACACAAAACTATTCAAGTCCATTGGATTTTTCTAAAGAGGGTCTTGAAAATACTAAAAACACTTTACATGGGATAGACGAATTTTATAGTAAACTTGTTGATTTTGCTAAGGAGTCTGCTGAAGAAATAACAGATAAAGATTTACTCATTTTGCAAGAGAACTTTTTAAGTTCTCTTGACGATAATTTTAATTGCCCGAAAGCTTTATCTTATCTCCATGAATTGAAGGGTCTCGCATTAAAAGAACTTCCTAATGCAAGTCTGGAAAGACTTTCTCAGTTTAGATCTCTTTTTGAAGATTTTGCTGAAACATCCTTAGGTATTGCTTTGCTTGAGGGACAAGATGTAAATTTGGATTTACAGAGTCTTTTAAAAAAAAGGAATGAAGCAAGGAAGAATAAAAACTGGTCAGAATCCGATAGACTCAGAAAGCTGATATGTGAGGGAGGCTATAAAATAGTGGATAATAAAGATGGTAGTTCGGTATTAGTAGTAAAAAAGGCATAGATTCGTGTTTAGTTTATTATTGTTATTTATATGTTGTGATATGGTGAGTTTTTATAGTTTTGAATGTGCTTATTATAAAGTAGTAGGGCAACGAAGTATTCACTTCTGATATATGGGTGTTCTGTGTGGATACGAATCGCGGGAGAATTGATTCAAGTTGGTTTAGTGTAGTTACTTAAGGTATTTCTCTTTTTCTTGAGTAGTATTATAATCATAATTGGGAAAGAAATAAATATAAAAAGAAGGGTTAAGAATTTATAAAGCTTTATATCTGTGCTGTCGTATGAATAATTCTTAGTAAAGTTATAGGTTTTAAAGATACGAAATTTTTTAAAATACTTTTGATTTGGTGTTTGTTGAATTTAAAAATGATAATGAAATGCATGGCACAAGAAAGGAGTTGGGAGGTATAAACTTGAGAATGACCGGATCAAGAGAATCAAAAAAAACACAGAGAGAGATACGTTAACTGATTTGGTTAGTGCTTGTACAGAGAAAAATCGGTGTAGGAAGTACATCAACATCAGGATAGCATGAATAGATAGGATGTATTTGTCGAAAAACTATAGTGATGATAAAAATTATTAATATGCATAGAAGGGTATTTGAATAAGTTTGGATAAAAATTTGTAAGGGTTGTAAAAAATATCAATGAAATACCAACAGTTTCATTAAAGCTACGATATATGGAGATTACTGTGGGGATGTCAATAAATGTTAATAACAGTAAGACAGGGGTGAATTGTGATGCTGTCAAAAAGCATTGTTTACGGACGGAATCCTGTTTTGGAACTTTTGAAAGCAGGTAAACGCAGCATAAATAAAATAATACTTTCTCAAACCGCAAGAGGGACTACGATTTCAGAGATTGTTAATCTTGCAAAGCGGAAAGGTATAGCTGTGCATAATGTTTCGCCAAAAAAACTAGACAATTTTTCTGAAGATTCGCAAGGAGTGGTTGCTGAAACTTCATCTGTTAAGTATGTGTATTTAGGTGATTTAATTAAAAAAGCAAAAGAGTCTCCTAGATCGTTACTTGTAGCTTTGGATGGTATTGAAGATCCGCATAATTTAGGCGCAATTATAAGAAACTGCGTAGCTTTTGGAGCAAATGGAATAATAATACCTAAGTGGAGAGCTGTTGGAATAAATGAGACTGTAGCAAAGTCTTCTGCCGGGTCTGTGGAACATATTTTAGTATCAAGAGTCGCAAATATTAATCAGACGCTAAGTATATTAAAAAAAAATGGTTTTTGGGTAGTTGCGGGTGTTAAAAGCGATGGGTATATGCTTGGAAAGTTTGATTTTCACTTTCCTATTGCAGTAATAATAGGAAGCGAAGGGTTTGGAATTCACGAATTGACGAAAAAAAAATGTGACTTTTTAATATCGATTCCGCATGAAAATGCGATTTCTTCGTTGAATGCTTCATGCGCTTCAGCTATTATTCTTTACGAAATATCAAAAATAAAATTTTGAGTATGAGATGTGTATTTTCTCAAGGTTATAAATAAATCTTTATAAAATTTCTATTTTAGAAGAAAGAAAGTTTGTTTTGAAAATTTAGTGTTAAATCGTTAAACGCTATATACCAAATGCCTAGTTGGCTTTACTTTATGTGTTATTGCTTGTAATATATGCACGCAATATACGAGATTTGCTTTTTTGCTATTTTAACATGTATAATTAGCGAGTTGGTGCTGATTGCGGTGAGGTGTAGTTTTGCTTTGTTGTGGTTTGTAGTAAAAATCGGTTCCTATATTGACGTTTTCTGTTGTGTTGTGAAGTGTAAAGCGATGTAATTTTTGCCTTATGTTGTACGTTGTGTGGGGGGGGGTATGAATAAAAATACGTATTTACCAAAGCAGAGTATGATTAAAAGGAAGTGGCACTTAGTAGATGCCAATGGAAAAGTTTTAGGCAGGCTTGCTGTTGAAATAGCGGAGATTTTGAGAGGTAAAGATAAAGTTTTTTATACAAATCATATAGATTGTGGAGATTTTGTGGTTGTTACAAATGCGAGTAAAATTGTTCTTACGGGTAAAAAACTAGATCAGAAAACATATTTCGCGTATTCCGGCTATCCTGGAGGTGCAAAATCGACCCCTTATTCTGTTTTAATGGTTAACAAACCTGAAAAAGCTTTGATTGCCGCGGTTAAGGGAATGCTTCCAAAAAATAAGCTTGCGAATAAACAGATTACAAGACTTAAAGTTTTTAAGAGTGGTGAACATAAGCATAGCGCACAGGTTGCGGTGTCAATAAAATAGAGGGGAAAAATGGGTAAGTTTTCTTATGTAACTGCGGGACGTAGAAAAAATGCAGTTGCTATGGTGAGGGTTTTAGAGGGTGATGGCAAAATATTGGTCAATAAAAAGACTTTGGACGAATATTTTTGCGGATTGGGAAGGCTTAAGAAAATAGTTTTAAAACCTTTTAATATTTGGAATGGTGTGAAGAACTATGATTTTTATGTTAGTGTTAGTGGCGGAGGGGTTAGTGGACAAGCGGGCGCCGTATGTCACGGTTTGGCAAGAACGGTTTTAAAGCTTAATGAATTGTCAAAAGCAGCATTAAAGAAGGAGGGTCTTTTAACAAGAGATCCTAGGATGGTGGAAAGAAAAAAGCCTGGTAGACCGAAAGCAAGAAAACGTTTCCAGTTCTCAAAACGTTAGTTGAGATTGTGCGGTTGATGACTTAGAAAAGTGGAAGTTTATTGTTTGTTCGTCAAGTTTTAAATGTCGCAATGTGGGGAATTCCAGTTTTTAAGCGAGGATAAAATTTTAGTATTATCGTGAGAATTCAATAGGTAGTATTAATATCTGGTTGTGGTGTTTTGTTTCTTTTAATAAGCCTAGGTGTACCTGCTCCCTATATTTTTTGTTTATCTCTTTATATAGTTCGTGGAATAGAAATAAGTAGTTGTCAGCTGTGCGTATAAGCGCAGTGGACAACATTGCTACTTTTTGTTTGCTTTAAGATTGGTTATTTTGAGTTTTAGCTTAATCTTAACGTATTAGTGGTGTTTTGTTTATATAAAAAAACGTTTTTAGTATCCTTGAATTAATTGAGCTACTGTAGGAAGCGTTATAAGTGAAATTATTGTTGTAGATAGAATTATAAATGCGTTAAGATTATGATCAAGTTTATATTGAGATGATATAATCAAGGTTAAGATCATTGAAGGCATGGCCGCTTCCATAACTGTTGATTTTAAAGCAAGTCCATCAATATTTAGAAGCAAGGCAACTCCAAAAGCGATGAGTGGACCTAAACATAATTTTGTTAGGATTGCTGGGATTGAAATTATTAGGTATTTTAATTTTGGTATTTTAAGAGTGAGTCCCATGCTAAATATCATGAGTGGGACTATTGGCGTAGATATAAGCTCTAGAGTTTTTGTTAAGAAACTTGGGAAACGTAGCCCTGCAAAGTTTGCTATAAACCCAGCAAAAAGTGCCCAAACAGGAGGAAGTGCTAGCACCGTTCTAAGAGGAGAGATAATTGTGGATTTTTCTCTGTTCCCATAATAGGAAGCTATGGTTGTGCCGACTAGCCATACTAAGGGATTTATCGCAAGTAAGTCGTAGACAAGAACGTATCCTGCTGCGTTTTTACCATATAAATCCGTAAGGAGTAGAAGTCCTAGAAAAGTAATATTTCCAAAGGAAGAAGTTAGGATCAAAACTCCCTTTTCTTTTTTATTTAAGGCTGTTAGTTTTTCGATTATTGTATAGATTGTAAAGGATATCAAGAGAGATGAGGAGACTGTTATCATTGCAGATAACGGTAACAAAAGAACATCTCTACTTACATCTGCTGCAGATATGGCTTTAAAGCAGAACGCTGGAAAGAAAAACTTTACTACGCTTGTGTTAATCACATGCGCTGCTGTGCTGGGACTTATGTTGCCCGGCCTCTTTAACTGGAAACATACACCCAAACTTACCATTACAAAAAGTGATACGAGATTATCGAACATATTTAAAATTTTTTAAAAAGATTCTTTATTTTAAAACAGTAGAAACTTTAGCTTTTTCAATTTTGCACATGGTAGTTGCTCTCTTCTTTCGTCATTAGTATATCATGCGGGTGGCTTTCTGCAAGTCCTGCGGCAGTTACTTTAATAAACTTCCCTTTTTCTTTGAGTTCTTGTATTGTTTTGGTACCACAATAGCCCATTGCGGCCTTTAATCCTCCAATTAATTGGTAAACAACATCACTTACGGTGCCTCTATAAGGCACGCGTCCTTCTACGCCTTCAGCTACTAGTTTTTTTGTGTTATCTTGGAAATATCTATCGCTGCTTCCTGCAATCATTGCAGATGAAGATCCCATGCCCCTATAAATCTTAAATGGACGTCCACTGTAAACTATATCTTCTCCAGGACTTTCTTTTGTTCCTGCAAATAGAGATCCTAACATGCATACGCAAGCGCCTGCTGCTATAGCTTTAGGAATATCACCTGAATATTTAATTCCGCCATCTGCTATGACAGGAACATCATGTTCTGTGGCAACTTGAGCACAGTCGTTTATTGCTGTAATCTGAGGAATGCCTATACCTGTTACGATTCTTGTTGTACATACGGCTCCAGGTCCTATGCCAATTTTAATTGCGTCAGCTCCAGCTTGAATCAAATCTTTTGCGGCTTCTGCTGTAGCTATATTGCCTGCAATTATTTGAGCTTGAGGAAAAGTTTTTTTAAGTTTTTTCACTGTTTCCAAAACACCTTGACTGTGTCCATGAGCTGTATCTACAACTAAAACGTCAACTCCGGTTCCAAGTAAGGCTTTCGCCCGTTCAATAGTATCCTCAGTTATACCCAAAGCTGCTCCTACAAGGAGCCTGCCTTTTTCATCTTTTGAAGAACTCGGGAAGAGTATAGTTTTTTTTATGTCTTTAAAGGTAATGAGGCCTTTTAAGACGAAATTTTCATCGACTAAAGGAAGTTTCTCTACTTTCTTGTTTTGCAATATTTCCTTTGCGTCTTCAACGGAGGTACCAAGTTTAGCGGTGACAAGGTTATCTTTTGTCATTATTTCTGAAATTTTTTTGTTGTTATCGGTTTCAAATCGCATATCTCTGTTCGTAATTATGCCAACGAGCTTACCATTGTTCTCCACAATTGGAACGCATGAAATTCTATATTTTATGACAAATTCTTTGGCTTCTCCGAGAGTATTGTCCCTTTTTAAAAAAAAAGGATTGCAAATAACGCTGTTATCGCTTCTTTTAACGTTGTCAACTTCTGTAACTTGGGCCTCAATAGACATATTTTTATGTATTATCCCTATGCCACCTTCTCTTGCTATGGCTATTGCCATTTTGGATTCTGTTACAGTGTCCATGCCAGCGCTCATTATAGGGATATTGAGCTTAATTTTTTTTGTAAGATTTGTTGTTAAAACAACTTCTTTAGGAAGCACTTTTGAACGCTGTGGAACTAACAAAACATCATCAAAAGTCAGAGCTTCTTTTAAGAATTTTGTCTCCATTTTATCTCCATTCCACGATTATTTACACAAAGCTACCGCAAAATCCATAACGTTGTACACTTCGCGAATACGATGTGCAACACTACCGTCTATACGGGGATTACAACTGAATATTTTAAAAGCTCCGACGGCTGGACTCGAACCAGCAACCAATCGGTTAACAGCCGATTGCTCCACCATTGAGCTACGTCGGAACTCATCATATATTATCACATCACACCTCAATATACCTCGATATGAATAAGCCCTAATTTCACCCTGATTATACTCAATTTTTTAGAAAATTCAAATTCAGCGTTTGACTTGTGATACATATTATTTCTATCAGATTATTCCCATATCATCAAAGTTTATCTGTACGCTTTTGCACATTTGATAGATATTTGTGATATAATCGGTAAGGAAGTGCATTCATAAATTCGTACTGTGGCGCAGATAAAAAGTGAGTGAAAAGAAATTTAAAAACTGAATCTAATATAATATAAAGCGTAATGGTTAGACAACGGAGTTTAGAATGAGAAGCGATCAGATAAAAAGAGGTGCAATAAGAGCACCGAATAGGAGCTTGCTGTACTCCACTGGAATAAGTCCGAAAGATTTAGATAAACCTTTTGTGGGGATTGCCTCGTCATTCACTGACTTAGTTCCGGGCCATGTTACGATGCGAGATTTAGAAAGATATATAGAAAGAGGCATTGCGGCAGGTGGTGGGGTTCCTTTTATTTTTTCAGCTCCTGCAGTTTGTGACGGTATAGCCATGGGACATAGTGGCATGCATTACTCTCTTGGCTCGAGAGAAATAATTGCAGATTTGATAGAAACAGTTACAAACGCTCATATGTTAGATGGTCTTGTTCTTTTGTCGAATTGCGATAAGGTTACGCCGGGGATGCTTATGGCGGCATCAAGGCTCAACATACCTTCAATTGTTGTTACTGCAGGGGCTATGTTGGCTGGTATGTACAAAGGAAGAAGACGTTCTATGGTAAGGGATACTTTTGAAGCGGTCGGGCAGTTTCAATGCGGAAAAATTACTGAAAAGCAACTTGAAGATTTAGAAATGGCGGCATGTCCGGGGGCTGGTGCATGTCAGGGGATGTACACTGCTAATACTATGGCGTGTCTAGCCGAGGCAATGGGCATGTCTATGGAAGGTTGTGCCACTGCTCTTGCTGTTAGCGCAAAGAAGAAAAGAATTGCTTATGAGTCTGGTATAAGAGTTGTGGAACTTATAAAGGAAGATATAAAACCTTGTGATATTTTAACGATAAACGCTTTTAAAAATGCAATTTCAGTGGATATGGCTTTGGGTGGTTCTACAAATACGGTGTTGCACCTTCCTGCAATAGCTAATGAATTTAACATGAAGCTGCCGCTTGAGTTATTTGATGAAATTTCTAAAAAAACTCCGCAAATTGCTTGTTTAGAACCGGCAGGCGACCACTACATGGAAGATTTGGATGTTGCTGGCGGAATATCAGCAGTACTCTTTGCAATTAAGAAAAATTTAGTTAATTCTAAAACAGTGTCTGGGAGTGATATAATTGAAATCGCAGAATCAGCTGAAATTCTAGATGAAAATGTTATAAGGGTAGGAAGTCCTTATAAATCTGAAGGCGGTATTGCGGTTTTAAAAGGAAATATTGCTCCTAACGGCTGTGTTGTTAAACAAGCTGCTGTAAGTGATAAGATGAGGGTTTTTTCAGGTAGGGCGCGAGTGTTTGATTGTGAGGATGATGCTATGAGAGCTATACTTGCTAAAGAAATTGTTTCTGGTGATGTTGTTGTCATAAGGTATGAGGGGCCAGCAGGGGGGCCCGGTATGAGAGAAATGTTGAGTCCTACGAGTGCGTTGCAAGGTATGGGTTTGAGCGATTCAGTAGCTCTTCTTACAGATGGGCGGTTTTCGGGTGGTACAAGAGGACCGTGTATAGGACATATTTCTCCAGAGGCTGCAGCAGGTGGGATGATTGCTGTAATTAGGAACGGTGATATAATAAACATTAATATACCGCAAAGGACTCTAAATGTTGAATTGACATGTTCTGAATTAAAAGAAAGAGTTACTAAAGTCATAAAACCTGAACCTAAAATTAAAACCGGTTATATGGTGCGTTATGCTAGGTTGGTGCAATCAGCAGATACAGGTGCTGTATTGAAATAAGAAAAATTGTTTTTTTTGCTGCTCTATTGATTATTAAAGCGATATTTTTAAAAGCAACTATCTAAGATGCGTTGTTTCTTGCTGTGGATGCTTGTCGTAGTGGTTTGTGACGTAAAGTTGTTGTCAGAAAGTAGAGAGGTAGTATAAAAATTGTGTATTTTGTATCTGGTACACTGGTGACATTTGGATTTTTTGAAAGATTTTTTGTTGGTTATGTGTGTATGTGTGCCGAAAATTTTGTACAATAACTAAGGAGTGTGCGGTAGTCGTGAGTTTAATTGGAGCTTAAGTAAATTGATCAAGGATAAAGTGTTGGTATGGTAAGGAGGACAGGGTCTCAGATTTTAGTTGAGAGTTTGTTAAGAGAGGACGTTGAAGTAGTATTTGGACTTCCTGGGGGACAGGCGTTGCCAATCTTTGACGCGGTTCATGGATCAGAGTTAAATTTTGTTTTAGTAAGACATGAGCAGGCGGCTTCGCATATGGCTGATGGTTATGCTCGATCTACAGGTAAACCGGGGGTGTTTATAGTTACTTCGGGTCCGGGGGCTACAAATGTGGTTACAGGGCTTTGTAATGCGTATATGGATTCTGTTCCTTTGGTTGGAATTAGTGGACAGGTTGCGACGGACGTTATTGGTCAGGATGCTTTCCAAGAAGCAGATATAATAGGCATCACAAGGCCGGTTACGAAACATAATTTTTTGGTTAAAAATGTGAACGATTTAGCAAGAACTTTAAAAGAAGCGTTTTATATTGCGACCACGGGTAGGCCCGGTCCTGTTTTAGTTGATGTTCCAATTGATGTACAACGTGCATTTTGTGAGTTTGTTTATCCTGATAAAGTCGATATACGTTCTTATAGACCTAATTACAGTGGACATTCAGTGCAGATTAAAAAGGCAGCTGAAATTATAAATAAGAGTGAAAAACCTGTGTTCTACATAGGTGCTGGTGTTGTTGCTTCTAATGCGGAAAGTGAGATTTTTGAAATATCAAAAAAAGCCGATATTCCTGTTACAAATACTCTCTTAGCCATTGGTGCATATCCGCTTGATACAAGTTTAAGCTTGGGGATGTTAGGAATGCACGGGACTTTTTGTGCTAATAAAGTGGTGCAAACAGCGGACGTTATTGTAGCTGTTGGTGCAAGATTTGACGATAGATGTACAGGAAAAGTTTGTGAGTTTGCTAAGAAAGCTAAGAAGATTCACATTGATATAGATCCTACGGCTATATCGAAAGTTGTTGATGCCGATGTCCCTGTAGTGGGTGATGCAAAAACTGTTTTAAAAGAAATGATTGCTCTTATAGATAGTAAAGATAGAAAAGATTGGCTTAGGATGATTGACACATGGAAGACTGAACATCCTTTGTGGTATAATAGGGATGATGATAAACTTCATCCGCAGTATGTAGTTGAAAAGATTTCTGAACTTACAAAAGGAGATGCGATTGTTGTAACGGAAGTTGGGCAGCATCAAATGTGGGCGGCGCAGTATTATAAGGCTAAAAATTCGCGTTTGTTTTTGAGCTCTGGAGGGCTTGGAACCATGGGTTTTGGTTACCCCGCTGGTATCGGAGCGAAGTTTGGAAATCCTGATAAAGAGGTCGTAGTTGTGGCGGGTGACGGTTCTTTCCAGATGAATATGCAAGAGATGGCTGTGGCGGTATTAAATGACATTAATGTCAAAGTTGTTATATTAAATAATCAATGTCTTGGGAATGTGCGCCAATGGCAAGAAATGTTTTATGGTAAAAGGTATTCTCACATTTGTCTTGCAAAGCGTAAGAAATGTCCAAAATGGTGTAACACACCAAGAAGGGATACCTGTCCTGTTTATATTCCTGATTTTTTAAAATGGGCACAAAGTTATGGCGCTTTGGGAATGCGTGTGACTGAAAAAAAAGATGTAGAACCAGCTTTAAAAAAAATGCTTGGAACAAAGAATTCGGTAGTTCTTGATATATGGACTGAAATAGAAGAAAATGTTTTTCCTATGGTTCCTGCGGGTGCATCTCTTGACAACATTGTTACGCGCATGAACGGATAGTGGAGTTTGTTTTTTTTCTAAATATTTATTGGAATTGGTTTAGTGTTTTTACATATGGAGGATGTTGTGCGTCATGCAATTTCAGTTTTAGTTGAAAATAAGTTTGGTGTTCTGGCAAGAATATCTACTCTTTTTGCGGCGCGCGGATTTAACATAGACTCTCTTGCGGTAGGCGAAACTGAGGACCCGGCAATTTCAAGAATGACTATCGTCGTAAAAAGCGATGACTGCATTCTTGAACAGGTTACAAAACAGCTAAATAAGCTTATTGATGTAATAAAAGTTAATGAATTTAACGATAATATTGAGTATGTTGAGAGGGGTGCTTGTCTTGTAAAAATAAGCTTAAATAAGTCTAATCGCAATGAGGTTATGCAGATGGTTGAAATTTTTAGATCAAAAATTGTTGATATATCGCAAAGCTCAGTCATTGTCGAAGTGACTGGCAGTGAGGATAAGATTAGTGCTTTTGTTAGGAAAGTTATGCCTTGTGGTATAAAAGAGATGTGCAGGACAGGTATTGTTGCTTTAGGTCGTGGTCAAAGTATTATCAAAGTAAGTAGTGGTAGATAACGAATAGAAATCAAAATATGGAAATAAATAAGGAGAATGAAAGTGACAGGGGCAAAAATGTACTATGAAAATGATGCTAGTTTGGATTTTTTGCAGGGTAAAACCATTGCTGTTTTGGGTTATGGAAGTCAAGGACATGCGCATGCTTTAAACCTTAAAGACTCTGGTTTAAATGTGGTGGTGGCGCAAAGACCTGGCGGAGATAATTATAGAAAAGCTATAGAAGATGGCTGGAAACCGTTAAGTGTTACTGAAGCGGTTAAGCAGGCAGATTGGGTTCATATTCTTTTGCCAGACGAAGTTCAAAAAGAGGTTTGGGAAGCAGACATAAAACCGAATATTAAGAATGAAGCAATTTTGAGCTTTTCTCATGGTTTCAATATACGCTTCAAACAAATAATTCCCATGTCGGATTTGGATGTAATTATGGTTGCACCTAAGGGTCCGGGACATTTAGTAAGGAGGCAATATGAGGAAGGTAAAGGTGTTCCATGCTTGATAGCTGTTGAACAAAATGCGAGCGGGAGAGCGAAAGACTTGGCTCTTGCATATGCGAAAGGTATAGGGGGTACTAGAGCGGGGGTACTGGAAACAACTTTTACAGAAGAAACTGAAACTGATCTGTTCGGCGAGCAAGTGGTCCTTTGTGGTGGGCTTGTAGAATTGATAAATTCTGGTTTTGAAACTCTTGTATCTGCAGGCTACCAACCTGAAATAGCCTATTTTGAATGTTTGCATGAAGTAAAACTTATTGTGGATTTAATATTTGAAGGTGGTTTTAGTAAAATGAATTATTCAATTTCCGATACTGCTGAATATGGTGAATACGTAACAGGAAAAAAAATAATAAATGATGCTACTAGGACGGAAATGAAGAAGGTTTTAGCCAATATACAATCTGGAAAATTTGCAGATGATTGGCTTAAAGAGAATAAAATTGGAAGGCTATCTTTTACTAGATCAAGAAAAGAAATAAGTGATAGGATGATTGAGAAAGTTGGAGCAAGATTGCGATCCAAGATGGTTTGGATTAAAAAATAGAGTTCAGATAAGACGGATTTGTTTTAGTAGATTATTAAAATACTGCAGTGTCGAGGTGGGATTTCATTGAGTAGACCGTTAAAATTGTTTGCTTTAGTATCAGTAGTTATTGTTGTCATTTATTTTGCCTTTAATATGATTATGGGGGCTTTTGTTCGCAATAAAAAAGAGATTGTGGTACCTAGCGTTGTCGGGAAGACTCTTTACAAAGCCTTAGATGAGCTTTCAAATGTAGGTTGTGGTCTAAAAAAAGAAAGTGAGGAATTTAACCAAAATGTTCTTGCGGGAGTGATTTTGAGGCAAGATCCTCCTGCGGGAATGAGTGTCAAAGAAGGGAGAGTTGTTAAAGTTTCAATAAGTAGAGGTGGAGAGATGGTTTATGTTCCAAATCTTGTTGGACAGACTGTTCGCTCTGCGGATATTTCCCTAAAAAATTCAGCTTTAGTTATTGGTGAGGTTTCAAGGAAATATTCTGTTGTGGTAAATAGGGGTGTAGTTATTTCTCAGGATGCTGAACCTGGATCTGCAATAGGTAAATATTCTGTTATAAACGTTGTTGTTTCAGATGGTTCTCCCCCAGAGGGAATGATTCTCATGCCAAGTTTTTTAAATAAAGATATTAGAGAAGCTAGAATTTGGGCATTTGGGCGAGGTATAAAAATAAATGTTGTTTCAAGTTGCGATATCCCTAAAACGAATATTATTGTGAGGCAGTCTCCAGAACCAGACGAAGATATAACAAATTTTAAAAGTATTGATTTATGGTTGAGTTAGTTCTTTTTCTAGTAAAGTAAAAATGATAGAGAGCGGGTTTTAGTATTCTTGATTTTGAAGTGAATAAATAATGAAAAAGGTTATAGTTGCTCCATCGATTTTGTCGGCAAATTTTGTTGCGTTGGAACATAATGTGAAAATGTTAGAAGAGTCTGGAGCAGAATGGATTCATATTGACGTTATGGACGGACATTTTGTGCCAAGTATCACCACCGTGGGGCCTTTAGTTGTAAAATCGTTAAGAAATGTAACTAAGCTGTTATTTGATGTACATCTAATGACAACAAGTCCTGAGAAGTGTTGGCGAGAATTTCGGAGAGCAGGAGCAGATTTAATAACTTTTCATAATGAAGTTCTAGCTGACAAAAAAAAATTAATAGATGACATAAAATCGTCAGGTATTAAGGTAGGTGTATCGATAAAACCTAAAACTTCTGTTTCTGAAATAGAGTATTTAATCCCTTATATTGACCTAGTCTTAGTCATGGCAGTTGAACCAGGTTTCAGCGGACAATCTTTTATTGGAGACATGATTTATAAAATAAAAGATTTGAGAAAAATCATTGATAAGAATAATTACGACTGTTTTATAGAAGTTGATGGTGGAATTAATTCTCAGACTGCTTCAGTTTGTACTAATGCAGGTGTAGACGTATTAGTTAGTGGGAGTTATATTTTTTCAGCAAAAAATCCGAGTCTAGCTGTAAAATCTCTTTTGGTATGATAAAAAAAAAGTTTGTCGTTTTATTTTTTTCGCTTCTAACTATATTCTTTTCCGTTTATTTGTATGCAGAAAATAAAACTGGTACTCCGTCAAAAGAAACTATCGATGTGTTTATTGACGGAGAACCTTTTTTAGGTATGAGTGTTTATAGAGTTTTTCGGCAAACGGATTATTTTTCTATAAAAGAAATTGCTAAGATGTACAATGCCGTTCTTGAATGGAAACCTGTGAGCTCTCAAGTGACGATGCATTTAAATAACAGCAAGATAGATGTTAAGGCAAACAGTACGAGGGTTGTTTTAGGAAGAGAAGAAAAAAAAATGTCTCTTCCTTCAAGGTTTATAGATAAAGATATTTACGTACCTCTCGAATTTCTTACATCAAGAGAGTTTGTAGAAATTGCTAGAGCGGATACTGTGTGGGATTCCCCATCTTCAGTATTAAAAATAACACATCACTTGAATGTTTTATCCGTAAAATATTTTACAATGCCAGAAGGCACGCAAATTGTTGTTCAGCTTGAAGCGCCTTTATCTTATGATGTTTTAAAGTCTTCTGAGGCTGTGGTTATAAAAATATCAGGAGGCATAGTGCGGCACGATTTGATACACGTAAACAACGGTGTCATAAAGGATATAACGTGTGGTACTGAAGAAGGGAAGTATGCCTTAATAAAAATCAATCTTCAACAACCTCCAAAACTTATTAGGGCCTCACTACTTTCGAGACCTAGTAGGATATCTGTTGATATTACGCACTCTAAAAATTTAGATTCAACAGGAAGTGATTTAGAAGAAAAAACAGTTGTTATTGTTAAGCCTGAAAAAGAATTTGAGTCTGCGGCGCCAGATAAGGAAGTAGCTACTGCTGTCGTAGATACTACTACTGTCGATATTGATTTAACCCCTCATAAAAATCACGGAGAAGCACAAATAGACGAAATTACGCCTTTGATTGAAAATGATGAAGATAATAAAGATCTTGAGAAAATACCCGTCGTAAAGTTTGAAAATGACAACATAGTTGATGATAGTCCTTCAATAATTGACGATACTCAAGATGCAGTTGCAGAGGCTACGTTTAAGCAACAAAAAGATAATAAACGTAAAAAAAAAATTATAGTTCTTGATGCTGGGCACGGCGGTGAAGATGCGGGTGCGGTAGGTCCTAATGGCGTAAAAGAGAAAAAAGTAAGTCTTTCCATAGTTTATGAACTTAAGGCGCTTTTTGACAAAAACGAGGATTACGAAATAATTCTTACGAGAAAAGATGATACTTTTATTTCTCTTCCCAGGAGGATCAATATAGCCAACGATAGTAAGGCTGACTTATTTATATCTGTGCATTGTAATGCAAATCTCAAAAGGGAAATAAATAGTTTTGAGGTTTATGTTTTTTCGGATAAGGCCACTGATCCTGGAGCCGCTGCGACTGAAATTCTTGAAAATTCTGTTTTGGAGATTGAAAAGGTGCATGTTAAAAATCGTCCTATGGTTCAAAGCTTGTTTTGGTCCTTAGGTGTAAACAGATATTTAAATGAGTCTCTGGAATTGTGTGGTTTTATAGTCCGTGAAACTAAACAAAAACTTATGATCCCAAGCAGGGATCCAAAACAGGCCAATTTTTATGTATTAAGAGGAACTACCTATAATATGCCTGCTGTGCTTGTAGAGAGTGCTTATATAAGCAATTACGCTCAAGAGGCAAATTTTGTTGCTCCAGGTAATAAATTTGTTGTAGCAATAGCTAATTCAGTATATGAAGGAGTAGTAAAGTATTATGCAAACAAAGACAAAAAACAAAACTATAAATAACAATCCTATAGGAATTTTTGACTCTGGATTTGGAGGACTTACCGTGATGTCTACGATAGACGAGGTTTTTCCTTTAGAAAGTTTTGTTTATTTTGGTGATACCGCTCACGTTCCTTATGGCTCAAAATCGAAAGATACTGTGGTAAAATATTCTAAAGAAATAGCTTCTTTTTTAGTAAAATGCAAAGTTAAGCTGATTGTTATAGCGTGCAATACAGCGTCTGCTTTTGCTCTGCCGATTTTGAAGAAAACTTTAAAAATACCTGTAATAGGTGTTGTCAAACCGGGATCAAAAGCTGCAGTATTTGCATCTAAAAATAAAAAAATAGGTGTTATAGGAACTGAGGGCACTATAGGCAGCAAATCCTATTTGCGAGAAATAAATAAAATTTCTAGATGTAAAGTATATCAGCAGGCATGTCCTTTATTAGTTCCTCTTGTTGAGGAGGGATGGAATGATGCTGAAGTTACAGCTAGCATAGTGCAGAAGTATGTGGAGCCTCTTTTGGACAAACAAATTGACACTCTGGTTTTAGGGTGCACGCATTATCCTCTTCTTAAAAAAACTTTGAAAAAAAATGTTGGTGAGAAAATTATTCTTATAGATTCCGCAGAAGCTACGGCAGATGAAGTTAGAAATATACTAAATAAAAAGCATCTTCTTGCGAATACAAAAAACAAAAAGTTTTTAAGGTTCTACGTAAGTGACAATCCTGGTAAATTCAAGAGAATAGGCAGTCGTTTTTTTTCTAAAAAAATTTTTAATGTTAAAAAAATAGAAATGAGCTGTTAAGCGAAGTGAAAGTGAAATATAAAATTTCAGTTGAGAAAAATTTCTCTTCAGCTCATTGTTTGCGGGGATACAAAGGTAAATGCGAAAACCTACATGGGCATAATTGGAAAATTAGAGCCGTTTTTTGTGGAACTAAGCTTGATGATATAGGCATGCTTATAGATTTTACAGATATTAAAATGTATCTAAACAAAATAATTGAATTTTTAGATCATAAGTTTTTGAATGAAATTTGTCCTTTTGATAGAGTTAATCCGACTTCTGAAAATATAGCTTTGTTTATACTAAAACAACTTAAATGCACAGAGACAGAAAACGCCAAAATCTGTGAAGTTGAAGTTTGGGAAAGCGATTCATCTTCAGCAGCTATAATAATAGAAGACTGAGCAATCAAAAAAAATATACAAGACCTCAAAACACTTGTGTAAAATTCTCCTTATTTTTACGCGATAGCCATTCCCAGTGACGTGTGCTGTCCTTGTTTTTATTGTTTTCTTTTCAATTTTATCGTCACTGCTGTGCTTATTGTAAAATTCCCATGACATTTTATGTTCTTCTCTTGATCTTCGACATCTTTATTCCTGTTTATTTAACATATCTTCTACTATCTTAATTGCTTGCTCTTTTGTGAGTCTAGGATTTTCTAATTGTATTTCCTCTACTTTATTTTTTGCGTTTTGTATCCATTTTCCCGCGGGATTGTTAAATATTTTTATTATTTCTTTTCCTGTTAAAATTGGATTGTTATACAAAATATTCTTTGATTTTAAATCTTCAATTCTTTTTTTGAGTTCGTTTATTTTAATGCGATTATCGTTTTTAGCGTAGTATGCTCTTAAAAAATCCATTGTTAAATCTAACTCATTTCCACACTTTTTAGCAAATTTTCGTACCATGCCGTCTGTCCAATTGCTTGAATATATTTTAGTATATATACTGTTTTGTATGATAGATGCAGTTCTTTTTATAAATTCTTTTGAATACTTTAATCTACCTAAAATAAGTTTAATCTCTTTGATGTTTTTCACGCATGACTTTTCACATTTCGAGTATCTTGCAATACCATGCATTAAAACTGCCATTCTTAAAATGATATCATTTCTTGTGCTATCTATAACTTTCATAGTGTGTGCAAATGCGTTGTCAACTGAATATTTCCCTGTTTGTTTTAATTTCTGTAATCCGGGTAAAATATTGTTTAGCAAATTAATTTTTAACATTAATATAAATGTTTTTGACGGATTTTTTGCGGTCAAAATTTTATTAATCTCATCTCTTATACGTTCCGGTGAAACAATTTTAATGCGTGACGCTGACTTTTCCATTGCGCTAAAAGTTTGAGGTTCAATTTTAAAGTTAAGTTGCAAACTCTGTCGCATGGCGCGTAAAACTCTCAAAGGATCTTGTTTGAATATTGTTTCAGCATTCGCGGTATCGGTTACTCTTATAATTTTGTTTTCAATGTCTTTAATACCCTGACGAGTAAAATCTAGGATTTTCATATCGCTGAGTCTTAAAAACAAAGCGTTAATCGTAAAATCGCGTCTTAGGGCGTCTTGTTTTAGGGGAGCAATTTGAGTATAAGGATTTCTAGAATTTGCGTCGTAATATTCTTTTCTAGGCATAACAAACTCTATTTCTTTGTTATCAAGAAACAATTTAGAAGTTCCAAATTTTTCAAATAAGATTGGGCTGGAGAGGGTGTATTTATTTGCTAAAATTTTTGAGAAGTTGATCCCGGCTAGCCTTCTATCCGCTTCAGATTTTCCACCACAAACCATAATATCTAGATCTTTAGGTTCTCTATTGATGAGTAAATCTCTTACAAATCCACCTGCGATATATACATTGAACTTGTTTTCTATTGCAGTGATGTAAATTTTATGAATTATTGATTTATAATTCTGAGGTATAATTATGCTTTTCATGTACCCCTTTTATTGTAACATAATCATAATAATAACATAAGGTTTTTGTATAAAAGATTAATTTTATATTAACAGATTTAGCAATTAAGGAATAATATAAAAAACTATTATTAAATATGGTAATAATGAGGATACTTTAATTATTGCAAATATATAAGTAAGTGTTTGATGGGGTTTTGGCTTAAAAAATGAAAAAGTTATCAATTGTATTGTTGATTTTCTTGGTTAGCATTAAATTTTTTGCGTGTCCAGCCAGGATCAGGATGAAAAAAACTTACGGGTCATTTTATGAATTTGAACTGCTATTTCCACTTTGTCAAGAAGATACAAATAATATCTAAAAAAGATTATGATAGTCGTCCTATATGTTATTCCTGACAAGGTAAATGAAGTAGAAAGATGGAGAGGGTTACAAGAGAATTTTTAAGAAGTTATAAACAAATGTAGTAGACACACAATAAACGCTTGAGGTGCTTTTATGAACGCTGTAATATCGCGTCTATTATCATAAACTCTCCTCTTTTTTGGGGGGAGGAGAGGAGACATCAGCAAGCGATACGTTTGAATGTCTATTTTGATAAACAGCCTTGTATTTTAAATTTATAAAAACCCCTTTGTTTTTTAGACGTTTATCATAAGAGTTTGCTTAAGTATCCTGAGAATTATCATCACAGAGTGCTGCTTATTGAAGATATTATTAACTTGTATTGGTGTGACATTTTTTGATCTTAATAGTTCAACTTTAATCAATGATAAAAAAGTAGTGAGATATATTTGTGATAGCAATGAGAATATTTAGGATGGACCGCGTGCGGTAAACATGCTTTTGCGGTAGAGGTAAATGTTTTTTATATTGATCAAGTCTTAGCTTAATCGTTTGTATTTTAGTTTTATATACGGGGTATATATTTATACCACATACAAAACGGGTACAAAAATGTAGACGTCAGGGCCTTGTGGTTGATTTGTGACGGTGTGGGGCTCTCTCTACTCTCCTTCTTCCCCCCTTTTTTTTTATAGGGTTGTTGTGGTGGGCTTTGATGGTATTTATATGGCTAGAGAGAGGCTATAGCATCCCATTCTATCCGCTTGAAATTTGATATTAAACTAAGAATTTTGTATTAATCTATAAAATAATTATTTGCAACTTACGCTTTCAGAGTTTGAGGATGTTGAACAATGGATATAAATCTAAAAAAAAGAAAATGCTTTAATAATCTAAGTGCTTCTCTTGAAAATTATCTCGAGACCATAGCGGCGTTAAAAAAAGGAAAAAAATGCACTAGAATAGGTGATGTTGCAAAATCTTTAAATGTTAGGAGCTCAAGCGTTAACGTTGCGATTAACTTTTTGACTGAAAATGGATTTGTAATACACGAAAAATATGGATATGTGGATTTGACCGAAGAGGGAGAAAAAATAGCTTTAGAAATTCAGAAAAAGCATGATATATTGTATAGATTTATAAATAACTTGTTATTTATAAACGGCAAAACCGCCAATAAAGAGGCTTGCCAGATAGAGCATTTAGTCGGAACAGAGACTATACGAAGGCTTAAAAAATTATATATTCTTTTGGAAAAAAGTTTTCTTTCAAAGAAAGAAGATGCTATCAGTTTGAAAGAGTATTTGGAAAAACAGTGATAAAAGTAGATAACAAGCAAGAATAGAAAGGTATGTTAAAAACATATGGCGGTATGTGTTTGTTTTAGTAATAAGTTAGATTAAACTAAAATAATTATATTTAACTAAAAAAAGGAAAGAGGGGAAGGTATGAAACGATTTAGGAGGATTTTACGTTATATTTACGGGTGTTTGCATAGACACTCAAGAAAGCCTCACTTTTATAGGCACATGAATAATAGACATATTCATAGGGGGATGAAAGGCAGATATTGCAACTATGATCATTTTCATAGAAATATTCATGTATTTAGGTCTTTTAATGAGGATGTAGCTAACAATTTCACTAAATTGAGTTGTGCTAGTCCGGGGAGATATGAACTATTTGAGGCTTATTGTGATAGAAAACTTAGGCATAGACTTCTTGAAATGGGTTTTGTTCCGGGTGAAGATTTGGCTGTTATTGACAACAGTAGTCTAAGTGGAGGAGGAGGTGTGGTAATTAAAATAAAAGGCGCTAAAATCGCTTTAAGCAGTGAAGTTGCAGATAAAATTTTACTGAGGGAGAAAAAAAATAATTGAGTATACCAAAGAAAGATATTACTGTTGTTCTGGTGGGCAATCCTAATATTGGTAAATCTACAATATTCAATAGTTTGACAGGGGCTAATCAAAGTGTTGGCAATTATCCCGGTGTGACAGTGGAAAAAAAAGATGGTTTTAAAAGTCACAGAGGGTATAATATAAATTTTGTTGATTTGCCTGGTATATACAGTCTTTCGGCATATTCTGATGATGAAATAGTATCAAGAGATTTCCTAGTCAACGAAAAACTTGATATTGTGATCAATGTTATTGATGCCTCTAAGATGGAACGTAGTCTTTATTTATTTACGCAGATCGTAGAGCTAGGGATTTCTGTTATGATAGTTTTGAATATGATTGACATTCTAGGGTTGCAAGGTAAAGTTATAGATAAGGAGATGATGTCAAATCTTTTGGGAGTTCCAGTCTTTATCGCACTGACAAATAAGGATATAGGCATAACCAGTATTCTAGATTATATTGTAGATGTAGTGGAAGAAGGAAAGTTAAAGAAACAAATAACGGCTAAAGTTGACTACGGCGAAAACATTAAAGAAGAAATTGATAAGCTTGAAAAGCTTATATCAAAAGATCCTCAATTGTCAAAATTCCCAAAAAGCTGGCTTTCAATAAAACTTTTAGACAATGATCCCTTAGCGTTAAAACTTGTTTGCAAGACGGACAAAAAGAGTATTATTTTGAGTCAACTTGACAGGAGTAGAGAGCATATTAAAAGGCACTTCGGTAATGGAGTGGGAACTGAAATAGCTGACAGGCGCTATGGTTTCGCAAACTCTGTAGTAAAAACAGTTATAAAAAAAACAGATAAGAAAAAAATTGACATGACTGAGATTATAGATAATTTTGTGCTTAATAAATATCTTGGAACTCCAATTTTTGTGATTATAATTTATATAATTTTCAAGTTTGCGTTTGTTTTTTCAGAACCTATTGTGAATATTTTTGAAAAGCTTTTTGAACGGCTTAGCGATGTTGTCAGAAGTGTCATTTTAGAAGAATTAACTAGGTCTTTGGTTGTTGATGGAATAATTGGTGGGTTGAGCGGAGTATTAGGATTTTTTCCATTAATACTGCTTATGTTTTTGGCGATAGCGTTTTTTGAAGACTCAGGATATATGGCTAGAGCTGCTTTTGTAATGGATAAAATTATGAGTAAATTCGGTCTTCATGGTAAGTCCTTTTTGCCATTGATGATTTCAACCAATGGGTGTGCTGTACCTGGTATCCTTTCTACTAGAACTTTAGATTCTAAACGTGACAGAATTATAACCATGTTTGTTGTGCCTTTTATGATATGTGGTGCTAAACTTCCAGTATGTGCTTTGATTACAGGAGCTTTTTTTTCATCAAAAAATCGAGCGAATATTATGTCTTTAATATATATTTTAAGTGTTATCATTGCTTTTGCCACTGCAAAGATATTAAGCAAAACACTTTTGAAAGGTGAGCCAGCTCATTTTGTTATGGAGCTTCCTCCTTATCATATGCCTCAAATTAAGGGCTTACTTTTAAAAATGTGGGAAAGGAGCTGGCTCTATTTACGAAAAGCCGGGACTGTAGTTGTGTTTATGTCAGTTTTAGTGTGGGCTGTGTTTGCCTATCCTAGAGCTCCTGTAGACGAAAATCTGACAAAAAGTGAAAAGGCTGCGGTACAATTAAAATATGGTTTAGCGGGAAGAGCGGGAAAAATCTTGGAGCCTTTATTTAAACCTATAGGCATGGATGCTAGTAGGACAATTGCTTTTGTAGCTGGTCTTGCGGCAAAAGAGACGATTGTAAGCACTTTAGGGACAATTTATTCTATTGAAGGATCCAATTCTTGCAATTCTAAATCTTTGAGGAAAAAAATTGCTTGCGACGAAGACTGGTCACCTTTAAAAGGTTTGAGCTTTCTTGTTTTTTGTTTGATTTATACGCCGTGCGCAATGTGTGTGATAGTTTTTTTTAAAGAGAGTGGTTCAAGTTACAGATATCTTGCGCTTATTGTTGTAGGGAATGCAGTTTTTGCATGGGTAACTTCGTTTGTTGTCTTTCAAATTGGAACGTTGTTAAAAATAGGCGTATAGATTAAGAAAAATTGATGATATTTTGTTACCTATTATCATTTCTACTTGTTGTAGTTTTATTAAAACGCTTAACAAAAGGTGGCTGTTGTTGCTGTAACAGAAAAAAATAAGGGAATGAGGGATGGATTCATTCTATTGTGACTATAATTTGAAAAATAGACAGTAAATAAAAAAGTTCCTATACACTAAAACTTAACATAACTTAAAGAGTCAAGAAGGACTTTGTGTTAATGGTCTGGACGCTTTCAAGCTAATTATAACGTTGTCACGACAGCAAAGTGGCGGATTAGGGTTGCAAATAAAATTTAAAAATCGGGGGTTGGTGGAAATTGAATATCACAAATGCTATTTTTGCGTCCCCTTTTTTTGGGGTTTTTGCATTTTTTTTACTCTAGGATCAACATCTCTCTTAAATTTACCGGTTTTAAAGCTTCCGTTAAAGACGGCTTTTAAGTCGCCCACACTAGCCAACATTCTACTTCCACTTAAACTAACCAAAAATAAACAAAACAGCACCTTGATTACTAATTTTCTAGCAAATATCTAACTAACATGAACATATTATTATTTGTTCTATCAAGTCTAATTCAAGTTTCCGAGACATGTCATTGTATTTTTATTGAATCTTTCTGTTTATTGGTTGCAATCCTGTACAAGTATAAAAAGCAAAAAATTGCGATACAAAACAAAGAACATACAAATCCTTCAGCATAATTTTAATCTTCATATTTCTTTTTAATGGCACTTTTACTGACTGCCTTCCTTAAATTCATAATCTTTTCCTTCCTCATTTATCAAAGTTATTTTATGGTCTGAAAATATTTTTTAGTTCTTTAAAGTCCACAACCATGGCCTCATTGGAATTTGTAAATTTACGGATTTGCCTTGTCAAGATTCCAAAAGAGCTTGAGAATTATATGTATTTTTATCATAGTCCGTCTTAAATCTTCCAAGATTTATCATCTTACAGTTTTTATCCATAAGCTAAACGCGTCTTTAAAACATTGATTAAGCTTGTCTAAGATTACATTAAGCAGAAGAGTATCCTATTTTTCAAATCTTACGATAATGATAGAAAAAAACAGCAGATGGAACCAGCGGGAATTGAACCCGCATCTTATCGTTGCGAACGATATATTCTCCCGTTTAACTATGGCCCCTCACAATTTTCGACCACGTAGGTATTGTAACAATATTTTAATTTTTTTACATCAATCATAATGTTGAATATAATTATTAAGGCAAAAGATATCGTTAACATTATTGTATGTAATTTATATATTTGTTAAAATCAATGTGTACCATTTTGTGAGGGAATTTACTTTATGTCGTATCTTGTTTTGGCTAGAAAGTTCAGGCCTCAGAATTTTAGTGAGATTATAGGGCAGGAGCATATATCACAGACTCTTAGAAATGCAATTTCTGAAAAGCGCATTGCTCATGCCTATCTGTTTAGTGGACCTAGAGGTTGTGGAAAAACTACTATGGCTAGGGTTCTTGCCAAAGCTCTAAATTGCAAAAATGGCCCTACGGTTGAACCATGCGGAATATGCGAGAATTGTTTGGCGATTTCAAAAAGTTCCAGTATAGATGTTTTGGAAATTGACGGGGCATCAAATAACGGTATAGATGAAATAAGAGCTTTGAGAGAAAATGTAAAATTTTCAAGCGCCAATTCAAAATATAAAATTTATATAATGGATGAAGTCCATCAAATAACTATACAAGCGTTTAATGCTTTGCTCAAAACGCTTGAAGAGCCCCCTAGTCATGTAGTTTTCATTATGGCTACAACTGAACAACATAAGGTTCCTGCCACTATTCTTTCAAGATGTCAAAGATATATGTTTAAGCTCATATCGAGTGCTGAAATTTCTTTCGCTATAAAGAGTATAGGTCGAAAGGAAGGTTTTGAAATAGATGACGAAGCTGTAGGTGTAATAACTTCGGCATCTAGTGGTTCTATGCGGGACGCTTTAAGTTTGCTGGAGCAAGCTGTTTCTTCAAGCTCGGGCAAAGTAACGGGCGCTTGTGTAAGAGAATTACTTGGGCTTTTGCCAAAGGACGCTTTGACTTCTGTTACCGAAAGCATCTTAAAGGGAGATATACAAAAGATTTTAAAAATTGTTGAAGAAATTTTTGAACAAGGATACGACATTTTGCAGTTTGCAAGGGACTTGAGAGATTATCTTAGAGAAGTCATGGTTTATTCTATAAATCCATCAGGTATTGAAATTTCGTCTGACGACAAAAGACTTTTTGACGTCCAGAAAACTTTATTTTCTCTTTCGCGTTATGTCCGTATGAACAATCTTTTGTCAAAAGCTCTTGAAGAAATGCGTTGGCATGATCGGCCTAGAATCCTTCTTGAAATTTATCTCCTCAAAATGGCGGAACCATATTATAACGTCGGCGAACTTATAGATAGAGTTGTTGAGTTGGAGAAAAATATTAAAATTGAAAACAAACCAGGATTTACTTTTAAAAATCGATATAAACGCAGAGAGGAGTTCAGTGTTGATAAAGCTTCAAATCGTAAGGATTTGATAGGCATATGGGGTGAAATTGTTTCTGAGATAATAAAGAAGCATCCGCTTACAGGGCAGTCTTTAAAAAATGCGTTAGCTGAAGCAATTGGTACTTCGTCTGTGCAGTTAACTGTTTTAAAACAGTTTGACTATGATGGAGTTTTGGAATTTAGGAATCAGATTTTAGAACTTTTCCAAAAAAAATCTGGCCTAAATATAGAAATAAAAGTGTTTATTAGAAAAAACATGGTTCAAAATAAAGTAGTAACTCAGGGAGATGTGGTTGTTGGCGAAAAAAGTCTTTCATCAGATGCTATTGTTTGTGACGTAAAAAAAAATGTTGATGAAGATGAAAAGAGCTCGATACCTAAATATATAGAGGAAATAGCGAAAAGCTTTGGTGCTGTCGCTAAAAAAGTTTGAAGTTTTTTATTAATTGGCGAGGGTTATTCCTTAAAATAGTTGATATAATGTGGATGTTGTTTGTATGAACAGGCCTCAACCTGTAGAGAAAATGATTGAAGTGATAAAAAGGCTACCTGGTGTGGGACCTAAAATGGCGGAACGCTTGAGCTACCATATATTAAAAATGTCTCATGTTGAGGTTGGCAAGCTTATAGGTTCTATACAAAAAGCAAGGCAGGTAATGAAATGTTGTAATATTTGTTATAACTTAAGCGAATATAATCCTTGCCCTATATGTTCTGATGTTGCAAGAACGCGGGGTACTATATGTATCGTGGAAACCCCACAAGATTTGATAGCTGTCAGTAGAGTTAAAAATTACAAGGGACTTTACTTTGTACTCGGGGGTGCTTTGTCACCTCTTGATGCTGTTGGCCCGGATGATATAAGAGTTGATAAGTTGATAAAAAGATTAAAAAATAGTAGTGTAGATGAGGTTATAATTGCAACTGATACAGACTCCAAAGGTGAAATAACTGCTGTTTATCTTGCGGATATTATAAAGAGATTAGGTATCAAGGTTACGAGGTTGGGGTATGGTTTGCCAGTTGGCGGCGACATTGAGTATGCTGATGAGGTGACTATTTCTCGTGCCATCGCTGGGCGTACGGAGATGTAAAAAGGTTTTGCACTTCCATTTAAAGTTGGTATGTTCATTGTTTCTTTCATGCTTCGGAATTTAAGTATACCTTGTATAGGTGGTGGTGTGTTGTTGTAAATAAAGGAGCAAAATAATGTCAAAAAAGGTGATTGAAGTTCGTTGGCATGGACGTGGTGGACAAGGGGCTAAGACTGCTGCGCTTTTGTTCGCTGAAACTGTCATGGCGACTGGCATGTACGTTCAGGCATTTCCTGAGTACGGTCCAGAAAGAATGGGTGCCCCTGTACAATCTTTTAACAGAGTAAGTGAAGACCCTATTACAGTTCATTCGGGGATTAGGAATCCAAATTATGTGGTTATTTTAGATTCATCTCTTATGAAATCGGTTCCGGTAACAGATGGTATAGGTAAAAGTGGGAAGATTATAGTGAATACTTCTCTAAGTACATCAGAAATTGCGAAAAAGCTTGACACAGATGTAAATCAGATTTACGCAGTGAATGCAAGTCGAATTGCTTTGAAAACAATGGGGAAAGATATACCTAATACTCCAATGCTAGGTGCTTTGGTGAAACTTATAGGAACGTTGGATATTAATGGCGTTTTGGAAAATATAAAGACTAAACTTAAAGTAAAATTTAGACATAAACCTGGAGTTGTAGAAGGCAATCTTGCATCTATAAAAATGGCTTTTGATGAAGTAGGAAATTAATTCTATGAGAGTTGAGAGTTTTTTTAGGGCCTTTTGTTTATGGAGGTTTAGATGTCTCTTGAGGTTTTTATGATGGGTAGGGTTGTGGAATATATACGCATATATTATGGAAGAGAATTGAAGCTTCTTGGAGGGATGTATAGTGAGAAAAGATGAAAATAATATGAAGTTGACAGCCGCTGAACTTCCGGTAGGTGGCATAGTTGAAGCGGGAACGGCAGTTAATTTTCATACTGGAAGCTGGCGTTCTCAAAGACCTGTGTGGAATAAGGATAAATGTATTGGTTGTTTGATATGTTGGATTTCGTGTCCTGACGGTTCTATAAAAATTGTTTCGAACGAAAAGGGGGCTAGCGTTGTTGATGGCATAGATTATGATAGTTGCAAGGGGTGCGGGATTTGTGCAAAAGAATGTCCGGTTAAGGTTAGTGCTATTGCGATGGAACAAGAAAAGAAATAAACGTGTAAAAAAATAATGTATATTCTAAAAATTTTAATGTCTCATACTAGTAGTTTATTTTGAAGAGGCATTTCCTGAAATGCTGTGTGGTCTAACAAGGAGCTGATGAAAATGATAGAAGCAGTATATTCGAAAGGTAATATTGTTGCGAAAACTGGCAATGAGGTGGTGGCTGAGGCGCTACGTCAGATAGAACCAGACGTAATGGCTGCGTATCCTATAACTCCGGCCACGGAAATAGTGCAGATTTTTTCGCAGTTTGTTGCAGATGGAGTTGTAAAGAGCGAATATGTAACAGTGGAGAGTGAACACTCTGCTATATCTGCTGCAATCGCGGCGTCAGCTGCTGGTGCAAGGGCTGTGACAAGTACTTCTTCACAGGGATTGTGTCTTATGTGGGAGATGCTTTATATAGCTTCAGGATTGAGACTTCCAGTAATTATGGCGGAAGTTAACAGAGCAGTTTCTGCGCCTATTAACATTAATGCTGATCATTCTGATACAATGGGGGCGAGGGATGCAGGTTGGATTCAGATGTACTCAGAGAATTCCCAAGAGGCTTACGATAATATAATTCAGCTTACAAAAATAGCTGAGAAAGCTAGACTTCCCGCACTCGCAGCTATGGATGGATTTATCACTTCTCACTGTATGGAAGTTGTGGAAACTTACCCTGATGCTGATGTAAAAGCGTTTGTTGGTGAGTACAATCCTGAAAGGTATCTTTTAGATGTTAAGAGGCCTTATACATTGGGCTCAATTGATTTGCAAGATTACTATTTTGAGCATAGGTATCAACTTGCTCAGGCTATGATAGACGCGAGAAGTATAATTTTGGACGTTGCAAAAGAGTTTAAGGAAGCTTTTGGGCGAGAGTACGGTTTTTATGAAAAGTATATGTTTGATGACGCAGAAATTGCAATGATTATTATAGGTTCATCAGCAGGAGATGTGAAGGTTGTGGTAAAAGAGTTAAGAAAAAAAGGAATTAAAGCAGGACTTTTAAAAATAAGAGTTTACAGACCTTTTCCTACAGAGCAGATAGCAAGAGATTTAGCACATGTTAAAGCAATTGCGGTTATGGATAGATCGGATTCTTGTTCTGGGGCATTCCCTCCTATTTATTCTGATGTTGTTGCATCCATATACTCTGCAGGAGTTTTGAGTCCTAAAGTTCTAAGTTATGTTTATGGCATAGGTGGGAGAGAGTTTTGTGATGAGCAAATTGTCAAGGTTTATGAGACACTTGGTAAAGTTGCATCAGGACTAGAAAAACCTTCTAACATAATTGAGTATATGAATGTGAGAATAAAATAATAATGTGTAAAAGTGTAAAATTAAGGAATGAAGAGAGGGGTTGGAGGTGACAAGTTTTTTTGTCGTTGTGATGGAGTGTGTGTCGTAGATGGATGCTTGTTTATGTGGTGTTAGGGTGTAAAGTTCTGCTCTTAGGAGAAAAATAAAGTGGTAAATTTGAGAGAGTTAAGTAAAAACCCGGTCCGTATAACAAGTGGGCATCGTCTTTGCGCAGGTTGTGGTGCGGGTATAGTAGCGAGACAAGCTTTGATAGCTGCTGGTAATACACCGGTTGTTGTCATAAACGCTACGGGGTGTTTAGAAGTTTCAACTACTGTTTTTCCTTATAGTGCATGGAAAAGTCCGTATTTTCACAGCGCGTTTGAAAATGCAGCAGCAACTTGTAGCGGTGTTGAGGCTGCGTATAGGAGTTTGAAAGCTAGAGGAAAAGTTAAAAAAGATATCAAGTTTATAACTTTTGGTGGCGACGGTGGTACTTACGATATAGGGTTGCAGTCTTTATCTGGCGCAATGGAAAGGGGCCACAAGATGCTTTATGTTTGTTACAACAATGAAGCGTATATGAACACTGGAATTCAAAGGTCTGGGGCAACGCCTAGGGGGGCGCATACAACGACCGCCCCTGCAGGAAAAAAACGTCAGGGCAAATTACAGAATAAAAAAGATTTAACGCAAATTATGATTGCGCATAATATTTCTTACGTAGCGCAATCTTATGTTGGAGACTGGAATGATTTTATGACTAAAGTTCAAAAAGCTTTGGTAGTTGACGGACCATCTTTTATAAATATTTTGACACCATGTAGGTTGGGTTGGGGTTATAACCCAGAGTATACAATGGAAATTTCGAGACTTGCAGTTGAAACTTGTATGTGGCCTTCTTACGAAGTCGAAAATGGTGTATATAAAATAAACGTTGAACCTAAAGTAAAAAAGCCTGTAACAGAATTTTTAAAATTACAAGTAAGATTCAAGCATTTGTTTGAGCCTGACAATGCTTGTATTCTTGAAGAAATTCAAAAAAATGTAGATGAGAAATGGATTTTTTTGCAACACAGAGCAAAATCAGTCTGTAAGGTGTAAATTTTTAGCAAATTACAAGATAGTACAGGCGTAATATCTTAGGGTGTTTTCTTTTTTTGGACTATATTACTTAAGTATATTGTTGTATTGTTTTGGGAGTGAGGTTATGATTAGATTTACTACAGCAGGCGAGTCTCATGGAGAGGGAATTATCGTTATTCTTGAAGGAATTCCCGCGGGACTTACGGTAAATTCTGAGGATATAGATTTGGAACTTGTAAGAAGACAGAAGGGCTATGGCAGAGGTCAAAGGATGGATATAGAGGCAGATTGTGTTAAAATTTTTTCAGGTTTGCGCTATGCAAAAACAATTGGCTCTCCGATAACTATGTATATCTCAAATAGAGATTTTAAAAATTGGCTATACGTAATGTCGACAGGATCTGTCGATTTAGATGGAACAACTCTCTTAAAACCTCGTCCTGGACATGCTGATTTAGCTGGACTTATGAAATATGGTGTAAGTGATTTCAGGGATATATTAGAAAGAGCGTCAGCAAGAGAGACTGCGACAAGAGTGGCTGCAGGAGCTGTTTGTAAAATGCTTTTAAAAGAAATTGGAATGAGTATAATGTCTTACACGATACAGATAGGGAATGTTTTGGCAAATATGTCTTCTATTAAGGAAAATGATGTGCGGTGCAAAACGGAAGCTTCTTGTGTTAGATGTCCTGATGCAAGTGCGAGCAGAGAGATGGTTAAATTGATAAAAAAAGCTGAGCGAGAAGGTGACACTCTTGGTGGTAAGGTTGCTATTGTAGTTAGTAATGTACCAGTGGGGCTTGGAAGTCATACGCAATGGGATTTAAAACTTGATGGTCGCCTTGCGCAGAGTTTGATTTCAATTCAAGCTGTAAAAGCTGTTGAGTTTGGTGCGGGAACAAAACTTGCTTCACTTTTTGGCTCTTTTTCGCACGATGAAATTTTTTACAATAAGGTAAAAGGATTTTATAGAAGTACAAATATGGCGGGAGGCATAGAGGGCGGTATAAGTAACGGGGAACCTATTGTTATTACGTGTACTATGAAAGCCATCCCTTCGCTTAGTAAACCGCTGCACTCCGTAAACCTCGTTACGAAACAATCTGCTAGGGCTGAGGCTATAAGGAGCGATGTATGTGCAGTCCCAGCTGCAGGTGTTGTATCGGAAGCCGCGGTTGCTATTGAGCTAGCGAAAGTCTTGAAAGAAAAATTTGGGGGAGATTCTCTAGAAGATATGAAAAATAATATAAGTACATATAAGGAGAGATTAAAAACATTACAATGAATTTAGTGTTTACCGGTTTTATGAGTACGGGTAAGTCAAAAACTGGAGAAATTATATCTAGAAGGCTAAATCGCAGTTTTTTTGATACGGATGTTTTAGTAGAGGGAAAGTCTGGTTTAACGATAGTTGATATTTTTAAAAATTTAGGGGAAGCTAGTTTTAGACAACTTGAAGCTGAAGTCGTGAAGGAAGTTTCAGAAAGGGATTCAATTGTGATTTCATGTGGTGGAGGTGTAGTTTTAGATCCCAGGAATATCGTATTTTTAAGAAAAAAAGGAATAATAATTAATCTCTACGCTTCTGCAGAGGTTATATATGAGAGGTCAAAAAGTGAGAATAGTAATAATAGGCCTCTTCTCAGATGTAGGAATCCTCTAAAGGAAATAAAAAGACTCTTAAATCTTAGGGAGAATTTTTATTCTGACTGTGATTTTTCTTTCAATACAGATAATCTAACGTCCATAGAAGTTGCAGATGAAATATTAAGTAGCAATGTTGCGATAAAAAATTTGTTGCGTTGATATGTTTCGTTTTTATGGTAAAAAATATGATGTTAAAAAGGATATTAAGTTTGCTAGCAGTAATTCTTACTTTTAGTCCTTTGTTGTTTGCGGATAAAGGCTATGTAATAAACACCCCTACTGTGGATATGCTGGATTATGATTTCTGTGATGGTGGCCTGAGATTTTTTTCAAATGGTAATCTTCTTTGTGGAGCCAATTTTGGTATTCTTAAGCGTCTTAATATAGGTGCATCTTTGGAACTGTCTAGATTTGTCGGAAAAAGTAATAAAGGGTTAAAGATTGCAATTCCAGCTTTGCAAATTAAGTACAAGGCTTATGATGGGAGTATGGATTACCCTGGAATAGCAGTAGGTTACGATGGTCAGAGTTGTTTTTTTAATAGAAAATATGCTGGCAATTATCTTCAGAAAAAGCTTGGATTTTATTTTGTTATAGGTAGGGAATTTTTTGTTGAAAATTTAATGATTAATTTTGGCATTAATTTTAATAATAAAGTTTGTTGGTTTATAAATTCGGTGATTCCTTTGTATAAAGAAATAGTATATCTTATGGCGGAAGCGGAATATGGCAATATGAGTTGTTTTCCGAATGCTAGATTTAACCTAGGCCTTAGATTTGCTTTGAATGAATATGCAAGCATAGATTGTATTGTTAGAGATTGTTGCTTTTTGAAAAAAGACTGTAATAAAACTAGAGATAGATTTTTTGATGAGAGAATGCTTAAGATGGGTTATACCATTAAATTTTAAATGAGGATGTATGGAGAAATCTTTCGATTTTGAGCAGCCTATTGTTGAAATAAACAAAAGAGTTGATGATTTAAAAAAATCCTCTGAAAGTAGTAATGTAGATTTGTCTGAGCAAATTGAAGATCTTGAAAAAACGAGAGATGAGTTGAGGCAAAAAATCTATGCCTCTTTAACCCCTTGGCAGAAAATACAAATAGCTAGGCATCCTAAAAGGCCCTACTTCTCAGATTATATTGGGCTTATTTTTAAGGATTTTTTGGAACTTCGTGGTGATAGGGTTTTTGGTGATGATCAGGCAATTTTGTGTGGTATTGCTGTAATTGACGGTGAATCAGTTGTTGTTATCGGTCATCAAAAAGGCAGAAGTCTCGAAGAAAATGTGAGTAGGAATTTTGGTATGGCGCATCCAGAAGGTTACAGAAAGGCGTTAAGAGTTATGAATTTTGCTGAGAAATTTAATAAACCTGTAATAACGTTCATAGATACAGCTGGCGCATATCCTGGTATTGCAGCTGAAGAAAGAGGTCAGGCTGAGGCTATCGCGAGAAATTTGAGGGATATGTCAAACTTAAAAGTTCCTATCATAACAGTTGTCATTAGCGAAGGTGGTTCTGGTGGGGCTTTGGGAGTAGGAGTATCAAATAAAATTTTATGTCTTGAGAACGCTTATTATTCTGTTATTTCTCCGGAAGGTTGTGCGGCTATACTTTTCAGGGATAGTTCTAAAGCTCCTGAAGCCGCAAAAGCCATGAAAATAACTGCTAAAGACTTACTGGATTTAAATGTTGTAGATGAGATTGTAAAAGAACCGTTAGGAGGAGCTCATTATGATCCATCTAAAACTGCGACGAATATAAAGACTGCTTTAAACAAGTATTTGCATTATTATAAATCTAAGAGTTCTAAAGAAATTGTAAATGAAAGATATTCAAAATTTAGAAATATAGGTGTTTATAAGGAAGATTCTAAAGGGAATTATAAAACTAGTTATAATAAGAATAAGGGAGGAGATGATAAGTCTGGGGGAAAAGTATAAAACGTGTTAATAATAAAATAAACAGGTAGGGAAACATAAATGGCATTGGTATCAACAAAGCAAATTTTGGAAGAAGCGAGAAATAAAGGTTACGGGGTGGGTGCTTATAATGTTAATAATATGGAGCAAATTCAAGCGATTATGACTGCCGCAAAAGAGACGCAATCCCCTGTGATAATACAGGCGAGTAGAGGAGCTTTAAAATACTCTAGCTTCACATATTTGGAGTCTTTGATGAAAGCTGCAGTTATTGAAAATCCAGATATCCCTGTTGCGGTGCATTTAGATCATGGTAATTCTTTAGAATCAGTTGTTAAAGCAATAAATCTTGGGTTTTCATCGGTTATGATAGATGGTTCTTTGCTTGAGGATGGCAAAACGGCTTCCACTTATGACTATAATGTTAATGTGACTTGCTCTGTTGTAAAATATGCCCATGCAAAAGGTGTTTCAGTGGAAGCCGAGATTGGTACTCTTGGTGGTAGTGAAGATGGAGTAGGTTCTGGTAAAATAAATTTGACGGATCCTAAGGAAGCAAGAAGATTCGTATCTGAGACAGGTATTGACTCGTTAGCTATTGCAATAGGAACTTCACATGGTGCGTATAAATTTAAAGGTAGCGCCAATCTTGCTTTTGATGTGTTAAAGAAAATAAGGTCGTTGATAGATATTCCTATTGTGTTGCATGGTGCATCGTCGGTTCCTAAGGAATTGACTGATGAAGTGAATAAATACGGTGGAAGAATGCCAGCGGGTGCGACAGGTGTGCCTATTTCAAGTCTTCAGGAAGCGATCAAACTTGGAGTTTCAAAGATAAATGTTGATACTGACGGGAGACTTGCAATTACGGCTACGATAAGGAAAGTTTTTGCAGAAGCACCTGAAAAATTTGATCCGAGGGATTACTTGGGTCTGGCGAGAACTGTCCTTACAAACCTTATCATTACGAAGATGAAAGATTTTGGGACTGCCGGACATGCAAAGGATTATTCTCCTATATCTCTTGAAGATATGAAGAAGCAGTACGCGTCTAAATATTGATCCGAATATAGAGGAGAGAATACCAAAAGAAGAAATGATTTTCTCTCTCTTAATAAGATGTAGAGGAGATAGCCCTGTGTGTATGGATAGGGGAGTGATTTGTTGCATAAACTAGAAATTAAGGAGAATTTTTAAATGCTGTTTAAAATAAAAAAGATACAAATTTTTTCAATTCTTAAGGTGTTTCCTATTATTTTTACAATTTCTGGTGCTATGTTAGGAACTATATTGTTTTTGTTTAATAATAGTTTGGCTACGAATCTTGATTTTAATTTTAATGCAAAGCTTTTGCTATTTCTTAGTTTTGTACTTATATATGTCGTTTTTATGACACTTTCTAGTGTCGTTGTAACGTGGATTTATAATTTTGTTGCTGGAAAATTAAACTGCAATGTTGTGATTTTTCTTGAGTCAGAAGCTATTGATTGTTCTACTGACTATAGTGGCGATAAAGAGTAAATAAAAATTTATAAAAGTGTTTGTGGGTTGTTAGCCTGTAAAGTTATTTCTTTGTACAAAGTTCTGTACGTAATAAACAAAGTGGGTTTTATATCTCCTAAAACCTTATAGATTCTCAGTTTTGTGAGGTTTGTTTTGTTTCTAGATTGTGACCGATAGACATCTTACTAAGTTTTTTTACCTAATTTCAAAAAAATCAATTAGTAAATCGTCATGCGTTATACGTTTGACGGTTGTTTTTTATTAAAGTCGTGAAATTTTATAAACTAATGCAAATGAAAACCAAGATAAAAATACAGTTTGGCGATCGTGTTCGATAAGGCTGTAATATTTTAATGAAAATGATAGGGTGATGACGGGGGAGTTAAGGACTAATTTGCAATATATTAAAAAATATGATCATTGTATATTGTTGAGAAATAGATGTAATCGTATTTTAAAGTAAAAAATGTATAAGGTGGTATAAATTTGTTTTATGAGACAAATATATTTAGACAATCAGTCAAACACCAAACTTGACAAAAGAGTATTTGATAGTATGATGCCGTTTCTTATTGAGTATTATGGAAATCCTCAAAGCATTTATTCATTGGGAGTTGTTTCTAAAGATGCTCTTGAATTGGCAAGATGCAAAGTTGCGAGTTTAATTAACGCAGATGCAGAGGAAATTATTTTTACCTCGTGCGGTTCAGAGTCAAACAATCTGGCAATAAAAGGAATTGCTGAGGCTCTAAAATCTAGTGGTAGGCATATTATCATCTCTTCAATTGAGCATTTTTCAATTTTAAATTCTATAAAGAAACTTGAAAAGGAAGGCTTTGATGTAAGCTTCGTTCCTGTTGACGATAAGGGCAATATAGATGAATTAAGATTAAAGGAAATGTTACGAAAAGATACTATTTTAGTGTCTATACAATATGCTAATCCAGAAATTGGTACAATACAAGATATAAAAAAGCTGGTGTCTATTGTCAAACAGAATAAAAATGTTGGCAATTTTGTCGCTTTTCATACGGACGCAGTTAGTGCTTGTGGAGCGATTCCAGTTGACGTTAAAGATTTTGGAGTGGATGCTTTGACTTTTTCAGCTTCAACTATGCATGGACCTAGAGGTGTCGCTGCTTTGTATATTAAAAGAGGCTTGAAAATTAACCCACAAATAGATGGTGGGGTTCAAGAAAATTCTAAGCGTTCTGGAACCGAGAATGTTCCAGCTATTGTAGGTTTTGGAAAAGCTTGTGAAGTAGTTAAAGAAGAGCTTGTAAGTAAAAATAGATTTATTTGTAAATTGCGTGATAGGCTTATTAGTGGACTTCTCAGTAAGGTTGAGTATATTTATTTAAATGGACCTCAAGCTCAAGAGAATCGTTTACCGGGGAACGTAAATTTTTCAATAGAATTTATTGAGGGAGAGTCGCTGTTTTTGCTTTTAGATGCTAAGGGTGTTATGGTAGCTAGTGGTTCTGCGTGTGCTAGTAAAAATCTTAAACTGTCCCATGTTTTAAGAGCTATAGATATTGATGCTGCGATTGGACAGGGTTCAATTATATTTACTTTATCAAAATTTAATACGAAAGAGGAGATAGAATATGTTTTGGAGGAGTTTCCAAGTATCGTTAGACGTTTAAGAGATATGTCGCCATTGTATTCGCATTTTGTGCATACCGGTAAAAGAAGAGTTATTATACCTGGGACAAATTTTGGCGATGTATAAGAATAATTTTTCGTTGCATATTTTATAGGTTATTGGCTTAATTGTTGAGTTTTTATTTTGGAGGTTTTGTTGATGGCGTTTTATTCAGAAAAGGTTATGGAACATTTTGCAAATCCACGGAACGTTGGGGAAATAAAAGATGCCGATGGTATCGGAGAGGTAGGAAATCCCGTATGCGGCGATATGATGACTTTTTATATAAAAGTTAATAATAATAGAATTGAAAATGTAAAATTTAAAACGTTTGGATGCGGTGCAGCAATAGCTGTTTCTTCCATAGTTTCGGAAATGGCTTTTGGAAAAACGATTGAAGAAGTGATGTCTCTTACAAATGTAGACGTTGCAAAAGCTTTAGGAGGGCTTCCTCAAAATAAAATGCATTGTTCTAACTTGGGGGCGAGTGCGTTGCATAAAGCTATTGAGAACTATAAAAGTAAAAAATTATAAATAGATAGGCTGTATTATTTAGTTATGTTGAAATATTATCTATGGTTAAGCATTAATTATGAGTTTCATGTATTAAATATAAATTATTTTGCGTTAAGGAAAAAAGTATGAAGAATGACACATATAGTTATCAGAACTGCTGCTGTCCGCATTGTGAAACGGAATTAAAGAAAGGCTGTTTAAATCCAGCGTTCTGTGAGCCTTGTTATATCAATAAAAGAAAAAGTGGTATCAAAGTGTGTTCTGTTTGCAAATCTGAATATGCGTACGGATATAGCAAATGTCCTGTTTGTGTAATGCTCGAGAAAAACAATAGTTTTTCTAAAGAGGATAACGCAAGTTAAAACTATGAGAATAAAATAAAGAGATGAGCGTAAGTTTTTTAGTTATGAAAGCGAATTGTATTTTTTTCTGGGCTTTTTTGATTAAAAAAGGGTATTTTGTTTTATGTCGATAAGAGATTGTTAAAAGAGGGGATGTTGGTTGGGATGAAAGAGATTTTTACGGTTATACTTGCACGTGATGAGAAGAAGGGATAATAAAAAATATGAATTTTGGCAACAGTATCCAATAAATAAGATGTTCTTTTAATGAGATTGATTTTGCTTCTTTGATGAGTGAAGCGCAGGAATACTATGTAAATATGATTTTTAATTTCTGTTAAATGCGGCTTGTTTCTGCTAAGTTTTTTTGCAATAGATAAGAAATGTAATTTGGTTTCAAAAGCGTGGTGTTTTTTTTGTGTGGGGGACGTGCATGCAAAAGAAAATCTTGGAGTTTATTCATCTCTATGTTGCTTAAATATCGCATAACTGAAATGGCCTTTTGCGTTGGAGATAAATTTGTAAAAAATGTTATGCTTGTATATAATATATTAGTTCTATTGCTGTTACGTGTTTAAAAATGTAGTACTGAGAAGAAAAAAGGTAAAAGCTCCAAGTTGTAGCAAAATGTGTCTTGCGCGGTAGGAAAGAGAGAGGAGGGTCGAAGTTTACTTAGGGTTCTTTGCGTTGACCAGTGAGATGTTTTTGTTGTTTTGTAATTGATTGCTATGGATTTTATGTTTAGATAGGGGGGTGTTAGGTTTATGGTTAGATCAATTAAGGGAACAGATACAGAGAAAAATTTATTGAAGTCATTTGCGGGTGAATCTCAGGCGAGAATGAAATATACTTACTTTGCTTCAAGGGCAAAAAAAGAAGGCTTTGAACAAATTTCTGCAATTTTTACAGATACTGCAAACAATGAGAAGGAACATGCTGAAAGGTTCTTTGGGTTTTTAGAAGGTGGCTTTCTTGAAATTTCTGCAGTTTTCCCCGCTGGAAGTGTAAAAGACACAGTTGAGAACTTGAGGTTTGCAGCTGCTGGTGAAAATGAAGAGCATTCAAAAGTTTATCCACAAGCTGCTAAGATTGCTGACAATGAGGGAGTCCCTGAAATAGCGGACTGTTTTAGGAATATTGCTATTGCCGAAAAATACCATGAAGCTAGGTATTTAAGGTTTCTAAACGATATTGAAAACGGTAGGGTTTTCAAAAAAGATGTTGCTGTGAAATGGAGATGTCGGAATTGTGGTTTCGTTTATGAAAGCAAAGAGGCTTTAAATAAATGCCCGGCGTGTTTACACCCAAAAGCGTATATGGAAAAACTGGTTGATAATTTTTAGTAATGCGTGATTAGTAGTGTAGTTATTGATTACGTTTTATTTAGAAGAAAAATAATATAAGCAATCTCTCTCCCCGGTTGGGTGTGGACTTTTCGCGTGTCGAAGAGGTGATGCTGTGTTTTAAGGTGCACTTTTTTGTTTGAACGTGGAAGAGATGTGTATGGTTTAGGCCTGGTTAGTTTTAATATGCTGCAGTAAAATTTTATGTGGGGGGGTTAAAAATAGGTTATTAAGATAAATTTGATAAATAACTTTAGAAAGAAGTTGAGGGTCTGTTTGATAATGATGTTTAGGGGGAGGGTGTGCGTTGGCAGGTTTAAGTAGGTGCTGAATTTGGCGTTTGGAAGAGTTTTACAAAAAGAACGAAAAAGGATAAAGTTAAAACAATACAAAGTGATATTATGCCTGCTAAGTGGGCTTATGAAAGAAACTATTTTGATATTATTTTTATCAGGTGCGGTTTTAGGTTAATTTGAGAGACGGCAAAAGATTTTGACGGCGTGTTTAGTAGACTGTGTATTCTTCTTAAAAGGCGATTGTTTAGTAATTTCAGAATTTGTAGTTCCGAATGACGGTTTATTGACAAGAGTGTGTGAACTGAAAAAAGTGTTGGTTATTTGGGAAAAATCGGGGGAGGCGAAAGAAAGATTTAGTTGCATTAAAAAGGATAATACGCCTAGATCAGTGGTGATGTATCGGTTAGATCTCATGAAGAAAATTGGATTTATGAATCTTAAAATTTTGCATAAAAATATTTGTTTTGGAGCTTTTTGGGCAAATAAAATAGAAATTTTTGTATTTTGCTGCTCATCTTTTTGACATTTCGTACATAATAACTGAAGCTGCAACAGCAGCGTTTAAAGATTTGGCCTTGCCGGGTGTGTATATTTTAACTAACGTATCCGCTAGGTTTTCTGTTTCGCTTTTGATGCCATGTGCCTCATTGCCTATTATAAAAGCGCTTTTGTTTTTGAATTTGATGTCGTTTAGGTACTTTTTCCCTTTTAGTGATGCGGCTAGTATAGAGATTTTTTCTTTTTTCATTAAGTTTAAAATGTCTTCGATTTCGATGTTGTCTATTATTGGTAAATGGAATATTGATCCCATAGTTGCCCTTAGAGTCTTGTCGGAGTATATGTCTGCGCTTTCCTTTGATACAAATACGGCTTTTAGTCCAAAAGCGTCTGCAGAGCGTATAATTGCTCCGAGATTCCCAGGATCTTGTATGTTTTCTAAAATTATGAATTTCCCATAATTTTTTATGATCTCTTTTGAGTTATAGTATTTTTTCTCAATGAGCGCCATTATTCCTTGGGGGGATTTAGTTGCTGACAATTTGTTAAACAAGCGATCTGAGAAAATTGTGGTGTTTTTAAAATTTACGGTGGTGCCTTTATATCTCTCGGATATAAGGAATTGTCTTGTGTTCCAGTTTTTTGGAATATCTTCAATTTGTTTTTTGCCCTCTATAAGAAATAGTCTGCTTTTATTGCGGAATCGTTTTTCCTGTAATCTTAAAGCATACTTAAAGATTTTGTTTTCAGTACTTTTAATTATCATATGTTTGCTTAAGATTTTATAAAATTTTTATGTAAATGCATCATGAATTTATGTTGCTAAAGTTTAAGTTTGTAATGGATGCGACAAATAAATTTTTTCATTAAGTGAAGAAATATATCTTGAGATTGGGCAACTTATATCAAAAAATACACCGTGCGCGTTCTTGGCATGTACGTTAAAAAATAGCAGTATCGTTTGGTTATGAAAATGTTAGTAGTTATTTTTACTAAAATATAAAATCGGGAGTCGTAATGCGTTTAAGTTTTTTAATTATCTACGTTGTTTCGGTGTTTCTGTTTTAAGGATTTTTTTGGTTAAGAGGGGGTAAGTGAGTAAAATCTGGCTTAAAAACGCACCCCAATGGCAGAACCTCGAAAAAAATTATATGGGAATTAAAAAGGGTTCATTTAGGAGATTTATTTACAAGATGAAAATAGGTTTGATGAATTCTCTATACGCGATAACAATTTAGGCTTAACTTTTGATTATTCAAAGAATGTAATAAATTCAGGTACATTTTCTTGGCCTATTGATAGATTTTATACAAGGCATCAAAAGTGAATGAATATGCGATAAAAATGTTTTTAGGCGAAAAAAATAAATTAGACAGAGTCAAAGAGCTCTTTATGTTGTACGACTCTTAAAAACAAAAACAATAAACTCGTTTATGTTGATGGAAAAAATGTTATATCTAAAATTAATGCAGTTCTTGGAAAGATGGAAAAAATTAAGTAGCGATTTGAGGAATGGGAGGAATGATGTGGTAAGTGGCTTCAACGGGGAGAATTGCGAATATTGTAAATGTTATCGGAGCCATAATAGGCCCACGGATCTGATTTTGGACTTCAAGGATTATGGTATAGTGTTGCTCAAAAAATTAAACCAGGAAGCGATTTTTATAGTAGCCTCTAAGATTTTTTGCAACCATTAAAACTGTGATAAGCACTTTAGCTGTAAGAGAATGTTACTACAAATAAACTTGGATATATTGTGATTGTGAGACATTTTATTGCTTTTTCTAAGAATGTAAAAATGTCAAAGAATTGACATTAGCGGAAGTAATATGTTTGAATTTTTTTGGATTTGCCGGAAGTGTATATTCTCCTTACTCCGCTGCTATGTAGGTTTTATAAATCCTCTTTAAAAAGTCAGAGACCACATCATGAAAAGCTTGTGGTGAGCTTACTCCTAGAACGTTTTGTGCTTTGATTGCTTTATACATAAACATAAAAATATATTTACTCGAGGAATTATATGTGGAAAGTAAGCAGTTTTGATCAATGTGGGGGCGAGTTTGGAAGGGTTTTATTGGATGTTATTTTGACTAATCTTAAAGAAAAAACTAACAACAAACATAGAGTTTCCACAAGGGGTTTAATAAAAATTTTTAAATCTAATAGCAATAGTTATATATGAAAAACTATGTGTTAGATATGACTGATAATCAGTTTAAGACGACTGCAAAATCTATAATTGATGAGAATTATAGGTTAAGTCAAGTTGTAAAGTGGATTTACGAAAAGAAATCAGATTCTTTTGAGAACTTTACAAATCTGCCGGAAGAACTCAGAGAAAAGTTTAGCGAAAGGTTTTTTTTAAGAGCGTTAAGAATAATAAGTAAAGAAAAGTCTAAAGTTGATGACACGACAAGATATATTTTTAAAACCTTGGATAAAAAGTATTTTTTTGCTGTTTTTCTTTCTGCAAATGGTAGAAATTCTGTTTGTGTTTCATCTCAAATAGGCTGTCCGGTGATGTGTGCTTTTTGCTACTCTGGCAAAGTTAAGTTTACGAGAAATTTAAGCAGAGGGGAAATAATAGAACAGGTTTTGCAGATTGAGAATGATACTAAAAAGAAGATCTCAGGCGTTTTGTTTATGGGCATGGGTGAACCCATGCTCAACTTTACCAATGTTGTTTTTGTTTTAAATTCGCTTTTATCAAATAAGGAGTTTGGTATAGGGAAAAGGCATATAACGGTTTCAAGTGTCGGCATTGTTCCAGCAATAAAAAAACTTGCAGATAAAAATCTTGGTATTCGTCTTGCCTTATCTTTACACACTGTTGATGAAAAGCGAAGAAAAAGGTTAATTTCAAATAACTTTAGCTTTAAAATTGAAGATATTCTAAATGCGGGAAGGTATTATATTGAAAAAACGAATTCACACCTTACGATAGAATATACTCTTATGAAAAAAATTAATAATTCTTCCGCAGATGCGCACAAACTTGCAAGGTTATTAAAACGACATAAACTTATAAATTCCAATGTCAATGTGAACTTAATACCTTTTAACCCTCTAGTTTGTGCAAAGTTTCAACCCCCTGAACATGAGTCAATTCAAAAATTCAAAGATATTTTGAGATTTAATAAAGTAGTGGTTAATATAAGACAAGCAAAAGGCGTAGATATTAATGCCGCATGCGGACAGCTTGGAGATATTGAAAGTATTTTGTAATTTTTATAAAATTTTAGACTGTGAGATGTGTCCATAATTAATTATGAGTACTCGTAGAGAATCGAGAGAATGTTCTTTAAAAATGCTTTACATGTTTGATAATTGTAAAGCGTCAATTGAAAGTGTGTATAGGTTTTTCGATGGTTATTTTCCTAAGGGCAAAGCATATAGGGTGTTTGCGATAAATTTGTTTGAAGGAGTTTGCGAAAATAAAGAAGAAATAGATTCTTTTATAAACCAATATGCAAAAAATTGGGAACTTGACAGAATGGCAGTTGTTGATCGTAATATTATACGTCTTGGGATTTATGAGATCATGGCTAATCAAAACACTTCAATAAACATCATAATAGATGAGGCTGTTGAGATTTCTAAAAAGTATTCTACAAAAGATTCGGGTAAATTCATTAACGGTATTTTAGATAAACTTAAGTTCATAAGGACACATAAAGATTTGCGGAATTGTTCATTGATATAAGGTGAAAATATATACTGTGATTCATTTGTAGAAAGGAGACTTTCGAGCTTTTTCAATTTAACGAGATACCTCTAAATAAAGAAAAGTGTGTTGAATATTTTTTTGTTTTCGATGACGGATTCTTTTTTTTGAGAAAGTTTTACGAGAATAGTAAGGAATCAGTGTTTTTTGGCTACCGTGGCAGGTAAAATCGCTTGTAAAATTTTGAACTAAGCATGCGAAGAAAAATTATGGGATCAAGACAGAGTGATGCGGTGTCAAAAGTGCAACTTTCAAGCACGGCTTCTAATATATAAAAAAGAAGCAAAAAAGCGATGCCATAAAAATGGAAAGATGGTTTTGTGCCCCATCAACGAAGGAATTTTGGTATACTGAAGGTGTGTGTAAGTGTCACATGTAACTTCTTGCGCAAAGGTGATAAAACCAGCGTATTAGGATTAAAAAAACCGTACATCGAGATTACGACTTGTACGAAAGAGAAAGTTAACTCAGTAGATCTGTTAAAATCATGGCAAAAGCAGATGAAAAAGTGTTGTTTTTCTTTATATGTGAAGATTTATAAGAATATATTGTTGCATTTATATACGTTTATACGTTATTTTTGTGTGACTCTTCCCTTTGAGTAAGAGGAGTATGTTCAATTTATGCGGTCAGGGATAAAAAATCGTATTGATTGTTTGAGGAAGGAAATTATTCGTCATAATGATTTTTATTATGATAAGAATGATTCTGAAGTATCCGACTCTGAGTACGACAACCTTGTAAAAGAACTTGAGAGACTTGAAAGGAAGTATCCTGCTTTTGCTTCGTTGAATTCTCCAACGCAAAAAGTGTCGGGTGTGGTGTCATCGTCTTTTGAGTCTGTAAAACATTCTTTGCCTATGCTTTCTTTGGATAATACTTATTCTTGTGAAGAGACTTCAAAATGGTGTGAAAGAGTAAAAAAGAACCTTAATGAAGATAGTTTAGAATTTATTATTGAGCCGAAAATAGATGGAGTGAATGCAAGTTTAACTTATGTAAACGGTATTTTAATCGTTGGAGCAACTCGCGGAGATGGTGAAAGAGGCGAAAATGTAACAGAAAATATAAGAACTGTAAAAGGCATTCCTCATAAAATCGGAGTATTCCCGCACCCTGATTTTTTTGAGTTACGTGGTGAAGTGTATATCAGCAAGTTGGATTTTAAAGATTTGAATGATGAGATGCTTAAGATTGGAAGACAAGGTTTTGCCAATCCTAGAAATGCCGCTTCGGGTTCCTTGAGGCAGAAAAATCCACAAATTACTGCGATGAGAAAGCTTCGCTTTTTTGCTCACTCATTTGGAGGAATTCGCGGCAGACAATTTAAAAAACACTCAGATTTCTTGCGTTACTGCCAAGAATGTGGATTTCAGTTACAAGATGATTTTAAGATATGTTATTCCTTAGAAGAAATAATGTCTTTTATGGACGTCATGCTGAATAAAAGAGATTTGCTTTGTTATGAAGTTGATGGGCTTGTAATTAAAGTAAATGATTTGGAGTCGCAGAAAAAATTGGGGAATACGAGCAAAAGTCCAAGATGGGCTATAGCTTACAAGTTTCCCGCCAAGCAGGCGACTACTAGATTAAACAAAATATGTGTTCAAGTGGGTCGTACAGGAGTAATAACGCCTTCAGCAATTTTGGAGCCTGTTATGCTTGCGGGTGTTAAGATATCACACGCTACGTTACATAATTTTGATGAGATCAAACGACTTAAGGTAAACGAGGGAGATATTGTTTTAGTGGAGCGAGCGGGTGACGTCATTCCGAAAATAGTAAAAACTGTAAAAAAGGAGAAAAAAGTTCTTTTTAAGCCTCCTCGTAATTGTCCATCGTGTAACAGTGAAATTGCCAAGGAAAATGAAGAAGAAGTAGCTCATAGATGTGTTAATCCGGATTGCCCCGCGCAGTTTAGAAGGCGTTTGATACACTTCGCAAGTAGAAACGCTATGAATATTCAAGGATTTGGGGAAGCTGTAATAGATCAATTTCTTAAGAAGAAAAAAATACAAATTTTAGCGGATATATATTATTTAACATACAATGACTTTATTAGTCTTAATTTATTTAAAGAGAAAAAGACTATTAACATTCTTGAAGCTATTGCTGCGAGCAAAAAACGTCCTCTAAGCAGATTGCTATTTGCTTTGGGAATACGGCATATAGGTGAGAAGATTTCGGAGATTATAACTAAGAGGTTTAGAAATATAGATGCCTTATTTAATGCAAGTGTTGAGGACTTTACAAAAATTCCTGAAATTGGAAAGACTCTAGCATTGTTTTTAAAAAGGTTTTTTGAAAATGGTGCTGCACGCCATGTAATAGATACTTTGATCGCTGCCGGTGTGAATATGACTGAGCCAGAGACATATAAAATTGGGAGAGAATTTGAAGACAGAGTGTACGTTTTAACTGGGGAGCTTGAAACCTATACTAGAAAACAGGTGAGCGAAATTATAATATCTCTTGGTGGTAAAATTTCTTCTTCCGTTAGTAGGAAAACAGATTATGTCCTTGCCGGCACAAATGCGGGTTTAAAACTTGAGAAAGCGAAGGAATTAGATTTAAGGATCATTCATGAAGAAGAATTTAAGAAGCTTATAACCAGCAGGCAAAATGTAGAGAGCAGTGGGTTGATGATAGGGGTAAGAGAAAAATAAAGAGGTTTATTTAGTGCAGTATGTAGTGTTGCGGATAGGAGTGTGCATAGTTGATGTCCAGTAAAGTATATTTTCTTTCATGGAGTAGGAGAAGCGAGCTTCACGATTTCTTAAAAGTTGCAGGTACGTTTGATCATGTAAAGGCAAGAAATTTTATGGCGATAAAAATACATTTTGGTGAAGATGGTAATGAGGGATATATTAAACCTGAGTATGTTTTGCCTGTTATTAAGGCAGTTGAAGAAAAAACTGCCTATCCCTTTTTGACTGATGCTAGTACGATTTATGTTGGCAAAAGATCTGACGCATATCATCACCTTCTTATTGCAAACAAGCACGGATTCACTGTTGAAAAATGCGGTTGCCCTATTATTATTGCAGATGGAATGAGAGGGGATGCAGAAAAAAAAGTTGAAGTCAACCTGAAATATTTCAAAAGTGTTTACATAGCTCATGAAATATACAATTCGGATGGTTTTATTTTCATGAGTCATTTTAAGGGGCATGAAATAACAGGATTTGGAGGTGCGTTAAAAAATATAGGTATGGGGTGCGGGAGTAAAGCTGGAAAATATGCTATGCATCATTCATCAAAACCTTTGGTAAGTCAAAAACTTTGTGTAGGTTGTGGCAATTGTGTGAAAAATTGCTATCAAAAAGCATTGTACCTTGTAAACAAAAAAATTGTTATGGATAAAGAGAAATGTACTGGGTGTTGCCAATGTATGGTCAGTTGTGCGTTGAGAGTTTTTCAGTTAGATTGGAGCGAAGGATCTGCGACGGTCCAAGAGAAGATAGTTGAGTATGCGATAGGAGTTTTGAAAAATAAAAAAGGGGCTTATATAAACTTTTTAAATCATATAAGTAAATACTGTGATTGTTTTAGCCTTGCAAAAAATAATCCTCTTATGTATGATGTCGGAATTATTGCTGGGGTTGATCCTGTTGCCGTAGACCAAGCAAGTTATGATGTCGTAAATAAGGCTTTTGGTAAAAATTTCTTTAAAAATATTTATCCGGAAATTGACCCTAATGTTCAGTTGAGTTACGCTGAAAAACTAGGACTTGGCAGTAGAAATTATGTTTTAATTGAATATTAAATTATGGTCCATTTGAATAGTTCGCTTAGTAGATTATGTAAATTATGATAAATGATTTTGTGAGTTGGAAATTTAAATGTATGTCTAAATTTAATTGTGAAAATATCAAAAGTAGAAAAAGTAAAATTTAGAAAAGGCATGTTTAAAATATCTTTTGAGAATAGCAAGAAGAGTTTGGCAATTTCCGCCGATAGTATTGTCAAATTTACTCTTAAGATCGGGGTTGATATCTCAGAGGATGTTTGTAAGAGAATTTTGTTTTATGACAAATCAAAAAGCGGGATTTTCAAGGCGTTGAGTTTGGTGTCAAAGCGGTCATACAGTGTTAAAAATCTGCAAAATAAACTTATTCAAAGAGGCTATGGGCTCAAAAACTCAGTGGGAGTTGTTGAAAGGCTTAAGGAGCTTAATTACCTCAACGATGAGGAATATGCCAAAAATTATGCGGTTTACTTATCAGGAATAGGCAAAGGAGAATTTTTAATAAGAGCCGAGCTTGAAAAACAAGGAATTGAAAGAAGCTTAATAAATAGCGCTCTTGGAGTTGTTAAAGCAAGTGTTGAAACTTCTGACAAAATTGCTGAGATATTGAAAGCAAAGTTTAAGAATTTTGATAAAAAAAATAAAATTGAAGTAAGAAAAGCAACCTCTTTTTTTTTAAGAAGGGGTTTTTCTTTTGAAGACATAGCTAAAGCTTTCAAATTGTGCCGCAGTGTTATGTGAATACGTTGATAAATTAAATATGGTTGAGGAGATATTATATATGCCAACAGTACTGCTTAGTGTCTCAGACAAAACTGGGATTGTAGATTTTGCAAAAGAGTTAAAACGTATTGGATGGAATGTAATTTCCAGTGCTGGAACAGCGAAGATTTTAAAGGAAAATTTTGTTCAATGTCAAGAAGTATCCGAAGTTACGGGATTTCCTGAAATTTTAGATGGCAGAGTTAAAACGTTAAATCCAAAGATTTATGGAGGAATTCTCGCTATAAGGAGTAAAACTGAGCATAACGAGCAATTAAGTCGCCATGGAATAGGAACTATAGATATGGTAGTTTTAAGTTTATATCCTTTTGAAGCCACTATAAATAGAATATCAAAACCTGAAGATAAAAAGATAAACCAAGATGTTATAGAGAATATAGATATTGGTGGAGTTGCTCTTTTAAGGGCTGCCGCGAAAAATTATAAAGACGTTATCGTTATATGTGATGCGAATGATTATAAAGTTGTTATCGAAAACTTAAAAGATAACTCTGTTACGGAGGAATTAAAACTTGGTTTAGCTGCAAAAGCTTTTCGCCATACGGCATATTATGACTCTTTAATTTCAACTTATTTGACTTATGAAAAATTTCCGACACAGATGGCGATTCCTCTTAAAAAACTTTCAGGATTGAGGTATGGTGAAAATCCTCATCAAAACGCCGCTTTGTATTCTAACGGCATAGAAGGCAAGCCTGTTGTCATATACGCAGAACAACTTCACGGCAAGGAGTTGTCTTATAATAATTATCTTGATTTAGAAGCATCGTGGTGTTTAGTTCATGAGTTTGATAATCCAGCGTGTGCAATTGTTAAACACAATAACCCTTGTGGTTGCGCGGAAGGTACGAGTATAAAAAACGCTTATTTAAAAGCTTTAACTTGCGATCCAGTGAGTGCTTTTGGTGGAGTAATAGCGTTTAATAAACTTGTCGATGATAGTGTTGCTCTTGAAATGAGTGAATTATTTATTGAGTGCGTTATAGCTCCTAGTTACTCTAAAGATGCCTTGAACATTTTAATGCAGAAAAAAAATATCAGACTTTTGGTACAAGAAATCCCTTATAAAAGGGAAAAATATTCTACTGAATATAGAATGATGTCTTACGGCATGCTTGTGCAAGATATAGACAATAAACTTTTAAATGGGATAAAATTTATGACGAATCGTCAACCCAATGAACAGGAGCGTGAGGCTTTGAATTTTGCATGGAAAGTTTCCAAACACGTTAAGTCAAATGCTATTATTCTTGTAAGAGGAATGCAAACTGTGGGTATAGGTGCGGGACAAATGAGTCGTATTGATTCTCTCAAAATAGCTGCTGAAAAAATGAAACGTGTTAAACACGGATTAGACGAACGTATATTTTCGCTTGTTCTTGCTTCTGATGCTTTCTTCCCGTTTTCAGACGTGGTTGAGCAAGCGGCAAAAGTTGGTGTTACTGCGATAGTGCAGCCGGGAGGCTCAGTAAGGGACGATGAATCTATCAGTGCTGCAGAGGAGGCAAATATAGCTATGGTTGCTACAAACACGAGGCATTTTAAACATTAAGCTTTAAGCGATAAATATTTCCGTCATGGGTCTAAGTGGTTAACTTCTGCATCTGATTTTTGCTTTTTAATAGAAGAGACCAAACAATCTTTTTGAGTATTTTTTACGTAGACTTCGGTAATATAAATTAAGTAAAGTAGTTTTGTCTTATTTTATGCATTGCGGTATTTGTTGTGTCTTACGGTTTTGTAGAATGCTTAAACTGTGTTTATCTTTATTTTAATTGTTAAAAAATTTCTAAATTTAGATACTATGAAACAGAAAAAAAAGAAAATCACTCTTGCACGAATAGTGGAGTTCAAAAAGAATTTTGGATTTAAAGCTCTCAATACAGTATGCCAAAGTGCTAGATGTCCCAATATTGGAGAGTGTTATAAAAATAAAACTGCAACATTCATGATATTGGGTAAATACTGTACTAGAGGATGTAGTTTCTGTGCTGTAGAAAGATATGATACTGAGTTTGTGGATATAAGAGAACCCTCAAGAATCGCAAAAGCAATTAAAGATCTCAAACTTTCGTACAGTGTGATAACTTCTGTGACAAGAGATGATTTGTCTGATGGTGGAGCGGGGCATTTCGCAAAAACAATTAATGAGATAAAAACTTTGCTTCCCGGTAATAAAGTTGAGGTTCTTGTGCCTGATTTTTCGGGAGATGCAAAGTCTATAGGCGTTGTTTTAAATGCAAATCCTGATGTTTTTTCTCATAATTTAGAAACGGTTCCTATCCTTTATGATGTGGTGAGAAAAGGGGCCGATTATGAGCGTTCTCTTAATGTGTTAAGGTATGCCAAGTCCAAAGGCTTTAAAGTGAAGACCAGTATAATGCTGGGATTTGGTGAAACCAAAGAGCAAGTTTTTGAAACGATTAAAGACATAAAAAATATAAATGTCGATGCTTTGACAATAGGGCAGTATCTTGCTCCTACTCTGAAACATTTTTCTGTGATTAAGGAATATACCAAAGAAGAGTTTAAGATGTTTGAAAATTTTGCTGCATCTTTAAAAATAAAGCAAGTTATTTCTAGCAGGTACGCTCGAAGTTCGTATCTTGCGGAAGCAAACTTTAAGAAATTTTGAGTTTCATAAATTGATTTAAAGGTTTATAGTTTGAGTAAAACATATGTGTCTGGAATTGGTGGCAGCGGCAAAGCCCATTTTTTGTTTAGGCGTATATCTGAAATGCAAATGAACGTAGGCTATGGTAAAGAAGTTTCAGATTTGCGTGTTTTTGCTTTTGTCAAAGATGAGGAATTAAATAATTTTTATGATGACCTACGTTCTTTTTTTAGTTTTGCATCAGGCGCTTTGATTCCTGTTGCAGATGTATTTGTGCTTCCTTCTGATGACGTGGAGCGTAGGGCTTTTACGATTGATAGGATAAGAAACTTAAGAAATTTTATTGTGTGCGCAACAAACCTCTCAATTAACTCTCCGGTAATTGATCCTAAAAGTGATATTGGTAGTGTTATAATAATCAAAGGCCAGAAGTATAATTTAAGCGATTTAGAGCACTCTTTGGTTGTGTTTGGTTATACAAAAACTAATTTTGTTGATGATAAATTACAATTTGCTGTCCGAGGCGGTATTATAGACGTATGGTCATCTTTAAACAAAATGCCTGTCAGGGTGGTTTTTGAATTTGATAGTGTGGAGCTCATCAAAGCTTTCGATCCGAGAACCCAGCTTTCAAACTCTTTTCTTAACGAGATTAAGATACTACCTGCTGATTTTTCAGAATACAAATCAACAATTAAGGATTATTTTGTGAATCAAAACGTAACCAACGCTCAGAGCGGTGTTATATTATTTTTTGACTATCCGGTCGATGAAGAAATTGAAAAGTCGTTTAGTAAATACGAACTTATTGTTAACAATTCTTTGGATGCTCATGCGCAATATCAGGGATATAAAAGTTTTGCTGGATTTAGAGGTAATAAGGATTTTTTTATAAATATGCTTAAAAGTTTTTCCGAAAGTGGTGTGGTAATAAAGATTTATTGCGCTAGTGAAAGGGAACGCGAGTGTATTGTGAATATATTTTATGAAAGTCATTGGGATTATAAAAATATAGAGTTTTTATATAGTAAGCTGTCTCAAGGATTTTATTTAGAAAGTATAAAGGTTGCGTATATTTCGGCTCAAGAGATATTGTATAAAAAAAAACCTATGAGTTTTCCAAAAATTAAATATGGAAGACGTTTGGAAGGTATATGGGAGATATCAGCTGGTGATTATGTGGTTCATGAAAAATACGGAATAGGTCGTTACACAGGCTTGAAAACTCTTTCTAGGGAAAATAGCATTTCTGAATATTTGTGTATGGAATATAAAAATAGTGATAAGCTTTATATTCCTCTTGAAGGAATAAATACTGTAAAGAAGTATGTTGGGCTTAAAGGTGTCAATCCTAGATTGCATTCAATGGATGCGGTGGCCTGGGAAAGAGTAAAATTAGCAGCACGTGAGGCTGCCGCAAAGTTTGCAAAAGAGCTTTTAAAACTCTATGTGCAAAGAAGTATGATAAAAAGGGCCCCTTTAGACTTAGAAACCGTATGGGAAAGAGAACTTGCGGATTCATTTCCTTACGATGAAACTTCTGATCAGCTAAAAGCTGTTGATGACATAAAAGATGATTTTTTAAAACCTTATCCAATGGAAAGACTTGTTTGTGGGGATGTAGGTTATGGTAAGACTGAGGTTGCTGTGCGTGCAGCTTTTAAAGTGGCTCAATGCGGCTTCTTACAGGTTGCTGTATTAGTTCCTACCACGGTTTTAGCACAACAACATTATGATACGTTTTGTAATAGACTTTCTCTTTTTCCGACAAGAATTGCAGTGATTGGTGGATTTCAATCTAAAATGGAGCAAAAATGGATATTGAAGGACTTACAAAAAGGACTGATTGATATTATCATTGGCACTCATAGACTTTTGCAAAAAGACGTAAAATTTAAAAATTTGGGGTTGTTGATAATTGATGAAGAGCATAAATTTGGAGTTAAGCAAAAAGAAAAATTTAAATTAATAAAAAAGAATGTGGATATTTTAATGCTTTCAGCAACTCCTATTCCTAGAACTTTATCTTCAGCTTTATCTGGCTTTAGAGATTTGTCAGTTGTAGAAACCCCGCCTTTTGGGAGATTGCCTATAGAGACGAATCTATCATTATATGATGAGAATCTTGTTAAAAACATTATTGAGGCCGAACTTTCAAGAAACGGGCAAATTTTTTATGTTTACAATGAGGTTGAGACGATTATTACAAAAGCCGCAAGTATCAAAAATCTTGTTTCCAACGTTAGATTGGGAATTATTTATGGACAGATGAAAGCAAAAGACATTGAAGATGTTATGTGGGAATTTTCGAACATGGAATTGGATGTTTTGCTAGCTACTACAATAATAGAGTCTGGGGTAGATATTCCCTCTGTTAATACAATAATAGTTGAAGGGGCAGAAAACTTTGGTCTTTCGCAGCTTTATCAGTTAAGAGGCAGAATAGGTAGAGATAGAAAAAAAGCGTATTGTTATTTGCTTTATAAAAATAAGAACCTAAATGAGAGTGCCATTAAAAGGCTTGAGGCAATAAATGAATTTAGTGAGCTAGGTTCTGGTTTTAGACTTGCTCTCAAAGATTTGGAAGTGAGGGGGGCTGGTGGAATATTATCTGAAAATCAGCACGGTTTTGTAAAAGATATAGGATATGATATGTTTGCGAAACTTCTTGAGGAAGAGGGTAGAAAATTGAGGGAGAATGTATCTGCCGAAGTGCAAAAAGAAGAAAATATTGTAATAGATTTAAGAGTAAACGCGTTAATTCCTAGTAAATATATTGAAGATGAAAATATAAGAATTTTATTTTACAGAAAACTTAGTGTCGCAAAAGATATAAAAGCGTTAGAGAAATTAAAAGATGAACTTTTGGATCGTTTTGGAAAAATTCCAAAAGAGATGCAAATGTTATTTGAAATAGCACATTTGAGACTTAGTGCTAAAAAAAATAGAATTGAAAAAATAACTGAAAATGGTAGTCATATATGGCTGTATTTTTCGCAAGAAGCAGATTTGTCAGGAGTAGACGTGTCAAGATTAATAGGTGATTATTCAAAAATAGTAGAGTTTTTACCAGGTAAACGTTATGCGATCGGGTTAAAAAAGGAAATAATCAACGCAAGTGCAGTTGAATACCTTAAAGAATTTCTGTCTGGTATTGAATTTTATGGATTTAGATGACGGAATTAGCATAAATGATTTCTGTTTGGCATGTTTCGTTTAACTGTATCTTATTCATTTGTGAAATCCGGAATACCTAATGCCTCTCTGGTTAGGTTCTTTTAAGAATTCTTTTCCAAATATATTTAGGATTTTTATAGTAATTTTATAGCAAGCATAAGGAGGAAACTTCTTCTTCGTTTTTACCTCAAAGCTGTGATTGTTTTAACGCAATTACGGGAGCCGCAGTGTCGTGATATTTGCAGTTTTCTTATACTTGGTCCACACAACAATACTAGTGAATTTCTGGCAGTGAGTGTAGGTAAAAATTCTCTCATTCGAATACGGCTAACCGTGCTTTTATCTGTAACAGGATGGCTCATGAAAATATAAGCCTATTCGCAACACTATTTTTATTCAAGTACAGTATACAATCAACATCCTATTACCAATTTTGAAAAGCCGGTGGTTTTTAGCTCTTAAAAATAAAAGAAAAAGGAGAATTTTTTATGGCAGTGCGGATAAGTGGCATTTGACTATATTTCAGGGTTGGAAGGTTACACACAAGCAGCCCCAGAAGAAATTGTGGCGGTGTAAAGATTTTTAAAATAATTTATTGATGATTGCACAAGTATCCAGAGGAATGCATACAAACTAGCCAGCAGTTTTTTTGGCTGGGGGGGGGGATAAGGTTTGCCCCAGTCTGATGCTAGAGAAGAATACTCTGTGGATATAGCTGTATTTTTCAGATACAAATAAGAACAATGACATTTTGTTTTTATTTGCTTGAGTGAAAAAAGAAAAATAGAAAAGAATGGCAGAGCTAACTTTGAAGAGATTCAAACCATACCGAAATTTAGAAAAAGACTAGAAGATGTTGGTTCTTTTAAAAGAAGTGATTTTATAAAAAGACTGTGTGAACAGTCTAAAATCTGCTTTTAAGACCATTTATGGCGATTTTTGTGGGTGATGTGGTAATGGTGTTTTGTCTTTTGCGGAAATAGTTTTTATAGATTTGGGAAAAAACTTGGGGACGGGAAGCAAGAACGAAAATCGCACTTAGTCAATTTAGTACAAGTTATTATAAGCTCACCATTTGGAATATCTATCAATGTTGTTGGTAAAGAGATAAATTTAAAAATTCGATTTTCGCTGTAGATGAGATAAAGACGGGAATAACACAAGCATCTTATTTTAAAAGCAAAAGAAAATCCACAAATTCTTTTTATAGATTGAGATTTATAACTACTGTAAAGCGGTGGACAATCAGAAACTTATCTGTGCGGACCAAGTGTAAAATATGCTATTAAACACCCGTAGCTGCTCTATGGTGTCACAATATGTCTACTATGTATGAAAAAAAAGAAAATTTTGTGTCACACACAATATTTTCCGTCTATATTTTAGTGCCAAATGCGTAGTTTTCTTGTGTAAAAAAAATACTTGTGCAGTGAGAAAAAATTGCAATGGTCACATAGCGCAAGAAATGAGTCATATCCACAAAAAATAATTATGAACTTGTATTTATGAAAAGAACATTATTAAAAAAAGTCATATCACACATAAAATATAAGGGGCATGCAGAGCACCACCAAGTGAATTTAAAGGTACAGGTTAAATATTTTATATCCCCCGTTCCCTTCAGCTGAAGGGAAATGTTTGATAAATTAAATTTTAGGACATCCTTTATCTTATTTTGATAAGATGGTTGACATAACAAGTATGCACTCTTAAATTATTAGTAGTTACCTCCTAGTAGGTTTGATGTGGTTTATGATAGAAGAATATCTAAGGATATGCCTTCCAAAGAATAGACTTGTGTAAGTAGATATGCAGATTACAAAAGTTAGGGTGTTTGTGAAATGCGGACACAATGTATATGGTGGCACACAAGTTGGTGTCGTTAAAGTAAATAAGAGGAGGAGAATTGTGGTATGGAGTCTTTCTAAGTTTACAGTTAAATCGCAGGAGGCTTTGATAGATGCACAAAACATAGCGTCCGAATACGGTAATCAAGAAATTACTTGCGAACATATTTTGTACGCTCTGATTAAACAAGAAGATGGGGTGGTCGGGGCGATATTAAAGAAGACTGCGTTGCCTGGTCGAGAAGATTCTCTGCTTGCGGACATCTCTAGAGATTTGCTTTCAAAAATTGAAAAAAAACCAAAAGTTTCAGGTGGAAATTTATTTTTATCACAGAGTTTGAATAAAATTTTAAGTAGTTCAGAGAAGGTGGCAAAGAGTTTAAAAGATGATTTTGTATCTACAGAACACATTTTTATTGCCATAGTAGAGGATTGTTTTGAGAATGCATCAAAAGTATTGAAGAAATTCGGAATTACTAAAGATGTTATTCTAAAAGCTCTTGTAAGTATAAGAGGCGAGCAAAGGGTTATAGACAGAAATCCTGAAGATAAGTATCAAGCCTTGGAGAAATATGGAAGAAATTTAACTGACTTAGCAAGACTTGGAAAACTTGACCCCGTCATAGGAAGAGATAACGAAATTCGCAGATGTATTCAAATTTTATCTAGAAGAACAAAAAATAATCCTGTCATTATAGGTGAACCTGGTGTAGGCAAAACGGCAATAGTAGAGGGGCTGACACAGCGTATAATTTATGGAGATATTCCTGAAAGTTTAAAAGATAAGAAAGTTATAGATTTGGATTTAGGAGCGCTAATAGCTGGTGCAAAATACAGGGGGGAATTTGAAGATAGGTTTAAAGCGATTCTTAAAGAAATTCATTCAGCTCAAGGAACGATTATTCTTTTTATTGACGAGTTACATACGATAGTTGGCGCTGGTTCTGCCGAAGGCGCGGTTGATGCTGCGAATATGTTAAAGCCTATGCTTGCACGTGGCGAACTTAAGCTTTTGGGGGCGACTACTCTTAATGAATACAGAAAGTATATAGAGAAAGATGCAGCTTTGGAAAGGCGTTTTCAACCTGTCTTTGTTGGCGAGCCATCGGTTGAAGATACAATTGCGATTTTAAGAGGTATAAAGGAAAAATACGAAGTACATCACGGCGTAAAAATAAAAGATTCAGCGTTAGTTGCTGCTTCAACACTGGGTGCAAGATATATAACGGATAGATATCTACCAGATAAAGCCATAGACTTAGTTGATGAGTCAGCAAGTAAGTTGAGGATAGAGATAGACTCTATGCCTACAGAGCTTGATATTATAGAGCGCAGAATCAGACAGATCGAAATTGAAAAACAGGCTGTAAAAAAAGAGAGCGACTCTGCTTCAAAAGAACGTCTTGCAAGTTTGGAAATGGAAATAGATAGTTTAAAGCAAGATTCTGCAGAGATGAAAATTCACTGGAAAAAAGAAAAACAGGCTATATCCAATATAAGAAATTTTAAGGTATCTCTTGAAGATATGAAGTCTGAAGAGCAAAAAGCTGAAAGAATTGGTGATTTGAGTGCTGTTGCTGAAATTCGCTATGGGAAAATTCCACATGTAAAAAAGAACCTTGAGGATGAAAATAAAAAGCTTCTTGAACTACAGAAAAAAAAGAAAATGTTAAAAGAAGAAGTTGACGAGGAAGATATTGCTGAAGTAGTAAGCAAGTGGACGGGTATTCCGATTAGCCGCATGATAGAAAGCGAAGTACAGAAACTTCTTAAAATTGAAGATAAATTGCATGAGAGAGTTGTTGGTCAAAATGAAGCGATATCTGCAATAGCGAACGCGGTGCGTCGTTCTCGTTCCGGACTTTCAGATCCTAGTAAACCTATAGGTTCGTTTTTATTTTTAGGTCCTACGGGCGTTGGAAAAACAGAACTTGCAAAGGCGCTTGCGGAATTATTGTTTGATGATGAAAAAAATATAGTTAGGATTGATATGTCCGAATATATGGAAAAACATAGTGTTTCCCGTTTTATAGGCGCTCCTCCGGGATATGTCGGTTTTGAAGATGGGGGGCAATTAACCGAAGCTGTAAGGAGACGGCCATACTGTGTGGTTTTGTTTGATGAAATTGAAAAAGCTACTCCAGAAGTGTTCAATGTTATGCTACAAATATTTGATGATGGTAGACTCACGGATGGACATGGAAGAACTATTGATTTTAAGAACATTGTTATTATAATGACTTCAAATATAGGGTCGCAGTATATCCAAGATTATGATGATTTTAATAAAATAAAAAATAAGGTTACGCAGGAGCTTCACAATTACTTTAAGCCTGAATTCTTAAATAGAGTGGACGAGATAATAATATTTCAAAGTTTAGGTGAACAGGAGTTGAATAAAATTATCGACATACAAATCAAGTCATTTAAATGCCGTCTTGCTGAAAAAAATATCCATGTGAGACTTACTAATAAGGCGAAGGATTTTATATCGTTAAAAGGATATGATCCCGCTTTTGGAGCAAGACCATTAAAAAGGGCCATACAGACTTATTTGTTAAATCCTCTTTCTTCTCAACTTATTTCTGGAAAATTAAAAGAAGGCGATAATATAGTTGTAGATGTGGCAAGACTGAATGTTATAGGTGAAGAGATAGATAACTTGGAGTTTAAAAATATATAAATTAGCATGTAGTCTTTAAAGCTATTTAAGATAAAACAAAATAAAATTCATGGAGGAAATAGCAAAACGAGTTATGTTTTGTTTTAGAATAGAGTGTGTTTTATGTATGGTTTAATGTTGACGCAAGAGAAATGGTTTTGTTAGAATCATAGCCGGTTGTTGTCTCCGTAGCTCAATTGGATAGAGCAACTGCCTTCTAAGCAGTAGGTTGCGTGTTCAACTCACGCCGGAGACGTCTCTCTCTTGTTTGGTGGTTGTAGCTCAATTGGTTAGAGCGTCGGTTTGTGGAACCGAAGGTTGCGGGTTCAAGTCCCGTCAGCCACCCTGTTTGTGTTTTGGTCTTGTTGTACCCCCCCCTCACGGTGTTGTTTTTTTGTTACTTTATTGGTTGATATCGCGTTTTGCGAGGTATATAAGAAGAAGTGGTTGTGTGAAAGAAAGATCAAGAATTATCTTATTCTTATCCTGTTGGATACGTTGCAGGAATTTAAGTGGAAGCAGCTCTTTAGGTTTTATATACGGCATATATATAAAAAAAAATGAACTTCTTCTTGCTAGAAAAGAGTAATGCAGTTTCCCGTGGTAGGGCTTAGGCTGCTGTTTATGTATTGTTGATTGGTGATAAAAAGTACAGGATTTAAAAAAGTCTTAGAGTCCATATGTAAAGTGGTGCTTTTTGATTCGCTCGATAGCATCGATTCATAAAACCAATTTAAATTTTAAGGCAACGAGAAAAAATGTTTCCGCAAAACTTTATTTTTGCTTATAAGGTTCTATCTAAAGAGATAGAACTGATGTTTGAGAAAGACGTTTTGTCGTTTCTAAAAATTACTCTAAAAACATAAAGAGAGAAATGTAGTTTTATGCGTGTTTGGCGTTGGAGTTGCTTTTGCTGCAGGAACAATAAAACAAGTTTTTAAAGAAGTCTCACCTGGTAGTCCAAGGTTCGGAATTCATGTAGTGTGGTATTCTTATAAGTGAGTCGTCCAAAATTGCTGGTGTTAAGTTTTTAACTTCTGCCTCGAATGAAGTTCTTGTCAACAAAATAATAAATGATATTAGGAGCTCAAATTTGTCAATGTTTTTAAAAGATAGTATTTTTGACTTTGATAAGGGTGCGATTGAATCTGTCATAGGTCGTCTTTTAGTTGAAAATAAAAAAACGATTTCTTTTGCAGAATCATGCAGTGGAGGAATGATATCTGCAGCAGTTACAAACGTTTCAGGCAGCTCCTCGTATTTTAAGGGTTCTGTTGTTGTGTATTCAAACTATTTAAAAATAAAACTACTCAGTGTAAAAGAAGAAACTTTGGCAGATTATGGATCCGTAAGCAGTGAAACTGCAAAAGAAATGGCAGAGGGTATTTTGAGACTCTCAGGCAGTGATTATGCTTTTTCAACGACCGGTATTGCCGGACCATGCGGAAGTACGAAAGAAAAACCAATAGGTCTTGTATATGTGGGTTTTGCTGATAAAAATAAAGCTGAAAGTTTTAAGTTTAACTTTAGTGGGACAAGGCTTGAAGTAAGAAAAAAAACTGTTGATGCAGTTTTGGACTTATTAAGAAGGAGATTGATTGCATAACATTGAATAAAATGAGATAATCCTGAGGAAGGAGTGTAAATAGTTTAATTGAGCGGTCAACTTAACATATGTTTTAAGTTTTAACATTAAAAAAAGAGTTGTAAATGTTCAAAGAGTTTTCCTGTGGTGCGATAGTATATAAAATGCAAAATGCTGAACCTGTATTTTTGCTTGTAAATTCAAAGAGAGATAGATTATGGGGATTTCCAAAAGGTCATGTTGAGAAAGGCGAGACTGAGTTGGGAACTGCGACTAGAGAGATTTTCGAAGAAACTGGGATCAGTAGAATTAAGTTTATCGATGGTTTTAGACAGGAAGATGTTTACGTGATTAACAATCTTCTTGGTGACCTGGAAGGTTGTAGGGTTAAAAAACACTCCGTGTATTTTCTTGCCCTTGCGCTAGAGGATGCTTTGGATTTTGACAAGAATGAGATATCAAAATTTGGGTGGTTTGACTTGAAGCAAGCGTTAGATTTGCTTTACTTTGTAAATCAAAGAAAGTTCGTTAATATAGCATATGATTTGATTAAAGGGGGAGGGGTAGATGAGTAATCCGCTTTTGAAGGATAGTGTTTTTCGTATGTCTGCTGGGAGCGATAAAGTTATGACGTTGTCTGGGACAGTAAACAAGGGTATAATTTTATGGATTTTTCTTGTGGCAAGTGCATTCTATTCTTGGACAAATCCCAATATTGTAATGCCTTTATTGTTTCCAATATTAATATGTGCTTTCGGTTTGGTTACTGTTTTAGTGTTTAAAAAGGCATTAACACCGTATTTATCACCACTCTATGCAATATGCGAAGGACTTATTTTAGGTATGATTTCTTTGCATTTTGAAAAATCATGTCCAGGTATTGTAGTAAATTCCATTCTTTTAACAATCTGTGTTTTGTTTTGCATGCTTGCTTCATATAAGGCTGGCATACTCAAAGCTACTTCTAGGTTTAAAAAAATTGTGATACTTTCAACGTTTACTATATCCTTCGTTTATATTGTTGATTTGGTTTTAAATGTTTTTGGACTTGGGAATTTTTCATATATTCACAATTCGTCAAGTTTGGGTATTATTATAAATTTTGCAGTTGTTGTTATCGCATCGTTTAACCTCATTGTTGATTTTGATTTAATTGAAAATGCTGTAAGTTATGGCTCCCATAAATATATGGAGTGGTATTGCGCTTTTTCTCTTATGGTAACTCTTGTTTGGCTTTATCTTGAGGTTTTGAGACTCCTTTCAAAAATAAGGGATTAAGAGTTAGAAGATGTTAGAAAAGACTGTGTTTTTTAAAAGTGCAGTAGAAATAAATTCTCTACCTCAAAGTCTTGCAGAGGTTGTTATTTTGGGGAGATCTAATGTTGGGAAAAGCAGTATTGTAAATGCTTTATGTTTGCAGAAAAAATTAGCGAGGACGTCTAAAACTCCGGGTAGAACAAAAAGTATAAACATTTATAGCGTTTCTGTAGGCAAGTGGATAGTTGATTTGCCGGGGTATGGTTTTGCAAGGGTAAGCAAGCATGAAAGAAAACTTTGGGACGAAATGATAGAAAGTTATTTAATCCGAAGGAAAAGTAAGAAGATGGTCTATATAATTATTGATGCTTTAGTGGGACCTACTGAGCTGGATTTCAATATGATTGATTGGCTTAACAAATTGGATATTTCTTTTAAAATTATCGCAAATAAATGTGATAAGGTACCTTATGGTATTAGTGAGGGTGCAATACAAGCTAAAACGGCTGGCTATTTTGATACTGATAAGTCAAAAATATTTGTAGTGAGTGCTAAAAAAAAAAACGGACTTATTAAACTTCAGGTAGATATTGTTAAGTTTTTAACTAACTAAGTTTAGTATGGTAGTGGTGGTGGGGTGGAAAAATTGTAAAATGAGGATAGTTTCGTGGAATGTAAACGGCATAAGAGCAATATGTAAAAAAGATTTTGCCAGCTGGCTTAAAAGTAGTAATGCAGATGTTGTGTGTATCCAAGAAACTAAGGCTGATGAGTTGCAATTTCCAAAAAACGTAAGGGAAATTAACGGATATAATTTTTATTGTTCTTCTGCGGTTAGAAAGGGCTATAGTGGTGTTGCCGTATGGTCGAAAGTTAAACCTAAGTCTGTGCACACAAGCATCAAAAATGAAATTTTTGATAGGGAGGGTAGAGTAATTTACCTTGACTTCGGGGATTTCGTCGTTTTTAATGTTTATTTTCCTAATGGCGGGACTTCACAAGCACGCCTTGAATATAAATTAGATTTTTATGATTACTTAATTGAGTATCTTAAGCGTTTTAAAGGTAAAACAGTAATTGTAGGCGGAGATTATAACACCGCACATTTTCCGATAGATTTAGCAAAACCTAAGGAAAATGAGAAGGTTTCTGGTTTTATGCTTAAGGAAAGAGAAAAGCTTGATGATATTGTTTCAATGGGTTTTGTTGATACTTTTAGATGTCTTAATAATGACTCCAATAGTTATACATGGTGGGATTATAAGACTTTTGCAAGATCAAGAAATATAGGTTGGCGAATTGATTACTTTTTTATATCAAAACATTCTCTAAAACATCTGCAATCTGCTGACGTAGAAAGTTCTGTTTTGGGTTCAGATCACTGTCCAATTTCAATAGCTGTTTTTTAACGTCTTTTGTGTATGATAAAGAATTTTGCTTTATATTCAGAGAGAAGGGGGGGTGATTTGCAATATTGGATATGTGTCCGTTGGTGGTTTAAGTATGTCTTTGCTTTTATTAACTTGACTTTATTCTATTTGTTTTGTATTGCTGTGCAACTAGGCAGTATAAAGGGATAAGTGGAGAGGTTGTTTTAGTGCCGGTCTACGTAATTGATTTTGATTAAATAATCTTGATAGAACTAAAAAAAGTAAAGTGTTTAGTTTTAGATTTCGAAGTTAGACGATTGGTTAATAAAAAGTAGTCGGAGAATTGTGTGAAATGGTGCAGGTGTTTTAGTTTTTTTAGATAGCCACTTAAACCCCGCTAATAATGGGATTGTAATCCATAGTGCATCTGCTGGTGTGTGTTGTGTAATTTATGGTAATTATTTCGAAAAGGAAAAAAGAATGGTCAATCGTAAAGACGTTGTTGGTCTTCCCCTAGTACATGAGGGTAAGATTAGGAATGTCTACGATTTAGGACAGAGTTATTTGATCGTTGCCTCTGATAGAATTTCAGCTTTTGATTGTGTTATTCCTACGATGATCCCTAATAAAGGTAAAATTCTTCATAAGCTTTCAATGTTTTGGTTTGATTTTGTTCAGAATATAGTTCCTAATCACATTATTACTGGAAATTTTGAGAGTTTTCCAACAATGCTTAGGCAGTATGAATATTTACGTGATAGATCAATGCTCGTAAAGAAGGCCAAAAGAGTAGATATAGAGTGTATCGTTAGAGGGTATCTTGCAGGATCTGGATGGAAGGAGTATAAAAACTCTCAAACTGTATGCGGCATAGAGCTTCCTGTGGGACTTAGGGAATCTTCAGAGTTACCAGAACCGGTTTTTACTCCGTCAAGTAAGGAACGTGGAGGAAAACACGATGAGAATATTTCCTTTGAAGAAACAGTAAAAAGGGTAGGGAGGAACGTAGCTGAAAATTTAAGGAAAATTTCGCTTGATTTGTATAAAAAAGCAAGTAAATACTCTCTTTCAAAAGGCATAATAGTTGCGGATACGAAATTTGAATTTGGTTTTTACGATAATCAACTAATATTGATAGATGAAATTCTTACTCCTGATTCATCAAGGTTTTGGGAGAGCGATAAGTATGAGGTAGGAAAATCTCAAGACAGTTTAGATAAACAGTATGTGAGAGACTATCTTGAACACGTGAATTGGGATAAGTCTTCTCCAGCTCCAGAATTTCCAGAAGATGTTGTTAAAAATACTATAAAAAAATATGTTAGTGTGTATGAGAAGTTGACTGGTGAAAATCTGTAATGTTTGAGATAGAAATTCTTACAAAAAAAGGTTTTAAAAATTCGCGCGGAGAGCATGTTTTGTCCGATATTTGTGGACTTGGCATAGAAAATGTAACGAAAGTTGAGTATTCTTCATTGTACATTATTGATGGAGATATAAGTTTCGCCGAAACTGAGACGATAGCTTCTGATCTATTGACTGATAAAATTACGGAAAATTATGTGATACGTCAACGTGATGCGGAGTGTCTTTCTGAAGTTATTTCAAAATTTTCTGACGTAAAAGAGGCGGATATGATAAATCCTAATTTTTCTGTTATAGAAGTTTGGTATAAGGATGGTGTTACGGATATAGTGTCTGAAAGTTTAATAAAAGCTGTTAAGGATTTGGGAATCGCAAAAGAAATTAAAGCTAAGGCTGGACATAAATACTATTTATATGGAGAAATTTTTCGGGTAACTTTAGATACTATTGCAACAAAGTTGTTGGCAAATGTATTGATACAGGAGTGTAAAGTGTACTGAACTTATGCATACAGCTGATAAAGTGAGCGAGAATGAAAGTTTAAAGTGTGTAAAAATGGTCATTATAAATGAGCGCCTTTGGCATTCATTTGGAGTTACTTAAGGGGAAATTTGTGTGTTTGCAATAAAATGAAATGTACGACTAAATGTAAAACTATTGAAATTTTAAATTTGTCTGATGAGCAGTTGTTTGAGCTGAGTAAAAAGAATGTTCTTTCGTTATCTCTTGAAGAGATGAAAATAATTCAAAATTATTTTAAAAAACTTAAAAGAGATCCTACGGATGTTGAAATTGAAACTATAGCTCAGACGTGGAGTGAGCACTGTAAGCACAAAACACTTACTGGAATGATAGAATATATTGAAGAAAAAAGCGGAGAGAAAACAAAGAAAACGTACAATAATCTCTTGCAGGAAACAATTTTTAAAGCTTCAGGTGAGTTGAACAAACCATGGTGTTTATCTGTTTTTAAAGACAATGCTGGAATTATTGAGTTTGACTCTGAAAATGGAATTGCTTTTAAGGTTGAGACTCACAATCATCCTTCTGCGCTTGAACCCTATGGTGGTTCTGCTACAGGAATGGGTGGTGTTATAAGGGATATTTTGGGGGTTGGTCTTGGTGCGAAGCCTTTGGCTAGTACTACTGTATTTTGTTTTGGAAATCCAGATATGGAAAGTTCTAAGGTTCCAGAAGGAGTTCATCATCCTAGGAGAATAATGAAGGGTGTTGTCTCGGGTATTAGAGATTACGGAAATAGGATGGGAATACCTACTGTAAACGGTGCAGTTTGCTTTGACGATGGGTATATGTCAAATCCACTCGTTTACTGTGGAACTATGGGTATAATACCTAAAAACAAAATAGACAAAAAAGTTGAGTCAGGTGATTTAGTTTTGGTTGTAGGGGGGAGGACGGGTAGGGATGGCATTCACGGAGCGACGTTTTCTTCCACACAGCTTGATGGGGAATCCGACATAAGTGCCGTTCAAATAGGTAATCCTATAATTGAGAAAAAAGTATTAGATACGATGATTGAGGCAAGAGATTTAAATCTTTATAGATCTGTTACTGATTGTGGGGCTGGTGGTTTGTCTAGTGCTGTAGGTGAACTTGGTAAAAAAACCGGTACTGTTGTTTATTTAGATAAAGTACCGTTAAAGTATGGCGGGCTCTGTCCGTGGGAAATATGGGTTTCTGAAGCACAGGAAAGAATGGTTTTTGCCGTTCCTCCCGAAAACATAGAGAGGATTATTGGAATATTTAAGAAAGAAGATGTTGAGGCTGTATGTATAGGTGAATTTACAGATGATAAGAAGCTCACCCTTGTTTACGATGGCGATGTTTTGGCAAGTATGAGTATGGAATTTCTACACAATGGAGTCCCTAAACCAGCCAGACGCGCGTTTTATGAAATAAAAGAGGAAAAAATACAAAAACCTATTGATATGAGTTCCTTTGAAATTTCTAGTTCTTTGATTTCCTCCCTTGCCGATTTAAATGTTTGTTCTAAAGAATGGATCATCAAACAATATGATCATGAAGTGCAAGGGCAAACTATTATAAAACCGTTGCAAGGGAATAATATTGAAACTTCAGGTCCTGGCGACGCGGCTGTTATTTTTCCTTATACTGCTGTTAAAAATACTAGAAAAGGGATTGTTTTATCTAATGGATTAAATCCTCAGTATGGAAAAATAGATCCCTATAAGATGGCTGCATCCGCGATAGAAGAATCTTTAAGGAACGCAGTTGCGGTAGGTGCTAATGTTAAGAAAATATCAATATTAGATAATTTTTGTTGGGGAAATCCTAGTGATCCGGAGGTTTTAGGAAGTTTGGTGCGAGCTACGAAGGCTTGTCATGATATGTCAAAAGCTTTTGAAGTTCCTTTTATTTCTGGAAAAGATAGTTTATACAATGAGTATTTTATAAATAAAAAAAAGTATTCAATACCTTCGGCGCTTTTGATATCTGCTATGGGCGTTATTGAAAATGTGGAAAACACCGTTACGATGCCTTTTAAAAAGAATGGAAATAAAATATTTGTTTTAGGTGTTACAAGGAATGAGTTTGGTGGTTCGGTGTTTTCAAAAATAAAAAGCATCGATGGTGGTATAGTACCTGATGTTTATCCTAGAGAATCTAAGGATATAATGGAGAAAATTTATAATGCAATAAGCGGAAATTTGATAGAGGCTTGTCACGATTGTTCCGAAGGAGGAATTGCAGTTGCAGTGGCTGAAATGGCTTTTTCGGCCAATAAGGGCGTATATATATATATAGATGCCATAGAGACTCTTTCTCCTTTAAAAAAAAAGTGTAGAAGTGGTAATGAAATGACACCCGTTGAAGTACTATTTTCTGAATCAAATGGTAGATTTATCGTTGAAATAAAACCTGATAATGAAGAAAAATTTAGGAAAATTTTAGAAGGATCAATTTTTTCTGAGGTTGGTTATGTGAGTGATGATAAAAAAGTGATTTTTGAAAGTAAGAAAAATAATATAAAAGTACAACAAAGTTCTGAAGTTCTTTTAAATTCTTGGCGTAATACTATTATTGGTTGTTGATTTTCTAATTGTTTTAAAAATATTGCTTTATAAATACATGTAAGATTTTAATAAAATTTGTGGCAGGGGGGGGTGGTTTTTAGTACTTGGGAACGTTGTGTATGTTGAGGAAAACATATGAAAAAAATTAAAGTGTTAATCTTGAGAACTGCAGGCACGAACTGTGATTATGAAACGCAGAGTGCTTTTGAATTATGTGGTGCTGTTGTTGAGCGCGTTCATATTAACACGCTTGTTGAAGAAAAGGATAAAATTTTTGAGTATGATATTTTGACTTTTCCCGGTGGGTTTACCTATGGTGATGACGTAGCTTCCGGGAAAATACTATCAAACGAAATTAAGAACAAACTTGGATACGAAGTTAAAAAATATGCCTTGAGTGGTAGGCCAATTATAGGTATATGCAATGGCTTCCAGGTTTTGGTTAAGATGGGATTGCTTCCTGATCCAGAGCTTTTTAAACAAATTTCCACCCTTTCTTATAATGATTCCGGCAGATTTGAATGTTGTTGGGTTTACTTAAAAACAGAAAAGAAAATTGGGAGCGAGTCTAGCTGTATTTGGACAAAAAACTTACCTGATGTTATAAGTTTGCCTGTGGCTCATGGAGAGGGTAAATTTATCTCTGAGAGTAAGGATTTTTTTGAAGATTTGAATAAAAACAATCAAATTGTTTTTAGGTATTCTTCGAAGGATGGAGGTGAGCCAGAATACCCTTTAGTTTCAAACGGATCTACAGAACGAATAGCTGGTATATGTAATAAAAAGGGGAATATTTTTGGACTTATGCCTCACCCCGAAAGATATGTTTTTGCGTTACAGCATCCGGCAAAAGAAGGTTTTAACAGTAAATATGGCTGGGGAAAAGTGATTTTTCAAAATGCTGTTGATTTTGCAGGACAATAACGATAATTGATTTATTTGTAAGCTAAGTTTGGTAAATATGAGATACTGTGAGAAGTTTAGCCAAAAATGGATTTGTCACTTATCACAGTACCCAAGTGGGCTATTTGACATGTTTGTTACAGGAGCAAAGAATCCAAAGAATAATACGCAACACTGTGTTGTTGCCGTCACAGCGGGTCGTAATTTTTGATGATGTTTTGGTTTACGGACTTGTTTTAAATAAAAAAATATAAGATTTTCTAAGCGTTCCCTTGCTGTTTGTATATTCCAAAATCGTTAAAATCGATAAGCATTGACAAGTATGTCCCCTTGGTTTTCGTTTAGATATTAGCGAATGTCCGCTCTTTATAATCTTTCTACTCCAAATTCCGGGTCCCTTATTGGAAGGAATATTTTATATGAGAAGGTGAAGAGGGTAGTGCTGTTCCATTGATCAAGGAGAAGTAATGTATAAAGAAGGTTTTATAGGGTAGGACTTTTTGAGTGAAAGCATTTTTATATTACGTTTAAAATAAAAATAATGAGAGAAAAATAGAGCGTTCTTTCTTGTAGAATGGGAAGCAATAAAAATGTAGAATTTTTTGACAGCCGCCGCCGCGGCATCTTATTATAATCTTAAAATGAATGACTTTGCAAGCGGTTTCTAATTTTGTGATTGCGGATTTTAAGAGTGGATATTAATATAAATATTTTCTAAGGAATTGCTAAGAGCGTTATTTATTTTGTAGAATACGGGGGAGGAAAGAGGGTGTTTTTGTTGAGGTTTGTCACAATATACGGATTCTTAGCGCTCTAGTGTAGTTAACTATATGATTTGTTTTAAATGTTTGTATCATCTCTTGTATCATTCAAGGTTTATGTAATCAAGGAATTAAATGGAAGTATTGGTTATGGGGTCTGGTGGAAGAGAGCATGCGATATGTCAGCAGTTTTTAAAAAGCTCTAAAATCGGTAAGTTGTATTGTGCTCCGGGTAACGGTGGTACATCTCAAATTGCGACAAATGTGAGCATCTCAGTTAACGAGGCAAGTAATTTTAATAAACTTGTTGATTTTGTTAAGGAAAATAGGGTGGATTTTACATTTGTGGGGCCAGAAATCCCTTTGTCTTTGGGAGTAGTTGATTATTTTGAAGCTAATGGTTTAAAAATAGTTGGTCCGTCAAAGAATGGTGCGAGGCTCGAATCAAGTAAGATATACTCAAAAGAATTTATGAGGAAATACGGCGTACCTACAGCTAAATACAACTGTTTTTCGGATGTTAATGATGTTTTGAAGTTTTTAGATAGCTGTGAGAAAAGTCAAAAGATTGTGCTTAAAGCTGATGGACTTGCCGCTGGTAAAGGGGTTTATATTTGCAGTAGTAGAGAAGAAGCTAAAGATGTTGTTAATCAGATTATGAATTATAGAATTCTGGGTTCTGCTGGGGTGAATATAATTATAGAAGAGTATATAGAGGGGCCAGAATTATCGTGTTTAGTGTTTACAGATGGTATATCTTATTCGATAATGCCCGCTTCGCAAGATCATAAAAGAGTAAATGACAATGATCAGGGGCCTAACACTGGTGGTATGGGTGCTTATGCTCCCGCGTCTTTGACAATGCTAAACGATTATGATTTAAGTAAAAGAATCGAAGTTATAATTCACAAGATTATCAACGGTATGAAAAATGAGGGGATCGATTATAAGGGTGTTTTATATGTAGGTTTGATTATTAAAGATTTTTCTCCTTATGTTTTGGAGTTTAACTGTCGTTTTGGAGATCCCGAAACACAAGCGATTTTGCCTTTGCTTGATACGGATTTAACGGATATTTGTGTTGCGATTTTAAATAAGAAGCTCGGAGCTTTAAAAATTAATTGGAAAAAAGGATTTTCAGTATCTGTGGTACTTGCTTCAAGTGGATATCCTGGAAGGTTTGAGACAGGGTTTGAAATTAGTGGGCTGGAAAATATTAATACCGAGGATACGATGATATTTCATGCTGGAACGAAATTTGAGACTGGGAAATTTTTTACTTGTGGTGGCAGAGTTTTAAGTATTACTTCAAGAGCAGATAACGTGAGAGCTGCGATAAATAAAGTTTATTCAAGTGTTAGAAATATATATTTTAAAAATATGCACTATCGGAAAGATATAGCTTGGATGGCACTAAATGAGTAGCGTTACTAATATAGATGTGGCTATTATTGTTGGCTCTAAGTCGGATTTGCCGTTGATAAAAGAATCCATTGAAGTTTTAGAAGAGTTTGGGTTGTCCTATACTTTGAATATTGCTTCGGCTCACAGGGCTACTCAACATTTAAGACAGTGCATTAGAAGTGCAGAAAGTTCAGATGTAAAAGTTTTTATAACTGTTGCTGGAATGGCTGCTGCACTTCCTGGTGTTGTAGCTTCTGAGACTGTTCTTCCCGTAATAGGAGTTCCAGTTGACAGTAAAAATTTTTTGAGTTTGGATGCTTTGTTTTCGATAGTCCAAATGCCTAAAGGCGTACCTGTTGCTACAGTTGCAGTAGGGAAAACTGGTGCTATAAATGCTGCAATTTTGGCTGTTCAAATAATATCCGTTAAGGATAAAGGTTTGAATAAAAAGCTTAAAACGTACAAAAATAAAATGTTAGAGAATATTATCAAAGATGATTTTGAACTCCAGGAAAATGGAATAGAAAGGTATATTCTTTGAGGATTAGAGAAATGAGACTTATTTGTGTTTTAAGAGTTTTTTTTATGTTGCAATAAAAAAATATGTTCAGAGTAGGATGATCCTGCTGTTTTGCGGTTTATTCATGAGATGTAATTCTATGTAAAAATAAATTCAGAGAAAATCAAAAATGATAGAAAAGGGATGAAGAGTTGTGTATACAAGTATGTGTATTGGATAATAATAAGTGTCTCTAAAGTTCAAAGATTTACTTGGACTTGAGCATCTGGACAAAAATGATTTGCAAACGATTTTAGATTCTGTAAAAATCTTCAAAGGACTTTTTAAAAAATCTAATAAAACTTCAACACTTCGTGGTAAAACGGTAGTAACACTTTTTTATGAGCCTTCTACGCGTACAAGGACTTCGTTTGAGATTGCTGCCAAAAGACTTTCTGCTGATGTAGTAAATATTGCTGTGAGTGGTTCAAGTATTATCAAAGGAGAAAGTCTTATAGATACCGGAAAAACTCTTGAAGCTATGGGTGCAGATTACATAGTTATAAGACATATGTTGGCTGGAACGCCTGATATGCTTGCAAGGAATCTGAATATATCTATAATAAATGCAGGTGATGGTTTTCATGAGCATCCTACACAAGGGCTTCTTGATTTGTACACTATATATGAAAGAAAAAAAAGAATTGAAGGATTGAGGGTGTTGCTTATTGGCGATATTTTACACTCAAGGGTGGCAAGATCAAACATATGGGCACTAACCAAAATGGGTGCAGAGGTTTTGGTCTTAGGACCATCGACTTTAATTCCTGCAAGTATTGAGGACCTAGGTGTGAAGGTGTATCATAACTTAGACGAAGCCATCAAAAAAGTCGATGTTTTGAATATTTTACGAGTACAATTTGAGCGTCAACAGGAGAATTTATTCCCATCGATTCGGGAGTATATTAGTCTTTATCAGTTAACGAAAGAGAGATTGGCTATGGCAAAGTCCGGAGTTTTAATTATGCACCCGGGACCAATGAATAGAGGTATTGAAGTAACTTCAGAAGTTGTCGATGCTCCTAATGCTGCGATCAGTGAACAGATTGTCAACGGAGTAGCGGTTAGAATGGCAGTTTTTTGTCTTTTGGAGCATGTGGTGTGAGCACATATAAAGAGGGAAAAATGCGTCTTCAAATTAAAAATATTAGAATAGTTGACCCTCCTTCACAAAACCAAGATTTAATCGGTGATGTTTTTGTTGAGGACGGGAAAATTGTATCAAAATTTTCAGGTGACGCTGATGAAGTTGTTGATGGAGAAGGAAAAATTGCTGTTCCTGGTTTTATTGATGTTCATGCTCATTTAAGAGAACCAGGACAGGAAATTAAGGAAACCATTTATACTGGAACGCGTTCCGCTGCAAAAGGCGGGGTAACGACTGTTTTTTGCATGCCAAATACCGAGCCTGTCATTGATAGTACTTCGGTAGTGGAGTTTATATTTCATAAAACACGCAAAGAAGGATGCGTAAATGTTTTCCCTGTAGGTTGTGCAACTAAGGGGTTACAAGGTCTTGAGCTTTCTGAGATGGGGCTTCTTAAAGAAGCGGGAATTGTTGCGGTGAGTGATGATGGTTTTCCAATTTCAAATTCGCGAGTTATGCGGCGTGTTTTAGAATATTCTAAAATGTTTAAACTTCCAGTCATTTCTCATAGCGAAGATAAAGAGTTAAGCGGAAATGGTGTTATGAATGAAGGGAAAAATTCTACTTTTTTGGGCTTGCGAGGGATTCCGAAACAAGCTGAAGAAGTTATGGTAAGTCGTGATATAATGCTTGCTGAGCTCACAGGTGCTTATCTACATATAGCTCATGTTTCTACTGCGGGTTCGGTCGATTTAGTAAGGCAAGCAAAGAAAAAAAATGTTAAAGTTACTGCTGAAACTTGTCCTCATTATTTTACTTTAACCGATAATGATGTGAAAGTTTATGACGCGAATACTAAAATAAATCCTCCTTTAAGAGGAAAAGAAGATGTTGATGCAATAAAACGTGGTCTTGCGGATGGGACGATAGATTGTATAGCGACAGATCATGCCCCGCACACTCAAGAAGAAAAAGGTAAAGAATTTGACCTAGCTCCTTTTGGAATTATAGGTTTTGAGACATTATTGAGCCTTGTTTTAGATGAGCTTGTTGATACCGGTGTCTTAAGTTTTTGTGAAGCTATATCGAAGATGACTTCCAATCCAGCAAAAATTTTTAATCTTGAAGGGAGAGGAACTCTTAAAGAGGGGAGTGTCGCTGACGTTACAATAATCGATACGAGATACTCTTATGAGTTTAAAAAAGAAAAAATAGTTTCTAAGGGTAAAAATTCGCCTTTTATAGGGAGGCGGTTTAAAGGTGGAGTAGTGATGACAATTGTGGGAGGAAATATAGTTTGGAGTTTAAATAATAATAGCATAACAAGTTTTGACAGAAGATAAAAATTAGATTCGCTGTATCGACTACTATCATATATATATGTGTAAAAGATTTGATGAAAATTATGAAATAGTTCACAACAAAAAAGTTCAGTCTTGCTATTTTGAATTAAGAATCAAAATGGGGGATGCTTGTAAGTGTTGTTTGCCGGGGCAATTTTTTATGATTAGTGTTCCGGGTGTTTTTTTGCGTCGTCCTTTTGGAATTTGTGATGTCGATAGTGAAGAAAAGTGTGTAAGTTTTTTGTATAAAGTTATTGGTAGAGGTACAAAAATTTTGTCAGGCATTAGATCTGGAAGGCTTCAACTTTTAGGTCCACTCGGTAAAGGGTATGACTTGAAACCGTTAACTAGTCCTGTCTTGGGTAATAATTGCACATATGGTAGTTCTAGTAATATTATTGTGGCGGGAGGTACAGGCATTGCTTCGGTTTATTTTCTTGCCTCAAGGCTTAAAAAAAAAGGTATTTTGTACTATGGGGCAAGATCAGAATCCGATTTGTTGTATCTAGACAACTTTCATAAATTAGGATGGAAAATTGTTTTATCTACTGAGGACGGATCAAAAGGATATGAAGGTTATATTACGGATATATTATCAAAGCAATTGATGAGCGAGAGTACTATTTTTGCATGCGGGCCCGTTCCGATGCTTAAAAAGATTTTGCAGATTGCCAAAGAGAAAAATGTGTCGGGTTTTATTTCTCTTGAAGAGAAGATGGCATGTGGACTAGGGAATTGTCAAGGTTGCGCCGTAAAGGTAGATGGGCAAAATAAAATGACTTGTAAAGACGGTCCTGTTTTTAGGATCGAATACGTTGAGCTGTAAATAAATGTGGCGATAAAAAAGCGAATAATGGATGTGTGCGACATTTGAAAAATATAAAAATAACTCCGTCTTTGACAACTCTATAGACTAAAGTCTGTTATCATGGAACGCAATTTAAGTGCGAATTCTCGGTGTGGTATAACTGAGACAAGTAGTTTGTCAAAATTGCCGAAAAGTCTTGTTGTGTTAAAGAAAATTGTTTTATAGTCCATTTGGAAAAGAAATGGGTATGGTGAAATTGTCAAGAGTTTAAGAAGAGTATGCTTCATGATTTTGAAAGTGTAGAAAAATTATGAGGAGATTAGCAAAGGGTTGTATAAGAGTTGGGTGTCTTGCCTCTTGCATACGCAGTTGATGTATTTTAAGAATTTTCTTTGCAAAAATTTGCAATCATTGTAAAAATGATGCTGTAGGGATGTATGGTGTGCGATGAGAGGGGCGCGGTTATGGTTTGGTAAAAAAACGTATCTAAAAGTAAAGCTTCTGCTCTTGGTAAATCACGCTGGGGTTTGGTTAGAATGTTAATAAAGACTTCAACTAAGAAAAAATGATTTAATGTGAATATTATTTAGAGGATCTTTGGGACTGAGCTTGTTTTGCGTGAAAAATTTGGAAGAAATTTTATGTCAAGGAATTACATAAGTCTCATTATGGCGTAATTGATTGGCAGGTCAATAATGATGAGGTAATTAAAAGGAATCATAAACTGAGGCTAATAAAGCTAAAAAAGTAACAGGAGTATGCGTATGTATATTGTTCTATTGTGTTATTGTGAGAACCTAACTTGTCTTTAGATTAAAATGAAAAAGATGTAGATAAACAAATATATGGTTTTGATGTACGTATGGAGTAATTGGAACAGATGAAAACTAACCTGAATGTAAATTTTTCCGGGATTGAACTAAAAAACCCTGTACTTACGGCATCCGGGACTTTTGGTTATGGTTATGAACTTGCAGATTTAATTCCTTTGAATGAACTCGGAGGCATTGTTACAAAAACAATCACTCTAAGGCCGCGCGAAGGAAATTTGCAGCCTAGGATTGCGGAAGTTGAGTCCGGAATATTGAATACGATAGGCTTACAAAATATTGGTGTTAGGGCTTTTGTTGAGGAGCCGCTTGAAAAATTAAATAGAATAGGTGTACCTATAATTGTAAGTGTTGCTGGATCTAAAACGAGTGAATATATTGAAACCGTAAAGATATTAAGCGGACGGAGGGGTGTATCGGCCATAGAGCTTAACTTGTCTTGTCCTAATTTGAAAAAGAAAATAATTTGTCACGATTTGTGTTTGGTTAGTGAAATAATAAGAGGAGTAAAAAATGTATCAAAAGTTCCCGTTATTGCGAAGCTTTCTCCGCTAGTAACTGATATTGTTGAAATAGCGCTGGCGGCGCAAAACTCAGGAGTTGACGGACTGACGCTATCAAATACTTATCCGGCGATGGCTATAAATATTGAAACGTTTAAGCCTAAGCTTTCCACGTTTAGAGGAGGTGTCTCGGGTTCTTGCATAAAACCTATGTCAGTGCGCTGTGTGTATGATGCTTATCAGAGTATAAAAGTACCAATTATTGGGTGTGGTGGGATAATGACGGGAGAAGATGCTATTGAATTTATTCTCGCTGGAGCGACAGTCGTTAGTGTGGGGAGTTCAAGTTTAGTCTCTCCTCAAAATTTAATAAAAATTATTTATGGAATTAAAGGTATATTGGAAAGAAAAAATATAAACTCAGTAAAGGACATAATTGGCATTGTGAATAAAAGTTTCGGTTAGACTGTTGATCATAAAATTTATTTAGACAGTTAGCAAAACATACATATAGATGTCTAAAAGGAAGGAATGAAAAAAATAATACTTGCTCTTGATGTTTGTGATTTTAGTAAAGTTGAAGAACTTGTAAGAGAAACTATTCCTTACATCGACATTTATAAAGTGGGTCCTGTATCGTTTTTGCGATGTGGTGAAAAAATAATAAGAACTATAAAAGACAGCGGAAAAGAGATATTTTTAGATTTAAAATTCTATGACATACCTGCTACGGTAAAACTTTCTGTTAAGTCTGCTGAAGAACTGGGGGTATTCAGCTTAACTGTTCATTCAATGGGGGGGGAAGATATGCTTATGGCTGCTACGTCTGTAAAAAATAGAACAAAGATATGGGCAGTTACGGTTTTAACAAGTCAGGTGGCGACTAAAGAAGAAGTTATAAGAAGAGCAAAACTTGCAAAAAATTGTGGAGTGGACGGTGTAATATCATCTCCTCTTGAAATAGCGCTTATAAAAAAAGAATGTGGCAAAGAGTTCGACGTTGTGACTCCTGGAATTAGGCTAGAAAAACCCGATGATGATCAAAAAAGAGTGGCAAGTCCAGAAGTTGCAATCAAAGAAGGTGCGGATTTTATAGTTATTGGTAGACCTATATTGAATGCTGTAAATCCTGTTGAAGTTTTAAGAAATATTTATGATAGGGTGGGATAAATAAAATAAGGTCAAGGCAACGAGAGAGTGAAATAAGGTTGATATCATGAAAAATAAAAATAACGCTTTTTTGTTTGATGGGTTAAAGCTTGGACTTATGTTGCAAGCGGGTGGCATTGGCCCTATTTGTATGTTAGTTTTTACTTTGTCATTATCTGTGCCGGTCAGCGAAATGCTTGTAGGTGTTTTGGGTTTATCAGTTGTTGATTTAATATATGTTAGCTTAGCTGTTTTTTCAATCTCTGCCCTTGTGAAAAAAATACAGCGATACCAGCGAGTTTTTGATATTATCATTGGCATTGTATTGATGGCATTTGGAATATTTTTTATAGCGGCTGGGGCATTGTTTTTAAAAACATTTTTAAAAACGGGACAAATAGGACACGATTTTATTAATCCAGAGATGATTAAAAGCAAGGCCCTATTTTTTGGCTTGATGGGTTTAGATATGGCGAACCCTATTACTATTTTGTTTATTATGGGAATATTTTCCCTTGAAGTAAGTAAACGCGATATGAAATTTAGAGAAACAAGTATCTTCGCAGTTGGTTTTATGTTAGCAACACCGGTATTTATGTCTTTTGTAATTTTAGTTGCTCATCTTATAGGCGCATTTTTACCAATCTGGGCTGTAAAGACGCTTAACATTATTGTAGGTTTTGTTTTAGAATATTGGGGAGTAAAGAATATATTTTTTAAGAGATCAAGTTCGGATAAAAAAAAGATAAAAGAGATAGAAGAAGAGCTTATTGAATTTAAAGAATTGTTTAAAAGAAATAAGGCTCTTTTAAGCGGGCATTTTGAGCTTTCAAGTGGATTGCATTCAGATACGTATTTTCAATCAGCTCTGATTTTGCAAAGTTCTAGAAATGCTACAAGATTAGCAAAAGAGCTTGCTAATAAAATCAAAGAGAACGGTATAAAAGTTGATGTTGTTATCTCGCCTGCTATTGGTGGGATTGTTATTGGATACGAGGTTGGAAGAGCTTTAGGTGTTCGCTCAGTATTTACTGAAAGGGTTGATGGGAAAGTTGGCTTGAGAAGAGGTTTTTTAATAGACAAGGACGAAAAAGTCTTAGTAGTTGAGGATGTTATAACAACAGGACTTTCCAGTACGGAGGTTGTGGATTCTGTTAAATCCATTGGTGCTGTAGTAGTTGCTGTTTGTTCTCTTGTTGATAGGAGTGATAGAAAAGTGAATTTCGGGGTTCCAAAATTTTCTATTTTAACTCTTGAAGTTAGAAATTTTGAGAAAGATAATTGTCCTATGTGTAAGTCTGGAAGTGTTGCCGTAAAACCTGGTAGTAGAGAACAATAATATGCATGAGTTGTATAAAATATTCATTTTGTTACCATTGCAAACTGGATTTATAAGCTTTAGGTTGAGGCTACAGTGTTGTGTTAGTTATTATTTCGAAGTCTGTATGCGATCTACAATTAGGAGTTCACTTTTGAATTTCAAAACAAAATTTTATTTTGGTTGCTGTTTTGTTTGAGATAAATCGAGATAAAATCATGATTTATGCATGGTGCATTTTATTATGGGAGATTAGTTGATATGTCTGTCACGTATAAGGAAGCTGGTGTGAATATTGATGCTGGAAATGAATTTGTAAAACGGCTTAAAAAGAAGTTTCCGAAAATTGGTGGTTTTGGAGGATTGTTCCCTATTGTGGGGACAAAGTATAATCTTGTGAGTTCAACTGATGGCGTAGGTACAAAATTAAAACTTGCGTTTACATTGAATAAACATAATAGCGTTGGAATAGATTTGGTTGCAATGAATGTCAACGATATAGTATGCGTTGGAGCGAAACCTCTTTTCTTTTTAGATTACTTTGCTTGCGGAAAATTAGATGTAAAACAAGCAGAACAAGTTGTTGAGGGTATAGCTAAGGGGTGTGAATTGTCGGGCTCGCAGCTTATTGGTGGGGAAACTGCTGAAATGCCAGGATTTTATGAAGATGGAGAATACGATTTAGCAGGTTTTGCAGTGGGTATAGTTGAGAAGGGAAAAGAAATTATCAGAAATAGAATAAAGTCTGGAGATATTGTAATAGGTTTGCCGTCAAGCGGCCCTCATTCAAATGGCTATTCTCTTATAAGAAAAATTTTTTCGGATAATGAATTAGAAAAATACTCAAGACAGCTTCTTGCACCCACAAGAATTTATGTCAAGGAAGTTCTTTCAGCTATTGCAAAATTTAATTCAAGTAAACGAAATATAGTTGGTATAGCTCATATTACTGGCGGGGGTTTTTGTGATAAAGTGGGTAGGATTTTGCCTCAAAAAAAAGGTATTGGTGTTGTCATTGAAAAAAAATTATGGAGAGTTCCTGAAATTTTTAAAATTATTCAAAATAAAGGCAATGTTTCAGAAACAGATATTTATAGAACTCTAAATATGGGAATAGGCATGGTTTTGATAGTGTGTTCTGAGGTCGCTTCAAAAGTTGAAAAGTTTTTTAAAGGTGCTAAAGTAATAGGTCATGTTAAAAAAGGTGAAGTAGGCGTTAAGCTTGTATGAGATGACTTGCATGATAAAATGTCTTGGGGTTTTATCATCTGGTGAAGGGTCAAATTTACAATCTATAATAGATTCTACTAATGGTGGGATCTTAAAGGGTTTGGCAAAAGTTGTTTTAGTCATTTCAAATAATCCTAATGCTTACGCGCTTAAAAGAGCGGAAAAGGAGAGTATAAAGTTTGCTTGCGTAGAAAGGAAGAGTTTTAAAGATGAAGAGTCTTTTAACGACGTTATACTCACAGAACTTCAAGGTATGAAGGTGGATATTGTCTGTCTTGCTGGTTATTTAAGACTCGTTGGTCAAAGAATAATAAGAGATTATCGTAACAAGGTTTTGAATATTCATCCAGCTCTTTTGCCTAAGTTCGGAGGGAAGGGGATGTATGGCTGTCATGTTCATGCAGCTGTTGTAAAATCAAGAGAGACGGTATCTGGGGCTACGGTGCATCTTGTAGATGAAAATTATGATACAGGAAAGATAATAATGCAGAGAGAGGTCAGGGTTTTTGAGAATGATATGCCACAGGATGTAGCAGGGAGAGTTTTGGCTGTAGAGCACAAAATATACCCTGAAGCGATAAAAATTTTAATAGGTGATTTAAATAAAAATCTTTAAAATTGCGCATTGTTGTAATGGTTGTTAAATATAATAAAAACAGGAATTTGGAAGTTAAAATGGAGAAGGAGGTAAAAATGTGTGATCCTGCGTTATAGTAGACCTGAAATGGCTGAAATCTGGTCGGATGAGAATAGATTCAGAAAAATGCTTGAGGTTGAGATTTTTGCTGTTGAAGCTATGTCGAAATTTGCCGCAGTTCCTCAAGAGGCTGTAGAGACAATAAAACGAAAAGCTAAGATTAGTGTTAAGAGAATCAATGAAATTGAACTTACTGTCAAACACGATGTGATATCTTTTTTGACTGCTGTTTCTGAAACTGTAGGTCCTGAGGGCAGATTTTTGCATCTTGGCATGACATCTTCTGATGTTTTGGATACTGCTACTGGAGCGCAGCTTAAACAAGCGACAAATCTACTTATTGATGAAACAAAGAGGCTAGCTATTATAATCTGCAAGTTGGCTAATAAATATAAGATGACTCCTATAATGGGAAGAACACATGGTGTTCATGCAGAACCAATGACTTTCGGACTGAAAGTGTCTTCTTGGTATTGTGAAATTTTGAGGTCTTTAGATAGACTCAATTTTGCTCTTGAAACTGTAAGTTATGGTAAAATTTCTGGCGCTGTAGGTACTATGGCGCATTTGAGTCCGAGGGTTGAAGAATATGTATGTCAAAAAATGGGTCTGAAAGCAGAGCCTGTATCAACACAGATTATTCCTCGTGATAGACATTCTGTTTACTTTTCTATACTTGCTCATGTAGGTGCTGCTCTTGAAAGAATTGCGATGGAAATAAGACATTTGCAAAGGACAGAATTATCAGAAGTTGAAGAACCTTTTACTAAAGGACAAAAAGGCTCCTCAGCTATGCCTCATAAGAGAAATCCAATAATTTCTGAAAATATATGCGGGTTGTCAAGAGTTCTTAGAGGATATGCCCTAACTGCAATGGAAAATATTGCGTTATGGCACGAACGAGATATAAGTCATTCCTCTACAGAAAGAATTATGCTCCCAGATGCTTCAATAATTTTGCATTATATGCTTGTTAGAATGCAGACTTTATTATCAGGACTTAACGTTTATCCTGAAAATATGCAAGTGAATTTAGACAAAACAAAAGATATTATCTTTTCAGGTACACTGTTGCTTTCTCTTGTTGATAAAGGGATTTTAAGAGAAAACGCTTATGTTATGGTTCAAATTGTAGCTTTTGATGCAAGGGATAATAAAATAAGTATAGAGGAAGCGTGTCTGAGAAATCAAGATATAAAGAAACATTTGACTGTAGAGGAGATAAAAAGAAATTGTGATGTTAATTCACAGTTTAAAAATGTTGATTATATTTTTAAAAGAGTTTTTAAATAAATGGTCTTAAAATGAGATATGGAATTTAGTATGTTGTTTTTTAGTGCTGGTTAAAGGGTTATAGAAAACGAACTTTGACAGAGTAGCGAAGAAGTTTTTTGAAATATTTTTAATTTTTCATCACTCACATTTTTGTAAATATAAGAGTAGGCAGTTAGCTCAGGCGGGAGAGCATTTCTCTTACAAAGAAAAGGTCGCAGGTTCGAGCCCTGCACTGCCTATTGCGGGAACATTGAGGTAACCAATGTTAGGTTTTCATCATATTACTTAATAGTGCGATCTAGTTTTTGTTGTAACTGTTGTTACCAGATAAAAAGTATGTGGATGTTTTTGTTTTAATGTTATGGATGATTGAGGATGTAGGGTTTAGGATTGAATATTGATTGTAGTAACAAGTAATTTTAATAAAGAACTTATAAATGGTGAAGATGGTCGCTTATCTTTGATATATCTCAGTGCAGTGTTTGGAGTTTTATTTTTAAGTAAGATACCTTATCTGGTGTTTATGTTATTATGGCGATACTCGAAATAAAAAAATACGGCGATCTTATTTTAAGAAAAAAATCAAAAGTCATCCTTGAAGTTGATGATGATGTAAAAAGACTCGCTTACAATATGCTTGAAACGGTGTATTTAGCTAATGGAGTTGGTTTAGCTGCTCCGCAGATAGGGGTGTCAGTGAGACTTTGTGTTATTGCTGTAGATTTGGATAAAAAATCGCCGATTATTATGATAAACCCTACTATTATTTCATCCGATGGAAATAAAATATCTGATAAGGAAGGGTGTTTGTCTTTCCCAGGTTTTTACGAAAATGTGAAACGTTATAATGGAGTTGTTGTTCGGTATACAGATCTAAATAGTAGGGAATTGGAAATTAAATCCCAGGATTTATTGTCCAGAGCTATTCAACATGAAGTGGATCATTTAGATGCAAAGCTATTTATAGATTATCTTCCGGAGTGGAAAAGAAGATTTGTTGAAAAAAAAGTAAAAAGGAATAGAAATACAGGTAAGTGGTGAAGATATTATTTTTTGGTACATCTATTGTTTCAAGATATTATCTTGAAGAGCTCTGTAAAAATAATCATAAAGTTTTGGTTATTACAAAATCCGATAGACCTGCGTTTAGAGGTAGAAGGTTTGTTTTCTCTGCAGTAAAAGTTTATGCTATAGAGAATGATGTTGATTTTATGCAAGTTGAGAAATTTACTACTGATGTTATCAAGAAAATAAAAAAATTCGGTGCGGATGTAGGCGTTGTTGTATCTTACGGCAAACTTATTCCAAGAAGTATTTTTAGTCTTCCTAAATATAAAACTTTTAATGTGCATTTCTCACTTCTTCCTAAGTTAAGGGGAGCGTCTCCAGTTCAATACGCTTTATGTAATGGAGAAACTGAGACTGGCGTATCTTCCTTCTATATTGGAGATGACCTTGATAGCGGTGATATAATAATTCAAGAAAGGATTGTTATAGATGTAAATGATACTGCTGAAACTTTATTCAGTAAACTTATCCCTCTGGGCATAGTTGTTATGAATAAAACTCTTGAATTTTTTGAAAGCGGGGAATATAAGTCAACCCCTCAAATTGGAGTGCCGAGTTTTGCTCCATCCTTAAAAAAGAGAAGTGGGTTGATTAACTGGAATAAAAGCGCTAGTGATGTGTATAATAAATTTAGAGGTTTATATCTTTGGCCAGGAGTGTATTCAATAGTTTCTTTTGGCAAACTTACAGGCAAAAGAATTAAATTTATTGAAATAAAAGTGTTTAACAGTGATTCTTTAAATTGTGGCTTTGGGATTGTATGTTCTATAGAAAAGAATAGAGGTTTTACTGTGTCATGTGCTGCTGGAAAAATTTTAGTTGTAAAAATGAAACTTGAAAGTAAACCTGTTATGGATGCTTGGAGTTTTGTTCAGGGGGGGCAACTCTCCGTAGGTGATCGTTTCTCTGTTGAAGGAATGTAATTTGTAATTTTATACTTAACAGACGCCAATGGGGGGGGGTATGCTACTTGAAGTTGATGAATGTGATTTTTCAAAAGAGGTTTTATTGGAAATTTTGCCGGTATTGGTTGATTTTTGGGCTCCGTGGTGTGGCCCGTGCAAGATGCTCACCCCGGTTATTGAAGAGCTTGTCTGCGATTATGAAAATATAGTAAAAGTAGTCAAAGTGAATACGGATAAAAATATGTCTTTGTCTACAAAATTTCAAATCGCATCAATACCGTGTTTAATTTTGTTTAAAAATGGTTTTCCTTTACAAAAAATGGTGGGGCTTAAACCTAAAAATGAGATAAAAAAAATTATTGACAGCGTCCTTTAATCCCCTCCCAACGTGCACACCAGATTGAGGATTTACTATGATTTATGATGTCGTTGTTATTGGAGGAGGTCCTAGTGGGTTGTCGGCGGCGTTTTATGCTTCAAGAGCAAGGTTAAAAACATTGCTTATAGAAAAAAATGCTTGCGGTGGCCAAATGCTAATGACTGATATGATCGATAATTATCCGGGATTTTGCGAGGGAATTAGCGGTTTTGATCTCGCTGTGAGACTTGAGAAACAGATAAAAGATTTTAGTGCAGAACTAATCTACGATGAGGTTATTTCTATTGAATGTAATTACTTTTTTAAAAAAGTAATTACAAGAAAACTAACTTATGAAACCAAGAGTATTATTGTAGCTGCTGGAACGCTTGTAAAAAAAATGAATGTACCCGGAGAATTAAAATTCATTGGCAGGGGTGTATCTTTCTGCGCTGTATGCGATGCTCCTTTTTATAGAGATAAGGATGTGTTGGTTGTAGGGGGTGGGGATTCTGCAATTCAAGAAGCAGTTTATCTATCTAAATTTGCAAGAAAAGTAACTGTTATCCATAGAAGAAGTTCTTTAAGAGCTATAAAAGTCCTTCAGGAAAGAGTGGTACTATGTAAAAATATATCAGTGTTGTATAACAGTGTAGTGAAAGAAGTTTTAGGGGAAGACTCCATTGATAAAGTAGTGATAACTAATGTAAAAACTCATGAGGATAGATATTTAGGCACAGATGGCATTTTTGTTTTTATAGGTTTAATTCCAAATACTTTATTTCTTCCGAATGTTATACTTGATGAAATGAAATACATTGTTACGGATGAAACCATGAATACCTTTATCTCTGGGGTTTTTGCATGCGGCGATATAAGAAAAAAGCGATTGAGACAAATTGTAACAGCTGCTTCGGATGGGTCTCAAGCTGCCGTAAGTGCACAAAATTATATAGAAGCTCAAGTAAAATAAAACTTTGTTAAATTAGTTTTGGAATAGCAGATGTGATTATAAAACAAGTTATTGTTTGTAAGATGTTTTTAACGTTTTGCCATTGTTGAATGGCTGCTAAAGTTGTGATTTGAAATATATGAAAAGATTTTTTGTTATAGATGGGAATGCTTACATTCACAGGGCCTATCATGCTTTACCACCGCTCTCTACTTCCAGTGGGCAACAAATAAGTGCAGTTTATGGTTTTATAAAGTTGTTACTTAAGATTAAAAGTAATTTTATATTTGACTATATTGTGGTTTGTTTTGACCACCCATCAAAAAATTTTAGGTACGAGATATTTAAAGATTATAAAGCCAACAGAAGTTCACCTGATGAAGCTCTTGTAAGTCAGATGCCTATCGCAAAAGAAGCTGTTGAAGCTTTGGCTATGGCGAAAGTAGAGATAGAAGGTTATGAAGCAGATGACTTAATTGCCACTATGGTTGAGAGTAATAAAAAAATTGGTGTGCAAAGCGTTATTGTTACCGGTGATAAAGATATTTTTCAGTTGGTGGAAGAACAAAATGTGTTAATTTGGAATGACTCTAAAAATATTATGTATGATGCAAAAAAAATTGAGGAAATATATGGAGTTACGCCTAAACGACTTACAGATGTGTTTGCTTTGATTGGGGATGTTGTTGATAATGTTCCGGGGATAAAAGGTATTGGTCGAAAAACTGCTGTTAAACTTGTTAAGAGGTTCGGAACTCTTGAAAATATTTTACAGAATTTAGATTCCATAGAGGGAAATGTAGGAAAATTAGTTAAATGCGGTAAAGAGAATGCATTGCTAAGTAAGAAGTTAGTAGATTTGGATAGACAGGTTCCTTTCAGTTTTGAACTTGAAAATTTTAAAAGTAAAGATTTGGATATAAATAAGGCTATTCCTTTTTTTGAAAAGTATGAATTTAAAAGTTTTCTTAAGAAATATTCACATCTACATCGGTCTTTTAAAAATTCTGAGTTTTCTATTAAAAAGTTGAAAAATGAAAATAGCTGTAATAGAGTTGATTTTATTGTTAAAAATATAAATGTTGGAAGCTATGAAATAGATTTTTCTAGTTCTGAAAATAAAAGACTTCTTGATTCAGAAATACTAAGCACGATGCCATTTAAATTTGATAGCGAAATCGTAAACAGTAAAGAGAAAGCAATTCAAGTTGCAAAGTTGATAGAACACTCTGGTATTTTTGCAATAAAAACAATAAAATCTTTACCGGATTCCTTAAAAATGTGTGTTATTGGTGTGTCTCTGTTTACTGAGAATAAAGCCTTTTATTTTCCTATTGGGCATAGCGATTTGAATGTCCCTCAAATAACTATTGATGAATTTAAAGATATCTTCCTTTTATTGTTTTCTTCGAATAGGATAAAAAAAATAGGAGACGATTTAAAACAAGAGAGAAATATTTATAAAACATTGAAGATTGAACTAAATGGTATATATTTTGATGTGATGCTTGCCTCATACTGTCTAAATCCTACAGAGCCTCACAATATAAGTTATATTGCAACAGAGTATTTAAATTTTAAAGCAGGTGATGATAGTTACTTAAGAAAAGGAACGAAAAGAATTGCACTTGCGGATTCTTCAATAGAAGACAGTGCAAAATATGCGAATTCTATTTCTGCGGCATCTTTTGCCGCGTATAAAATACTTGGTTTATTTATAAAAGAGAAAAACCTTTCATCGCTTTTCTTTAATGTAGAGATGCCTTTAATTGAAATTCTTTCAGAAATGGAGATTTCTGGTATAAAAATAGATTCATCTTTTTTGAATAAATTTAATGAGAAGATAATTTCTAAACTAGAGGAAGTTGAAGGTAATATCTATAAAGTGGCGGACGTAGAATTCAATATTAATTCAACTAGACAACTTTCACATGTAATGTTTGATAAACTTAATCTTCCAATAATCAAAAAAACTAAAACTGGTTATTCTACGGATGAAGAAGTGTTAAGCGGGTTGTCTTCTTATGAGTTTCCCGCTATGGTATTAAAGTACAGAGAGCTCAAAAAATTAAAAAGCACTTATATATCCCCTATAATGAGCTGCTGTGCTTGTGGAGGGGGTAGGGTTCATACTGTTTTTAATCAAGCTATAACTGTTACTGGACGGTTATCGTCAACAGAGCCTAACTTGCAAAATATACCTATGAAATCCGTTTACGGGAGAGAGTTTAGAAAAGCGTTTATATCAGAAAACGGCAAGATTTTTTTATCTGCTGATTATTCACAAATTGATTTGAGGGTGTTAGCTCATGTCTCACAGGATGAAAAACTTATTAGAGCTTTTAAAGATGGTGCGGATGTACACAGCGCGACAGCTAGAGAAGTTTTTAATGTTCCTCAGAACGAATCTGTATCTGACGATTTAAGAAAAATTGGAAAATCGATAAATTTTGGTATAGTTTATGGAATGTCTCCTTTTGGACTCTCAAAACAGTTAAACATTCCGTTTTCAAAGGCAAAAGAATATATTGATGGATATTTTAAGAGATATAGTGGTGTAAAATTGTGGATGGATCAAGTTATTAAGCTAGCCTTAAGAGACGGGTATGTTTGTAACATTAATGGAAGAGTGAGATTTGTCCCAGAATTGCGTTCAGTAAATGTCAGAATTAAAAACGCTGCCGAAAGAATAGTCCTAAATACTCCGATTCAAGGAAGTTCTGCGGATATAATAAAAATTGCCATGATAGAGATATATAATGAGATTAAACTTAAAGGCTATAAATCTTTAATGCTTTTACAGGTTCATGATGATCTTCTTTTCGAAGTTCCAATTGAGGAACTTGAAGATATGCTTCCGATTATAAAAAATAAGATGGAAAACTCTGTAAATTTGAGTGTTCCTGTGGTTGTTGATGTTAGAGTTGGAAAAAATTGGGGGGAAATGAAAAAAATATGATGATAATAGGACTAACTGGGGGAATTGCCACTGGTAAGAGTGAAACAGCTAAATGTTTTGAATCATTGGGAGCTTGTAGTATAGACGCTGATAAAATATCACGTGAGGTTACTGAAAATTGTAAGTTGGTTTTAAGCAGACTTGCGAATGATCTTGGACAAGGTATTTTATGTGCTGATGGAACTTTAAATAGAGAGAAACTTGCCAGCATGATTTTTTCAGATAAAAAAATAAAATCCAAAGTTGAGAAGATTCTTCATTCATATATAATTCCACGTATAAATGAAGCGATATCTCAACACAAAATAAGCAACGATATGATATTAGTTAATGCTCCACTTCTTTTTGAAGCTGGGCTAGATAAAATATGTGATAAAACTGTGGCTATTTGGATTCCTCATGACGTTCAAGTTAATCGTCTTGCTATACGAGATAAACTGGACACGTATCAAGTGAAAATAAGAATCGATTCTCAAATGCCGATAAAAAAGAAAATTGAGCTTGCTGATTTTGTTGTAGACAACTCTGGATCTAAGATAGATTTAAAAAGGAATGTCAATAATTTACACAAATTATTGACATTTAGTATGGGAATAAGATAGAATGACCCGTCTGTTGTTTGTTTGTTCATTCAGATCAAAACAATCTAAATTGAAGCAAATCAAAATCAAATCAAGTAGGTGTTATCTATAATAGTCGCCAAATATACAAAGTTATGTGGCTGATTTAGTTAAACCCAAGGTGTGCGTGTTATAGTGTTGTTGATTCTGGGAGGAATTGATGGAAAAAGATAGAACTAAGGATGTATCTATTTTGTCTAGGCGGACTGTGGTAGAACTTATGGAAATTGCAAAAAATCTTAAACTTGACTCTGTTGCAGGTTTGAGAAAGCAGGAGCTTATAGCGAAAATTTTCGAAGCGCGGACAAGAGAAAACAAACTTGTTTATGATGAGGGTGTTTTAGAAATTTTACCTGATGGGTTTGGTTTTTTGCGCTCACCAGGTTATAATTATCTTCCTGGTCCGGACGATATATACATATCTCCTTCTCAGATAAAAAAATTCGCTTTAAGAAAGGGTGACACAGTAGCGGGGTATGTCAGACCTCCTCAGGCGCAACAAGAACGTTATTTTGCACTTCTACAAGTAAAGTCGATTAATGGTCAAGAAAATCTTGAAAATATAAGGGATAGAATTCTTTTTGATAACTTGACGCCATTATACCCTAATGAGAAAATAATCTTTGAAACAAAAAAAGAGAAGCTATCGACAAGAATTGTAGACATGTTGGCTCCTATAGGTAAAGGGCAGAGAGTGTTGATTAATGCGGCTCCGAGAACAGGTAAAACTGTTCTTTTACAAGAAATAGCTAATGCAATAACCGAGAATAGTCCTGATATGATGCTTATAGTTCTATTAATAGACGAAAGACCTGAAGAAGTTACAGATGTGCAGCGTTCTGTCAAGGGAGAGGTTATCTCTTCAACCTTTGATGAGCCTTCAGATAGGCATATACAAGTTGCTGAGATGGTCATAGAAAAAGCTAAAAGGATGGTCGAAAATGGTAAGCATGTTGTTGTTTTATTGGATTCAATTACAAGACTTGCTAGAGCTTATAATACGGCAACACCATCAAGTGGAAGAATTTTATCAGGTGGGCTTGATTCAAATGCCTTGCAGAGACCAAAAAGATTTTTTGGGGCGGCAAGAAATATTGAGGAGGGTGGAAGTCTTACTATTATAGGAACTGCTCTTGTTGAAACTGGAAGTAGAATGGATGATGTCATATTTGAAGAATTCAAAGGAACAGGGAATTGTGAAATTTATCTTGACAGAAAACTTGCAGATAGGAGGATATTCCCTGCAATAGATCTTTTACGTTCAGGTACTAGGAAAGAAGAACTTCTTCTGAATGAAGATGAAAAAAACAAAATGTGGATATTGAGAAAATGGATGACTTCAATGAACTCTATAGAAATTATGGAAGAATTAAGCAAAAGACTGCTTAGCTCAAACTCTAATAGGGATTTTTTAAAACAAATGGAACTTTCTAGTATGGAAAGGCTATAATATTGAATCGCGATGATGGATAAGTAAGGAACACTACGCTTATGCGGTTGTAAAAATTGATAAAAAGTGGAAAATTTTGTATATCACGATTTATATAAAAACTATAAGAGGAAAGTAAAATGGAGGTTGGAAATGAGAGAAACAATACACCCAAGATATGAAACAAGCACGGTTTCGTGTGCATGTGGTTATACATTTAAAACTCGTTCAACGAAACCTTCAATAAAACTAGAAATATGCTCGAATTGCCATCCATTTTTTACAGGGAAGCAAAAACTTATAGATACCGCGGGAAGAGTTGAAAAATTTCAAAAGCGTTTTGCTAAAACAGAGGGAAAGACCATATCGAGAAAGATAACTATTAAAGGAATTCAAGTGCCGAAAAAAACAACGGTAGATGGAATTTAATTTTAAAAATGTAAATGTTACGAAAGGGGGTTTCTATGTACGTATGTTGTATTTATACATACGTGTTGAAGTTTGTACCTTGTGTTTTTATCGGTTTATTTTACAGTAAGGATTGTTAAGTAATTTTTAGTTAGTGATGATTTTTATGTAAAATCGAGTAATTGGGGAATAAAAACCGCACTATGTATTTAAAAAAACTGAGATTGTTAAATGCAAAGTTCCAAGAAATTAAAATGAAACTTAGTGATTTGTCTGTTGTTTTGAGCCAAGAAGAACGTAAAGAATTTTCAAAGCAGTATTCCTATCTTTGCCCAATTGCTGAAAAATATGTGCAATATTTGAAGCTTTTAAATAGCATAAAGGATATAGAAGAGTTGAAGAACTCTGAAGATTCTCAGATAAAAGAGTTGGCTTTTGTAGAGTACGATGACCTTACCAAAATGAAAAATAAAATTGAATCTGAAGTGAAGACGTTGCTTATACCACCTGATCCGAATGATAATAAGAATATTATTGTAGAAATTCGTGCAGGGACTGGAGGTGATGAGGCTGCTTTGTTTGTAGGTGATCTATATAGAATGTACACACGTTTTTCTGAAAAAAATGGATGGAAATATGAAATTTTAGATTCAAATTTTACAGGTCTTGGTGGTTATAAGGAAATTATATTTGAAATAAACGGCAAGGGAGTGTGGCGCTGTTTTAAGTTTGAAAAAGGTACTCATAGAGTTCAGAGAGTGCCTGTTACGGAGATATCTGGAAGGGTTCATACTTCTGCAGTGACTGTTGCCGTTTTTCCTGAAGCCGAAGAAGTTGATGTTGAAATAAAAATGGAGGATTTGAGAATTGATACTTATAGATCTTCTGGGGCGGGTGGACAACATGTTAATAAAACAGATTCAGCTATAAGGATCACGCATTTACCTACTGGACTTGTAGTTGCATGTCAGGATGAAAGAAGTCAAATGAAAAACAGAGCTAAAGCGTTTAAAGTTTTGAGGGCAAAGTTATATGATAGAAAAATCTCGGAAAATGCAAATCAGATTTCAAATGAAAGGAAATTACAAATTGGTTCTGGCGATAGATCAGAAAAAATAAGGACATATAATTACCCGCAAAATAGGATTACAGATCATAGAATAGGATATAGCGTACATAACATCACTGAAGTCATGGATGGTGATTTATCAGGATTTGCCAATAAGCTTATCGAGGCTGATTTGGAGTCTAAACTTAATAAAAGATAGTGTTTAAATCAAATGTTTAAAAGTGAAAATATTTATAGTGTATTGAAAAACGCTGAGATGTTTTTAGAGTCAAGAGGGCTTTTTGGTACTAAACGTGACGTTGAAATTCTTTTAAGTTCAGTTCTAAAAATTGAAAGCTCAAAACTTCCTCTTATAAGAAGCGAAAAGCTTACAGATATACAAAAGTCTAGGTATGAGCATTATATTTTGAGACGTTCTAAAAGAGAGCCTATAGCGTATATAACTGGTTCTTCCAGCTTTATGTATTTTGAGTTTAAAGTAAATAGGGACGTTTTTATACCAAGACCAGAGACTGAGATTTTAGTAGAAAGTGTATTGAAATTTTTAAAAAGAAAAAATAAGTGTTCACTGTTAGACCTCTGTACGGGTTCTGGATGTATAGCCGTAAGTTTAGAAAAACTTGGAAAATTTAGGGATATTATGGCCTCAGATATAAATCCAAATGCTCTTATAATTGCAAAGAAAAATGCACAAATTAATAGCGCTTTAAATATAGATTTTGTTGAAAGTGACATTTTCAACAAAATAGGTGGTAAAATTTTTGATACGATTGTGGCAAATCCACCTTATGTGTCATGCGAAGAATATGGACTCCTAGAACCAGAACTTAAGTATGAACCTCAGAATGCTTTAATGGCAAAGGATAGTGGCTTGTTTTTTTATAAGAAAATAGCAACTGAAGTTGATAAGCATTTAAAAGAGAATGGGGTTATTTTTATTGAATTGAATGCAAATAAGGCTGAAAGTATAAAACTAATATTTTTAAGCAATGGTTATAAAAATATCGAAATAATAAAAGATTATGCAGGATTGCCAAGAATATTAAGAGCGGAGAAAGAACGTTGAACCAGTTTTGGTAGTTTTTGTATATAAAAGTTAACAATGATGTATTGCTGATTGTTACTCAGAGATCAATTGGACGTATGCGTGTACCTATGATAAATAGGTCTAGTTTTACAAAATTGCGGTTATTTATAGAAAATTTATGGTTTTAAAAATGTTAAATTTAAATAATACAGATATAATGGGTTGAGTGATTATATAAAATGGATAAGATAATGATACATGGCGGTAGTAAATTAAAAGGAGAAGTAACCATATCTGGTTCAAAAAATTCTGCTTTACCTATACTTTTTGCTACTTTACTTACAGACGATCCTGTTGTAATAAAAAATGTCCCATCTCTTGACGATGTAAGAACGACGCTATTGTTTTTAAATTTCATGGAAAAAGAAACAGTTAAAAGAGGAAATGCTATAGAAGTTTATTCTTCAGATAATAGGACATATAAGCATATAGCACCGTATGATTTAGTGAAAAAAATGCGCGCGAGCATTTTAGTAATGGGGCCTCTATTGGCTAGACTTAAGAAAGCTGATGTATCATTGCCTGGTGGGTGTGCTATAGGCGCAAGGCCCATAGATATTCATTTAGAGGCATTTAAAAAGTTAGGTGCTGAAATTTCAGTTGAAGGTGGATACGTGAAGACTTTTGCTAAGAGTGGTCTTAGGGGTACAATAATAAACTTTAGATTTCCAAGTGTGGGTGCAACTGAAAATGTGATGCTTACTGCGGTTTTGGCTGAAGGGGAAACCACAATTATTAATGCTGCTTGTGAACCTGAAATAGAAGATTTGGCGGTTGTTTTAAATAAAATGGGTGCAAAAGTAACTGGGGCCGGGACAAAAAATATTGTAATAGAGGGAGTTAATAAACTTCATGGTTTTAAACATGAAATAATTCCCGATAGAATAGAAGCTGCCACGTATATAATAGCCGCGGCAATTACGAAGGGTGAAATAATTTTAAGAAAAGTTATTCCGCAGCATTTGAAATCAATAAATGATAAATTGAGAAAAAGTGGATTATATATTAAAGAATTAGATAATACAATTTATGTTAAATGGGTAAAAAATCTATATCCGCAAAGCATAAAGACAGGAGTATACCCTGGTTTTCCTACAGATGTTCAAGCTCAGTGGATGGCTTTAATGTGTCTTGTAAATGGTAGATCTAGTATAAAAGAAAACGTCTTTGAAAATAGATTCTTACATGTTGCCGAATTGCGAAGATTTGGTGCAGATATTTCAGTAGGTGGTAGAGTAGTAAATATTAAAGGTGTTAAAAAGTTTTCAGGAGCACCGGTAATGGTATCGGATATAAGAGCTGGAGCAGCTCTTGTATTGGCTGGACTTGCAGCATGTGGTACTACTACTCTTTCGAGAATTTATCATTTGGACAGAGGATACGAGATGTTTGAAAAGAAGTTAAAAGAACTTGGGGCCGATGTAAGAAGATTCTGTGATTAATTGTCTTATTATATTTAGTTTTTATCAAAACAATCCACAATATAAATTGAATTTGCTAACTACAAATTTCAAAATTCGGTATGACGATTGAAAAAATGAAGTTTTTTTAATAGAATAATTGCGTATAAAGCCATGGTCTTAAAGTAAGTTTTGTGCTGGTTGTGTTTATTTTCTTAAACTGTAGTTCGGGTTTAGCTTATCTTGATAAAAAGAATAAATGTGGAAGATAAATTGTGGAGCTAGATGCTCTGGTATTCCTGTGTTAACTCCAGTAAGTGTGGTGCGCGCTATTTTAAAGAATTGCTTGATTTTTTTTGTGTAAAGGTCTCCCGTATTGTCTTTGTGCGGTTGTTGGAGGTGCTCTTAGATATTTACATTAGGATTTTGTTGTGTTGTTATAGTTCATTTTTTATATTAGGTAGATCGGTCAAATAAGCACACAGTTGGATTTGCCTGAGGTCCCTTAGGGTTAGATTTATAATAATGGGGTTTGGGAGATTGAAGATTGTGGAAGCCGTAGGATAAAGTTGTATGAGATCGCAAAAAAAAACGGGAATGCACTTAAAATGCATTTAAAAAACCAATAAAGCAGGGGGGAGCTGTATGGTAAATGTTACGATGAAGGCTTTACTAGAAGCTGGTGTCCACTTTGGGCATCAAACTAGAAGATGGAATCCTAAAATGTCAAAATTTATTTTTGGTACGAGAAATAAAATTCATATCATTGACCTTCAGAGAACCCTCAAAGAATTAAAAAGAAATTATAATGTGGTCAGGGATTGCATATCTGAAGGTAAAAAAGTGATATTTGTCGGCACAAAAAAACAGGCACGGGTCTCCGTAAAAGAGGAAGCATTGCGTTGTGGAGCGTATTTTGTTTCTGAACGGTGGCTTGGTGGAACGCTTACAAATTTTGAAACACTAAAGAAATCAATAATGAGATACAGCAGAATAGAAAATATGAAAAAAGATGGAGTTTTTAAGTTTCTTTCAAAAAAGGAGCAATCTCAGATTGAAAAAGAAAGAATAAAACTTGAGAGATCTTTGGAAGGTCTTAAGAATATGTCCAATCTTCCAGATGTTATGTTTGTTGTAGATTCACATGAGGAAGCAACGGCTGTTTCTGAGGCTAAAAAGCTCAGTATTCCGATTGTTGCGATTTGTGATACGAATTGTGATCCAGATTTGATTGACTATCCTATCCCAGGAAATGATGATGCCATAAGAGCGATAAAACTTTTTTGCTCTGTTATTGCAGATGCTGTTTTAGAGGGTAGAAGTCTTGCACAAAAAAGCGAGGATTGTTGTAATGAAAGTTTTATAAATAAAGCCGAAGACAAAAACAAAATGGAATTGAAAAAAGATTTAAATACTCATGAAGGGGAAGTTAATAATGTCAACTGAGCTCATAAGAAAGATAAGAGAAATGACAGGTGCAGGAATAATGGATTGTAAAAATGCGCTAGAAGAGGCAAATAATGATATAGATAAAGCGTGTAGATGGCTTAGAGAAAAAGGTGTGTCTACAGCTGTTAAAAAGTCTGGGAGATGCGCTAGACAGGGACTTGTTTACTCATATATACATGGGAATGGCATGCTTGGTGTTTTAATTGAAGTGAATTGTGAGACTGATTTTGTGGCAAAAACTATAGATTTTTATAATTTAGTTAAGGAAATAGCAATGCAGATTGCTGCAACAGCTCCTGCTTATATTTCTAGAGATCAAGTTCCTAAAAGTGTAATTGAATCTGAAAAGGAAATTTATAAAATTCAACTTAAGAAGGAATGTAGGCCTGAAAAAGTTTTTGACAAGATTATTAATGGTAAGGTTGAGAAATTCTATAGCCAAACGTGTTTATATGACCAAGTTTATATTAGAGATATTTATGGAAAAGAGACAATAAAAGATTTAATAACAAATGCTATTGCGAGAATTGGCGAGAATATAATAGTAAAAAGATTTTCAAGATTTAGGCTTGGAGAAGAAGAATAATGTCTGCAAAGAGAGTGCTTTTAAAACTTTCAGGAGAATCTCTTTGTGATGACTCGTCCTCGATAAGCGAAGGCAGTCTTTTAAGAACTGTAAATGAAATTAAATCTGCTGTTTCTTGTAATGAAGTGCAACTTGCAATTGTAGTTGGAGGGGGGAATATTTGGAGAGGAACAGGGAAATTTATAGAGAGAATTACTGCAGACAATATGGGAATGCTTGCGACAGTTGTAAATTCTCTTGCTTTAGGTGACGTATTAACGAAAATGGGTGTTAAGTCTAGTGTGTTTTCTGCAGGTGGCGTGAGTGGTTTTGTTGAGGATTTTGATAAAAAGAAGGTTATTGATTATATTGAGTGTGGAAATGTGATTATTTTTGCAGGTGGCACAGGCAAACCTTTTTGTACCACTGATACTTCCGCTGCATTGAGGGCCATAGAAATAGAAGCTGATGTGTTGTTAAAAGCTACGCAAGTTGATGGCGTTTATAACGCGGACCCAAAAAAGGATAAAAATGCTGTGAAATATGATTCCTTAACTTTTAAAGAGGCTCTAGATAAACATTTAAAAATTATGGATGCAGAGGTTTTTTCGTTGTGTATGCACACAAATACATCCATTATCGTATTTGATTTTTATAAAGATGGCAATTTAAGGAAGATTTTGAAGGGTGAAAAAATAGGGACGATAGTGGAGGTATAGTAAAATGCAGACACAAAGTTTATTTTTAACGTCTGAAGATAGCATGAAAAAAACTATAGATGGGTTAAGATGTAAACTGTCTTCCGTAAGAACTGGCAGAGCAAATAGAGCGATGGTTGAAGGTATAAAGATTAAAAGTTATAGCTCTGTTATTTCTATCAGTCAAGCAGCAACTATAAATATTCTAGATGCAAAGACAATAGAAATAAAACCTTGGGATGCTTCTCAACTAGACGTTATAGAGAAAGCTATACTTAAAGCTGACATAGGGGTAGCTCCTGTAATTTATGGAAGTCTCGTACGTATTTCAATCCCTTCCCTTAGCGAGGATAGAAGAAGAGAAATAGTAAAAGTTATAAATAAGATGGCTGAAGAATTTAGAGTAGCTATAAGAAATGAAAGAAGGGTTTTAATTGAAAACATAAAAAAGCTTGGGAGAGATAGAATTATAACTGAAGATGACAAAAAAAAATTTGAGGTTGAAGCGCAAAAAATTACTGATATTTACATAAATGAAGTAGATGAAATAATAGAAGTTAAAGAGAAGGAGGTTATGCAGATATGAATGATGTAATTTTTAAATAAGAGTGATGTAAAACTTTAAAAATATTATGTTTCCCTATTTGAAAATTTTCTCAAGTATTATTTGGGCGTAGTGATGAGAATGAGAGTAACAGTGAGATGTTGTGTATTATTATGATGAATGAGGATGTAGTGGTGTTGCTTACTATATAAAAGAGGGTTGTGTGGTGTGTGGGGGGTATGTATGGTTTATGAGATTGATGTGGATATTTGTGTTGGATGTGGGGCATGCGCGGCAAGTTGTCCTATTTCGGCTATTAAACAAAAGGAAGATAAATATATAATTAATCTGGATACATGTAAAGGATGTGGAGTGTGCGAATCGACTTGTCCGGTAAATGCTATTTCTGAAAACTAAGAGGGATTTTTTTTGATACCTGGGCACGTAGCTATTATAATGGATGGAAACGGTAGGTGGGCAAAGAAAAAATCTTTACCCAGAGTTTTTGGCCATAGACAAGGAGTCAGAACTATAAAGGAGATTGTCAAGGCTGCAAATGGTCTTGGAATCAAGGTTTTGACTCTGTATGCCTTTTCTACAGAAAATTGGAAAAGACCGCGGAGTGAAATAAAATCATTGTTTTTTTTAATCAGGCAATTTATAAGAAAAGAATTAGGAGAATTAAACGATTTAGGTATCAGGCTTAGAATACTAGGAGATTTGTCAAAATTTCCTGAAAATGTAGAAACTGAAATTAGAAATGCTTGTATGATTACGTCACAGAACACAAAATTTGAGTTAAACATAGCTTTAAATTATGGTGCGAGACAGGAGCTTATTCGGGCTTTTGAGATAATGTCAAAACAAGGCATAAAGAAGCCTACGGAAGAAATTGTATCCTCTTTCTTGTATACGTGCGGACAGTCTGATCCAGACTTGCTTATTCGTACCTCAGGAGAACTCAGAGTGTCAAATTTTCTTCTTTGGCAAATTGCGTATTCTGAAATTTATGTAACAAATAAATTGTGGCCAGATTTTACCTGGAATGATTTAAGGGCTGCTATAACAGCTTTTCAAAAGAGAAGAAGACGTTTTGGCGGATTATACAGTAAGCGTTAAAATTGTAACATAATGTTTATTATTATTTTTAATTTTAGTCAGTATGTTAAAGTAAAGAAGATGTTTATTGCTTGTGAAATTAGTTTTACTGCACGATTGGTATAAGATTATAATTTATATGGGGTTTTGTGTATGTTGTTGGTTAGGGTATTAACGGCCATTACTGGAATACCGCTTGTTTTTGCTTGTGTGTATTGCGGAGGCATAGTGTTTTATGGGATGATGTTTTTTGTATCATTCTTATGTGTTTATGAATATTTTATTATACTAAAGAAATACAACCCTCATATCTTTGTGTCACTTGTGATGTCTGCTGCATTTTTTATATTTTTGTACTTTTTTAAAAATTCACCAATAGATAAAATAATAGTTTCTGTCATTGTGATGATGATTATTCTTTTTGGAGTCGAGATTTTTAAAGAGAATCCGAATTTGTGTATTGTTAGAATATCATTGTCTTTTCTGGGAACTTTTTTTATTCCGCTTGCTTTAATGCATATGGTTTATATGCGAAATCTAAAAATTGGGATGAAACTTGTATTTTTTGTTTTCATAGTTGTTTGGACTTTAGATACGGCAGCCTATGCTTTTGGAAAAATATTCGGTAGATGTAAACTTGCGAGGAATATTAGTCCTAAAAAAACAGTAGAAGGTGTAATTGCAGGAATTATTTTCGGCATTTTAGGAGCAGTTACATGCAGATTTGGGTTTATGAGCAATATTTTAACTTTGCGGAACAGTGTGATTTTAGGATTTGTAATAGCTGTTACAGGACAATTTTCAGATCTTTCCGAATCTATTATTAAAAGAGACGGTGGTGTTAAAGATTCAGGCAGAATATTACCTGGCCATGGCGGAGTTTTTGACAGATTTGATTCTTATATATTTGCGGCTCCTACGGTGTATTATGTTTTAAAACTTTTAAGATGAGAAAAATAGTAGTCTTAGGATCATCAGGATCAATAGGAACGCAGACCCTGGATATCATTTGCAACATGAAAATGGATGTTTGTGTTAAGGGACTTTCCGTTGACTCTAATATAGAGGTTTTGAAGTTACAAATAAAAAAATTTAAACCGTCTGCAGTGTCTGTGAATAACTTTGCTAAATCTCAAATTTTAAAAAAATGGTGCATTTCAAATAGTATAGAACTTAGTGTTTATAGTGGTCCTTCTGGACTTGAAAGACTTGCAGAAATGCCGGATGTTGATATGGTTCTCGTTGCTGTTGTTGGGAGTGTTGGTTTAAAATCTACAATTGCTGCAATAGAATCAAAGAAAGACATAGCTATTGCAAATAAAGAAGTTCTTGCCATGGCAGGAAGTTATATAATGAAACTTGCTGCTAAAAATGGGATATCTGTATTCCCTGTTGACAGCGAGCATTCAGCCATATTCCAATGTTGTATAGGTGAGAAAAAGTCTCAAATAAAGAAAATAATTCTTACAGCTTCCGGAGGACCGTTTTATAGGTATGATAAGAGTTTTTCTCAAATAACTGTTGGAGAGGCTTTGAGTCATCCTACATGGAAAATGGGCGAAAAAATAACAATAGATAGTGCTACTCTTATGAACAAAGGGCTCGAGGCTATTGAAGCATCTGTTCTATTTGGAGTACCTGTAGAAAAAGTTGAAATTATAATGCACCCTCAGTCAGTTTTGCACTCAATGGTAGAATATATTGATGGTTCGGTTATAGCTCAGCTTTCGAGCCCAGATATGAGATTGCCAATTCAGTATGCTTTAACCTATCCAGAAAGATTGCCGTCAAATGTTAAACCATTAAATCTTAGTGAGGTTGGTAAATTAGAATTTTTCAAACCGGATTTTAATAAGTTTCCGTGTTTGGGACTTTCGTATTATGCTGCAAAAAAAGGCTTTACTATGCCTTCGGCAATGAATGCTGCTAATGAAGTGGCGGTTGAGGCGTTTTTGAATAAAGAAATAAGATTTACAGATATTGCAAAAATTGTTAAAAAGACCATGCACGCCCATACAATATCAAAAAAAATGTCATTAGATAGTTTTATTGAAGCTGACTTTTGGGCAAGACATTATGCTAGAAAATTAATTAATTGATTGATAAGGAAATGTAGATGACCATGATTTTTCAGATATTTAGTGTTGTTATGGGTTTTGGATTCTTAGTTTTTATACACGAATTGGGGCACTTTCTTGCTGCAAAAATGTGCAAAATAAAAATAATGGTTTTTGCTTTTGGTTTTGGGCCAAATTTGATCAAATATACTTTTAAAGGTACGGAATATTGTATAAAAGCCGTTCCTTTTGGCGGATTTGTTAAAATGGTGGGTGAAGTTTCTGACGAACTTACAGGTAGTGACGGAGAGTATTCATCTCTTGTGTGGTACAAGAAGGTTTGGATATCGTTTGCTGGACCGCTTTCAAACTACGTTCTTGCGGTTTCACTTTTTTCCTTTATTTTTAGTATATGGGGAGTAACGACTCCTGCTACAGGTTGTTCTATAGGTTCTGTAGTTGAAAATTATCCGGCTGCTGTTGCAGGTCTGATGCCGGGAGATAAAATAAAATCAGTAGATGCAGTTGAAATAAGCACGTGGAGTGATTTGAATAACAAATTAAGAGGTAAAGCGGGTAAGTATGTTTCTTTTGTTATAGAACGAAAAGGGAATTCTTTTGGATTAAATATGCTTGTTGTAGAAAAACCTGTAACAAAAGCAGCTACAATAGGTATACATCCTGTAAGAACAAAAATAAGTTTTATAAAATCCTTATATTTTGGAGTTAAAACCTCAGTATTGCAAATAGTTTTATCCGTTGCTTACCTTGTAGATAGGGTTGTATCATTTGAAAAGCCTGATATTTCTGGACCTATTGGGATATTTCAACTTATGGCAAACGCTACAAAAGAAGGGTTGCAAGATTATTTGACACTAATTACGGTTTTATCGGTTGCTTTGGGATTATTTAATCTTTTCCCTATACCTATGGTTGATGGTGGCATGATATTATTATTTTTTGTAGAAGGGATAGTCAGAAAACAGATAAGCGCAAAAATTATTCGGACTTATAATACTTTGGGATTGATTTTTATAGGGGGTATTTTGCTTTTTGCAACATATAGCGATCTTTTGCGATTAAATACAATGATGTTGTTTAGTAAATTTTAATATTTTAATATGAAAAACATTGGGAGTAAGGTGTTTTATCTAAACTAGAATAGAGGTGAAATATTTTTCTTATAAGTTGTGTTGATTTAAGATGAATTTTTATAAAAGACTCCAGACAAGGAAAATTAATGTTGGTGATGTTACAATTGGAGGGGGTTCTTTAATTACGGTTCAATCCATGACAAATACAGATTCAAGAGATTGGAGAGCTACTGTAAAGCAGGTAAAACAACTTGAAGAGGTTGGTTGCGAGATTATTCGTGTTTCTTTTCCTGATCTAGAGTCTGCTTACAACGTAAGTAAAATAAAGAAAAATATTAAAATTCCATTGGTAGCAGATATTCATTTTGATTATAGAATAGCACTTGAAGTAATAAAACAAGGTGTTGATAAGCTAAGAATTAATCCGGGAAATATCGGTTTGAAAGATAAACTTAAAGTTTTGATAAAAGAGGCTAAGAAAGCCCATATTCCCATAAGAATAGGAGTCAATGCGGGGTCATTAAAGGGAATTCACAGTCTGGATGACAGTTTACTGCGTGCAAAGGCTTTGGTAAATAAAGCTATGGAGCATGTGAGAATTTTAGAAAAATATGATTTTCACGATATAATTGTTTCTTTAAAAGCTTCAAATATTGAGACGACAGTTCAATCTTGTAGAATTTTTGCTTCTAAAAGAAATTATCCTTTGCATTTGGGAATAACAGAAGCAGGTTCACTTAGAGATGGTTCTATAAAATCTGCTGCAGGATTGGGGATAATGCTATGTGATGGCATAGGTGATACTATCAGAGTGTCTCTTACTGCAAATCCTGTGGAAGAAGTTAGAGTGGCTTATTCTCTTTTAAGGTATATGGAGCTTCGTAATTTTGGAATAGAGGTTATTTCCTGTCCTACATGTTCCAGATGTAAAGTTGATTTAATAAAAATGGTTTCAGAAGTTGAACAAAAAATTTCTGCAATTAAAAATTTAAATAAATTTTCAAAACCTTTAAAAATAGCTTTAATGGGTTGTTTTGTAAATGGTCTTGGCGAATCAAAAGATGCAGATTTCGGTATAGCTGGTGGAAAAGAGAAGGGTGTATTGTTTAAAAATGGTAAGATTTTAGGGGAAGTTAGTCCAGATAAATGGGTTGACAAGCTTATTTATATGATAAGGGATTATCAGGTGTAGATGCAAAAAGAGGCGAGAAAATGGAAGAAGTTTATTTAACTAGAGTAGGTAGAAAAAGACTTGTTAACGAATTAAAAGAACTTCAAAAGAAAAAGTCTGTTGTTCAAGATGAAGTTGCACTGGCAAGAGGGTTTGGTGACTTAAGAGAGAATGCGGAATATCATGCTGCTAAAGAGACTCTTGCCAATCTTATGCGTAGAATTGTGGAACTTGACTCCAAGATAACCTATTCAAAAATCATTGAAGAACAAAATATTAATTCAGATGAAATATTTATTGGCGCCACAATAAAAATACAAGATGAAAATGGTGATAATTATGAATATATTATTGTAGATTCAGAAGAAGCTAATCCTGCTGAAAACAGAATATCCATACGATCGCCTCTTGCTCAAGGATTGTTAGGGCATAAAGTCGGTGAAACAGTTACAGTTGAGTTGCCAGTGGGTAAAGTAAAATTCAGAATATTGAAAATTTTTAGATGAGTATCTTTAGCAATGGAAAAATTGATGTTGAGAAAGAAATAGTGAAAAGTTGGGAGCAATATGTATGCGTGGTGGTTTTGTGCTTGATATAAACTTTATTTAATTAAAAGGGAATTTATGTTTTTTTCTAAATTGTTAATTCCTACTTTAAGAGAATTTCCATCAGATGCTGATATGATTTCTGCAAAGTTGATGATAAAATCCGGGATGATACGTAAACTTGCATCTGGGATTTATGAATTCTTACCTTTGGGACTTAAAGTTTTAAGAAAAATTGAAAATATAATAAGGCATGAAATGAGTGTTATTGGCGGTCAAGAAATAGTTCTTCCCTTGGTTTTTCCTAAAAGTTTATGGATTGAAACTGGAAGGTGGGATGTTTATGGCAAAGAACTTTTTAGGTTAAAAGATAGAAAATGTGTCGAATTTTGTCTTGCTCCTACGGCAGAAGAAGTGATAGTGGATTTAGTGAGAAAAGACGTAAAGTCATACAGACAGCTTCCTATTATGTTATATCAATTTGGTACAAAATTTAGAGATGAAATACGACCACGTTTTGGTGTTATGCGTTCTAGAGAATTTTTAATGAAAGATGCTTATTCATTTCATGTTGATGAGTTAGACTTGAAAAAATACTATCAAATTATGTTTGATGCTTATAAAAATATATTTGTGAAATGCGGACTTAAATTTTGTGTTGTTGAATCAGCGTCAGGCCCAATAGGTGGGTCGTTGTCTCACGAGTTTATGATTTTGGCAGACAATGGAGAAACGGAAGTAGTATGGTGTAAATGTGGATATAGTGCAACTAGTGAAAAAGCTGAGTGTCTGAGAGTGGAGGGATGTAAGGGGGAATTGTATACTATGGAGGAAATATTCACTCCAAATACCGGTGGTGCTATTGAAGATGTTGTAAAGTTTTTAGGTTTGTCTCCTAGAAAACTTGTAAAAACATTGATTTATGTTGCAGATGGAAATCCTGTTGCTGTTTTGGTAAGAGGAGATCATGAAGTAAACGAAACAAAGCTGCAGACTTTACTCAAAGTGAATGAAATAATACTTGCCGATGAGCAGACAGTTACCTCTATAATAAATACACCGATAGATTTTGCAGGTCCTGTAGGACTTAGAAATATAAATGTTATAGCCGATTTATCTGTTGTTGAAATTTTAAATGCAATTTCTGGAGCAAATAAAAAAGATTATCATGTAAAAAATATAAATTACAAAAGAGATTATGATGTCAATATAGTTGCTGATATAAGAAAAGTTGTGTCTGGTGAAATTTGTCCCAGATGCAAAGAGGAGGAATTAAAATTTTTGAGAGGCATTGAAATTGGGCATATCTTTAAGCTAAATACCAGATATTCAAAGCCAATGAATGCAACATATCTTGACTCAAGAGGGAAAGAAAATTTTATTTTTATGGGTTGTTATGGTTTAGGAGTTACAAGAATAGTTGCTGCGGCAATAGAACAATCTCATGATGATAGTGGTATAATATGGCCTGACAACATTACTCCATTTGAAGTTTTAATTGTCCCCTTGGATTATTATGATGATAGGACTAAAGAAGTGACAGAGAAAATATATAGAGAACTATCATCAAAAGGGTTGGATGTTTTAGTTGATGATAGAGATGAAAGACCAGGTGTCAAGTTTAAAGATGCTGATTTGATAGGTATTCCTTATAGAATAACGATTGGTAAAAAAAACCTCACGGATGGCAATGTGGAATTTAAAACGAGAAGAGATTCCAAAAGTAACGTTAAACTTTTAAAACCCGAAGAGGTTATATCCAGAGTATTTAAAATATTTAAGAAATAGCTGTGGTAAAATGAGAGTTTTTTAAGTTTAAGAAAAATAGTACAAATATTCCCATTGAAATTATTTTATAATTTTTTGTAATAAATCCTATGCCGAAAATTGCAGTGTCTGCGTTAGTAGTTGTATACGTGTTTATGGTGGTTGTCAACAATGAAAATAAATTGGAATGACTATGAACAATTTTGTCATGCTGCGTTTAATGATAATTACTGTACCTTTTTCGTTTAGCATAGGTTTTTAACGATCCAGAAGCACCGGTTTTTTTGTGTATAGCAAAATAGATTCGTTCTGCTTTGTTAATTGACTTCTTTGTTGTTTTTATTTAATTTTATAATAACTGTTTTTAGAGGGATAAAATGGATTTAAATAGATACGATGTTGTTGTAATAGGTTCTGGGCCGGGTGGATTCACGGCAGCCGTAAGAGCGGTACAGCTCGGAGCTAAGGTGGCGATAATAGAGAAATCTCTTATCGGTGGAACTTGTTTGAACTGTGGCTGTCTTCCGACAAAATTTTTATGGCATGTATTAAAATTGAGGCAAAAAATTCAAAAATCTTATAAATATGGTTTTAAAGTAAATTTGGAGCCTATTGTTTTCTCAAATATACTTGTAGAAAAAGATAAAAATATTGCTAATCTTAGAAAAGGTATGAGGATGATACTGGCCTCGTATAATGTGGATGTTATAGAGGGTGTGGCTTCATTTAGGGATAGAAACAATCTTATGGTTTCAAATTATGAAAGAAATAGTATTTTAGAAATTTTTGCTAATAAAATTATTATCGCTTCAGGTACAAGTCCTTCAGCAATGAAAGGGTTCGTGTTTGACGATAACAGAATAATAAATTCAACCTGCGCTTTGAATCTTGAGAAAATTCCAAGAAATATGCTTATAGTTGGTGGTGGCGTAGTAGGAGTTGAAATGGCGACAATATTTTCTGGATTTGGTTGCCGTATAACTTTAGCTGAAAACGAAAGTTGTTTGCTTCCGAATGAAGATAGAGAAGTATCGGAAGAAATAAAAAAAAATTTAACAAAACAAGGCGTCGATGTGTTGGTTTCATGCTTTGATGCGCTTAACGATATAAATAAGTATGAAAAAGTGTTAATTGCAACTGGGAGAATACCAAATAATAATTTAAAATTGGAGAGAGCTGGTATTAAAACAATTGGAAAAGGATTTGTGGAAACAAACGAATTTTGTCAGACAAATGTGAGTAATATTTACGCTGTCGGAGATATCGCGGGAAAGAGTTTGTTAGCCTATACGGCACAGAGCGAAGGTGCGATAGCTGCGAAAAATGCAGTTAAAATGAACTCTATTTCAGCTAATAATTTTGTTGTTCCTCAAGTTGTTTTTTCAATGCCTCAAAGCTCTTCGGTAAAAGTGTCGAATTTTTTAGAGTATAGGGACATTATTTATGGAAAATTTCCATTTACTGCAAGCGGTAGAGCTTTTATTGAGAATGAGCGCTGTGGTTTTGTAAAGTGCGCTGTTGATAAGGCAAGTAAAAAACCTTTGGCTTTTTGGATTGTTGGAGCGTATTCTGACGAGCTTATAAATGTTGCCTCGCAGATTATTAAAAGTGATATTTATTACATGTCAAGAGAGTCTATTTTTCATCCATCGTTTAGTGAAAATTTGTTTAATGCCTATGAGGATGCTTTTGATAGATGTGTTGAGTTAGTAAAAAAATAAAGATTTATAGGATGTAAGATGGAAGGTAATAAGACAAACGAGAATGGAATTTTGAGTAAGTAGTAAAGAGGTTTTAAAAATGAAGAGGACGCATTTATATTATGAACATAAAAAACTTGGAGCAAAATTCACGGAGTTTTGTGGTTGGGAAATGCCAGTGCAATATACGTCCATTATTGACGAGCATAACGAGGTAAGAACAAACATAGGTGCATTCGATGTGTCTCATATGGGGACTTTTATAGTCACTGGAAAAAATTCAGAAAGATTTTTGAATTACGTTACGCTTGGGAACATTTCTGGACTTCCTAATAAGAAGGCAAGATATTCTATGATTTTGAATGAAAACGGTGGTGTAAAGGACGATATTATAGTTTATAGGATTAATGCTGAGTATATGATTGTTGTAAATGCTGGGAATTTAGAAAAAGATTTTGATTGGTTAAATAAACATAAAGTAATGGGGGAAGCTGAAATAAAAAATATAAGTGATTTTATTTGCCTTGTTTCTGTACAAGGTCCTAAATCTGCTGAAATATTACAAGCTATTTGTGAAACTCATATTAAGGGCATGAGGTATTTTACTATATCGGAATTGAAGTTAAAAAATATAAATGCAAACTTTTGTAGAATTGCAAGGACAGGCTATACTGGTGAAGATGGATTTGAGATTTTTATTTCCAAAGAACAAATAGTTCCTCTTTGGGAAAAGCTTATAAATCTTTCAATAAAACCTTGTGGTCTTGGATGTCGCGATACATTAAGACTTGAGGCGTGCATGCCTTTGCATGGTCATGAAATTGATGAAAATATTACCCCGATTGATGCTGGATTTCAGAAAACGATAAATTGGAGCAGTGATTTTACAGGCAAAAATAAACTCTTGCTTTTAAAAGATAAGCCTTTGAAAAAATCAATAGCTTTTGAGTGTTCCTCAGGTATTGCTAGGAGCGCGAATAAAATCTTTTTAGACAGCAAGGAGATTGGATATGTAACAAGTGGTTCTTTTTCCCCCACATTTAAAAAAGCAATAGGTATGGCGTTGATTGATGCTGATAGTGATATTAAGTCAGGCAAATTAGAGGTTGGGATTCACAATAATAGAAGGGAAATAAAAATTTTTATAAAACCTTTATATAAAAAGAAAATCTGAGTGAATAAAAAAACTAATTGTAGTTCTGATTTTATTTTTTGCATTAGTAGTGCATACGTGCTAGCCTGAGCGAATAGTTGAAGTTACTTTGGAGATTGCAGAAATAAATGAGACCAAGGAAGGGTTTAAAGACTCAGAATTGGATGGTCTTAGGTACGGTGTTTTTTAAATAGAAAAATGGATTTTTTGGCGGTTCTATAAGATTCTGAGACAAAAGAAGCATCATGTCTTTTGTCAGATCCTAAGTTTATTGCAAAGAGAGTCAGGCACAAGAACGGGACTTATAAGTGAAGGACTGTTTTGGCTGTTGTTGCAACAGGAGCATCTTTGTTACACCGTGGGGAGAAAGAGTATGAGATGATAATAATAAAAATGAGAACAACCTCTACGGTTTTAAAAGAAGATGGCAGGAATAAATAATAATAGGCACTTCACGTTGTTAATACTGAGTTTTAAGGCTTGATTGTAGTCTTTGAGTGGGCTTTTTGTATAAAAGAGTGCGCGCTTTTTTAAAAACCTTGTCTTTGTTGTGTCGACTGTTAAGGGAAAGGTTGTATGTATTAAAGGCTATAAATACGTTAAATATATCTATCGACAACAAAGAGTTTCTTATAGTCACTTTGTTTATTCAGCCCACAGGTGGTTGTCGCTGTTGGAGCATATAAGTATTTCAAAAATTATTATAGCGCGGTAACTATGGATACCTCTGGTATGTTGTTGGTAAGAATTTTCATAAACAGAAGACAAGAGTTGTGCTTCGGAAACTCAGGCCCGGTAATAATAGGTATTGTTTACCAGGTTGTTGATATGTGAAATATCCGGTAGTGGTTATTTTTTTTCTTACTGCGATGTATTATGATGTGCTAAAGTAATGGTGTTTCCAGAGAGAGAGTAAGTTTACAGGATTCCATCCAGTATAAATTAGTGGCTCTTACTCCTCCTCCCGAACAAGTTCCACCAAGTTTGCGCGGATATTTCCTCTTAGGGTAATAAATAAGTCCTCTCCGCTGTGAAATGAGACTCTGTGTGGTTACATAAAAAGAAATATATGAAGCAAGCAAAATTATTAGACACTGTTGTTGCATTTTGAACCTTGATTGACGGATATAACATCCCTGTATACATGTGCAATGCCAGCTTAAATCAAGATAAAGACTGATTAGAGTGGTTTTTTTTCTGTAAAAAATTATCAAGATTCAAAAGAGAGTGGTTAAGGCGGCGTTTTTGTTTCATATTGCTGATAGAAATCGACAAGCTTAGTAAATTTGTTTGACAAAAAAAGATACTTATTGTACATTTGTGGGGGGTGTCTGTTAGGAAAATGCATATGTTGAACAAAAAGTAGCCGTCATGATTCCCCTTTACCTAAGTTTAAGGGAGAAGGTTTTGTGTAAAAGTAGTTTTTTTGGTTATATATATTGAAGTATATTTCTACGATGTAAAATAATAAGGTTCGCCTCGATTTTTTTTATTAAAAAGTTGACATGAATAAGGTATTTTAATGTCAAGAGGAGGAGTTGTCGAGAACAAGAGATTTCGTATAAATCAGTTTATTAAAGTGCCGGAAGTAAGACTTATTGATTCTGATGGAACAATGGTGGGCGTGTTTAAGACTACTGACGCTTTAGTAAAAGCACAAACGAGAGATTTAGATTTGGTGGAAGTTTCTCCTCAGGCAAGTCCGCCTGTGTGTAAAGTAATTAACTTTTCTAAATTTAAATATGAAATGGAAAGAAAAGAGAGAGAAGCTAAGAAGAAACAAAGGATTTCCCATATTAAAGAAATAAGAATAAGATCTCGTATTAGCAAACACGATTTAGAAATTAAGATTAAGCGCGCTAGAGAATTTATTGATGGTGGAGATAAAGTACAGCTTACTACTATGTTTTCTGGAAGAGAGATACAGCACAAGGATTTAGGTATTAAAATTATGGACAGGATAAAAGAATCTTTAGCTGATATTGCAGTGCCTGAAGGAAAAACTTCTTCAATGGGTGCGAGAATGTTTTTAATTTTTATACCTAATAAGAAGAAAGTAAAAAAGATTTAAGTTGCAAATGTTATTATGTTGGATGAATTCTAGTATTAAAACTATAGTGTACCGATGAGAGGTGTGGTATGTATAAAATGAAGACGCATAGCGGTGCAAAAAAACGTTTTAATATTACAGGAAGAGGTAAAGTTAAATATAAAAAGCCTGGACAGAGACATCTTTTGATCGGTGATTCTGGTGATCAAAATAGAAAAGCTAGGAAGCCTGTTATAGTTATGAAAGCAGATATGAGAATAATGAAGAGGGTTATGCCATATAGCTTTTAACGATATTTGTGTTATCAAGGGGATTTAATATGCGTGCTAAGAGTGTCGTGTATACAAGGCAAAGAAAGAAAAAAATATTTAGGTTTGCAAAGGGATCTTATGCAGCAAAGAAAAATCGTTGGAGGATGGTAATTCAACAGGTAGAAAAATCTCTTAGTTATGCTTATACAGGAAGAAAAGATAATAAGGCAAATTTTAGAACTCTTTGGATAGTTCGTCTCAATGCTGCAGTGAGAGAAGAAGGAATTTCGTACAATAGATTTATTGCAGGACTCAGAAGAGCCAATATACTAATAGATAGAAAGATGCTTGCAGAAATGGCTGTGAATGATAACTCTGTATTTAGACAACTAATTGAAATTTCAAAGACTGTATAGATATTTTAAACACTATTATTTTTTTCTTGGACTTGCAATGATTGGGATAACACTTTTATCTTTGTCTGTTGTGCGTATTTTTGTGAGTTTTCTCTTATTGTAAATCTGTTTACGTATATTTCAGATGTCCGTGTTACTGGACTTTTAGTGGTAAATATTGGTGAATGCTATGTTCAAGATTTTGTCAAATAGTTATTTTCTTTATTTGTAGTTTGGAGTTGTAGGGTGCATGTTTTGTTTCAATTTATGTAATTTCGTTTTTAGCTGTTTTTGGTAGATTTTGATTTTTTATAATTAGTGTTTACATTTTTCTGTGCGCGTGCGTTGTTTTCTTATGTGCCAGCGACCGTTACACTTCTGCGCTTATTTTGTTTTTAGGCATATTTAAAAGTTTTAGTAAAACTTTGGTGTAAAACAATATAGTCTCTATCCAGAATTTGAAAGTGTAAAAAATTTTGTAGATACATATGCAGTAACGCCAAATATCATAGAACAGACAAATCTTTCAAAAGATTATGATTTAGTTGAAGTAAAAAGTAGTGCCGAAAGAAGTTTTTGGAAAGGCTATAAGGAATTTCGGATATGCAAATAAATTCCTGTTTTTAGTGAAAAAAAATGGACAAGGTGCTATTTGATATAAAAGAGGAGGCGGATATGTTTACCTGGATCTGATAACGAAATTAATCAAAAGAGCTATATTTTTATTGCTATGGGTTTAGAAGAAACTTTAGCAAAGCTTAAAAATATGTGAATGACAGTTAATAAAAAGTGAAGATATAAAAAATACTGTTTCGATTGAGTTAAAAGGGTTTTGAAAATGAATCCAATAAAATGCGGAAGCTTACTAGTGTAGGTTTTATAAATAAGAGCTCAAACTTAACTTGGAAGTAAGGGAAAAGTGTGTGTCGTGAGAGCACACATACACATTATCTGTTAATCCTGATTGTAAAATATAAGAAACAGTGTCAATAAGTCAGTAGGTATTTAGAGCTGAATTTTGCCCCAATATATAAAACTATAAATTTGAGGATTCTTTTTCTTAATGGATAATATGAATCAGATTGTTAATGAAGCGATGAAAAGGATAAAAAACTCTGATATTGAAATGCTTAAAATTGTAAAGTCAGAGTATTTGGGTAAAAACGGGATTTTGACGAAAATTTTAAAATCTTTATTGCATTACTCCATTGAAGACAGAAAAAAAATAGGTTTTGAAGCGAATAAAGCTAAAACTATTCTTGAAAGCGAAATTGAAAAGAGGAAAGAAGGTTTCAAAAAAGCTTTACTTGTCCAAAAAATGCAGAAAGAGAAATTGAATTTTTCCCCGATTTTTTATTTTCCATTTTCAAAAGGAAGTTTTCATCCCATTGTACAAACTATGCAAGATATGATATTGGCTTTTAAATCACTTGGTTTTTCGATTGCTGAAGGACCTGAAATAGAAACTGACTGGTATAATTTTGAAGCATTAAATATACCTGAAAATCATCCTGCTAAAGACGTGCAAGATACTTTTTACCTTGATGGCACTGAAAGATTGCTAAGAACCCATACTTCTCCGGGGCAAATTCGCGTTATGGAAAAACTAAAGCCACCACTAAAAGTTGTTGTTCCTGGGAGAGTTTATAGAAACGAGGCTTCAGATGCTTCACATTCTTCAACTTTTCATCAAATTGAGGGACTTAGGGTAGATAAAAATGTAACGCTTTTAGATTTAAAAATAATATTAACTAAATTTATACATATTTTTTTCTGTTATGAGCCATGTATACGTTTTAGACCATCACACTTTCAGTTTACAGAGCCATCTGCCGAGGTTGATGTTAAGTGTCTTTTTTGTAAAGGTAGTGGTTGTAGGGTGTGTAAAAATTTAGGGTGGATTGAGATGTTGGGTTGTGGTATAGTGCATCCGAATGTTTTAAAATCTGTGAATTATGATCCTGAACTATATAGTGGTTATGCTTTTGGCATAGGAGTTGAGAGAATTGCAATGTTGAAATATGGGATAGATGATATACGATTGTTTTATGAAAATGATTTAAGATTTTTAAAGCAATTTTAAAACGCAATTCCGTGTAATTGCTTGATTAGGATATGGTTAAATTGCTTTGTGAAGGATCAACAAAAGTGAGAGTATCGTACAATTGGCTTAAAAAGTTTATAGATTTCGAGTTTGGTCCACAAAAACTTGCGTCTGTTCTTACGTCTGTAGGGATAGAAGCCTCTGTTGTTTCAAGAGAATATTGTTGGAGTAATGTTGTTACAGTAAAAGTTTTGGATGTACAAAAGCATCCTTTTGCAAATAAACTTTTTCTGTGTAAAGTAACTGATGGGCTAAATAATTATTCGATAGTATGTGGAGCAGAGAACATTTCTTTAGGGCAGATTGTTCCTCTTGCAAAAATTGGAGCTATATTACCAGGAAATGTTAAAATAAAAAGAGTTAAGATAAGAGGTGAAGATTCTGAAGGTATGATATGCTCTGAGTCTGAGCTTGGGCTAAAAAAAAGATCTAACGGGATTTTAACTCTTGATAAAGACACACAAATAGGCATTGGTCTTGAAAAAGTTTTGGGAATTGATGATTCAGTCCTTGAAGTAGAAGTGGCAATTAATAGAGGCGATTGTTTGAGTCATTTAGGGATTGCTCGAGAAATAGGTGCAAAGATACGAAAAGCAGTGTCTTACCCAGCAATAAAAACTTTTAATGTTCCAAATTTAGATTGTGTCAAAGCAGCGCCTGATTTATGCCCGCGTTATATAGGCATGCTTATATCTGATGTTAAGGTGTGTCCTTCACCTGCATGGATTACAAATGCTTTAGAAAAGAATGGGATAAGATCTATTAATAATATTGTTGATATAGCCAACTATGTTATGATTGAACTAGGGCAACCGTTACATGTTTTTGATGTAAAAAAGCTTGATTCTAAAATGATTTTTGTTAGAAGATCTTGCGATGATGAAGCTATAGTTGCCTTAAATGGTAAGAAATATAGACTTGATTCCGAAACGATTGTAATAGCTGATGTTGAAAAGCCTGTCGCAATTGCTGGAATAATGGGCGGAAAATATTCTTGCGTCGATGAAAAAACTGAAGATATATTTTTAGAAAGTGCAATTTTTAACGCAGATTTAGTAAGAAAAGCCTCAAGAAAATTAAATCTTTCAAGTGATTCTTCTTATAGGTTTGAAAGAGGTTTAGGATGGGATATTACTGAACTTGCATCTTGGAGAGCCGCAAACTTAATAGTTGAAGTTGCCGGTGGTGCAATAAAAGCTAGGCAGGACTTGCAAAACATTAAATATGAAAGGACAAGTGTAGGTCTAAGATTTAGAAGAGTATCAAAGATTTTAGGTTATGATATTAAGAAAGATGAGGTAATAGAAATTTTAAAGTTTTTAGGCATGAGTTTACAATTAAAAAGTGAAATAGTTTTGTGCACTATTCCGTCATGGCGAAATGATATAAAAATAGAAGTAGATTTAATTGAAGAGATTGCAAGAATTAAGGGCTATGACTTTATTCCAACTCTTTTTAACCATAGAAAAAACGGTATTTCCATATGCCAGTCTAACAATTTGTTTCTTCCTGCTATTGTTGAAGATTTTAGAACTAAATTAAACGGACTTGGGTTCAATGAAGTCTTAAATTATAGTTTTTTAGAAATCGACGAATTGAAAAAATTTGGTTTGGATTATTTTTATAGGATAACAAATCCTATATCAAAAGAAAACGAGGTTTTAAGACCGTCTTTGTTGCCCGCATTATATAAAAATTTATTGCTTAATATTAGTTATGGTTGTGAAAGAGTGGCTTTTTTTGAGTATGGGAGAATTTTTGCCAGATATGGAGAGAAGAAGACTTTTGCAATCATAATGTGGGGTAAAATTTGGGAAGAGTGGTGGAAGTGGTTAGAGCAAAAAATTGTTCCAAAGTACGATTTTTACTTTGGTGCTGGAGTAGTAAGAAATATTTTGCTTTCTAACGAATTTGGAATTACGGAAAATTTGAATCCTAAAAATTATTATCACTCTGGGCAAACTGCGAGTGTTGTTTTTGAAGAAAAATCTGTAGGACAATTTGGCATTTTAAATCCGACGATAACTAACGATATTAAAGAGGATATATTCTATTTTGAGATTAATTTAGATTTATTCGATAATAATAGCGTTCACTTCCAAAAAAAATCTATTTATAAAGCCTATTCTAGGCTTCCTGTGGTGAAAAGAGATATTTCAGTCATTGCTGATAAAAATTTACAATTTTCAGAAATAGAAAAAATTATTAAAATTTTTATGAGATCTGGTAATATTTTGAGGAAATATTCGCTGTTTTCAGCATATTCCGATAAATTTAAATTTGGCGAAAATAAAATTAGTTATTCGTTTAGATTATTTTATAAGAATGATGAGAAGACGTTAACTGATAAAGAAGTTAATGAGAATATGATGGCGTTGTTAGACAAACTCTATGTTAAATTAGGTCTTGAGTTAAGACAATAATATGAGAAAACAATGAAATGAATGAATTCTGTTGAATATACTCAAAAAACAGTATGGGTTTTTGTAGCCGTAGTGTTTGCGAACCGTAGCAGCAAAACAAGTCTAGGGTGTGAGCCTCTATGCCAATAGTTTAAAAAAAGGACCAAACATAATCCGCAGAAGTTAAAAGCAAATCTGGGGGATAATAGTTTGTGGCAAAACCCGGTTGTTTGAGTAAAGTCTTGAGTAGTTGGGAGAGGTTAAAAGGTGATAAAACGTACGGATGAACGATGTTGTGACCGCAGTTCCTCCTAGCTAATGACGGTGTGTGTGAAGAAGAAACGAATTTTTTTTATACAACATCTAAGTAAGTATGCGAGTATTGTGTAATCCGTGTATAATTGATATAGGTATTGCGTTAACTAGCTAATCGTAGTTTATCCGTGATAAAGTAGGAAACTAAGAATAGCGCTTTGCGAAAAAATATTAAAACAGTTTTTACCGATTGTTTTGGATTAGGGGTTATCCAAAAAGATAGTAGGCAAATTTTATTAAGCAATCTTGTAACTATATTCCAGAAGTGGCAGTGTGAGCTTATTGGCATAATATAAGCGACAGCAATTCGATGGCAATTAAAATAGATAGTTATAATTCTTGGCGTTTTTTACTTTTGCTTATTTGATGAATGAAAATGATCTACCAATTTCTAAGATAAAGAATATGAGAGTACTGTGGAATGGTTGTAAGGTGTAAATCAAATATGTAGAGCATTTAAATTCATTGCATTGCTAAGTTTGTGTGGGGGGGGGTATAAAAAACAACGGCACTGTGCCCCCACAAAAGCCATACGCGGTTTTTAAATAAATACAAACAACGTCGAAAGAAAAATACTAGAATACAGTTCTTCTGCAACGTCGAGATTTTTACTTATACCGTTAGAAAGATGAGAATGGAGATGTGTAATGTTGTATAATTTTATCTAATCGTAAAATAGATTGAAAAATCTCAAAAATATGTGATAAATGTTTTTTGGCGATGGATAGTGCCGATATGTATTGTATATTTGGGATTGTGCTCTAGAGAGGGGAGTTCGCCTTGTTGGTTTTGTCGCAAGAAAACCGCGAAAAACAAATTCATCAGCACTTCTTTAAATGTTCCAGCAGATGTGGAGATTATCTGATAACGTGAGACGACACTATGTGTGTGGCGATATATTTCAAAGTATAGATTGTGGTGAATTATTTTTTTTTGACAAAAGAAAATAACCGCCTAGTATTTGGTGTTAGATGGAGGGCGGTCGTAAAGTGAACGATTTTCAGCGTAACAAGTAAACGTGTTTGTTTTTGTGTGCGGCTCGGGCACACGCTTGGAAATAAAGTATTTTCGGTGTTTCGTAGTAATTTGTTTGCAATCTACTGTGTATTTTGACTATCCGTATAGTATAATTAATCCCCCATAACAGATATGGATCTATGGTGCAAAGCTAATGATGTGCACAAAGCAAAGAGTGAGATAAATGGTAATATAAGGCAAAAAGAAGAATGTAGTTAGCCTTATATGGAAAATGTGAGATTTTCAGAATGATTGCTTGACATGCTGCATATATGTACATTTCACAAACATTATCATTTTCTCAAGTAATCAGATCAATTAAAACATCTATATAAAAAGGTGCCATGTGCCTTTCTAAACATAGGTGTACAGAAAAAATTTGCGAGCTTTTAAAATTTTCTATTGTTTTGGAGAATCATACCAATGGTGTTATATGTTTCAATATGTATAAGTAGATATAGCATATTTTGAGAAGTGTTTTAGGATAATAGTGTGATAATAAAAAGCGATAAAAATACAATTAAAAATTATTTTGAAGATAGTTCAGGGGTTATAGGCTCTAGTGCTGATTTTGTTGCGATAGCTGAAAATGAATGTGATATTTGTGAGTTTCTCATTGAGATGTCTAAATCAAGAACACCTGTGACTATTGTAGGGGCGCTTACTGGAAATACTGCTTCTGGGCTTGCTTTTGGCGGAAGTGTGTTATCTTTGGAGAAACTAAATAAGATCAGTGAAATAAATGAAATAAATGATAATAATGCTTTAATTGTTGTTCAAGCAGGAGCGAAAATCCGTGATATAAAACTAAAGGCTTTTGAAAAGGGATGGATGTACCCACCAGATCCTACAGAGCAAAGTGCGTCTATAGGAGGTAATATATCCACTAATGCTTCTGGGGGGAGGGGTTTTAAGTTTGGCGTTACAAGAGATTATGTTATGGCTTTAAAAGTTGTTTTTTCAGATGGTTCTCAAGGTTGCTTCGAAAGGGGGAGGTATTTTGCGAATAAAAGCGGCGAAATAATTTTTGACACAAACAAAAATAAAAAGCGTGTGATGCTTCCGAAATACTGCTTGCCTAATGTAAAAAATGCCGCAGGATACTACAATCGCCAAAGAGCCGATTTAGTAGATGTTCTGATTGGATCAGAGGGTACCCTCTGTGTTATTGTTGAGGCTGTTCTCAAACTTATTCCTCATTTTAAAGAAGTTTTTGGTGGCATTATATTCTTCGATAGTCTCAATAGATTATATGAATTTGTGTGTAAAATAAAAAGTATCTCTAAAATGTCAAAATGCGGAAATGTAAGAAATGCAATTAACGTGATGTCTTTGGAATATTTTGACAAGAATGCATTGTCTATTGTAAAAAGTGATTATCCTGCTATACTTGAGAACGTTGTGGGTGGTGTTATGTTTGAGCAGGATATCTATGAAAATAATTCTGATATTTTAATGAAAAAATGGATTGAAGTGATGGATGATAGTGGTATTGATTTAGAAAAAATTTGGTTTGCTTCAAATTTAGCACAGCAGGAAAAACTTAGAGTTTTTAGACATAGAATTCCAGAGCGTGTAAATGAAATAGTTAGAAAGAATAATCTCCCAAAAATTGGTACAGACTTTGCAGTTCCGGAAGATAAATTGCTTACAATTATTGATTTTTGTGATAAAAAGTTTAAAAGAATGGGTGTTTTTAATTTGACTTTTGGACATATAGGTGAAAGTCATTTACATACAAATATTCTAGCCTCAAATGAAAAAGAATATAAGCAATGTATGTATATTTGTTCTGATATTGCTCAAAAAACTATTGACATTGGTGGAACGGTTTCAGCAGAACACGGAATAGGAAAACTTAAACATATTTTCTTAAAAAAAATGCTTGGCAAGAGAGGTTTTAAAGAAATGTCAAAATTGAAAAAGAGTTTTGATGAATCAGGAATTTTAGGACAAGCGAACATATTTCCCAAAGATTATATTATGTTATAAAAACACATTGACAAATTCTAGGTCAAGTTATAGAATAACGTCATGGAGAACCTCGAAATTTTATCTGTATGGATTAAAAAAACAGTAGAAAAATTGGAAAGACTTAATGATGAAAATTGTAGACTTAGATTGGAGGTGGACTATTTGAGAAAAGAAAATGAACGCAGCAAAAAACAAGTAAGTGAGTATATATTGATGAAGAAAAATATTGAACTTGCTACTTGTAAAATTGAAAGAATTATAAAAAAAATTGATACCGTAAAGGTTTAGTGATTATGATGACAATTCGTGAGAGAATTATGGGAAGAGAGATAGATTTAAAGATAGATAGTATAGATGAGTTGAGCTTTAATAGAATTGTAAACTTTGTAAACGATCGATGGATAGAAGTAAAAAAGGAAAATATCAATGTTCCTGATACTCAGAAAATATGTGCTTTGACGGCTATAAAAATTGCTACAGAACTGCTTAAACTAAGAGATTTGAGAGAAAATATTTCAAATAACTATGAAGAAAAAATAAAAGAGTTTATTGGGCAATTAAGTAAGACTGATTATATAAGTTAAAATATTTTTTTAGATCTCCTATTTGGGTCTTAGGGCGTTTTAAGAAGTTGTTGCGGTTGATGAGTTTGCATCGTCTAAGGGGAGTAATACTGCGTTTTGGGTTTGCATTTCTATGTGTTTTCAAGCAATTTTAAGTTTTCCATTTTTGAATTTTGAGAATCTGCTGCTGTGAAAAATAATCACTAAAAAGACGGGTATGCTTTTTTTGGGGAAAATTTTCTCTAGATGGAAAAAGATTATTGACGGGTGTTTTTTATACTATGGAGCAGAAAGATTTATTTGTGAATAATGTGAGCAAACAAAGTCAGCCTCTGGGGGGGTTGTGAAGATGTCACCGCGGAATTTTGAAGAATTTGTATAGCAAGACAATCTAATAGTAAATAGTAGGTAAGGATAGCTTTTACGTAGATTAATGGAAGATGATAGTTTATGCTTTGCGATTCTTTTTGTCCACCCTTGGAACAAAAGATTTAAAAAATACATCGGTTAGAGGGGGTGGTTACTCTAAGGACATAAGCTCGCCTTGAGTAGGCAAATACAGTTGTGATGGTTGGCGTAGGTATGTTAGAGGATATAAGGAAAATAGTAGAGGGTGCAAGGTCAAAAATTAAAATGTCGGATAAAAAACTGTTCTTATATACACTTATGCACTTGGATGGATTTTATTGCTTTGATTATTCACAGCGTGATTCATTGCCATTTATATGTTGAGAAAGACACACAGTAGCATTATTGGTTGCTTTAGTAGTTGTAGCAACCAATAATTACTGGTTGTGTACTATTAAACTCTATGCACCGATAGGAGAGTGATATTGAAAAAAAACCAGTGAACGATTATTTGGAATCAGAAAAAATAAAAATAAGGGTTGAATTTTTAAAGTTGAGGAGTATGGTAAACCCTGTTTTAATGGCCTCTTATAGCGTTGGTATTTTTATGAAAGTCAGAAGACTTTCCATATATAGTAGCGCGAAAATTGTAATGTTTTACTTATCTTGTGGTTCTGAGGTTTTTACTGATTTTATGATAGATTTGGCGTTTGATGAAGGGAAAACAATTGTTGTTCCTGCAATAAAAACTCCTAGAGATATAGAGATGCATGCTGTAAAAATTTCTACACTTGGGGATGCCTATCAGTTAGTCTGTGGTATAAGACAACCTAAAATAAATCCTGAAAATATTATTGAGAAAAATGATATAGATCTGTTTTTTATTCCTGCTATCGCATTTAACGCAAACGGATATAGAACAGGCTATGGTAGAGGCTACTATGATAGGTGGCTTAAAAGTGTGCCGTTTGATAAAACTGTTGGACTTGCTTATGATTTTCAGATTACAGATAAAGTTCCGACAGGAAAATATGATATTCCTGTGGGTGTTATTATCACTGAGAAGAGGCTCATTCAGGTTAAAAAAAATTAAGGAGCAGAGGAGATGGGGGATATAGTGGTGATTATTATAACCGCTTTCATAGCTTTGGTTGTTGGATATATTTTACGATTTGCTTATGCGAAATTAAGTGCTAAATCAATAGAACAGATTTCAGAGAGAACCATAAAAGAAGCTAAACTAATAGCGGAAACAAAGTCAAAAGAAGCTCTCTTAGAAGCGAAGTTAATAGTTGACAGTGAAAGAAAAGAATTTGAACAAGAAATAAAGGAAAAAAGGCAGTCTATTCGAAATACAGAAAACCGCTTGGATCAACGTGAAGAAAATTTAGACCGCAAGACTGATGCGGCTGATAGAAGGGAAAAGGATTTAACGATAAAGGAAAAAAGTTTTTCTTTAAGAGAACAGCTGCTTTCTACAAAATTTTTGGAAATTGATAAAATAAAAGAAGAACAAAAGAAAATTCTTGAAAAAACTTCAGAAATGACAAAAGAACAAGCAAAAAAAACTCTTATAAATGAAATGGAAGAGGAAGCAAAACGAGATGCGGTGGTACTATTACAAAAGCTTGAACAAGAAACACGTGAGAGTGCTGATAAGAAGTCCAAAGAAATTCTTTCCATTGCAATACAGCGGGTAGCTGCAGATCATACGGCGGATATTACTACATCAGCTGTTCAGATTCCAAACGATGAAATAAAAGGAAGAATTATAGGAAGGGAAGGTAGAAATATAAGAGCTTTTGAGTATGTGACAGGTGTTGATTTGATAGTTGACGATACTCCAGAAGCAATAACTATTTCGTCTTTTGATGGTGTGAGAAGGCAAATAGCGAAAATTGCCTTAGAAAGGCTAATTATCGATGGAAGAATTCACCCTACGAGGATTGAGGAAGTTGTTGAAAAAGTAAAAAAAGAAATAAGTCAATACATTAAAGAGGTTGGAGAACAAGCTGCAATAGATGCTGGGGTCCCTGGACTCAACCCTGAGGTTATTAAGCTGCTTGGAAAATTAAAATATAGGACTTCATACGGGCAAAATCAACTTCAACACACATTGGAAGTTGTATGGCTTGCAGGATCTATAGCTGGCGAGTTGGGTCTTGATATAGCGTTTTGTAAAAAAGCAGCGTTACTGCATGATATAGGCAAAGCTGTTGATCATGAAGTTGATGGCACTCACCATCAAATTTCAGCTGATATAGCTAAGAAGTGTGGCGAATCTGCGAAGATGGTGAATGCAATTTTATCACATCATGAAGGTTTTGAAACTCCAGAGACTCCTGAAGCTTTTATTATAGCTGCTGCAGATGTAATTTCAGCAGCAAGACCAGGTGCAAGAAGAGAGTCGGTAGAACATTATCTTAAACGTTTAGAAGAACTTGAAAAAATCGCGAAAGATTTTAAAGGTGTTTCAATAGCTTATGCAATACAAGCTGGAAGAGAGGTGAGGATACTTGTAGAATCTGAATGTATTAATGATAAACAGGCGCAGCTTTTAGCTTATGATATAGCCAAAAAAGTGGAGCAGGAACTGGAATATCCGGGGCAAATTAAAATTACTGTGATTCGTGAAACCAGGGTACAAGCTTTGGCAAAATGAACACGATAAGAAACTGATTGTGAAGTATATTTTTGTATTTATTTTCTCTATAGTTTTTGTTTTATATTCCTGAAGATAAAGGATGTATAAGATGTCGGAATGTATGGAGTCTGGTTTCAAAAATGAGGGTAACGGAAGTCCATTTGTAGTGTATACAGTTACACAGTTAACTAATGAGATAAAGGCCATTCTTGAGAGTTCCTATTCTGTTGTATGGATAATAGGTGAAATTTCTAATTTTAAGCTCCTTAATTCTGGACATATGTATTTTAGTGTTGTAGATGCAAATGCACAGATAAAAGCAGTGATGTTTAAGAATACAAATATTAGTTTGTCTTTTGCGCCAGAAGATGGAATGAGAGTTTTAATTTGCTGTAAGTTGAGTTCTTATGTTAAGTACGGTGGTTATCGAATTGTCGTAAATAATATGAGGCAATATGGCATAGGTGAGTTTTGTTACGCCTATGAAAAATTAAAAAATAAATTAGAACTAGAAGGTATTTTTAGGGAGAGTTTTAAGAAACCTATACCAACCATTGTAAATAAAATTGGAATTGTTACTTCACAAGACGGTGCTGCATTATTTGATATTTTAAAAGTAATAGATGATTTAAATGCGAATGTAGAAGTTTTAATACACCCGGCAAGAGTTCAAGGGAAGGGAGCTGAAAATGAGATTTCAAGGGCAATAAGATATCTAAATTGCCATAATAAAAATTTGGATGTTTTGCTTGTAGGTAGAGGTGGAGGTTCAATAGAAGACTTATGGGCTTTTAACACGGAGCATGTTGCAAGAGCAATTTTTGACTCAAAGATCCCTATAGTTTCATGTGTAGGACATGAGACAGACTTTACGATAACGGATCTTGTCGCGGATATGAGAGCCTCTACACCATCTGCTGCAGCTGAAATAGTTTTAAGGGATAGAAATAACGTAAAAAATCGTATAGAATTCTTACAAAAATCTCTCGATGATACAATAAGGTTTACATTAAATTATTGTCTTGAGAAGTTTTATAGATTTGTATCGTCAAAAGTGTTAGATCGCCCATATTTTATATATGAAAGCAAAGCGTCTTATTTAGATGGGCTAAATGTTCGTCTTTTAAAAAGTATTGATAGAGTAATCAAATCAAAATCTGATAAGTTGAAAGATATTTATCATAAATTGGATGTTTTACACCCTTTGTTCATTTTGAAAAGAGGATTTTCAATTTGTTATGATAGCAGCAATAAAATCATCAAGAGTTCAAAGAGTGTTGCTGTTGGCGATACTATAAAAATAAGATTTGCTTTAGGCAGTTTAAGCGCCGAGGTGAAAAACTATGAGTAAAAGACAGTTGAATTTTGAAAAATCTTTAGAAAGACTTGAGGTAATAGTTTCTGATATGGAAAAAGCTGATCTCGATTTAGATAAAAGCTTGGCTTTATTCGCGGAAGGGAGTAAACTTGTAAAATTATGTTCAAAAAAGTTGAATGAGACAAAGAAAAAAATTGAAATTATAACTTCTTCTAGGAAGATAGAACTTTTTAAGGAACAAGGGTTTGAAGAAAAAAATTGAATTTGAAGAATATTTATCTAGAAAAGTTGAATATGTGAATTTGGTGTTGAGAAAAGTTTTACCTAAGGGGAATTCCACTATTCCTGAAGGTATGCGTTACAGTGTTTTAGCTGGCGGGAAAAGATTGCGTCCTATACTTGTTATTTTAGCCGCTGAATTTTTTGGAGCAAAGGCAAGGGATGTGATTTATGCGGCTTGCGCTGTGGAATATGTGCATACTTATTCTTTAGTTCATGATGACTTGCCTGCTATGGATAACGATGACTTGCGTAGAGGAGTTCTCACGAATCATAAAAAATTTGGTGAAGCTTCTGCCATTTTGTGTGGTGACGCGTTACTTACGGAATCTTTTAACCTTATGACAAAATCAAAGAGTAGTGAGAAGAATATAAATGAAGCTATAAGGATTCTTGCAGATTATAGCGGTTATAAAGGGATGATTGCAGGTCAAGCAGAAGATGCTACTCAAATTGGAGTATGGAATTGTGTAAATAAGACTTTATTGGAAGAAAGATTAAAGTCGACTCATATTCAAAAGACAGCAGCTTTAATAATTGCAAGTTTAAAAATAGGTGCGATTTTAATAGGTGCGGATAAAAAGAGTTTAAAAGTTTTTGAGAATTATGGAGAAAATATAGGCATAGCTTTTCAGATAGTCGATGATATTTTAGATGTATATGCCGATAAGAAGTTACTAGGTAAAAAAGGCAGCGATATAAAGAATAATAAACTTACAACTCTTTCTTTATATACCAAGCAGGAAGCTGAAAAGAAAATTGAAGAATATGTGAAAAAAGCTAAAAGATCAATAGCGGTATTTGGAGAGAAGTCTAAAATATTTGTTGAATTGGCAGACTATATTAAAGGTAGGGCATATTAGTGATAACATTTATGTTGTTTTGTTGATTAAATATTGAGAATATAATTCGAGTGTAAAACGGTATTTGTTCTGAAAGAGATAGTTGAAAGTTGTATTAGATTATTAGCGAAGGTGTGTGTTAACTAGTGAAGATATTGGATAGTGTAAACAGTCCTCAGGATTTGAAGAGGTTAAATAAAGAAGTTCTAATTGGCCTTGCAAAGGAGATAAGAGAGGAAATAATAAGTACTATCTCGAGAAATGGTGGCCATTTGGCCTCTAGCCTGGGTGTTGTTGATTTAACTATTTCAATTCACTATGTATTTGATTCTCCTCACGACAAGATAATATGGGATGTAGGACATCAGTCTTACGCGCATAAAATTATTACAGGAAGAAAGAGTAAATTCAGTACTATAAGGATGCATGGTGGATTGAGTGGATTTCCTAATATATTGGAGTCAGAGTATGATGCTTTTGGCGTAGGACACTCATCAACTTCAGTTTCTGCTGCATTGGGATTTGCTGCTGCTAGAGATTTAAAAAATGAAAACTATAAAATAGTAGCTGTTATTGGCGATGGTTCTATGACAGGTGGGCTTGCTTTTGAAGGTTTACAAAATGCAGGTCACTTAAAAAAAAATATGCTTGTTATATTAAATGACAATGAAATGTTTATTTCCCAGAAAGTTGGTGCTATTGCTGGATATTTTGCGAAGCTTTTAACCGCTGGTATGGCTAGAAAATTTGAAAGAAAAGTCATGGAAACTGTGAGCAGATTCCATAGTTTAGGTTCGACGTTTGGTAAATTTATAAAGAGAGTAAAAGTTATGCTTTTCCCTGGCATGCTTTTTGAAGAAATGGGGTTTACATACATAGGTCCTGTTCAAGGTCATAATATAAATAACCTTACTACAATACTTGAAAATCTGAAAGATATGAACGGTCCAGTATTATTACATGTGATTACAAAGAAAGGTAAAGGCTATCTTCCTGCAGAAGAAGATCCTATAAAATTCCATAGCATTGGAAAATTTAATATTGAAACTGGCAAAATAGTAGAAAATAAAACTGTTACTTACACAAAAGTTTTTTCTGATACTCTTGTAGATTTAGCTCAAATTGACAGTAAAATAGTCGCAATAACGGCGGCTATGCCCGAGGGGACTGGTCTTGATAGATTTGCAAAAAAGTTTCCCAATAGATATTTTGATGTAGGTATTGCTGAAGGACATGCTGTTACGTTCGCAGCAGCAATGGCGGTGGCCGGTACACATCCGGTATGTGCGATATATTCCACTTTTATGCAAAGAGCAATTGATAGTATTATACATGATGTCGCTTTACAGAACCTTCCAGTTGTTTTTGCTTTGGATAGAGCAGGGCTTGTTGGAGAAGATGGTGGTACACATCATGGATCGTTTGATTTATCTTATTTAAATTATATTCCAAATATTGTTATTATGGCTCCGTCTGATGAAAATGAATTGCAACATATGCTTAAAACGGCACTGGATTCAAGTAGTCCGTGCATAATAAGGTATCCAAAAGGTTATGGTACTGGTGTTAGGTTAGATAAAGTACCAAGTACACTGCAAATAGGGAAATCTAGGATTTTAAGATATGGAACTGATATTTGTTTTCTTGCGATTGGCAATCATGTTGGAACATGCTTAAAAGCTGCAGATTTGCTTATGAAAATTGATATAAATGTTTCTGTTGTTGATATGAGATTTTTAAAGCCTCTTGATACTGATACTATAAGTGATAAACTTCTTATTAGAACAAAAAAGTTTATCACTATTGAGGAGAATACTTTGATAGGGGGATTTGGGGAAAGTATAAAAGCTTTTTTGTGTAATGAAGGAGCTGTTGTAAAGTGCATAGGTCTTCCAGATAAATTTATAGAACACGGGGATTTGAGGATTCTAAGGGAAAAATATGGTCTTACTACAGAGAATTTGATAAAAGAAGCACTAGGAGCACTTTAACTGTATAATTTTCTAGTTCTAGACTGTTATTTATTGGATATTGATATAATTATTCTGTTCGTTAGTGTGATATATTTGTAAGAATGGAATGCGGTATTATGGCGGCAAGAAAAATTGAAGTTAGATTTTTAATTTTAGGAGTATAGTGCATTCTTGGTTGAGGTAATAAATGGTGGGTTATGATCATATTGAAGTAGAAGAGAAATGGCAAAAAAAGTGGGAAGTAGACAGAATTTTTTCGAGTGATATACAACCTGGCAAAGAAAAATATTATTGCTTAGTTATGCTTCCTTATCCATCCGGTAGTTTACATATGGGGCATGTTAGGAATTACGTTATAGGAGATGTTTTTGCACGTTTTAATAGGATGAAGGGGAAAAATGTTTTACATACCATCGGTTGGGATGCTTTTGGACTTCCTGCCGAAAATGCAGCTATAAAAAACGGGATTCATCCTGCGAAATGGACCAAACAAAATATCTTGCGCATGAAAGGACAACTTAAACCTCTTGGTATTTCTTACGATTGGGATAGAGAAATTACCACATGTGACCCAGTATATTATAAATGGAATCAATGGTTTTTCATAAAGATGTGGGAAAAAGGTTTAGTTTTTAGAAAAAATGCTAATGTTAACTGGTGCTCATCATGCAACACAGTTCTTGCGAATGAACAAGTTTTAGGTGGCTTGTGTTGGAGGTGTGGTGGTCATACGAAATATAAAAATTTGGAACAGTGGTTTATAAGAATTACGGATTATGTTAGTGAACTCTTAGAAGGCCATGAACAGCTTGTTGGATGGTCCGAGCAGGTTGTATCGATGCAAAAAAATTGGATAGGAAAATCTTATGGCTTGGAAATTTATTTTACATTGAAAGAAACTGATGAAAGATTGAGGGTATTTACTACGAGACCAGATACACTTTTCGGCGTAACTTTTATAGTTGTAGCTCCAGAACATATAATTGTTGAAAAAATGAAGTCTAGAATTACAAATTACAACGAGGTTTTGAGATATGTAACTGTAAGTCAAAAAAAATCTAACATTGAGAGATCTTCAAGTAAAGGAAAGACCGGTGTGAAACTTGAGGGAATTGGTGCGATAAATCCTGTTACTAAAAAAGAAATCCCGATTTTTGTTGCAGATTATGTTTTAACAGATTACGCTACTGGTGCGGTCATGGCAGTGCCGTCTCATGATCAGAGGGATTGGGAATTTGCGAAGAAGTATAATATATCTATGATTGAAGTGATAAGAAGAGACAGCAACTGTGAATTTGAGACTGATGACATATCTGAACATGATGCCTATGAAGGTGACGGAATACTTATAAATTCAGGACAATTTAATGGATTAAAATCTGTTAAGGCATCTAGCTTGATTTCGGAGTGGGTTGAAAAACAAGATTATGGTAAGAAGACAGCAAATTTTAAACTTAAAGATTGGCTTGTGTCAAGGCAAAGATATTGGGGAACCCCTATACCTATGATTCATTGTAAGGTTTGTGGTATCATTCCTGTTCCTGAAAAAGATTTACCAGTACTTCTTCCTGAGGATGTTGAATTTACAGGAGAAAGAGAGTCTCCATTAAAGTTGAATGAAAATTTTATTAATGTAAAGTGTCATAAATGTGGCATGAGTGCTAAAAGAGAAACTGATACAATGGATACTTTTGTAGATTCTTCGTGGTATTATGCGAGATATTGTGATGCTCATAATAATAATATTGTGTTTGATAGTGTAAAAGTGAATTATTGGATGCCGGTAGATCAATATATCGGTGGCATAGAACATGCTTGCATGCATTTGATATACTCAAGATTCTGGTACAAATTTATGAGGGACTTAGGCGTAGTAAAACACGGTGAACCTTTTAAAAATCTCTTGACCCAAGGTATGGTTACTTTGAATGGCAATGCTATGTCTAAGTCAAAAGGTAATGTTGTTGCTCCTGATGAGCTAATTGAAAGATATGGTGCAGACACAATAAGACTTTTTATTCTTTTTGCTGCTCCGCCACAAAAACAGCTCGATTGGTCTGTAGAAAATCTTGAGGGATGTCGGAGGTTCATAAATAGGATATGGCGTCTTTATGATGTAGTTCATATAAAATCTGAAATTTCTGCATCTGAAAAAGACAAAACGAATATTCTGAGAATAATGCATCGAACAATTAAAAAAGTTACCAATGACATTGAAAAAGAATTTCAGTTCAATACCGCTATTTCTTCTATTATGGAGCTTGTAAATGTCTTATACGCTTATAAGTATCATTTAAATGATGACGGGGTGTCTCTTGAAGTATATAAAAATATTGTGCTTATGATGACACCATTCGCGCCTCATATTTGTGAAGAAATATGGAAAATGTTAGGGTGTAAGGAGTATGTGTCGGAGCATTTTTGGCCTGTCTTTAAGGAAAACTTTATAAAACAGTCTTATGTTGAGCTTCCTATACAAATAAATGGAAAGTTAAGAGGGAAGGTAGTTGTCTGCGTGGGAGTTGGCGAAGAAAGGGTTAGAGAAATTGTGGAGAGAGATAAAAAAATTACACTATATTTAAAAGATAAGAAAATTTTAAAATTTATTTATATTAAGAATAAGATAATCGCTATAGTTACTGGATAATCTTTTAAAGGAATGAGAATTTATGCAAAAAGTTTTAGCATTTTTTTTGATTCCTTTGGCGCTTTTTTTATCTTGCAGTCCGGTTACAAGGATTTTGCCAGAACATGTTAAAAAAGTATATGTTAAACCGTTTAGAAACTCTACCAGTGAAATTGGACTTGAAGTTGGGTTTGCAAATGCTGTCATTGAGGAGATGTTAAAAGATGGACGCATTTGTCCTGTAAATACTAAAGAGGAGTCAGATGGGATTTTGAGTGCTACGATTAAACGATATATTGTGAATAAACTTTTTGCTCTTGGAGATAATAATCCTTCTGGCCAATATGAAATCATAATTGTAGTGAGTGTTTCGCTTGTTAATAGAAATAAAAATATAATTTTGTGGACTGAATCGAATATGAAAGGTATGCAAATGGATTACGCAGCAAATTTAAAAAGCACTAGAGAGAATATCTGGGAAAGATTTTCAAGAAATATTATAAGACGAATAGTTAAAACACTTTAATTGCTGGTATACCTAAAAAATTTTTGAGGTATTTAAATTACAAGTGATTAAGATGTGAGTTAATTGTAATGGGTTTGTAAGAAAAAAAAATCATTGATGTTATTCAAAATTTTATAGTTTTTTAATTATGTCTTTATTGAAACTTCAAGACTTTAATAAATTGATATCTGTTGGAAAGTTATCGCCTATTTACTTGTTTGTAGGTGAAGAGTCCTATCTTGTAGATTTATGCCTTAAGAAAATAGAAAAATTCCTTGGTGTGGATGATTTAAATAAAGAAGTTTTTTATGCTTCTGAAGCATGTATAGAGGATATTTTAAGTTCCCTTAAAACACTTCCTTTTTTAAATGGCAAGAAGATGATTGTTGTTAAAGCTATTAATAAGATTAGGGTTATTGATGCTGAAAAACTCACTAATTATCTATCAAATATTTTGGAGACATCGTGTCTTGTGCTTTTGTATTCAGATAATTTAAATAAAGAAACTATTACGAAAAGGAAAGAATTTATAGATAAATGCATTAATTCTAAAAATTGTGTTTCTATAGATTGTAGGAAAAGACATAAAAATGAAATAAAAGAGTTTGTGAAAAGTGAGTTTGCTTTAAAGGGAAAAATTGTTTCAGATGACGTAGTTTTGAGGATTATTGACGAGAACGGAACTGGTTTATTAAATATTTCAAATGAGATAGAAAAACTATCGTTATTTGTGGGTAAAAACAAAAAAAATATCACACAAGATGACTTAAAAAAAATCGGTAGGTATACCATAGAAGAAAGCATATATGTTTTGTCTTTGAATCTTGAGTCAAAGAATTTAAAAGAATCTATACTTGTTTTAGAAAAGCTTGTAAATATGGGAGAAGAGCCTTTAGTGATTCTTTCTGTGATTTCTTCATCTGTTAGAAGGATGCTCAATGCGAAAAGTATGCTTGAGGAACAACGTATGTCTTCTACTAAAGTCGCTTCTACACTTGGCGTAAATAAATTCTACGCAGAAGTTTTCTTTTCGAATTTAAAAAAACACGACATAAAATCATTAAAAAAAAGTTTAAGAATCATATTAGAAGCTGATGCTGTAATCAAAACTGGTAACAACGATGCAGCATCGACTTTAGAAAAGGTCGCATTATTTATTTGCAAATAAATAATTACAGGCAAACACTGCTTCATTATACAAATCACAATAGCATAATAGATAGTATAGATATAAGCATCCTGCATTTTAAATTATCGGTCTCTGTTTTTGTTGTTTGTTATTGTTTCTTGCTACGAGTTTGGATAGCCTTGCCTTTTGATTTGAAGCAGTTTTAAAGTGCACTATGTTTTTTTTTGCTGCTTTATCCCATTCCGAAAAAGCTCGCTTCAGTTGTTCTTGTGACATCTCTAAGTTATTATTGCTTACTGCTGTTTCAACTCTTTTTTTTGCAGTTTTTATTCTACTTCTTATTATCATATTCCTTTTACTTCTTTTTTCCGCTTTTCTCGCCTCTTTAAGAGAGGAAGTATGTCTACCTGTTTTAAGTTTTGTCATTAATACTCCTCCAATTAGCCTAAAACTATGCTTAATAAAGCCACAGAATTCTACAAAATATTGCATTTATATGCAAATGGGGCAATCCTTTCTTTTTGAGATAGTTCTAATCCTATATGTATTTTCTGCACCATTAAAAATTAAAATTTTGTTTTTAAGACAATGCATCCCCAAAATAAGTTTTATTGCTTCTAAAGCTTGCATGGAACCTATTACTCCTGCTATTGCTCCAAGAATACCAAATGTTTTTGATGTAAATTCTGCTGAAGGCTTTTCAGGGTATATACATTGGAAACAACTCGTATTTTCTTTGGGAATTATTGCAGTTAAAATTCCTTCAAATTCACATACGGCCCCACATATTAATGGCACGGAAGTTTCATAAGCTGCTGCGTTTATCAAGTATCTACTTTGAAAATTGTCAACTGCGTCTATTACAACATCGTAATTTTTAAAAATATCATTTGCATTCTTCTCTATAAGCTTCTCTGAATATATTTCAACTTTAACATCAGGATTAAATTTTTCCAGCCTTTTTTTTGCAACAGGTGCTTTTTGCTTCTTTATATCTGCATAGTTGTAAAGAATCTGTCTGTTTAAATTGCTTGACTCTACAACGTCAAAGTCGCATAAGCCTATATTACCTATCCCTGCTGCTGTAAGATAAGCAAGTGCAGGGCCACCTAACCCTCCTGCTCCACACACAAGCACTCTCGCATTGAAAAGTTTCTGTTGACCGTGCTTTCCTATAGTCTCAATTAATACTTGTCTTTTATACCTTTCTATATCTACTTGTATTTGCACTTTTACCCACCTCCCACAAATCTTAATACTTCCAATACATCTCCTTCTTTTAGTGCAATCCTCGTAATGTCTTCCGGATTGACAATTTCTGAATTATGTTCAACTGTTACTCCTATATGATCGATATTATTGTTTTTTAAAAAATCAGCTATTTTTGTTTTATCTTCTAATCTCTTGTTTTGTCCGTTAATTTTGACGTTAATCATTTTTATTATCTCCTGTGCTTTTCTTATTATGAATTTTATGTTTTGTGCCAATGTTATTTCTGTCACCATGCATATGTTTTCTGGGTTGTATTTGCAGACTTCTGCTAGATTCGAGAGTTTAATACCTCCTATTGCCACTTTTGGTATTTTAATATTTTTCATGCAGAAACTTAAATATCCAAGTCCCACGGGATCTACGACATTCTCCTTTGTAAAAGTTTTATATATTGGCCCTACTCCTATATAATCTGCTCCATATTTAACGGCAGATTTTGCTTGTTCAGGAGAATGACTAGATGCCCCTATGATCATATTACCCCCTACAATTCCTCTAGCTTTTGAGATAGGTAAATCCTCTTGTCCCAAGTGCACTCCATCACTTTGGACGGCTAGAGCCACATCTATATCGTCGTTTACTATAAAAAGACATTCGTAATTTAATGTCAATTTCCTTATGATTTCGCATTGTTTTAATTTTTCGAGTTTTGATTTATGCTTATCGCGATATTGTAGGACTTTTATTCCTGAATCTAACATTTCTTTCACCACAGTGATATTATCTTTGCCATTCGAAAAGTTTTCTGCGGTTATTGCATATAAACCTTCGGGGATTTGTTTTTTTATAATGTGATCCAGTCTTTCATTATTGGCTGATAACCTTTCTTATATATCATCTCTTTTACTTTATCAACTGTACTTGCATCTTTTACTTTAAATTGTCCTTCAGATTGTCCTCTTTTTGTGTAGCCACCTACTTCAGTACTTGATGCTGCTGACATTTTTGTAATACCTAGTGGTATTAAATTATTCCTTAATTCTTTGCTTTCTCTAGTAGATATATTTATGTTTATACGATTTATAAAAAGTCTTATTGCGCAGATTGCTTGGGTAAGATCTTTGTCAGATATTAGTGTTTTGGGTTGATACGTTCCTTTAGCCGGTCTGAACCTTGGAAAAGATATGCCAATTTCCGCTGACTGAAATCTTATTTGAAGATATTTTGCGTGGATGCCAGCAAAAAAAATATCACTTATAAAATCATTTAATCCAAGCAGTACACCCACATTTAAATTTCTGTAATTTACTTTCCCTGCTCTTTCACATGTTTCTAGACGATACTTATAATTCGACTTTTCTCCTTTGGTATGGAGGAGTTTGTAAAGATCTTCATTATAAGTTTCCTGATAAATTGTAAGTCCATCAACTCCTGAATCTGCTAGTGCTTTGTATTCCGATTCATCCAACGGGTAAACTTCTATGTCTATTCCCTCAAAATAATCCTTCAATATTTCAACACATTTTCTCAGATAACTTATTGGAGTTTTTATATTACTTTCTCCAGTAACAAGAAGAATATGATGAAGTCCGTAGCTTGAAATTACTTTACAATTTTCTTTAATTTCCTCGTAAGAAAGAACCTCTCGTTTAATCTTATTTATTGTCGAGAATCCGCAATAAACACAATTATTTATACAAAAATTTGAGACATACAAGGGGGCATATAAAAGTATACATTTACCGAAATATTTAACCGATATTTCATGTGCTTTTTGCGCCATCTCTTCAATGTGATTCGAAGCTTTTGGCGATAAAAGACTCAAAAAATCCATATCGTCCAAAATTTCTTTTTGTATAGAATTTTCGACCATTTTGTCAGAAATACTTTTTATATATTTTTCAAAATTAAATTTACTGTATTTTTGTTTTATGTCGTAAAAAGTCATACAACACGTCCTAAACTTTATAAAAAGCCTAATGTAATCGATTTGTTTTAGAGTTGTTATTTGTCATATAAAAATTCTGTTAGTGGAGATGATGCTCTTGCTTTATCCGATACTGCCCCAACCTTCGCAAGAAATGCTTTTCTGCCCGCGCTCACTGCGTACTTAAACGCTTCAGCCATTAAAATAGGGTTTTGGCTTGAGGAGATTGAAGTGTTTATCATAACTGCGCTGCACCCTATTTCCATACATTTGCAAGCATCTGATGGTTTACCTAATCCTGCGTCAATTATTATTGGAGTATCAATTTCATCAATTAAAATTTTCACCATTTCTCTTGTTCTTAATCCCTTATTTGTACCGATAGGCGCACCCAAAGGCATAATCGCTACTGCTCCGGCATTTTGCATATCTCTCGCTGCATATAAGTCGGCGTTCATGTAGGCAAACACACTAAAATTTTCTTTTGAAAGTACTTCGCATGCCCGTGAAGTTTGATAGTTGTCAGGCAGAAGATACTTATTATCGTTAATTATTTCTATTTTAATTAAATTAGTCTTGATGGCGGCTCTTGCAGTTCGTGCTATGCGTATTGCTTCAGTAGCATTTCTTGCACCTGAGGTGTTTGGCATTACGTAAACGTTCTTCGGCATATAGTTCAAAATATTTTCTTGGGGGTTCGCAAAGTCAAACCTTCTTACAGCTACAGTCATAACCTGTGCTTGCGAAGACTCAATTATTTTAGGTATAAGTGCATTATTTTGAAATTTTCCACTTCCTATAAAAATTCTACTCTCAAGCTCAATACCTGCAATGCTAAAGATATCCCTGTTCATGACACCATATCCCAACCTCCATCTAGACAAAAATTTCCATAGGAAGCACTACACTACAATAACACATACCTAAAAAAACTATAAGAATAGAAACTTCTACACTCACTCACGATGCCATCTATGTCAGGCGCTCAAACCGTCAAAAGACCTTGCTATTTTCTCAGGTCTTACTCAAGGATCAAAAGATCCCATTGTGGTGCCCGCGAATTAAACAAGAGATGTTTTTCGTGCGCAAACTCTGCTCGCATGATATCATAAAAATTGTACATGTGTAAATACCATTATTCTTTTGACTCAAAATGGAATTTGGATGATAGTAATAACTAGAGGATAATCTTAGTAAAATAAAAAAGTTTAAGATTGTTTTATTTTTGATTTTCAAATTAAAAAATTGAGATTTGTTATTTGTATAATTTTACTTATAATAGTATACGGAATAATATATGGAGTTGGGAATTAATATTAGAGAGTTCGTGGTAATCTGTTGCAAATTAATTGCGATGGAAGGTGGGGGAGTTATAAATGAGTAAAATAGCAATTTTTGGAGGCTCGTTTGATCCCGTCCATAAGTCGCATATTCAAATTGCAGGTCTTGCGCTAAAGCGTTTTGATTTAAAAGAATTAATTTTTGTTGTTGCTTATGCACCACCTCATAAGCAACAACAGTATGCAGGTATTGAGGATAGAATTTCAATGCTAAGACTCGTAACATACAATATACATAAAGCTAGAGTCAGTTGTTATGAGGCTCAAAAAAAAGGGATTGTATATTCGTACCAAACTTTAGACCATTTTAAAAGTTTGTACTCTATGGATGAAATATACATAATTATAGGTTCCGATTCTTTTTTAAACCTATCTACTTGGAAGAATATAGATTACATTGTAGCTCACTACAGATTTATAATCGCTAAGAGGGCTAATATTGCAATAAATAATGATGCTGAGTATCTGGATAGATGTATTTTTATAGATAAGGAAATTGAGGATATTTCTTCTACCAAAGTAAGAGAATTCATAAAATTAGACCGTAGGAAGGCAGCTTCTTTACTTGATAAAAAAGTTTATAACTATATAATTCAGAAGAGATTATATAAGTAAGTCTTTTGTTTGTGAGAGAAGTGATTGAGCGATATGCATAAAAATATTGAGAGGTAAATATTTGATCATTTGTCCAAACACTTAAGTCCAGAAAGGTGCTAGCGTTCTTATAGTGTAGTTGTGCTTGCAGTGTAATTTGCTGTTGCGTACAATTGCGATATATTAGAGCTCAGATTTTAGAATTTTTTACATGGTTGTGAAAAATATATATGTGACAAATGAAAAACGTATTAGGTTTTTTAAGAAAAATGGTGCGAGAATTTCGAATATTTTAGTGAGTTAATTAGATTCTTGCCTTATTTTTTGTATTCTTTCGCTAGAGAAATCGCTCCAAGAGAGAATTTTAAAATAATTGGGAAGATGTTTTAAACGCAATATGAGTGTTCTTGAAGAATAACTTTTGTTGTTGATTCTGCTTCATGTAATAGAAAATGTAAAAAAGTACGAGATTTTACTAAAAGAGATTTAGGTAGGACTTTTTAAAAAATATTTAAAAGTAAAATAGGTGAGATGGATGTTTTTTACATGATATTGTGGGGATACAAGGGTTTTAAAGATTTTGTCTATAAATTCCAATGTTGTTGTTTTTAGGGTTGAAATTTTTAAAAAACTTTAAAAATAAAAATATGGAAAGTAATAGCTTCGCAAGCAAGACCACTAGGGTACATAGTAACCCTTATGAAAAAACTAAAACTGAATATTAATTTATTTATTAAAGCTGCTGTTATTCTCTTCAGCCCATGATCTACGTATATAAAGTGGTATTACTTTTGAATAACTTGTTGTACTTTTTTCAGATTGGTAGGCTATTGTTGCTAGTACATGTGCCTGTGGCATATGCATATTATAAGGTAAGGAAATACTATATACACCAAGTTCTTTAGTAAGCTTTTTTTTATAGGATATTGTGGCATTTCCTATAAGTAGTAAATTATTTTTATGTTTTTTTAAGGTTTCAATAAATGAGTCTATATTTTTTATAACAATTTTCTTACCTTCTTTAACATAAACTTCATTTCTTAAAGCATCTACTGCTGAGATTATTTTTGTTCCTTTAATTTTGATAGAAGATTTTTCTAAGATTGATAAAGTATCAACGGCGACAATAGGTTTGTTTAAAGCTTGGGCAAACGTCTTTGCCATAGTTATGCCGACTCTTATTCCAGTGAAACTTCCAGGTCCTATAGATACTGCAAATTTATCTATGTCTTGGCAAGTATTTCTAGTATCCTTTAGTAATCTTTCCATTGCTGGAATAATCATTTCAGAGTGTGCGTTTCCGCAGTCATAATAAAATGAAGCAACATTTCTTCCACATTCATTTATAGCTAAACTAAATGTTTTTCCAGAAGTTTCTATAGCCAGAATTTTCATTTTCTATTTTCTATTTTTATTTTTCTTTTTGTATTCATGTTTTTAATTTCGACATTCCAGTGGTTATCGTTTTCTGCCCCTAGGAGCCTATCCGCCCATTCGACAATTGAAATATTTTTGCCATAAAGATATTCTTCTATCCCAATGTCCCAAACAATGGAAGGGGCAAGTCTGTATAAATCTATATGAAAAAGTTTTAAGTTAGCTGTATTATATTCTCTTATAAGTGTAAAACTTGAACTTCTCGCAAAATCTTTATTGCAAAGGAACTTTACAATTCCTTGTGTAAAAGTTGTTTTTCCGCTTCCAAACTCGCCTTTTAAAAAAACAATATCCCCACCCTTTAATACCGCAGCAAATTTTTTACCTAATTTTCTGGTTTCTTGTGGAGTTTTTGTAATAAAAATATTCTTACTAAAAATGTTTATAGCCGGAATATTTAATTTTTTGCTCTTTGCCATTATAAAAATATCTTATTTCATTTGAAGAATTAATAACACCTATATATGAAATTTTAGGAATTAATTTTTTTAAAAGTTCTGCTTTTAAGTCCGGGACTGTGAAGACGAGTTCATAGTCTTCCGCACCAAATAGTGCAAAATTCAGCTGTTCTTTATCTTCTTTAAAAACCTTTTTTAAATTTGATGAAATTGGAATTTTGTTCATATTAATTTCTGCTCCTTTTTTAGAATCTTTTGCAAGCAGATTAACAGAAATATATAATCCATCAGAAGCGTCTGTTAAGGAAGTTAAATATTCTGATATTTTCCATGCTTCTTTGAGTCTTGCTTTGGGATTGTTTTGCTTTAAAATTAAATAACGCTGGGCTTTATTATATTTGTATTTTATTCCGTGTTTATATAGAAGAGTGATTCCTGCTCCGGCATCTCCAAAAGTGTTTGTTACGCCAATTAAGTCCCCCTCTTCAGCACTATTTCTTTTAATTACTTCCTGTTTTCCCATACCAACAAGCGTAACAGAAATTACGATTCTATCAGATTTTACAATATCGCCGCCTGCTATCGCTATTTTATATTTATCGCATGTTTTTTTAAAACCTTTGTACAAGTTATTGATAAACATTTCTGGTGTTTTTGATGGAACCCCCAACCCTATAAATACGTATTTGGGAATTATATTTCCCATAGCAGCTATATCACACACATTCACTTCAATCGATTTTTTACCAAGTTCTTGAGGACTTATCCATTCTTTTTTAAAGTGAACTTCTTCAACTAGCATGTCTTTTGTTATACAAATATTGTTTTTACCAGATTTGAAGCAAAAACTGTCATCACCTATATTTGCAGTGATATTTCTATCAGTACTTATATTTGTGAATTGGGTTTTTATTCTATCTATTAATCCAAATTCACCGATTTTTGATATATTTTTGTTTTTCATTATTATGATTATATCAATTTTGATATAATAAAAATCAATTACGAGCCTATCTATGATTAAAATGTCGCATGAAAGACCATTTATAGTAATTCTCATTGCTCATGCTCTTGCACCGACTTTGTTATAGATATTCTCTTAAAAAAAGAAGCGCTCCTTATAAGTTTGATGATACTATAATCTCTGTCGAAGGCATGGCTATTTCTATGTCGTAAATTGTAAAGGACGTAAAAAGTTTGTATTGAAAACGAAAACTGTGAATGTGGACTCCATATAATAAATAAAAAATTATCATGAATTCACCAACGACATACCCTCTTCAATATCTTATGGAGATATAAAATAAATGTTTACGGAGGGGGGCTTGAGTCTATTTCAGTTTGAATATATGAAATCTAAGTCTGACTATTTTAAAAAATTTTGCTTTTGTATTTTAGCGTGATATGTTAGGGGGGGGGTGATGCTTATTAAAAAAAGCTTTATGTTCTTAAGACTAAAATAGTTAACTTCTAGGGTAAAGCTTCTTTTTACTACGACACTAAAAGAGGAGTGTTTAAACAAATACTTTTTGTTCCCCAGTAAAGTTGTTTGAATGTAGTTGTGTTTGGAAAGAATTATGAAATACAGTGCTGGAGTTATTTATAATAAATCAAAAGCGAATGCAAAGAAACTTGCACTTGAAATTGCTTTTTGGCTTAAACAGAATAGATGCAGGGCATTTGTTAATGACTCTTTATCGGTTAAAGCTAGGAAAGTTGACTTTGTTTTATCAATAGGTGGTGATGGCACAATGCTTAAAGTTATAAGAACGTTTTCACCGCTATCAGTTCCTATAAAAGGTATAAATCTTGGCTCTCTTGGATTTTTGACAGATGCTGATACAAGTGAAATATTTGTAATTTTAAAAAATATTTTTTCTTCAGGTTTTGTGATTGAAAAAAGAATTCTGCTTTCTGCGGAATTTGAATATAGAAATAAAAAGATAAAAATAATAGCTGCTAACGACTGCGTGTTACGCTCTTTATCGGGCGGAAAACTTATTACAGTAGACGTCAGTATAGATGAAAACTTTACGGCCGAGTATAAATGCGATGGGATGATTATTGCAACACCTACAGGATCAACTGCGTATTCTCTCGCTGCTTCAGGACCTATAGTTTATCCCAACCTCCAAGTATTAATTCTTACTCCTATTTCTCCTCATACATTAACGCAAAGGCCGATGATATTGTCTGATAGATGCAATGTCTCATTCGTTACGAAGAACAAGGATAATAACGGAAAAATTATAATATCGATAGATGGACAAGATAACTATACTCTTCCTAACGGAGCAAAAGTAAAGTTTTATTTATACAAAAAACAACTTAAACTCATAAAAAATTGTAGTAAATCTTACTTTGAAACTTTAAAAACAAAGCTAAATTGGAGTATTTAATCTTTACACTTTACAACTCGCTATTGCTTACAGTGTTGCCGTTCATTTTGAGGTACTCCGGGACTAGGATTCGAACCTAGACAAAGGGATCCAAATTCCCTTGTGCTACCATTACACAATCCCGGAATCCTGATGTGTGATGTATAAAATATACAAAAAATCTTAACTAAATTGTATTGACAAACCAAGTTTTCCATTTATATTTGTTAAGTTCCAATTTAAGCTTTTCAGTTTTAGATTCATTATTATAAATTCCAAAAACTGTTGTGCCAGAGCCTGACATAAGACTTACACAACCCAATTCATTTAGAACTTTTTTAATTCTTGCTATTTCAGGATAGCCAGGAAAAACGAATTCTTCAAATCTATTAAAACAACAATCAAAGACTCCATTTCTATTAAAAGATCCGTTACTAATGGAAGAAATTATACTATTAATTTTAACTTGACTTGTCAACGGAAATTTGATTTTTTTGTATACATCTTTACTACTGAGTCCAAAGTTTGGATTTACAAGAACTATGTTCAATTTTTCAATATTTTTTAACGGAGTAATGATTTCTCCTATTCCTTCGCATAGAGCTGTTCCAGCTGTAAGAAAAAAGGGAACGTCAGCGCTAAGTTTTGCAGCAATTTTTTCTAGTTTATCTTTTGATGTTTTTATATTCCATAATTTGACTAAAGCTTTAAGTGTTGAGGCAGCGTCAGAGGAGCCACCTCCTAGGCCGGCTTTGATAGGAATTTCTTTTTTTAAACATATTCTTGCGCCTTTATTTATGCTGTAGTATTCCTTAAGCATTTGTGCTGCTATATAAACAATATTTTCTTTATCAATAGGTAAATGAGGTAAATGCTCATTTTTACATTCAAGTAAAACTTTACTGTCCGTAAGTTCGAAAAAAAGTTCATCATATAAACTAACAGTTTGCATAACACTTTTCAAATTGTGATACCCGTCATCTCTTTTATTTATAACTTCTAAAAAAAAATTAATTTTTGCTGGTGCTTTGAAGTACAATTTCATTTTTAAATTTTTAATATAGAGTCAAAAAATTTTCTTTTTACTTTTAGTTTTTTTTTTAATTTTAATAAAAGTGTTAATATAGCTGTCCTACAATATTAGGCCATAGGCACAAGTTTAAAAAGAGTTGTAAATCTCAAGCTCGACGGAGATGGATACTCTAAATTTGTCAAATAAAATGCATATAATTAGATTGTGGTAATTATTTAGACATTTTAGACATTACAAAAATGTAGGGTGTATAATATTGCTTCCTTCATTGCACTTGCATTCGCCTTATTCTTGCCTACAATATCGAATGCCGTTCCGTGTCCGGGAGATGTTCTTATGAAAGGAAGACCAATTGTGACATTTACTATTTTCGTATCATCAATACATTTCAGAGGTATCATCGCTTGATCGTGATACATCGAACATACCAAATCATATTGTCCATTTTTGGCTTTTAACCAAGCTGAATCTGCAGACATTGGTTTTGTTATATCAGTACCTGTTTTTTTTAATACTTTATATGCTGGTAATATAAATTTCCTTTCCTCAAAACCCAAAATTGAATTATCACCAGCGTGTGGATTTAAACCACACAAAGCGACTTTTATATTTTTTTTACCCATCTTTTTTAGAAAACTTACACTTAAGTTCACAGTTTCAATTATATCTTTTGTTTTTATGTTTTTAGATATTTTTTCGATAGGAATATGTCTTGTAACCATAACGCCATGCATATTTCCACAAGCCATCATCATTACAACTTTTTTGCTTTTAGTAAGAGATGCGAGTAACTCTGTATGTCCTGGGTGTTTTACTCCAGCCATTTTAAATGATTCTTTTGAAACTGGAGCTGTAATAAGAGCAAAAGCCTTGCCATTCATGCAGTACTTTGTGGCTTCATATATCGCAGACACTGCAATTATTCCACCTTTTGTTGACGGACGTCCTACTTTCAATAAACTTCCGTCATTAGAGGATGGGATAAATTCAGTATTTCTAAAATGACCAGAAAAAATCGTATCGCCAAACACAACAGGACTACAAATTCTTTTTATAATTGGAGAATTTACAGCTTTTTGAACTATTTCGCGACCTATACCCGCAGGATCACCCAAGGTAATTGCTAGACGAGGTTTAATCATTTATTTCATACATTTATCAAATCTTATTATTTATTTTAATATTTGCTTTTGATCTTAAATCATGGACATAATTTTCAACAGCTTTCGTAAGGTTATAGCTATGTAAAGCTCGAGATATATCATTTTTAACGTCATCAAAAGCTACATTTTTACCTGCGTATTTTCCTTCGACCCTTATAAAATGATATCCAAACTCTGTTTTTATAGGTTCTTTGGTGTGATCACCAACTCTTGTACTGAAAGCGACTTTACTTATGCTTGGATGACAATTTTTATCATTTTTTATAATTAGTCCTGAACCACCGCTTTTTTTTCTAGAAAGTGAGTCCTCAGAATAGCGTTTTGCAACATCTGCAAAATGTTGTTTTTGAAGTTCCTTTTTAACAATTGCAACTTTTTCTCGTGCTATTTTTATTTTAGAACTAGTTGCATTTTTTGGGCAGCTTATAAAAATATGTTTTACTTTTACGCATTCGCTAGACTTCATTTTTATATCGTCGGCAATAAATGCAGCCAAACGATCTTCAGGTGAATGTGTTGAAAGACTTAGTTTTGTATTTTTTACTCTCGCAAGAACTTTACCATAAAAAGTCTTTAATTCATTTTCGGTTGGCATTTTTACATTAGGCCCTACTGTTTTTCTTAAGAGTCTCGTGGATATGAGTCTATTTTCAAAATCCACAGTTGTTATATTCGTTTTTTTAAGCCATAAATTAAACTCGTGTTCATCCTTAAATTGTTTTTTAAACTCTCTAATACTATCATCAATTTCTTTTTTAGAGATCTTAATTTTTTGCTTCTTCGCTTCTTGCAGTAGGAGGATTTCATCAATTTTTTCGTTTAGGACAAAGTCTTTTAATTCTCTAATTTTTTGATCTGTTTGATCTTCGAGAGGAAAGGTTTGCTTGTACACTCCAAGTAGAAACGTAAACGATTTGTTAAAGTCCGATGCGAAAATAGGTGCCCCATTCACTATCGCTAAAGTTTGATCTGCAACTTTTTGTGCCCCAAAAACGTTTAGTGTCATAAAAGTCGCTATCAGTACCACTACAAAAAATCTTTTCATCCTTTCTATACTCCTCTTCAATAAAGTGCATAAGATCCTGTTTAAGCTGTTAGCACAACAAAACCCACTACACTAAAGTACCAACCACGCGCACTACAACATTGTGCTTTATCACGGGAACAAAATTACATGTTCATAAAACTAAAAAATGGCCTAGACTCATACAAGGATTCTACAAATTTATATTTCATTAATCAAACTGATTGACTTTGATTCAAATAGATGTAAGATGTATTGGATGTTTGTTTTATATCTAATCCAAGGATGATTGAGGGGTACAGAAGTTGATCGCACAAGTAAAATCAAAGATACGTTTTTGCAATTTTATACATTAAAACGAAACTCTATTACGTCGCCATCTTCAACTAAATATTCTTTTCCTTCGTTTTTTAACAATCCAGCATCTTTTACGGCTTTTTCACTACCAAGTCTAGTTAAATCGTCAAAATTCATAACGGCAGCTCTTATAAATCCTCTTTCAAAATCTGAATGTATTGTACCTGCTGCTTGTGGAGCCAATACCCCCTTCTTTATAGTCCATGCTCTTACTTCATCCTCTCCCGCGGTGAAAAATGTTGCAAGTCCAAGTAACTCATATCCTGATTTTATTAAGCGATTAAGAGCGGGCTCTTTTAATCCTAAATCTTTTAAGAAGGTTTTTTGATTATTTTCAGAAAGTTCACAGAGTTCCGCTTCGATTTTTGCGCATATAGTTATTGCTTGTGCATGACTTTTTTTTAATTTTTCCCTCACGATTTTTGTGTATTTATTTTCCATTAAAGGCAAGTCATTTTCTGAAACGTTACAAACGTATAAAATGGGTTTTGATGTTATTAAAAAAAAATCCTTTAGCATTGTTTTTTCATAAGTGGTGAGTTCAAGATTTATAGCAGGACTTCCTTTATTAAGGTGAGTTTTTATCCTTATTGCAAGACGCTGTTTTTCGACAAGTGTTTTTTTATCGTTGACCTTAGTACTTTTTTCAAGTTTTTCAAGCTTTTTTGACATTGACTCCAAATCCGCCAATATAAGCTCAGTTTCTATAATTTCCATATCTCTTAATGGATTAACACCACTTCCCGTAACATGAGCAATACTTTTATCTTCAAAACATCTTATCACATGAACTATTGCAGAGGTTTTCCTTATGTGCTCTAAAAATTGATTGCCCAACCCTTCTCCGTGTGACGCTCCTTTTACGAGTCCTGCAATATCTACAAATTCTACTACTGCTTGAATTTTTTTCTTAGGTTTGTAAAGTTTTTCAAGAAAATCTAAACGTTTGTCAGGAACTAAGACTGTACCTGTATTTGGACTAATAGTGCAAAAAGGATAGTTTGCTACTCGAGCGTTAGCTTTTGTTATAGAGTTAAACAATGTTGACTTTCCTACATTAGGGAGACCAATAATTCCTAGTTTCATATAACTTACCATTCACGCGTGATTATAACAAATCTAAACGATTTATAATTTGTTTTTATTTTTTTTTGGTGACTCCTGGGGAGAGGGAGGATATGGTAAAAAAACGAGTTAACTTCGTGTAGTACCATTTCCATTAACCATGTATTTAGTGGTAGTAAGCTCGTTAATTCCCATTGCACCTCGTGCGTGAAGTTTCTGTGTTGAGATGCCTACTTCGCAGCCTAAACCAAAAGTACCGCCATCGTGGAGTCTAGTTGAAGCGTTTATGAAGATAGCTGCTGCATCCACTTTTGCAGCAAATTCATTTGCTGTTTGTTCATTGTCTGTGACAATAGCTTCAGAGTGCATTGACCCATATTTATTTATGTGAGATATTGCTTCTTCTAAAGAATTTACTACTTTAATCGAGAGTTTAAGGTCGTGATATTCTGTATTCCAATCTTCCTTAGTTGCAGATTTAATTGAATCTACTATGCTTTTTGAAATATTACATCCTTTCAACTCGACGTTAGCTTCGCTGTAAAGTTTGCAGAGGTTGGGTAAGATTTTTCGAGCCATGTCTTTATGAATTAGCAATGTTTCCATTGCATTACATGCTGCAGGTCTTTGGCATTTTGCATTTACCGAGATTTTTATAGCCATATTAACGTCGGCGTCTTTATCTATGTATGTGTGGCATAATCCTTTGCCATGCGATAAAATTGGGATTAAAGAATGATTTTTTACAAAATTAATGAGCTCTTCACTGCCTCTTGGTATTATTAAGTCAATAAAATTGTCGAGTTTCAAAATTTCTTGTACAGCTGTTCTATCTACGGTATCCATGAGTTGTACTGATCCAGGCGGCATACCTGCTTTTAGTCCAGCTTCATGTATTATTTTTGCGAGAATTTTATTTGAGTTTATAGCTTCTGAGCCACCCTTTAAAATTACTGCATTACCAGCTTTCAAACACAAGCCCGCAGCGTCAACAGTAACGTTTGGTCGTGCTTCGTAAATCATTGATATAACCCCCAAAGGCACTCTTATTTTTTTAACATTAAGACCAACAATTGGGTTACTTTCTTCAAGCACTGCTCCTATAGGATCATTCAAAAAAATAACATCTTTTATACTTTTTGTCATATTATCTATGCGTTCTTTTGTTAGCGTTAGTCTATCAATTAGGGCTGAATTAGTTTTTGCTTCTTTTGCCGCTTCAATATCTATTTTATTATGAAAGAGTATTTCATTTGTGTTTTGCTGCAAGGCATCAGCCATCGCGGAAAGTACCTTATTTTTTTGATTTGCGTTCATTGAAGCAAGTGATCTCGAAGCTTCTTTTGCCGCTATAGCTTTTAGTAGAACCATCTGTTTTATTCTATCGTTTTCCATAACTTAATTTCCTATTATTTTTGAATAAATCACATCCCTACACTTGTACTTGGAGATATAATTTTTACAGTAATTTCATGTTTAGTTAGTTGTTTTTTTTATCCAATTTAAGAGTCCGCCAGCAAAAATAATGTTTTTTTGCCTTTGCGTTAAGCTGCAATTTACCTTAATTTTAATATTACTGATCTTCGTATAAATAATAGATTCATTCTCTTTAATAATGTCCCTAATGTTATCAAAATTGACTTCATCGTCAAGTTTAATCTCATTGTAATCTTGAAAATTATCAAATGTCAGTGGCAATATACTAAAATTTATAAGATTTGCGAGGTGTATTCCTGCAAAAGATTTTGCTAAGACTATTTTTATTCCTAAGTATCGCGGAGCAAGTGCGGCATGTTCTCTCGAAGAACCTTGACCATAATTTTCTCCAGCTACTATAACTCCATCTGGTGTTGATTTTGCCCTTGTCACAAAATTTTTATCAATTGCCGCAAAAGTATATTCTGATATTGCGGGAAGATTGGATCTTAAAGGTAAAATTTTTGCTCCTGCTGGAAGTATGTGGTCGGTTGATATGTTATCGCCAACTTTTAAGACTATTTTCGCACATAAATTATTATCTAGTGGTGTGAATTCGTTTAGCGATTTAATATTAGATCCTCTTATAACTTCTACCTCTGAATTATCTGCAGGTGGCAACTGAAAATGTGCATCATCTATGAAAATTTTTTTAGGCATTTCTATTAATGGTTTTTTATTAAAGTACTTCATTGGATCTGTAATCTTGCCAGTCAAGGCAGCGGCAAGGGCAACTTCTGGAGAACATAGGTATACTTGTGCATCTTCTGTTCCACTTCTTCCTTCAAAATTTCTGTTAAAAGTTCTAAGTGATACTGCGCCACTCCTGGGTGACTGCCCCATACCTATACAGGGACCGCATGCGCTCTCAAGAACTCTAACACCGCTTTCTATAATATTGAATAATGCATCTGAATATGAAAGCATTGCAAGGACCTGTCTTGAACCCGGTAGAATAAAGACACTCACATTTTTATTTATTTTTTTACCTTTTAAAACTTCTGCTGTTAAAAGCATATCAGCAAGTGATGAATTTGTACATGAACCGATGCCCACTTGATCCACTTTTACGTCTTTTAAATCCTTTACTTTTTTTATGTTATCAGGTATATGAGGTGCAGCGATTAATGGCTCTAATGTATTTAAGTCTATTCCAATTTCTTCATCGTAAGTTGTGTTTTCTTCTGGTTCAATTTTTATCCAACTCGTTCCCCTGCCTTGTTTTTCTAAAAAGTTTTTTGTTACATCGTCAGATGGGAATATGCTTGTAATTGCTCCAAGTTCAGTTCCCATATTTGTAATCGTTGCTCTTTCAGTAATAGATAAAGTTTTGACACCTTCACCTGAAAATTCGTATATTTTTCCTCTGCCTCCTTTGACGCTCTGGAGTTTTAAAAGCTCAAGAATTATATCTTTTGCGCTTACCCAGTCTCTCAATCTACCTTTGAGGTTAACTTTAACAATTTTGGGCATGGTTATATAAAAGGGTTGCCCTGCCATGGCACAAGCAACGTCAAGACCTCCAGTTCCGAAAGCCAGCATTCCCATTCCTCCGCAAGTTGGAGTATGGGAATCCGATCCTATCAAAGTCATTCCTGGGACGCCGAATCTCTCTAGATGTATCTGATGACATATTCCATTTCCCGCAGGTGAAAAAATTATCCCATACTTTGCCGCTATAGTTTGCAAAAATCTATGATCCTCGGCATTTTCAAAACCTGACTGCAAAGTGTTGTGGTCCACGTAGCTTACCGATAATTTTGTCTTTACTTTTTGGACACCCATAGCTTCAAAATGTAGATATGCCATTGTACCCGTAGCGTCTTGAGTAAGAGTCTGGTCTACTTTGAGCCCAATTTCATGCCCTATTTCCATTCTTCCGCTTAACAAGTGTTGAAAGATAATTTTTTTTGCGACGTTCACTTTCTTATGCCTTTTGATACGGTTTATTCATTATTTTTTTTTCTAGTATTTTGCAAGATCAACAAGATCAAAATGTTAACAAATATATCTAATTTCTAATTTCGCTATTGTATCAAAAAAATATGTCAAAATGTCCAAACTCTAATATGCTTTAGAAACAATTCTTCGTATTATCCTCATATAAGCTATCGCGTTGCATGGTACCACTACAATTATATGTATTGAAATTTACATATGAACAGTGGTTAAAAATAGTTAATTTAAAGAGTTGTGAAAATGGAATTTTAAAAACTGGCTACACATAATACTCTTATCTGCGATTTATAAACGATTTGACAAAATAAAAAATAACTGGTACCTTAATCGATGCCTTCAGCATGTTAATCCAAGTATTTTTGGACTGGCCAGAAATGTGCGTGCAATGGCTTTTGGTGTGCGTGTGTGAGGGGGTGTGGTTTTAAGTGAAAGTCTGGTCTGTGGGGGAGGAAATAAATCATGGCGGTCAGGATTGGTATTAACGGTTTTGGGCGTATAGGGCGTTTAGTGTTTCGTGCTGCGCAAAAAAGGAATGATGTTCAGATAGTTGCCATCAACGATTTAATCAGCGCTGAATATATGGCTTACATGTTGAAGTACGACTCAGTTCATGGAGCTTTTGAAGGCACTATTGAGGTGAAGGATGATAACTTAGTCGTTAATGGAAATACTGTTCGTGTGACCGCAGAAAAAAATCCTATAGATTTGCGGTGGAGTGACGTGGACGCTGAGTATATTGTGGAGTCAACAGGATTGTTCCTTTCTAGGGAGCGATCTCAGGCGCATATTGGTGCTGGTGCCAGATATATTGTTATGTCTGCCCCTTCTAAAGATGATACTCCAATGTTTGTTTGTGGTGTAAATTTAGATTCATACAAAAAAGGTACACAATTTGTTTCTAACGCTTCTTGCACAACGAATTGTCTGGCTCCTGTTGCTAAAGTGCTAAACGATAATTTTGGTATTCTGGATGGCTTGATGACTACGGTTCATGCTACTACAGCTACGCAAAAGACAGTTGATGGTTTATCAGCTAAGGACTGGAGAGGCGGCAGGGCGGCATCTGGTAATATTATTCCCTCTTCTACTGGTGCAGCCAAAGCTGTAGGCAAGGTGATTCCGCAGCTAAATGGAAAATTGACAGGTATGTCATTTCGTGTTCCTACACTTAACGTTTCAGTCGTTGATTTGACAGTTAATTTAGTAAAACCTACTTCTTATGGTGAAATTAAAGCTGCCATGAAGTCAGCCTCTGAAAATGAGCTAAAAGGTATTTTAGGTTATACTGAAGATGAGGTTGTATCTTCGGACTTTCTAGGTGATGCTCGTACTTCAATATTTGATGCAAAAGCCGGAATTGCCTTAACAGATAGGTTTGTTAAAGTTGTTTCATGGTATGATAATGAATGGGGGTACTCTAACAAAATCTTGGACTTGATTGCCTATATGAAAAAAGTAAATGATTAAAGATTAAACTTGAAAGTTAGGAAGGACAATTGATTGTTAATTCTTGGCAATATGATGAGTCTACTTGTTAGATATTGAAAATGGCGTAAAAACCGTGCATGCAGGTGGTTCTGTATGGGGCGGTTTTTTGGTTTTAGTGAGGTGAAAAATGAAGAAGACGCTTAGAGATGTTGATGTAAGAGGAAAAAAAGTTTTGATTCGTGTTGATTATAATGTTCCTCTTGATGTAAATCTTAATATAACAGATGATGGGAGAATAGCATCAACTGTTCCAACACTAAAATATCTTTTAAATGAAAATGCTGCAATAATTATCATGACTCATCTAGGGAGGCCAAAAGGTAAGATTGTCCCGGAAATGAGTTTAATGCCAGTTTCAACTCGCTTGAGCGAGCTATTAGGAAGACCTGTTAAATTTATTGGAAGCGGTTGCATAAGCGTGCAGTCTAAAAAAGCGGCGGGCAATTTAAATCCAGGCGAAGTACTTTTACTAGAGAATCTCAGATTCTATCCTGAAGAGGAAGGTAAATCTAGATCAGGTGAAAAGGATAAGACAGCAATGGAGTCATTTGCGAAGGAACTTGCTTCAATGGGTGAGATTTTTATTCAAGATGCCTTTGGTACAGTTCATAGATCTCATGCTTCAACTGTAGGTATTGTAAAATATGTCAAGAATGCAGCAGTAGGATTTCTCGTTGAGAAAGAATTGAAGTTTTTAGGTGAGGCACTTGAGAATCCAATAAGGCCTTTTTTGGCAATTCTTGGTGGGGCAAAAGTTTCCGATAAAATGGATGTCATAGAAAATCTTTTGAATAAAGTTGACGCAATTATAATTGGCGGAGCAATGGCTCATACTTTTCTAAAATCATGCGGAGTTAGTATGGGGACCTCATTAGTTGAAAATGATAAGTTTGATTTATCTGCTAAGCTTTTTAAGAAAGCTGAGGATAGAAAAGTTGATTTTTTGCTCCCGATTGATCATGTAGTTGCAAATAAGGTTGATTTTTTAAATAAAAACATTCCAAATGATGCTATCGTAAAGACTACTTTAGATGAAGCGATTCCCGATGGATTTATGGGAGTTGACATAGGGTTAAGGTCGATAGATAAATTCTCAGAAATAATTAAATCTGCGAAAACTATAGTTTGGAATGGACCACTTGGAATATTTGAAATAAGTAAATTTTCCAAAGGAACACTTGGAATCGCAAAACTTGTAGCCGAAGGGACTGATAAAGGGGCAGTATCTGTTGTTGGCGGAGGGGATTCTGTAGCTGCAGTTAAAAAAGCTGGAGTGGAAAAAAGAATAAGTCATATTTCCACAGGTGGTGGAGCTTCTTTAGAATTTCTTGGAGGCAAAGAGTTGCCAGGGATTAGTTGTATGCCTGATAACATAGTAGATGAGTAGATTTTGTGTTTTGTATAATTTTATAGTACAATAAAACCGATATGAATACTTTATTTTTTTCTTTAAGATTCTTTCACTGCTTGACATGTGTTGGGTTGATTATTGTAGTTGTTTTTCAAGCAGGAAGAGCTGGGATTACGGGCGGCAGGGGTATTTTTGGGGTAGGTGGAACTGCTCAAATTTTTAGTGCTCCTTCAGGAATAGCTTTTATAAATAAACTAACCGTTTTTATGGCTTGTGTGTTTTTGATTACTTCATTACTTCTTGCAAAGTTTTATGTAAGCATGGGTATGGTATCTGTGGTTAAATAGTGCCAAGTATCTCTATCAAGTACTGTTATGTACCGCCGCCGCATATGGCCAGTGGTGTGTGTTGTGGCAAAGAGAAAAATAAATAGAGTTTGTGTTTTTTTTGCGCGCTGGGGTGGCGGAACTGGCATACGCGCACGTTTGAGGGGCGTGTCCTTAACCGGATGCGGGTTCAAATCCCGCCCTCAGCATTGTTTTTTTACACCCCCCTTCCACACTTTTATATTTAACGAGAACGTTTGTGTTTTGTTTAGTTGAAGCTTTTGCGGGTGTAGTTCAGCGGTAGAACGTCTCGTTGCCAACGAGAAGGTCGTGGGTTCAAGTCCCATCGCCCGCTTCTTAGTGGTATTTGGGTGTTTTTGAAATAAATACGAGGCATGAGATGTATTTAAATGTGTTGACTTTTATTGCAATTTGTGAATTTTATTGAATTCTTGCGGTGAAATTTTTAAAAATAAATGTTAAAACAAGCGGTTAAAGTAGTGGTAAGAGTATGTGTATTAGACATTCTATTTGCGGTTTTGTATTTCGGATTTTTCAGGTAAGCGGTAGAATCCTTTTTACTGCTAGGTTGTTGGTCTTATACTTACTATGTCGGAGTTTTGTGTATCATCATATTTCTTTTACCGTTAATCATTAACTACTTTGAGTAAAGTGTTTTACACTGCGATTAAATATTTATGTGCGTAATTTTGTCACTATACGCAGTACTTCTTATATGTGATAGTCGGTGGTGAGAAAGTTCGCAGGATGCTAGTTTTGACGATGAGGGGGCAAAAATAATTCGTGAAGAAATTGTTAGAGGAAATGGCTTTTTATTTTGCTTTTAAAAATTTTTAAAGATGTCTATCAGAAGCCAAAATGATGTCAATTTAAGTAAAACTTTTGGAAAAAATTTTCCGTAGTATTATAGAACCATCAGTTCAAGGTATATAGATGGTAAAAGCGATTTTAGTGTTTTTTTTGACTATGTTGATGTGGACAGCAATATATGTTGTGTACGCAACAAGTGCCCGATAAGTCTAGTGATGGATTTTATCTCGCAGGGAGTGCGTGGAGGAGAAAAGGATGGGGTGTTGCAAGAGTGATTATGAATGAAATATTGTAAATGAGAGTAGATAAGTTAGTTAGAGAACTTTGCCAGGATAGTATTGTTGAATTTCATGATTTTGCAGATCGGAATAAAAAATTTAATGTCTGTGTAGAATGATTTAAACAGGAAGAAGTTATCAAGCACCCCATATCTGTTCTTTAATGGTTTACAAAGGTTAGCTATTAACACACGCGATGTGTGTGTGAAAACAATCCAAATTGTTATCTATATCTGTTGATGGCGATTATTGGTCTATTACTGTAACTTCACTACAAGAAGAATGGCTTTTTTTCGGAGTAAGGTTTTTTCTGTATCAGAATCAATTCCGAAGTTTTATGAAAATGGAAAATTGAATTGATTTAGAAATGGAAGGCAATAAGATAAAGCTGACGAATTTTATCGGATTCAATTCAGTATATTACATCGGAGAGCTGTCAAATGATATTTGTTTTCCGCAAGTTCGATTTATTGTGGCGACCGACAATAAGCGACTACTATAAGATGAACATATTTTACTAATTGCTTTATTTTTAAAAAATAGTCCAGAAACAATGCAGATATTTTGTGTTTTGCTTCAGTTGATATGTCCAAGTTTGATAGATATGAAATTCCAAGGCAGCCTAAAACTTAGGAGCAAAAAAGTAGTTGACATTTTAGACAGATTTTATAAGTTGCTTAATGACATAAGTGAATGTTTGACTGTGGAATTTTGCCGCGAGGCACAAACAGTGTGAATATTGCGAAAATAGATTTTAACTTTTAAATAAATGGTAGCTTTTGTTGTTTCATTCTATACGAAGAGGCGATAAATAATTGGTTGAGTATGATTTTATTTTAGAACAACCAAATTCTATAGTTGCCACTGAGTATAAGGGGGCAATATGAAGTTATTTTCCAAATATCAAAGCGGGAGGTATTGCAGAAAAGATCTGCAAAAGTTCAAGTGAATTTTGTTTAGGTCCTAAAATGTATTTGTATTGACAACGTACCTGAAATAATTACTGAAGCTGTTAAAATATATCTTTTGGCATTTTGACCAAAAAAAACAAACAAAAGCAGCATTATAGAGTTATCGTTTTGTACAGGCTAAAGGGCAAGTGTGTTGTTGGATTTAATTCAATTTTTGCCGTAAGTTCTATTGAAGTTGAGAAACTTTATTATGCAGAGTTTAGAAAGGAAACTGTTACTCTGCCTCTTTCCGTCCGAGAATTAAAAATCATCTTAATTTGCAGTTTCGTTGTAAATGAACTTAAAAAAAATGGGTGCATTTCCACCTGACGAAAATTTTTATGCACCAGGATCAGGACTTGGTAAAAGCTCACAAGATTTCACAGATTCCACTTATATTATATATATATACATATATATATACCACGAAAGTTATAACACTTATTTTGAAACTAGTTTTTATGTTACGTATGATAAAGTTTGAAAGTTGTTGTAAAGATGTTTCAATGAGAGTTGAAAACTGTAGAATTAATATACGATATATGAAATATGTTTTTAACTGTGGTGTTTTTACGCCGCTACTACATTAAATACTTTTCAGGATGCTTGCGGAGAATACGGAATAGCTTTTTTCTTAATTTTTATCTTATGAAGAAATTATTACAAAAGCTTTGTGAAAAGTATGGAGAACGCAAAAGAGGGTATGTGAAATTGACTGCCAAACTTGAAAACAATTTTCTATTGCCGATAGATGTTTTTTAGGCAAACAAGCTGAAAAGGATTTTATGGAGCAATATTAAAGTTAAGAAATATCTTAAGTTCTTTTGCTGTGGGGTTTTTGAGAGTGATGAGATTTTGAAAGTAGAGGAGACTTCCAAAATTATCAAAACGAGTATCCTGACCTTCATGAGGAGGTTAAGAAAGCATAAAGGTAAGTTGATAAAGAAACATATTGATGACGATATTATCTTTGAAATGAAGTCGATGAAGAAAGTTGCAATTGATATAGATTGTGTCTTGGATTTAAGTAGCTAAGTACTACGAAAGTAGTACAAGGAAGATAAGAAGGGTTTCGGTTACCATTGAAAATGATAGACTAAAGTATAGGGCTGAGAAGTAAGAAAGAATTTGCAGGAGACTTTATTGCAACTAAATGAATAAGTATATGCGGAACTAATAACCCTTGTGATCATGACGTCTGGAAAAGGCTTGCAGATGAGCGCGGAATGGGGGGGGATTTTAAGTGAGGCGAGATTATAAAAGAAGAAAGCTTAGAAGAGAGATAAGCTGTGGAGAATTTATGAAAAATGTTTTTCTTAAAAATAGAATGAAACTAACTGGGTAAACTTTTGCAAGGATTTTGCCGGATATATAGTTTTTACAAAGGATAATGATTGTGCAAAAAAGAAACAAAGTGAGGTTTGAAAAGTAATTTGGAATTCAAATTATGTTTTGAATAGAGGATGGTGAGTTTATTTTACTACTAAGTCTGTACCTTATTGTATCAAAAAGTGTATTTTTAACTAAACATATTCGCCGATAGCTGTGAAGGGATATTTGTTTTAGTACGGTATATGGTAGCCGATACGTATATAGAACGAAAGTTTGAATTTTAAAGTCTTATTGTGATTTTGCAAATACATATTTAAGTCTTAAAAGGATTAATATATTTATCGTGAGACTGTATATATATCTTACTTATGTCTCCTTGACAAGAGTAAATGTAAAAGAATACAAGTTATCTATAAGCAAAGTAGCTTTTGTAATAATAGTTAAAAAAGATAATATCTAAGTTGGCAAAGTGGGTAGGGTGGTTTTTTGTTTTTTACTTAAATTAAAGATTTTATAAATCTTAGTGGCAATTTATTAGCGGACAGTCCATTTACAGTTAGTCAAGGATTATTTGTTTTGTAAGTATGTGTAATATATATAATAGCTTGTTATTATGTGTCTGTGTATATTTTGTGAAATGAAAATTAAAAAAGGAATTATTTAATGCTAGCAAAAGTCGCTATAGTTGGTAGGCCAAATGTAGGTAAATCTACTCTTTTTAATAGATTTGTTGGTAAAAAAAAAAGTATTGTTCATAAAATTTCTGGCACTACAAGGGATAGGAATGATTATGAAATTTTTTGGAAGGATAAAAAGTTCATTATTACTGACACTGCAGGTTGGAGTATGGATTCTTCGTTACTTCCAGGAAGTATATCCCGACAGATAGATAGCGCTATCAAAATATCAGACGTAATACTGTTTGTTGTAGATGGTAAAGAGGGAATTCATCCGTCAGATTTTCAGATTGCTCATAAGATTAGACTTAGTAAAAAGAAAATAATTATTGTTGTAAATAAAATAGATACGCAAGAAGAGGAAATTAGAGGGTATGAGTTTTATGAGCTTGGATTTGATGATATTATTTTTGTGTCTGCAAATCACGGCAGGTGTATACATGATTTGTTAGATAAAATTTGGGAGAATATAAAATATAATGGAGAAGAGAGAAAAACTGGTGAAATATTAAAAATTATCATTGTTGGAAAGCCAAATGTAGGCAAATCTTCTTTTGTTAATGCCGTTGCTGATGAAGAAAGGAGTATTATTCATGATGTTCCCGGCACAACAAGAGACTCTCTTATGGTGCATGTTCGGGTTGAAGATAAGGAATACATTTTGATAGATACTGCCGGTCTTCATAGAGGTAGTAAGGTTAAAAATGACATGGAATATTTATCTTCTTTAAGCGCAAATCATGCAATTGATGATGCAGATGTCGCCGTTTTAGTTGCAGATGCTTCACAGGGAATAGGAGATTCTGAAGTCAAAATTGCAAGACTTTTGATAGAAAAAAGAAAACCTATTATTGTAGCTGTTAATAAATGGGATTTAATAAGGGGAAAAATGGAAGTTGCAAAATATTTTACTGAACAATTGAGAGAAAAGATGAAATTTATGTGTTGGACGGATATTGTTTTTATATCTGCAAAAACAAAACAAAGAATAAATAAAATATTTCAAGAAGTCGGAGTCGTTTTTAAACAGTTTTCGAAGAAGTTGATGCAGGATGAACTTGAAAAGATAATGAGAGATGTTATAATAAGGAAGCCTTACGCAAGTAAAGGTAAAACTTTGAAGTTTAAGGAATATATGCAAGTGGCTTCAAAACCGCCCACTTTTATCTTTTCAGTTAATGATACAACACTTGTGCATTTTTCTTACAAAAGATTTATTGAAAATTCTTTGAGAAATAGATTTAAATTTCACGGAACTCCAGTAATCTTAAAATTTAGAAAATATTATAAGGAGAAGTTATGATGAGAGGACAATGCTAACAAAAATTTTATACATTATCCTAGCTTATTTATGTGGTTCTGTGCCCTTTGCATATATTATTGCAAAAAGAATTGGAAAAATTGACATACGCAGTGTAGGTTCAGGTAATCCTGGAGCTACGAACGTTTTTAGAACTGTAGGAAGGGGTTCAGGGATTTTGACTTTTATCGCTGACGCTTTAAAAGGGTTTATTGTTGTGTATTTTGCAATATTTATAGAGAATTCCTTTCTTTATCCTTTAGTTGTTGCCACTAGTGTAATGATAGGGCATATGTTTACGGTATTTTTAAAATTTAAAGGTGGAAAAGGTGTTGCTACGGGGTTGGGTATATCCTTAGCTCTTATGCCGGTTCCCTTATTGATGTCGTTTCTCGTTTTTAATTTAGTTTTTCTGTTTTCGGGTTATGTTTCTTTAGGCTCGATATGTGCGGCTTTAAGTTTACCTATAACATCCTATTTTTCAGGATATACCACAATGAAGTCTATGACGTTCACTTTTACAATGGTTTTTTTTATTATTCTTAGACATAGAACAAATATTAAAAGATTGATAAAAGGTTCTGAGAATAGATTTAAGTAATTGAAAGAAAATATGGCGTTAAAATTTGTATTTGTTATTTTAATATGCAATTAAATCATAGGTGATTTAATGACAAAGAATGATATAGCAACAGCGTTGTCAAAAATTTTAAGCTCAAAAAAAGAGGCTTGCGAAGCCGTAAATAAAATCTTTGCAGAGATAGCAAATTCTTTAAAGGACGGTGATAAAGTTGTTATAACGGGGTTTGGAAGTTTCTGTATGTTTGAAACGAAGATAAAAAATGGAAGAAATCCCAAAACTGGCGAAAAACTTCTTATAGCTCCTATAAAAAAAATAAGATTTAAACAGTCTAAGGGATTTTTTGACTGATTTGAGAGATATGAAATGCTTAAAATTCCACCAATGCCTGATAAAGAGTATTTTAGTATAGGGGAAGTCTCGCAAATAACACTCGTTTCAAAACATATTTTAAGATATTGGGAGAGGGAATTTAATCTTTTGCATCCCATTAGAAAAAGTTCTGGGCAAAGAAGGTATCGTGTAGAGGAAGTAGAGTTAATTTTTAAGATTAAGGATTTATTGTATAATAAGAAATATACAATAAGCGGAGCAAAGAAGTACTTGGTAGGTGACAAGCGTAAAAAGCTTACAGATTTGCAAACAAATTTGGATTTAGACCTAGAACATGTGCCAGATTCTAGGTTCTTAAGAGATCTGAAACATGAGCTTCAACATATTTTAAAGCTTTTAAAAAGTATATGATTTTATGACACGTTGATGATAATTGATGATGTTATTTATGCGTTGTGTGTCGTATAGATATGGATAAGTTAGTTCGATTAATAATATATATGCATATATGTATGTGTATAAATGATGTGTAAGTTGTGGATTCTCGGGGCGTGGCGCAGGCGGCTAGCGCACTCCCTTGGGGTGGGAGAGGTCACTGGTTCAAGTCCAGTCGCCCCGATTGTTCTTAGGGTACATTTTAAGAATAAATGAAGTCCAGAGGTTACAGTTTTCAATGAGTAAGTGGTGTTAATTTTATATAATTTACTCAATTAGATTTATCTTCAATGGAAGAAAGATGATATGAAAGAGCAAAAACCCTTGGATATTTTAAGGCATTCTGCAGCACATATAATGGCAGCAGCCATTAAGAAGCTTTTTCCTCTGACGAAAGTTGCGATGGGTCCGTCCGTAGAAAATGGATTTTATTATGATTTTGATAATACTGAATCTTTTACTTTAGACGATTTAGTAAAAATTGAAGAAAAAATGAGGGAAATAGTAAAAGAAAATAGTGCTTTTATATGTTTATCTGTGCCTAAAAATAAAGTTATTAAGGAATTCCAGAAGGAAGGCGAAAAATATAAAGTTGAAATTGCGTCTCAAATAGATGAGAATAGATTGAGCATATATAAAACCGGAAATTTCACTGATTTATGCAGAGGTCCTCATATAGTTTCAACAGGGCAACTCAAGTATTTTAAACTTCTTTCAGTTGCAGGTGTTTATTGGAAAGGCGATTCTTCAAGAGAACAACTTCAAAGAATTTATGGAACGGCATTCTTTACGAAAAAGGATCTTGATGATTATTTGAATAAAGTTGAAGAAGCTCAGAAAAGAGACCATAGAAAATTAGGGAAAGCTCTGGATTTATTTAGTATTAGTGATATTGTTGGTGGTGGTTTAATTTTATGGCATCCTAAAGGTGTTATTTTGAGGGGTATTATTGAGGACTATTTTAAAAAATTTCATCTTGAAAATGGGTATGAACTTTTATATACGCCACATATTGCAAGTGAAGAGCTTTTTAAGGTAAGTGGACATTTGCAGACTTATTCTGAAAATATGTATGCTTCTATGGAAATAGAGGGAAAACCATATAGGGTGAAACCCATGAATTGTCCTATGCATTTGATGATATACAAAACCAAGCTTCACTCTTATAAAGAACTTCCTATAAAATATGCGGAATTGGGTGCGGTTTACAGATTTGAGAAATCTGGAGTTTTACATGGACTTTTAAGGGCTAGAGGGTTTACACAGGATGATGGTCATGTGATTGTTGCTCCAGAACAACTCGAAAAGGAAATATTGGAAATTTTTAATATGGCGATAGAATGTCTTAAAACCTTTGGATTCAATGAATATAAGATTTATATTGCAACAAGACCTAAGGATAAGTACGTAGGCAAGGTAGAAGACTGGGTAAAAGCGCAAAAATCTATTGAAGATGCTTTAAAGAAAACAGGTTATGATCATGAAATTGACGATGGTGGAGGGGCTTTCTATGGTCCGAAGATTGATATAAAAATAAAAGATGCCATAGGTCGACTTTGGCAATGCTCAACTATACAATTTGATTTTAACCTTCCTGAAAGATTTGATATTTATTACATCAACTCATTGGGAAAAAAAGCAAGGCCTTATATGATTCATAGGGCGTTAATGGGATCCTTGGAGAGATTTATAGGTATTCTTTTAGAGCATTATACTGGTGCGTTTCCGCTTTGGCTTTCTCCAGTTCAAGTTGCAATAGTCAATATTGATGAAGAGCAGTATGAATACTGCTCTAGCTTGTTAGGAGAATTGAAACGTAATGGCATAAGAGTTATTTTTGATAGTAGAAATGAAAAAATTGGGTATAAAATAAGAGAAAATGCAATGCAGAAGACCCCTTATATAATAGTTATCGGAAATAAAGAAGTGGATACGGGTAAGATTTCCGTCAGAGTGAGAGGCAGTAAAAATTCGGGTATTATGGGAATTGATGATTTTATTTTGCTTATGAAAAATTCTTTTTGGAATTAGTAGATTTTTAATTTTTGTCATGGTGTGAGGGTACTCTGCATGTAAGAGAGGATAGATTGTTTGCTTAAGATAAGCTGTAACTAAACAAGAGGTTGTCAGCAGTGTCAGGGCTTTAGAGAAAGTAGCAACACAATTAAGAAGACTCAACCTTAGAAAGATCTGAAAAATTTTTATCAACAACTGATTCTACGGTCCTTTAGAAAATTTATGATGCGTTTTCTATGTGAAAAGTGGTGTATGCGGCAGATGTGTTGTGATTTTTGTGCTTTTTCTTTATATAAGTAGTATTTGTAAGAATAGTTGTTTTTACTTCAGATTTTTTTCAAAAAAAACAAAGTTGCCATAAGGAAAATTTACATTTCAAGAAAATAATAGAGCAGAGGGAAATGTTTTTGAAGAGGGGATAATATGTACGCAGTGTGCATTTTTGTGATTGCGGTTGGTGTGGGGATACTGCCTATTTCAAAAGAGGAAATGCGGAGTTTATGTCTGCGCAGTTGAAGTAATTTTGTGATAAGTTACAAGAATAAGTAGAGAAAAAGGGGTGAATGCAGTTCTTGTGGATGTTGGAGGTTTAAAAAGTTTAAGAGAAGCAGGTGTTTATAAATATCGAATATTTCAAAAAATTTATAAGAGAAACTTAATATTTCTGGTTCAAAATCCGACTTTATGATTGTTTAAGTGTGTAGATAATAATGTATTTGGAACAAGTTATCACTGGGATGGTGAATTCATTATTAGTCTTTACGATCCGTCGTTTTGGACTCCTTGTTTACATAGCTTATGTATCTATATTGAGAGTTATCTGGGTAAGACTTGTGGTGTTTATAGGAGCTCGTTACTATTATCTGTTTTCACGTATTGATTCCGTTCTTGGATCTGAATACTCATTAAATCCGGGATATTTTTATTTTCAGATAAAGAATTTAATAAGTTAGTTTTCATTTTAAAATTCTCTGCTCCTTATGCGGGAATAGTAATGTTAGCGAGAAAAGCTGCAAACTTTAAAGGTATTCTTATAAGTTTTTCTGTGTGGTGAGGGCCTCAAATAAATACAAAATATAAGGTTACCCTAGATGTGGATACGGTAGTTCAAAATAAGTTCTCAATAATGATGAGATTGTAAGGTAATTTAATCTGAATGATTAACGTTCTTTAAATCTAATAGTAATCTCTTTACTTTCTAAGGGGATTTGTGTTCCGGGTTTTTGCGCTGCATGTTATCGCAAAACAGGCCAAGGAAGATTTTATGGATTTAGTAAAAAGTCTGGTAAAATAAAACATGTGTGTTGATGTGAGTTCTTTAATTGCTTTTAAAGGATATTGTGACGATTTTGCAGAAATGGGAAGTTTGGGAAGCTAAAGAATTATGAAGTAGGCTTATCGGTAAGTGTAAGATGGAAATTCTTGATGAAAAGTTAGTTTTAAAGTGTTGGTAAGTATTTATTAAATATAAAAATGGGACGATGGCGCACAAGATGGTTATATTTAAGTAACTATTTTTAAAGTTTCGTGGTCGATTAGATCTGATTTGGGAATTTACATTTTTAAGTTATTGACATAAGTTGTTCTTTTTTTTTATAATAAGCAGTCATGTAGTCATAGTGCTAAAACAGGAAAATGATGGTAGTATTGATTATAATATGCGGGATAATGTAGTGGGTGGGGTAATGCTGGTGGATAGATCTGGGAGATTTGCGCAAGCAAATAGTTGACATATTTTGTTTTAATTTTATACAATAAGCAGTCGCACTGCAATAGTGCTAAAAATGAAAAAGGTACAAGAAAATAATATAAATGTAAGGAGGAAGTAAAAATGATCAAGCCATTAGGTGAGAAAGTTTTGGTTAAGCCCGCAGAAGTTAAGGAGGTAAAGAAAGGCGGTATTATTATTCCTGATACCGCAAAAGAAAAACCTCAAGAAGGTGAGGTTATAGCGGTGGGAACTGGCAGAGTAACAGAAGACGGTAAAGTGATAGCTTTAAATGTGAAAGTAGGCAATAAGGTGCTTTTTGGAAAGTATTCTGGAACTGAAGTCAAGATTGATAATGCAGAGTATCTCATAATGTCGCAGGATGATATTTTAGGAATAATTGAATAAATTAAATAATAATTCGAGGAGGAATAATATGGCAAAGCAGTTGATTTATAATGATGAAGCCCGCAAAGCTATGAGAAATGGAGTTGACAAACTTGTGAACGCAGTAAAAGTTACGTTAGGGCCAAAGGGTAGGTATGTGGTTTTAGATAAAAAATTTGGCTCGCCTACTGTTACAAATGATGGTGTTACGATTGCAAAAGAAATTGATATTGAGGATCCTTTTGAGAATATGGGTGCTCAGCTTGTCAAGGAAGTTGCTTCCAAGACTAACGATATAGCAGGAGATGGAACGACAACTGCTGCGGTTTTGGCACAGTCATTAATAAATGAAGGACTTAAGAATATTACTGCAGGTGCGAATGCAAATCACATAAAGAAAGGTATTGAAAAAGCTGTTCATACAGTTATTGATGAGATTAAAAAAATTGCTAAGCAAGTAAAGAATAAAGAAGAAATAGCTCAGATTGCATCAATTTCAGCGAGCGATAAAGAAATAGGGAATTTGATTGCTGATGCGATGGAAAAAGTAGGGAAAGATGGTGTTATAACCGTTGAAGAGGGGAAATCTTCAGAGACCACTCTTGATGTTGTAGAAGGAATGCAATTTGATAGGGGTTACAGTTCACCTTATTTTGTAACTGATGCTGAAAGAATGCAGGGTGTTTTAGAGGATCCTTATATAATAATTACAGATAAAAAGATAAGTTCAATGCAAGAAGTGCTCCCTTTGCTTGAAAAAATTGTTCAAACTGGCAAGCCTTTTGTGATTATAGCAGAAGATATAGAGGGTGAGGCTCTTGCAACTTTAGTTCTTAATAAGATTAGAGGTACTCTCAAAGTTGTAGCTGTAAAGGCTCCTGGATTTGGTGACAGAAGAAAAGAAATGCTTCAAGATATAGCAATTCTTACGGGGGGAACAGTTATTACTGAAGAAACTGGCTTGAAGTTTGATAAGGCTACAATAGATCTTCTTGGGCAAGCAAAAAGAGTTGTTGTTGATAAGGAGAATACAACTATAATTTCTGGACTTGGCAATAAGAAGGAAATTGAATCGAGAATAGCGCAAATTCGTAAACAGATTGAAGATACAAAGTCAGAATATGACAAAGAGAAACTTCAGGAAAGACTTGCAAAGTTGGTTGGCGGTGTTGCAGTTATTAATGTAGGTGCAGCAACTGAAGCGGAAATGAAAACAAAGAAGTTTAAAGTCGAGGATGCTTTGAATGCGACAAGAGCAGGTGTCGAAGAGGGTATAGTTGCTGGAGGAGGAGTAGCTCTCCTTAAAGCGCAAGCTGTTTTGAAAAGGATCAAGGCTGAAGATTCTGATGAAAAGACAGGAATTGAAATTGTTTTTAAAGCGCTAGAAAGTCCTATAAGAATGATAATTGAGAATACTGGTCTTGAGGCTTCTGTTATAGTTGATAAGATTAAAAATTCAGAGGACGCTGTTTTTGGCTATAATGCAGACATCAATGAATATGTTGATATGATAAAAGCTGGTATTGTTGACCCTGCAAAGGTGACAAGAACAGCTTTAGAGAATGCTGCTTCAATAGCTGGCCTTATTCTTACGACTGAAACTTTGGTAACGGATATTCCAGATAAATCTCCAAAGTTGCCCATGGGTGGTGGTGGAATGCCTCCAATGCCTGAATATTAATCCCATAGTGTGATGTAAAAAGTAGTGGAAGGGCAATTTTCTTTACGTAGTTATAAATACTTTCGAAAATTGCCCTTCCACTTTTTTGATACAGATTGTTTTTCTCGTATATTTCTGTTATTTTAAGTTATTTTGCTCTAGGATGCGTTTTATTGTAAACTTTTTTTAGGCTTTCTATTGTTACATGTGTGTAGATTTGGGTTGTGGAAAGATTTTTGTGCCCTAACATTTCTTGGACGCTTCTTATGTCGCAACCATTGTCAAGAATGTGTGTTGCGAATGTGTGCCTTAAAGTATGAGGGCTAACTTTTTTTTTAATGTTAGCTTTGATGGATAATTTACGCAAGACTCTTCTCGCAGTTCTCTGATTAAGTCTTTTTGCGTTACTGTTTAAAAATACTGGAGAATCTGTACTATAGGAAAATCCAAAGTCGCGGCGCTCATTTATATAATTTCTAATTGCACCAAGACAAGTGTTTCCTACTGGTACAATTCTTTCTTTTTTTCCTTTACCTCTCACGATTATAGTGTTTGATATGAAGTCTATATTTTTTATGTTTAAGCTTGTTAATTCTTCAATTCTTAACCCACAAGAATAAAGAAGTTCAATTATTGCCCTGTCTCTTAGCGTTATATTTTGTAGACTTAGGAGTTTCTGTGTTTCATCTTCAGTTAAAAATACTGGTACTTTTTTGTCCTTTTTAGGACCTTTCATTTCTTTCATAGGATTTTCTTTGACAATATTGTTAATTATTAAAAATTTATAAAAAGAACGAATCGCGGCAAATTTTCTTGCGATAGTTGCTTTACTTAGTTTTTTGTTGTTTAACTCCTCTAAAAATTCTCTTATAATACGCCTATCAATATTTAAAAAAGTCAACTGTTTTTTTTTTAAAAAAAGTTCAAAATCAAGAAAGTCTCTTGTATAAGCTCTTAAAGTATGTGAAGAAAAATTTCGCTCAGCAATAAGATATTTTTTAAGAGAATATTTTATACTTTCTATCTCTGTGGCTCTGTCATTTTTGATTTTGGAGTTTTTGTCATTTTGATCCATTTTAAATTCCTGCATTTAGGAAATAATGAACATGTTAGAAATGATCTTTTTTCTCTTATTCTCTTAACCATTTTTGAACCACATTTTTCACACTTTATATCCGTATATTCTGGTGTAGGTTTAAGTATCTTATCTCCATTTTTATTAACACTATACATGGTTTTGCAGTTTTTGTAGTTTTTACATAAAAGATACTGTTTACCTTGGAATCCAGTTTTTTTTATTAATGGATTTCCACAATTTTCGCATTTCATATCTGTTTCCTGATAGTTCTGGGTAATTTTCCCGTTATTGTCTAAAGATAGTGTTGTTTTACATTCAGGATATCTAGAACATCCCAGAAATTGCCCCTTTTTAAAATCTTTTATGAACATATGACTTCCACATTTAGGGCATTTCTCCGAACTGTGTTTTTGTTGAATTTTTTGCCTTTGTAAGCTTTTTTCTGCTTCATTTAAATTTTTACCAAATGGTTCATAAAAATCTTTTAGTACGCTTTGCCATAAGACCTTATCTTCTGTAATTTTATCTAATTTTTCTTCTATGTCGGCGGTAAATTTAATATTAATTATATCTCCAAAATAGAGCTTTAAAACGTTGTTTACGACAATACCGAGATTTGTTGGGATAAATCTTTTGCCGTCAATTCTCACATATAATCTGTCTAAAATAGTTTTAATTATTGGAGCGTAAGTTGACGGTCTTCCTATGCCGTGTTCCTCGAGAGCTTTAATTAGACTTGCCTCGTTGTAATGTGATGCAGGTTCTGTAAAATGTTGTTGAGAAGTCAACTGTAAAAAATCTAAATTATCGCCACTTTTTAAATGTGGGATTTTTATTTCATTCTCATGTTCTTCTATTGTGTCATGAACTTTTAAAAACCCATCAAAAAGCAATGTACTTCCTGATGCCTTAAATAAATAGTCTTTTGCTAAAATTTCAGCAGTTGTTATGTTATAAATCGCATCTGCCATCTGGCTTGCGATGAATCTTTTCCATATTAACTCATAAAGTTTAAATTCGTCGGCTGACAAATATTGTTTCATTTCCAGTGGTGTTTTATTTGGCAAACTAGGTCTTATTGCTTCATGAGCCTCTTGTGCTCCTTTGATTTTTGTTTTATAGATTCTCGGAGTTTTTGGTAAAAAATGACTTCCGTAAAGAGTCTCTATAAATTTTAGCGTTTGGTTCTGGACGCTTTTTGCAATATTTAGAGAATCTGTCCTCATGTAACTTATGAGACCAGTTTCTACGTTGCTACCAATATTTATACCTTCATATAACTTCTGTGCTATATACATTGTCTTTGCTACTGAAAACCCAAGTCTTCTAGAAGCGTCTTGTTGCATTGTTGAGGTTACATAGGGGGCATGGGGAAAGCGTTTTCTTTTGGCCGTATTAATTGACTTTACAATATATTTTGCACTTTCAAGCTCTTTCGATATCTCATCTGATTCCTCTCTATTTTTTATTGAAAGTTTGTCATATTTAATGCCATTTTTTGAAAAAAGCTGAGCTTTAAAAGACATAGCATTTTTTTTGTGTTCTGATAATTCTGCTTCAAGGCGCCAATATTCCGCTGGGACGAAATTTTCAATTTCTTTTTCTCTATTACAGATAAGCATCACAGCTACAGACTGCACTCTACCTGCAGAAAGCCCTAATTTTACTTTTTTCCATAAAAGAGGCGAGAGTTTATAACCTACAAGTCTATCTAAAATTCTGCGTGTCTGTTGACTATTTACAAGTCTCATATCCAATTTTCTTGGCTTTTTCACAGCATTCAGAATTGATTCAGTTGTTATTTCATTAAATGTTATTCTTAAAATTTTATTCTCAGGGAGTTTTAATACTTCCTTTAAGTGCCAGGCGATTGCTTCTCCCTCGCGATCAAAATCAGTGGCAAGATAAATTTTATCTGATTTTTCAGCTTGCTTTTTTAAATCTGCTATGAGCTTCTTAGCTTTTGATATATTTGTATATGTCGGCTTAAAGTTGTTTTCAATATCAATACCCAGCTTGCTTTTTGGTAGATCTCTTATATGTCCATAAGAACTTTTTACGATAAAATCATTACCTAAAATTTTTGATATTGTTTTTTCTTTTGAAGGAGACTCTACTATGACCAAATATTTTGCCACTGCGTTATTTTTCTTGGCTTTCAATACGTTCTTATGCATATTTATGTCCTGGCATCATTTTAACAAATAACAAATTTGTTTACTTTATATTTATTTTAAATTTTAGGAGAGTCATCGGATTGCCTATTTCTGAAATATTTTCGTTTAATTTCTGGGTCATTAGATCCAGCGGTTAATCACGTAGTGTCATTTTCTATCAAATTGAATGCTTTTGATTTTAAGTTATTGAGATTAAAGTGTCCATCATTTTTTACTTTTAGTGTTTTATCTTTTTGGACACAATCCAACTGAAACAATTGCTATATTGTTAGGAGTCAAAACACGAAAGATATCATTTTGTATAGTTCTCCTTGCTTCTTTTAATATATTTGAGTATTATTTCTTGCGGTGGGGGGGGGGCACAAACTACGTAAACCTCTTTACCACATATTACGCCTAAAGCCCCCTGCTTGCTCCTCTCCCCCCCCTTTACTTTCAAACACCGTCGTCTATATAAGTAACGTCATCTTGGAGAGTCTTGCCATTACTCTATTTCCTCTAGAAAAAAAGATATTCCGTTAAGTCTTTTATTAAGAAAGAATCCGCTTATAATTTGCCCCTTCTTGTAAAACTTTTTTTTGAAGCTTTTTACCTCTTTTCAGATTCCTAAAATAACCACTGTTCTTGAGTTATTTTTCAATGTTGCATATAGTACCTGAGCGTCAACGCTCATTACTAAACCTAAAACGATGACAACTCCTATTTTTGCGTTGTCTTTTTATGGCACCCAAAAAATTTTTGTTCGAGTTTAACAGATTCCGAAGAACTGCAAATAGTATATGATAGAGCCTTATCTCCTATCCCTTCAACTGATAAAAGATCTTTTTTTTATGATTTGATAGAACCAAAACCGCATAGCCAAATTTGTCAAGTGACCCAAAAATCTCACCGCTTCCCTATATGTCCGCGTTAGTAAAAGAAGCTTAAACAGGAGAAAGTCTTTTTCATTTATTGGAGATTATTGTAAACAATTTATTAAAAATTTGTCAAAATTTATTTAAGAGTAAGAATGTACCCATATCATATGGTTAATTTAAAAACTCAAAAGTTATACGACTAACCATCGTATTTGTAAAGTGATAATAATGGTTGTAAGTTAATTGTTTTATTGTTGGAGTTATGTAAATTTAAGCTATCATTTTTGTAGTTCGGTTTATATGCATAAAAGAACTAGTTAGGGGTTTTCTATATTGAAGATTTATTAGTGTTGCGCATTACTAAGAATAGAGTTTATTAATATTAGCGTATTGTATTAATTTTTTAGAGAAATACCATCAGAGATTACATGTTTTTTATTAACGGTTAAGTATTTAAAAAGTTTGTAGGAAGTAATATAAATTTTGAAATACCAAAATACCACTAGTTAATTATAGTTGGTGTTTTTTATAGAAGCATTTTATCTTCTAATTTTCAAATTAGGATACAGGTGGATATTAGTATAGGTATTCTTGAATTTTTGAAATAGTTGAAATTTTTTAGGAATGAACGGATGTTTATATTATTGTAAAAGTACTGTAGAAATAAAAGTATGTTAGAAAATATGTTTTGGGTTTTACGATTTCATGACTTTAATATAATAGAAAGCAGTATTTATATATACAGGTTATTGTTTTTTTGTGTTTTTAACATTTCTGTGCTTGGAGCGATTTTCTGCGTATGCTATAGAAGAGTTTAAAAAAGAGTATTTGTATATTCATATGCAGCCTCCAACTATATATATATATATGATGAAAAATTCTGAATACATACATACCCCCCTTAGGGGCTTTGCATATTTCTCAAAGGGTGTGTAATTTGACTGCTTGTGAAGATACGAGAAAAAGCTCGAGGATTTTACCAATTTTTTTAGATTTTCAAGGCCTTTAGTTGGTTTTCGTTCTTACGGTGAACCTCACATATAAAGTTGAATATATAATTAATAAATTGTTAAATGGGAGAATAAGGTCGTGGCTCTTGTCTCAGATACTGAAATGTTGCGTATTTCAGATTCAGGGTGTTTTTTAAGTTAAATTAGCAATAAAAAAATACATAAAGGTTTGGGTTTTACCAGTAACAAGTGCAGTAATAACTACTTTTGTAGCCTCGGTACCCTCCCCTGCTTGTGGTTTTATGTTTTGTGGATTTTTTAAGTGGAAATCTGGTAGAATCGAAGAAGAGCTTTCTGCTCTCTTGAATAAACTCAAAAAAACTATTGTTTTTTGTGGATCGCTGCGCCGCGTAGTTTGAGGTGATTGGTATATGTGAAAGTGTGTTTGGCAAAAATGTTGAGGTTTTGTCGCGCAGGAGAGATGGCAAAGAAATTTGAGGAGTTCATAAGAGGATTAATTGAAGAAGTTTTGCAAGATTAGGAATGGATGTGATTTGCGTTAAGTTAATAAAACGGTATTGCCGGATATTTCTTTAATATGAGTTTCTGTGGTTTGTGATAATATAATTTCAAGCTAAGTTAGAGAGGTAAAAATGATAAGGGCAGGGATTGTAGGTATAACAGGATATACTGGAGAAGAACTTTTAAAAATTCTTTCAAGACATCCATATGTTAAAATAACTGGTCTTTATGGCAGAAGTTCTTCAAAAGAGAGGTATCTAAAAGATATTTATTCGCATTTTAGCCATTTAGATTTAAAGGTAAAAGCTTTAAACATAGAGCAAATCGGAAGTGAATGTGATGTGGTATTTCTGGCTTTGCCGCATGCTGTTGCTTTTGAAGTTGTTCCTCATTTATTTGAAACTGGTGTTAGGATTATAGATTTATCTGCTGATTTTAGATTGAAGAACTCGGAGATTTATGAGAGATGGTATAATGTGAAGCATACTGCAAAGGAATACATTAACAAGGCGGTCTACGGATTAGCTGAGCTAAATACAGATGAAATAAAGCAAGCTTTTCTTATCGCAAATCCTGGTTGTTACCCTACAACAGCTATCTTAGGATGTGCACCCGCTATAAAAAATTATTTTGTAGATTTAAAACACATAGTTATAGATTCAAAAAGCAGTGTGTCTGGATCTGGTAGGAAGAATACACAAGAGTATTTTAAAAATGAACACCCAAACTTCAAAGCATATAAAATTGCAGGTACACATAGACACGTCCCTGAAATAGAGCAAGAATTATCAAATTTATTTGGAGAAAATATAATAATAAGTTTTACTCCTCATATTATCCCAGTTGAGAGGGGAATGCTTTCAACTATTTACTTGGATATAAAAAAACAAGCTCCTCTATCTTCAATACTTGATAAGTATAAAGAGTTCTACAAAGATAGAGAATTTGTAAAAATTCTTGATGAAGATGTAATGCCGACAATAAAAGATGTTTTAAATACTAATTACTGCGAGATAGGTATGAAAGTTGATAAGAGAGCAAACAAGCTTATTATAATTTCAGCTATAGATAACTTGTTAAAGGGTGCCTCTGGACAAGCAGTACAGAATATGAATCTTATGTTTGATTTAGCTGATGAAACTATAGGATTAATATAGAGGAGGAGTTAATAAATGCTTCCTAATGGTTTTAAAGTTGGTGGAATACACAGTGGAATAGCGAAAAAGGATAAAAAAAAAGACTTGGCTCTCTTTATTTCAGAATCACCTTCAAGCGCTGCGGGTATGTTCACAAAAAATGTCGTAAAAGCAGCGCCGGTTTTAGTTGATATTGAAAGGCTGAGAAAAGGAGATAAGTTTTTTGGAATTTTAGCAAATTCAGGATGTGCAAATGCGTGTACGGGTATTGAAGGTGAAGAAGATGCCAAGAATATGTGTTTGGCGATTGAAAAATCTTTCAATTTAAATGTAGGATCAGTTTTATGTGCTTCTACTGGAGTTATAGGGAAGCATTTAAATATTTCTAAAGAAAGACTTGGAAGGAGCATTGATTTATTAAAGAACAATATAGGTGTGTCTATAGAAAATGAAAATGATGCTGTTCTTGCAATAATGACTACAGATACTTTTGTGAAAAAGGCGAGTAGAAAAATCGAAGTTGCAAGTGGAGATATAAAAATTTGGGGGTGCGTAAAAGGTGCCGGTATGATTCATCCGAATATGTGTGGACCATCAACAGACTTGCATGCCACGATGCTCTCATTTATTTTAACCGATGCTGAAATTAAAAGTGAAACTCTTCAAAAAATATTGGAAAACTCCTCAGAAAAATCGTTTAATTGCGTTTCTGTTGATGGGGATACCTCAACAAATGATACGATAATAGTTTTAGCTAATGGTCAAAGTGGCACCGGGGAATTGTCGCAATCAAATTTAGAAAAATTTGAATTTTTTTTTGACGAGCTTACTTTAGAACTTGCACAGTCTATTGCAAAAGATGGTGAAGGAGCTACAAAGTTTATTGAAGTTGAGGTCAAAAATACCAAAACTAAAATAGACGCAAAGCTTGTAGCCTCAACAATAGCTACTTCTCCGCTTTTTAAAACAGCAATATTTGGTGCTGATGCGAACTGGGGAAGGATTTTAGCAGCTGCAGGTAGATCAGGAGTGATATTTGATCTTAATAAGGTTGATATATACATAGGGGGTATTCAAACTTTTAAGAATGGTAAAGTTCTAAATTTTTTCGAAGAAGAAGCGAAAGAATCATTATCAAAGAAAGAAGTTAAGATTGTTATAGATTTTAATATAGGTAAAGAAAATAGTAGGTACTATACCTGTGACTTTTCGTACGATTATGTTAAAATAAACAGTAGTTATAGGAGTTGAAATAAAATTAGAGTGAAAAATAGTAGATAGGTTAAGGATTGTGGGGTGTTGTCTTTTTGTGTTCTATTGTTGCTTAGAACAAAGCTGGTGCATGTGTATGAGTTTGAAGGTTCTGTCAACAGATAAAAATGTGTACAAAAAAGTGAGTAAAGTGATAAAAAGCGGTGGTATAGCTATTGTCCCTACTGAGACAGTCTACGGTTTTGTTGTTGACGCTTTTAATGTCGAAGCACAGAAAGCGTTATATAAAATCAAAAATAGAGATGTTAGAAAGCCGTTTATTGTGATGGTATATGATATTAATATTGCGGAGATTTTTGTTGATATCTCTAGAAAGGCTTCACAAATTGCTCGGGAATTTTGGCCAGGTCAACTTACGTTGATATTCCCTACAACAGAAATTGGGCAGATTTTATCAGGTGGCAGAAAAGATTTAGGAGTAAGAATTCCAAACAGTAGGTTTATGCTAAAATTGTTAAGAGAAGTAGGTGGACCTGTCTTTACAACTTCTGTAAACGTTTCAGGTGAGGTGAGTGCCAAAAATGCAAATGAAGTTTTAAAGTTTGATGAGGCAGTTGATGTTATCGTTGATGGAGGGCGATGTAGGTTTTCTTTTGAATCTACAGTTATAGATATGATAAAATTTCCGTATGTTGTTGTCCGCAAGGGTTGTTTAAATACTGATAAGATATTTAAATATTTATGAGTATAGATATGAGTGTAGAGAGGAGAAAATGGAAAACTTGAAAAAAAACGATAGTAGAATTTACAATGTACTTGTAAAGGAGCTTAGAAGGCAGAGGGAGACTATAGAACTTATTGCCTCTGAAAATATAGCCTCGCGGGCGGTTATGGAAGCCCAAAGTTCGTGTCTCACAAATAAATATGCCGAAGGATATCCTGGTAAAAGATATTATGGTGGTTGTGAGATTGTTGATATAGCGGAAGCTGTTGCGATAGAAAGAGCAAAAAAGCTTTTTCATTCAAAATTCGCAAATGTGCAACCGCATTCTGGTGCGCAAGCAAATTTTGCCGTACAGCTTGCCCTTTTGAATCCTGGTGATACTATTATGGGCCTTAGTTTATCCCATGGTGGGCACTTAACTCACGGAAGTCCTTACAATATTTCTGGTAAGTGGTTTAAAATTATTTCCTATCCTGTAGAAGAGAAGACATGTCTTATAAATTATGAAGAAATGGAAGCTCTAGCTTTAAAGCATAAACCAAAACTTATAATTAGTGGTGGTAGTGCATATTCAAGAATTTGGGATTGGGAAAGAATAAGTGAGATTGCGAAAAAAATTAATGCCTATCATATGGCGGATATAGCTCATTATTCAGGTTTGATAGCAGCAGGAGTTTACCCGTCGTCTATAGATTATGCTGATATTACTACGACTACGACTCATAAAACTCTTCGTGGGCCTAGAGGTGGTTTGATTCTTACTAATGATGAAGAGCTTGCGAAAAAGATTAATTCTGCGGTTTTCCCTGGTGAGCAGGGAGGGCCATTGATGCATGTTATAGCAGCAAAAGCCGTAGCTTTCTACGAGGCACTTAAACCTGAGTTTAGAGAGTATCAGAAACAGGTTTTGGTTAATGCAAAGAAACTTGCCGAGACTTTAGAAAAGGATAATTTGAAAATTGTTTCTGGTGGTACTGATTCCCATGTATTTTTGGTTGACTTAAGACCCTTGGGTGTTAAAGGTAATAATGCTCAAGAGGCTTTGGAGAAGGCAGGTATAACCTTAAATAAAAATGGAATTCCCTATGATCCTGAAAAGCCAACAATCACATCTGGGATAAGGATTGGTTCTCCAGCTGTTACTACAAGGGGTATGAAAGAATCTGAAATGATAAAAATAGCAGGGGCAATAGTTAAGGTTCTTGGAAATATAGATAATGAAAGGGTAATTTCCGATGTTAGAGCAAACATGCTAGGATTGTGCAAAGAATTCCCTATATATGAAGATTTAAAATATTGATATAAAAAATGGGTGGCATGTAAGAGTTGTTATAACAGGAAAAAACTTTTCGTTAGCTTTAACAGTACCAAGGATAGATGAGAATAATTGGAAGTAGCTGGGAAGGAGCCCATAAATCAAAAAAGATTGATGATCTATGTAGTACTGATAAAAATTAAAGGCAAAAAAGTTGTGTGTGTAGAGGAGGAGATTGGCGGACTAATCCTAATGCATGGTTGGATGATGTGTGTGTTTGTAATAGGTAGATTGTTAATTTGCGATGCTGAGTATTTTACTAATAAGATGTGTCAGTGGTGGAGTAGGTTTTGGGGACGTGGTGTAGCCTGGTTTAACACGTTGCCCTGTCAAGGCAAAGATCGCGGGTTCAAGTCCCGTCGTCCCCGTATTGCGTTTTTTCGTTCTCGGCTCTTTTTTTAGTCCTAGATTAGATCTGTGTTGCTTTAGGAGTGGTTTTTATGTGGAATATGGATGCTTTGATTTCTTTTGAGAGAGAAGATCTAAATTCTCAGGGTGAAGGAGTAGCGCGTTGTGTTGCTAGAAAATTGATAGTAAAAGAAGGATATGGAGAAGTATCAGAAGATTATTCTGATTTGGTTTGGATGTGATGCCGCTTTGCATAAAATAATTTTGCAAATTATCAATGAAAAAAAATTATAAAAAATATGTATTAAAAGTAATAAAAATTTTGGAGGAAAATTATAAAAATGTAAAGTGTGCTCTTGATTTTTCTAATCCTTTCGAACTTCTTATAGCGACAATTCTGTCGGCTCGTTGTAAAGATGAAAGAGTTAACAATGTTACGAATGGACTTTTTAAGAAATATAGGAATATAAGAGACTATGCAAACGCTGATGTTTTGGAGTTTGGGAATTATATTAGATCTGTGGGATTTTTTAGGAATAAAGCAAAAAATATTATTAGATCTGCGCAGTTAGCGATAAATAAGTACAATGGTATTATCCCGCAAACTATGAAGGAATTGCTTGAGTTTCCTGGCGTTGCTAGAAAAACTGCAAATGTTGTCTTAAGTGTCGCTTTTGAAAAAAATGAGGGAATTGTCGTAGATACGCATGTTATAAGGATTCTAAATTTATTGAAACTTACAGAATATAATGATCCCGTGAAAATTGAAAAGGATTTAATTAGGATTGTTCCAAAGGAATATTGGATGAGTTTTTCTTTTTTAGTACAAACTTTGGGGAGAAGAATTTGCAAGGCCAGAAATCCTGACCATTCAATTTGTCCACTGAGTAAACTTTGTCCATCTTCTTGTAAATAAATAACACAAAACATATGGTATATTAATAGTTTAAGGTGCTTTGTGTTTGGCGTATAAAGTTTTGTTATATAGGGGTGTGTATATTGTATATTTTTGGTTTACATTGTTGTTTGCCTGTGATTATAGATAAACCTATATATTTATAGGTTTGCTATTAGAAGAATGTAGTGTTTTAATAACATAAAATAACATTTTACCACTAAAAAGTTTGCACATAAAGATAAGATGAATAAAAGCTATGGCCGACAGTGAAGAATCATTCAGGAGTTCCCTTATTGTTCACGAGTAGAATAATATAGAATAAGGCGATAAAATCTTAGTAATCGTCGGTTTTTTGCGGATATGATTTATCAAGGAAAAAGTATCAGCGCTTATTTTTTTAGAGTATATGTCGGGATACGTGGAGAATTGCTACTTTGACGAGCAAATTGTAGAGTGTAAGATTAATGCCATAACAAGAATATACAGATGCGAAAAAAAGAAAGTGCGTTCCTTTGGATACGAAAGAATTTGCGAGATATGCAGGGGTCCGATGAGGTTCTTATAAATGGCAATCTCTTAGAATTTTATTAAAGATATAACTCAAAAGATTGATAAACTTAGAGAAAGATTTAAGAGTATACCTTGTGTTGAGGTATTGAGATTGAATGTGGAATTATAGAACAAATTAAACGAGCTTTAAGTACAAAAATTGATATTGTATTGTATATATGTATAACGCTTGGTAACGTAAATCTTGAAAATATAAAGCAAAGGAAGGGGGTCGGGTCTTATGGGAAAATAAAAATCTGAAAGGGTGAGATTTTAGTGGTATAAATGTTGAGTGTATAGAAATATTCGTGCATTTGTTTCCAGTTCTAAACTTAACTCTTGAAGTAAAAATGGAATGATAGGCTTGAGCGTTTATTTTGATTCTATTTATTATATATGTGTGTGGTTGGATAATTTTTTTGTTGTTGAAGTCTTTTGGTTGCAAGTAAATAAGGAAATAGAGAGAGTACTAAATAATGAAGTTTTCGCCTGTTGATTATGCTTTTATAAGAAGCAACGAGTTTTACAGTGAATATGAAGTAAGGACAAACCCTAAAGTACAGTTTGGTATTGCTATTATATGTAGGGTGATAAGGTATTATAAAGAGTTGGAGTCAACGCAAATTGTTGTTAAAGAGCTTGCGAAAAAGGGGTTTGATGAGGGAATTGTTGTTATCGCAGAAAAACAAACTGGAGGTTATGGGTGCGGCAAAAAAAAGTGGGTTTCAAATGTAGGTGGTTTATGGTTTTCAATGCTTTTGAAGCCTGTGGTACATCCTAATGAAATTTCAAAACTAACATTATTGTTAGGCATTACGCTGGGAAGAGTTTTTAAAAAAAGATATGGGATTAATTCTGAGATAAAATGGCCTAATGACATTCTTGTACTTGAGAAGAAGATCGCAGGAATAATAACAGAAATGTCTGTTAAAGATGGCGAGACAAGCTGGGTTGCTGCGGGAATAGGTGTAAATATTAATAACGAACTACCAGAATATTTAAAAAATATATCGATTTCCTTGAGAGATGTATTGAGGAGGAAAACGCATATATTGGGGTTTGTTTCTGCATTTTTTGATGAATTCAGATATTTATATTTTGATTTTAAGAAAAGTGGGTTTGAAGGTTTTTTGGAAGAATATAATGATAAAATTGCGTATAAAAATAGGAATATAATTGTTGATAACGGATATCACGATGTTATAACTGGTATAAATCTTGGTATTGATGGAAGTGGGAGGCTTATTGTGAAAACTAAAAATAAACTTGAAAAAACAATGTCTAGAACTGTAAAATTAGCAGAAAATAAGATTTAAGTTATAGTTTTTTTGCTTTGTCTATTCAAAAAATTCGTATCCACATAAGTGTGTATTGTGTTAAACTCGTCGATCTGTTTTCATTGAAAGGTGCCTTACTTCAATTTAAATATTATTGTGTTTATGATAATTGTATTTATTATATTATTATTATATTATTATGGGTTTATTAGGAAATATAAAAAAATAATATGGAGGATGTATTTAGAATGGAATTGTTTAAGATGGCGAAAGAAACAATGGCTATGAGAAGTAAAATAAATGAAATAGATAAAAAATTAAAAGCTCAGGTTATAGATGTGGAATATAGGGGCATAAAGGTACAAGTAAATGCTAAAAATGAATTCCTAAATTTAAGCATTCCAGATCATATACTCGAGGAAAATAAAGATAAATTGGAAAAATTTATATTGTTGGCTTTTATAGAAGCAAATAGAAAGGCACAGAATATCATGACTGAAGAATTTAAGAAACTTGGTGGCGGAATGAAGATTCCGGGATTATAAAAATTTAATATTTTATTTAAATATTCCTCCTGTATTCTTACACCAAAATAACATGTCTAAGTGAGACATGGGAATTCCTGTGTTCTTTGAAAGATGTTGCATCTGTTTTTCTGTTTTCAAATATGTCTTTTTGTTGAGTGTGAGAGGTATTCCCTTTATTGCACCGTAGATTTTGAGACTCTTTAGTACATGTCTGTCTAATATGGCTAAGTTTTTTCCAATGCCGATATTTCTTAAAAAATGTGATGCCTCTTTATAACCTATCCCCTTAATATTTTCTGCAAGCCATTTTCTTAATTTGTATGTGTCTTTAAAGGATTTGAGCTTTTCTTTTAAATTTATTCTACCGTTGATAACGAACATTTTTCTTGCTTCAATTAAATACTTTGCCTTATTATTCCTAAATCTGACTTTTTTTATTATTTTTATTATATTTTCTTCTTTTGAATTGAATATCATGTTTTTTTTAACAAGCTCATTTACTGCGTTCCAACACCAAGTAGCTTTACTTTGTGGAGTAAAGAGACAAAATACGAGCTCGGCAAATATCTCTTCATCGGTCCCATTTTTCCATATTTCATCAAAATGTTTTTCTCTGTTAGAAATAATGGGAAAAACTTTTTTCCAAAATTTTTTTAATCCAGATATTGCAGTGGAACTGTCAACAGGGGTCTTTAAGAAGTTAATTTGTATAAGGTTATTTTTCATAAATTTCTGTTACATAATAATTGTAGATTGTTTAATTCTGCTCGGTTTGTGATATAAATATAGCAGAATAAATTGTTGTAAAATTATAGCGAAATATTTTTGAAAGTAGAAAGCAGTATATTAATACGGATATAAATTTGATACAATAATTGGGTTATGGATAAAATATTGACTTATAAGGAGATAAGGAGCGATGTGGGGGTACAGACGTATTTTAAGTATATGGAGGAGTGTTTTGAAAATACGAGCGGGATTTTTGAGCTTATAGGGCGTAGAAGTTATGATAAGAGTCATGCTTTGCGTACTGCTAAAATTGCAGAACGGGTTTTAAAGTATTTGGGTTATAAAGAAAGAGAACAGGAACTTGCTAAAATCGCAGCTTATATGCATGATATTGGCAACATAATTTCAAAACATGGACATGATCAGAGCAGTGCGATGATGTTTTTGAATATTGTTGACAGGTACGATGAAGACGTTTTTACTGTAGTGAGTGCTATAGGTTGTCATGAAGATGAGACTGTGGAGCCAGTGTCCCCGGTTGCGGCTGCTCTTGTGATTGGAGACAAGACAGATGTGAGCCATGAAAGAATTGGAGCAGGAGATTTATATGATTTAGATAAACATTCTTTGGTTGCTGCTGCTTGTAAAAAAGTTAGTGTTATTGTGAATAAAGAAAAGATGAGCATTAAGCTAAAAATAAAAATTGATAGTACTGTATGCTCGGTTATGAATTACTTTGAGATATTTATGTCTAGGATAAATTATTGTAGGAAAGCGAGCAGTGTTTTAAAGTGTGATTTCAAATTATACATTAATGATGATAAGTTTTTATGAAGCAAGCGTATAGGGTTACGTTTGGGTACTAACTTGTCTGTTAGTTTGTTAAAATGAAACTGTAGGATCTGTAGGTAGTCAATGTTTTGACGTGGATTTTCCTGCCGTGGCTTGCAAAAGAGTCATACGAATATAGTTAGAAGAAGGAAGGTTTACGGTGTTGGTGAGTGTGAGGATGGCGCCTAAAGACTTTTTAGAGGGGTTGTTTGTTTAAGAGTTCTTGTGTATGACTGTAGCTGTATAAATATAATATACAGCTACTATGTATGTGTTGCTTACCCATTCTCCATGCAGGGGTTGATGCTTGCTAGTTCATGTCTTCCTGTGTCCTCCTTTAGACACCTTAAGTTGAGATAATAAAAAAAGAAGGGGCAGACACTGTGGTATTATAGTATGTTTTGTCGAGAGTGTGCTGTTGTGAATATCAATAAAATCTACAGGGTTGAGATTTGTATGTAAAAAAAATTCATTGAGAGTGATTTTATACAGTCCGATAATCCCTGTTTGGTTGTTGTGCAAGATCGATATATGATGATTTAAAAATAAAAGGTACGTATGATTATGATATAAGATGTTAGATATAGATTTTTCGGAATGTGCGGCGGCTGGTTTTGTGGTGAGTTAGTAAACTGAAAGAGGAAAAAGTGCGTTCAGTTTTGGAGAGGTTGATATGAAATTCGGGATTCAAAAAAAGATTTCAGCTCTTTGGATAGTGGTTATTATTTTCCTATGTGTTGTGGGGATGATCAAAAGCGTATTCAGACAAGTTTTATAGTTAGATCTAAAGAAAATTTTTGTGTTTAAGATTAATACCTTTACATAATATCTATTTTATGATAAGCTCGGTGAGAAAAATAGGAAGGCCATTGTATTAGAATCTAGTACATTCTCGAGGTCCGCACAGAGTTTAATGTTGTTCAAAAAAGTTTAATTTTGAGATTGAGGTTAAAATGAAAAAGTCCGTTAGTTTATTTATGGTTATGGTTATGGTTTTTATGATGCCATCTTTGGCGTTTGCACAATTATCCTCCGGAGGATTGTCATCGTCGCTTGGAGGATTGCTGCCTCTTGTTTTTATATTTGTTTTTTTCTACCTATTTTTGATGAGGCCGCAACAAAAAAAAGCGAAAGAACATCGTAATTTGTTAAGTTCCTTAAAAAAAGATGATAGGGTTATTACTGCGGGAGGTGTGTATGCTACGGTAAGTAGCGTAAAAGGAAACATTGTTGAGATAAAGGTTTCAGACAACGTTTGCGTCAAAATAGCGAAACAATCGATATCTGCCGTTGTAACAAAAAAAGATGAAGAGACGCTGAAAATGCCTGAGGTGGTCAAGAAATAAAATATAATAATTGTAGCTAAAAAAAATTTAAATTAGGTTTGAATACAAAGATTGTGTTGTTTTGTTATGTGGTTGAGGTAATGGATATAGATATAAAAGGTAAATCATCGGATGTAAGAATAAAGCTTAAAGATGTAGAAAAGAATTCTATAATTACTACGTTTATAAGATGCGCTAATGAGTATTTGGGAACAGTGGGTTATACTGAGCATGGCTTTAGGCATGTAAGCTTAGTTGCTTCTAGGGCAAAAAGTGTTTTGTTGTGCCTTGGTTATTCAGAGAGATTTCAAAACCTTGCTGAGATTGCAGGTTATATGCACGATATAGGGAATGTTGTGAATAGACAGGGTCATGGACAATCGGCAGCTCTTATATCAATGAGGTTACTAAGGGATATGGGTATGGGACATGAAGATATAGCGTTTGTAATTTCGGCTATAGGAAACCACGACGAAGAAGATGGAGACTTTGGAAATATTGTTGCAGCTTCTTTGGTTTTGGCTGATAAATCTGACGTGCATAAAACTAGAGTGAGGAGTTTAGATAGTTTAAAATACGATAATATTCACGACAGGGTAAACTCTGCCGCAGAAAGATCGTCTTTAAGAGCTAGTAAAGATAAAAAAGTTATATCGCTTCAGATTAATATTAATACGCGTATATCAAATGTTGCAGAGTATTTTGAAATTTTTATGTCAAGAATGCTTATGTGTAAGCGAGCAGCAAACGTTTTAAATTGTAAGTTTGAGTTATTAATAAATGATAAAAAGTTAGTATAAGATGATTAAAAAAAATGGTTGGAAGTTGTTTATTACTGTCGTGTTACTGTTTTTTTCAATTTGTGTGTTGTGGCCGTCATGCAAGTGGATGATGATGAGTGATGAGAGAAAGGAACAGGCAGAGAGGGAGAGGGATCCGATCTTAAGTAAAATTTTAAAATTGGGATTAGATTTAAAAGGCGGTACACATCTTCTTTTGGAAGTGGATTTGTCTAAGTTGGGTGCAGATATAAAGGTTAAAGATGCTGTTGATAAGGCTGTTGAAATTATCAGAAATAGGATTGATCAGTTTGGCGTATCGGAACCTATGGTTGCAAAACAAGGAGATAAATGGATAGTAATACAGCTTCCTGGGATTAAAGATTCTAAAGCTGCAAAGGATTTGATAGGTAAAACTGCATTACTTGAATTCAGAATATTGAACACAAGTGAAGGTGCGGCTCGTGTTCTTGAACTTATTTCTACAAAAGGAATTGCACCTGAACAGTATAGGGAACAATTGGACGCGCATCCAGATATTAAAGCCGTTATGCCCAATGGTGCATCAGTTTTTGAGGATAGGGATGGTGAGCGTTATGTTTTAGACGAAGCCTTGTTAACGGGGGTTTTTTTGAAAAATGCAAAGGTTGAGTTTGATGAGTTTGGACACTCAAGAGTTTTTATAGAATTCTCTAGAGAAGGCGGTAGGATATTTAAAAGAATAACCGCGAGGAATAAGGATAAGAACCTAGCTATAGTTCTTGATGGTTTTGTGCAGTCCGCACCCTTAATTCGTTCGGCAATTCCTAATGGGAAAGCAGTTATTGAAGGTGATTTTAGTTCTGAAGATGCGCGACTTCTTGCGGCTGCTTTGAGGGCTGGGGCTTTACCGGTTCCTGTTAAAGTAATAGAAGAGAGAACAATTGGACCATCATTAGGTGACGATTCCATAAAGAAAGGCCTTACGTCATCTGTTGTTGGTATCACGGCAGTTTTTCTTTTTATGGTTATATATTACCGTTTTTCGGGACTTATTGCGAATATAGCACTTATCTTAAACCTAATAATGCTTATGGCCGCAATGGCTTATTTCCAATTCACTCTTACACTTCCGGGAGTGGCTGGTGTGGCTCTTACGCTTGCTATGGCTGTTGATTCGAATGTGCTTATATTAGAAAGAATAAGAGAAGAACTTTTTATTGGGAAGGCTCCAAAGATTGCAGTAGATACAGGCTATCAGAAAGTTTTTTGGACCATTTTTGATGCTAATCTCACGACTCTTATAGCCGCGGTTTTTTTATTTCAGTTTGGCTCTGGACCTATAAAAGGTTTTGCCGTTACTCTTTCAATTGGGCTTATAATAGGTATGTTTACTTCTATTACGGTAACCAAGCTTATTTATGACTTTTTTTTTAGGAGAAAATTTTTATTGAAAATAAAAATATAATTGGAGAGTAAATGCAATTTTTTAGGTGTATGGATATAGATTTTATTAAAAATCGCTATAAATCCTTTTTGGTTTCTGTGTTTCTGTTATTAATGACCGCGTTTGTTTTGATTTATAGAGAGGGTCCGAATTATGGGATTGATTTTACGGGTGGAATTTTTATGCAGATTTCTTTTCAGGATAAAGTTAAATTACAAGATTTTCGTGAAGTTATAAGGGGGAGTGGTATAAGTTCTTTTGAACTTCAAAGTTCGGATAATATTGTTATATTGAAGGCGAAAAAGAGTCTTGAATCCATAGAAGAATTTGAGAAGTTAGTTAAAAATTCAATAGAGTTAAAATTCCCGAGCAATGTAGTAAAAATTGAAAAAGCAGAGTATGTGGGGACTACTGTTGGCAAGCATCTTTTAAAACAGGCTGTTTACGCGTTTTTATTTGCATTTTTAGGCATGGTTGTGTATATTGCTTTTAGGTTTAGATCTGGCTTGTGGGGTATTGCTTCCGTTATAGGCATTTTGCATGATGTTATTATATGTTTTGGTTTTTTAGTTCTTGCAAATAAAGAAGCTAATATGACAGCTATTGCTGCTCTTCTTACAGTTGCCGGTTATTCAATTAATGATACTATAGTTTTATTTGACAGAATGAAAGAGAATTTAAAAGTTATGGTTAAGGAAAGCTTTTTAACCATAATCAATAAAAGCATAAATGAAGTTCTTGCAAGAAGTATAGTTACTTCTCTTGCGGTTCTTATTATTGCAAGTTCACTATTTTTTTTAGGTGGCGAGGTTATACATACTTTTGCATATATAATGATTATTGGAACGATAGTGGGGGTGTTTTCTTCGATATTTGTCTGTGCTCCGCTTGTCTATGAATGGGAGATAAGAAAAAATAGGCGTTTAAAGAAAAGCACTTTAAAACCAAAACAATAGGAAGTTTTTTTTTAGTAAAAATGCGAAAAAAAAATAAGAATTTTAAATTAGATTTGCATGTGGTGGGACTTTTGCGTTTAGTATAAAGGGTTTGTGAATGTCACTAGACTGTCTCTGAATAGATTAAAAAGCTAGTTCAACGGTAGTTACTGTTTTTGTTGTAAATTTATGTGCTACTATCTCTAATTTTGTGAGATTTTTCCAAAAGAATTCTTTCTCAATTTTGTTTATAAAGAAAATGTGCCGCAAAAATGGATTGCTGGAATTATTTTTAACTTTAGGAAGATGAGTTTTTGTATGAAAGATGTTAGAAATTAGAAGAATAAATAAACTTTTGGCGAATATAATATATACTAAGAAAAATGATTACTTTTGCTTTAGCTGTGTGGTTAATACTTTAAAACTATAATTTGTTTTAGCTGAAGCTCAAGAAAAAAAATGTGAAATTTAAAAAAGATGTTGAAGCTTTCGAGGGTTTATGCGAGATAGCTCCAAAAAGCATTCTTACTAATAGATAATATGTGTAAGTACAGAGGAACCCCCTAGGGGAACTGGGAAAGCTTAATCCTAGATGCTTATCATGCGGGTCGTTCTGTTGAACATTCATCAAAAAAAATAAAAAGTAAATGACGAACAAAAAAATTTGGATATATACCAATTCCGAGTATCTGATATAAAAACAATGATTGTTTTATCAGATTAGTTGAGAGAATGTCGTATATTATATAAAAATGACGAAACTTTTTATTATGCTCTACAATATTCTATATGTTTTGTTTTTGCCGGTTATTATGATTGTTTTTGTTTTTAATAATAAATACAACAAAGAAATTTTTTACAAACTTTCCGAGCGGTTTTCATTCTGTAAACTGTCGAATAAAGATTTAAAGACAACCCTTTGGATACATTGTGCTTCTCTTGGTGAAGTACGCGCTGTAGAACCCATTTTGGAAAATCTTAAAAGTGAATATTACATTATTCTAACATCTTTTACTAGAAGTGGAAGGGATTATGGACAGAATTTGCAAAAAGCAGATTTTGTAACTTTGCTTCCGTTGGATATATATCCTATTATGCGTAAGTTTTTCAATATTGTTAAGCCGGATATGCTTATACTTGTTGAGACAGAAATTTGGCCTACTCTGCTTTATGTCGCGCATTGTAAGAATGTGAAAGTTATTACAATTAATGGCAGAATGTCGTCTAAGTCATTTAAAATTTATAAGAAATTTAAATTTTTCTGGGATAAATTTATCACACTAATTGATAGTATTATTACGGTAAGTAAAGATGATGCTGATAGGTTTTTGTTTTTAACTGACAGTAAGAGCAGGGTTGCTGTTTCAGGAAATATAAAATACGGTAAAAATTTTATATTAAACTCAAAAAGAGAAGACTTTTTTTTGAGCAAAGAGGATTTTGTGTTTTCTGCCGGCAGTACAAGAGAGGGTGAAGAAGAGATTATTGCAGACGTGTTCAATAAGATAAGTTTAGATTTCAATAAAATCAAATTTTTTATCGTGCCCAGACATCTTTCGAGAATTAAATCTGTGGTAAAAATCCTTAAAAATAAATGCATTGAATACTCGCTATTTTCCAGTGGAAATTTTAAAAATAGATTTGTTTTAGTTGATGTTTTTGGAAAACTGCAAAGCATATATTCAATCTCAAACGTATGTTATGTGGGAGGGTCAATTGTTGATAAAGGTGGACAAAACCCTATAGAACCAGCGGGGTATGGTAAACCGGTTTTATTTGGTAAAAATATGTATAACTTTAAAACGGAATCAGAAATTCTTTTAAAATTTAATGGTGCTTTAGTCGTTAATGATGGTGAGGAATTATATAATAGTATAAAAAAGTTTATGTGCGATAAAAATTTTCTTGAAGATATTGGTAAAAATGCTTTAAAAGCCGTTAAGTCTCAAAAGAGTATTGTATCTTTTGTAATAAAAAATCTAAAAGATAACCTGAGTGTATGACGCAAATCTTTTTATAAAGATTATTGTATTTATATGTAAGATCTTAAAGATCTTAAAGAAGACACATATAAACGATACTTTCCATCCTAAACTTTCAATTTATTTTTGCTGGTATGAGAGAGGAAGAGGAGGGAGGAGGATGAGAGTTGCCCATAATTATTTGGTTAACCTGGCTAGGCCAGAAAGGCAATGTGGTCGTTATGGTAAATTTAAATATGGAGAGTTTTTGTTGTGTCTCGAATTTTACATAAATTCGATTGTTTAATTGCTATAGGTTCTTTGCATAACGAGGGGGGTGTGTTGACGGTTTTGCTTTTGAAACGTGTGGTTGTCTCATGGGGGGGGGGGAGTACGTTAGAGCATAAACTAAAACATGAGGTTGCGTGCTCTTCAACTCAAAAGACTGGTGTTCCTATTAGTTTCAGTTAGCTGTTCGACAAAAATAAGATTGTGCTTTTTATGTATTGTGGTGAATTAATAGTTCCGTTGCCTTTTTTAAAAATGGTGTAAATTTATGTTTATAAAGAAGATGATATTGATAAAAAAACTGTAATTATAGAAGGAGAAGTGAACAAATTATTTAAATTTACTGATAAATATTGTTGGGCAAAAGAAGATATATTAGAATACTTAAAGTACCATCCACAGCCTAAAATTTTAATCATACAGCCTAGTAGAATAGGTGATATTGTATTTTCTTTGCCAGTTCTTTCAGCAATAAAAAAAAGATACCCTAATGCAAGATTAAGCTGGATTGTTGATGAAAGGTGTGCTGAAATCCTAGATAATAATCCTTTACTAGAAAATATTTTCGTCTGGGATAGAAAACGGATTTCTTTTGGTTACTACAGAAGTTTAAGAAAACAATTAAGGAATCAAAAGTTTGATTTAAGTATAGATTTACACGGGCTTGCCAAATCCGCATTATTCGTCGTATTTGCTAATGCGAAATTTAAAATAGCTTCTTCATCTACGAACAGCATGAGAGAGTTTTCATGGCTGTTTTCAAAAGAAATAAAATCTCCTAATAATTATCATTGTATTGAGCGTCATCTTGAGGTCGCAAAATATCTAGGTTGTTGTGATGAAGTAATAAACTATCCTATTTTAATCCGCGATGACGACGTTAAAAGTGTTACAGATAAGTTATTAATGGAAAATATAAATTTTGAAAAAATAATAGGTATTCATCCCGGTGCTGGTTGGACTTCAAGAAGGTGGGGAAGTTATAAGTTTGCAGCTCTTGCTAGGGAATTAAAATTAGAATTGAATGCTGATATTGTTCTCGTTGGAGGTAGAGAGGGTGGAACAAGTGAGAAGGGGTTAAACGAAAAAATAATTACAGATTCCTCTGTAAAGATAACTAATATGGCTGGGAAATTTACTTTGAAAGAATTATGTGCTTTCTTAATGATATGTAAGGTTTTTGTGGGAAACGAGGCTGGCCCCGTACATATTGCAACAGCTTTAAATACTCAAACTGTCGCGATTTTAGGACCTACAAATGCAAGATGTACAGGTCCATATAGAGGGAACACAGAAATCATACGGCACGTTGTTGCCTGTCAACCTTGTAGAAACAGGCATTGCAAAGATGCTATATGTATGCGTGATATATCTGTTTGGGAAATTTTCAGTGCGGTGAAAAAAAAATATGAAAGTTTTAATAATTAAGCCGAGTTCTTTTGGAGATATCATTCATGCTTTGCCTTGCGCAGCCACTTTAAAAAAAATATATCACAATTGTGATATAAGTTGGGTTGTTTTTAAGATGTGGACTTCTGTCGTGAGGATTTGCCCTGATATTGATAAAATTATACCCTGGGATAGGGAAAGGGGGTTAGTAGGTTTTTTTGAAACGCTGAAAAAACTTAGTGAAGAAGAATATGATTTAATTATAGATTTACAAGGGCTTTTAAGAAGCGCATTACTTGCAAAGTTTGTAAAAGCAAAAGTGAAGATCGGAGTGCCTGGAATGAGGGAGTTTAGTAATCTTTTAATAAAAGAGGTATATCCTCAAAGCGCTAATTTAAATGCCATGCTTCGTAATCTTGAACCTATTCGCTTTTTAACTGGTAAAAATTATCGCCCAGAAATTAACATAAAAGTTAATGCTAATGTTGATAAAATTTTACGAGATAGTAAAATTTCTAGAGAGTTTATTTCTTTGATACCTTTTGCGAGAGGAAAAGGTAAAGATTGGAGTATATACAACTATCATAAACTTATCAATTTGATAAAAAATAAATATTTTGATATGCAAATTTTAGTTTTAGGTGCAATTAAAGATTTTGGAAAAATAAATTCTGATAATGTCGTAGATTTATGTGGTAAAACGAGCATAGAGGAGCTTGCAGCTGTTTTACTAAAAAGCAAAGTCAATGTTGGTGCAGACACCGGTCCTATGCATTTGTCAGCAGTTTTGCAAGTTCCTTCTGTTTTTATATTTAGAGCTTCTGATGCTAATAAAACGTTTCCTTATATAGGGAAGTTTTCCCTGTTTTGGAACAAGAATAGCCATGAAGACGTTGATTGTTGCGTTAAGCCGAATGATGTTTTTATAGAGATAAAGAAATGGATAAAATGACCTTCTTTCATATGAATCAACTTAGTAACTTGCTTTTTTTTACTTTCCCGTTCTTAACGTTACAAGTCAGGAGGGAGAGTTGAATGTAAAAAATATATTCTGTTGTTAGATCCATTTTAGCACTGCTTTTAGTGTCTTAAAATTTAGTTGATGTAATAAAACGGATATCAAAAGAAGAGAACTTTGTAAAGAATATAAAAAAATATAGACAAAACTATTCTCTTTTCAGAGCTGCAAAATTCGTTGGTTTTAGTTTGTTTTTTGTTAGAATAAAAAAAAAGGGGGGGGAGAAGGATAAAATATGGTTTTTGGGCCTCTTGGCTACTAAAAAAAGTAAAAAAATTTTGAGTTCTCTAAAAAAATAACTTAGAATAGCGATCTTAATGTTAGAAAAACAATTGGAGTTTCGCTGCTGCAACTTGGAAGAAGACAAAATAAATGTCTGAAAATGGAAAATGGGTTAAAGTTATAGATACTTTGTCGTAGTATGGGAGTTAAAATGTGTTCTTTCAGTTGCAGTTTTTGGAAGGTAAGTTATTATTGTGAGGGATTTTAGAGTTTGCTGCAAAAGACGGGTTGTTTAAGATGGCGCGGCTTTTTTTGAGATTATGCAGTTTATTCGTGAGGGGAGGATATCCGTGTCAAAAGTTGTTGGCTGTGGACTAAGGTAAAGATTAAAGAGGAAAATTTAGAATGGCTAAGGGATTAACTTGTATTTCAAGGCTTCAAATAGAAAGGATAAAATTTAAGCCTGTTCTTCCGGATATACTAAAAAAAGGGGCTTCTTTTATAAAACCTGTTAAGGGGAAAGTTACAAAGTCTATCAAAGATCAAGATAATTTAAAAGAAATTTTTAAAAATACGTATGGTCTGCCTGAAATTACATTTAAGAGAGGTATAAATGAAATTGTTGCGAGAAAAGCTGTAAAAGTTGCTGTGGTTCTTTCTGGAGGACAAGCACCAGGGGGGCATAATGTTATAGCTGGACTTTTTGATGGATTGAAAAAAGCAAATGAGGAAAATATTTTAATAGGATATTTAGGTGGGCCTTCTGGGATTTTGAAAAATAAATATAAAGTTATTTCTGAAAAAATGTTATGCAGTTATAGGAATACTGGTGGTTTTGATTTTATACAATCTGGAAGAACAAAAATTGAGACGCCTGAACAGTTTTGTTTAACAAAAAATAATCTTTTGGCTTCTAAAGTGGATGCGTTAGTAGTTGTTGGAGGTGATGATTCAAATACAAATGCTGCTATGATAGCTGAGTATATGAGGAAAGAAAGTTTAAGCAAGTGTATTGTGGGAGTTCCTAAAACTATTGATGGAGATTTAAAGAATAAACATATTGAAACTTCGTTTGGTTTTGATACAGCTACAAAAATTTATTCAGATCTTGTTGGAAATATTTGCAGAGATGTTAATTCATCGCAAAAATACTGGCACTTTGTGCGTCTGATGGGTAGAAGTGCTTCCCATATTGCGTTAGAAGTTGGTTTTAAGACTCAGCCCAATATCGTCTTAATCGGTGAAGAAATTTTAGCAAATAAAATGACGCTTGCTGAAGTAGTTGAAAATATTGTTAATGTTGTAATTAAGCGGGCAGAGGATGGTAAGAATTTTGGGGTCATTTTAGTGCCAGAGGGACTCATAGAATTCATATATAACATGAGAGATTTAATATCTAGTCTCGATGACATTTTAGTTAAAAACATAAAAATTATTGCAGAATTTCATTCAATTGAAGAAAAAAAAATGTTTGTTTATGGTAAGCTTTCTAGGAAACATTCTGATTTAATGGAATCTCTTCCTGTTGGAATTGTTTCACAACTTATGTTGGATAGGGATCCTCATGGAAATGTTCAGGTGTCGTTAATTGAAACGGAAAAACTTTTAGTTGAGATGGTGCAGAGCAGGCTTGTAGAACTCAAAGAAATGAATAAGTATAAAGGCAAATTCTCGGCAATCACACATTTTTTTGGATATGAAGGGCGTTGTGGGATGCCGTCAAATTTTGATGCTAATTACACTTATGCTTTAGGGTATAATGCGGCTGTACTTGTACTTAATGGGCTTACGGGTTATTTGTCGTCGGTAAAAAATCTTGTAAATCTTCCAAAGTATTGGGAATGTGGTGGAATTCCCCTTACGATGATGATGAATATTGAAAGGAGGCATGGTAGAAATAAACCTGTTATACAAAAAGCTTTAGTTGATTTAAATGGTAAGCCATTTAAAAAATTTGTAAAGAATAGAGAGAAGTGGGCTATTAGTGAAAGTTACATTTCTCCGGGTCCTGTACAGTACTTTGGTCCTTCAGAGGTTACGAATATAACAACTAAAACACTTCAATATGAACACTCAAATAAGATAAATAGGTGATAGGTCTAGGTTTTTATATAAAAATGGTATATAGGACAAAGAAAGGGTAATTTGCATGAGAATTGCCTTTTTGAAATAAAATTTATTAATTAATATTGACATCTTATTTCAAAGCGATAGTAGATGGAAGATATCCTTCAGTTTTTTGATTGAAAATTGAAAAATTTTACTTTTTAAAAAATATTTCTACAAAGTTTATAGTATGGTTTTGGTATGGACTGTTTTTTAAGATACTGTGATTATCTTGGTTCATTGTTTAAATTAAGTTATTAGAAAGTCAAGATCGACTTGTATCAACTTTTAATTTTCAGTAATGTTTTTTTTGTATGTCATAGCATAGAAAGCATTTGTTCCATCTGTGAGAAAGTAGTACGCTTGCGTGTACGTTGTTGGTTAGAAATATTCTTTTTTGTGTCGTGGTTCACAATCAAGTTGTGTTTCTTTCTCTTGTATAATGTTGAGTTAATAGAGTGTCTTTTTTAATGCTACAGATTCAGTATTTATATGGTCTCTGATACTGTTTGCAATTTTCTGGGGTATGTTTTTGTATCGTAGAAACGTTGTGAAAAAGTGGTTTGTTTATGTTTCTTTGGATATGTAAGTTAAGTATGATTGTATGTATCCTTGCGATCCGCATATGAAAGAGTATTCTGAGTTTTTAAACAATAGTTTTTTCTGTTATTGAAAACTGTGATGAATTTTTTAGTACAGGTGTTAGTTTTTTTTTGCGAAGTCATCAATTCTTCAGTCTACCGTATGTTGTAGTAGCTAATGTTGACCATCACAATTGGACAAAAAATGGATTTATTATGTTATAAAATGCGCCTCCGAGTTACACAAAAGACCTAGGGTCATTTGAGATAATCGCTCTTGAGAATTTGTTATATCTTCATTTTTGTTGTTTCTTTGAAAGTTGTCAAAAAGTTCTTCAAAATATATTCTTGCACTTACATCTTCCACAAACGCGTGATCACTTATTTATGCTTATTTTGCAAACTCTAAAATCTATAAATATTTGTAGTTTGCTTTTTTTTGAGAAAAATTCGGGAAAGCAGCTTGATTTGTAAATTTTTCTGTTACTATTTGTTCTCAGATTTAGTCTAGGTTGAGTAACTGATAATTGTATATTTTAGGTGTTTCCCATATTCTGCAATGCTATAACCGCGGGAAAAGTCAGCGCCTATATGATTATAATTCCTATCACAAAAAACTCTCTCTATAGGAATTTCTTTTTCAATATATTTTCAGATTGCTGAGTCTGTATATGTAATATTACTTCCATCCAGTTTCCATGCAAAATAATATAGTTAACATCTAAAGAGTTTGTATGGAGTTTTTCTTCATTATCTTTTAGTGTGTAAAGATTATTATTTTTGGCACATAAATATGGCATCCATCTTCATTTATTATGTCAATAATTCTCCATATCTATTTCTCTCTGTTCTTTCAATATAATAATATACTTGGCCAATATTTTACAAATGCCTAAAGGAGTTGTTTAAATAACTTTTTCTTATATTGCCTTTTTGCCATAAAAATATTTGCCACCCTATGTAAATGTTCTACCACTTGGATACGAATCTAATTTATTTTTTTATAAGGTAGTTTGTGTCTACATTAAATTTACATAAAACCCACTTAGTGCTGTGTGTTGTTCTTTCTCTTTTTCAGCAAATTGTATTTTTGAAACGGCCTTAAGTGTTTTTGTTAGCTGTATATTAATTCTCGGTTCCAGAATAAATTTTTATAGGTTGTATTTTTACTAATTCCCTGTTGGCGTATGTTAATTATATGCTGATATTTGCTTTCTTATAAACTATACCCTCTTTTTTAAACTTAATTTAAAAATCTCCAAACTTCTATTTTTAGATGCTTAATACTTTAAAGAGCCGATTTTTTTCTATTGTACCCTCTCTATCCCTCGCAATATTATTACTAATGATTGAGGTTAAATATTTGGAGTTGTTGAGGTGCTCCATACATTTTTCTGTGTTTATTGAGCTTATGAGAGCGAAGAAGTTTTTTTTCTTGTCTTTTAAAATAAGAGCAAGCTTCTGATCCAAGAATGAGTTTTTAATTTCATAAAATATTGCTTTTGAATTTATTTGATACAATCATTAATTAAAATCTTGGCATATAATTTTGGCTTTGATTAGATAAAATTAGTTTAATTTCTTCCGATATAATGTCACGAGTCACAAGTTATGAACAACTCTTTATTTTTGTTCTGGACTTTTATTCTGTTAGTAACTTCCTTTCTTGTAGGGATACTCTCCAAATGTATAGTATAGTTTTTGGCAGTCACATAATCCCTTTAATTTCTTTTGCGTGCTTTAACAGTTTTTATATAAAAGTCGCATATGTTTTCCGTGATATCTATAGCTATTTCTTTAGCTATTTCTTTGACGTCTAAATTTTCTAAGGTCTTCAGAACTTCTATGGAAGGTTTGAAAATTTTACTGTCGCATAAAATTACACCTTTTGGCACATATCTAACTGAACTATTATCATATTTATTTTTCAATGACACTGCTACATACTCTCATTGAGAACCAACATCTAAAACCTGATTCAACCTATTCTGTACTCTCTATCTGCAAGTTTTTCTTTTATCCTTTTAAAATGATAGCCTATCTGTATTTTGTTCATATCAGTACTCTGGTACTATTGCTTGTTTTTTTTGTATAAATTCCTTTATTCTCCAAATAAATAAACTTCAGGAATATGTCAACTAAATCCGATGCCTGATGTATTAATTTGATTTGAGAAGTAGTAAATAGTAAATATTGGATTTGTTTGAATAAATAGCGGAATGAACTTAATTTCGAAATTGATAGATAATTAATAAAAGAATTTAAAATCCTACATAAAAATAAAAGGATATTTATACATACAATAATTGAATGTGATGTAATTTTCAAAACTTTAAAAATTGACAATAAGTATACCTTTCATTATAATCATACTCTGGTAGATATAGCAGTAGATATAGCATTTAATATTAAAAAATAGGGATTTTTCAGCTGTGACAATGTTCTTAAATAAAACCGTGTATTGTATTTGCAATAATTTTGGTTTAGTGCACGTCATACAACGTATGTGTATTATAAATGACAATTAATGAATTAGAATGTTGTATTGAAAATCCTTGATTTTTGTGGAATATATGTAAATATAAAAATGAAGAAGAGGGGGGGGGGCTATAGCTCAGCTGGGAGAGCACTTGCATGGCATGCAAGAGGTCAGGGGTTCGACCCCCCTTAGCTCCACGTTAACAGGAATTTGATTATACAATTGAAAAGTTAAAAATCGAGTTTTTATAAGTTGCTAGATCTAATCAGGGGGGGTGGTCTCTTTTACGATTAGTTGTTGAAAAATTTTGTGGAGCTATTTAGAGGAGCTGTATTCTTAGAGTTAATAATGGAAAATTTTAGTTCAAGTTTTTGGAGAATGATTAAGTGGTTTTGAAAGTTATTTCTGGTATAGCACGTGGGAGAATATTAAAAACTTTACCTATTAGTGATTTGTCTATGCGCCCTATGTTTGGCAGAATGAAAAAATCTGTTTTTGACATAATAAAATTTAAGGTCCCTTGTTCTACTTTTGTTGATTTATTTGCAGGTGTAGGCTCTGTTGGGATTGAGGCTCTTTCGCGCGGTGCGGAAAAAGCTATATTTATAGAGTTAAACGACATTTTTTTATCACTTATTAAACATAACTTGGATGTGTTGGGTTTTTGTGATAGAGCAAAAATAATTAAATGTGATATAACAAAAAATTTTGCTATTTTGCAGAATAGAAAATATGATATAATTTTCATAGGTCCTCCTTATAAGGATAAAAATAAAAGAATGCTTACTCTCACGCATAATGTATTAAAAGATTCTGTGAAGTATGATATTTTAAAGAAAGATTCCATAGTTATAACGCAAAGACATATAAAAGAATCTGTGGATAATGTTCCTGGTCTTGGATGTTTTAGGTCAGAAAAATATGGGGACACTCTTGTTTCTTTCTACGAGCGTGTAATGTAAAAGAATATAAAAAAAAATGAACCAGGATTTTAAAATAAGTTATTCAAGAATTAGCTCGTATTTGTTTTGCCCCTATAAATATAAGCTTTTGTATTTGGATAATATTTATATTCCTGTAAATATGAATATTACCTTTGGACGTATAATTCATAAAACTCTCGAACGCTTCCATAGTGTTAGAGAGTCGGGTTATGATGCGTTACTTGAGTGTTATGACAATTCATGGAAAAATGACGGATTCGACAATCCTCAACAGATTTTTGAGTATCATCAACGAGGCAAACAAATGCTGGAAAATTATTATAGATCTTTTAAGGAATCAAATACTGAAATTTTGTATGTTGAAAAAGCATTTGATACCAATATAGGAAAATATAAATTTGTAGGTATTATTGACAGAATTGATAGATACCCTGATGGTATGTACGAAATCATAGATTATAAAACTCATATAAAGGTATGGAAACCAGAAAGAGTGAATGAGGATTTACAGTTAAGTTTTTACGCTTATGCCTGCAAAAATGTTTTTGGTTTTAAGCCCGGTAAGGTGTCCGTCTATTTTTTGTCAGAGAATAAAAAGATTTATACGGTAAAATCTCGAAGCGAAATATGTGATGCAATAAACATTGCAATAAGTGCTTCGGAAAACATAGTAGCGGAAAATTTTGATCCGAATGTTTCAAAATGCAAGATGTGTGATTTAAAGTTTAAGTGTAGATTTTCTAGGTTTACAGAGTCGAAAATTGCTACAGGAGAAATGGATGAAGCCTTTAACAGTAGTCAAGTTCGGAGGAAGCTTATCTAGTAATGTAAAAATACGAGATAAGTTTCTTGAGGAAACCGCCAAGATTTCACGAACTCAAAACATTATTTTAGTTCATGGTGGAGGCCCTGAGATAAATACTTTGCTTGAAAAGTTTGCTATAGAAAGCAGGTTCGTGGACGGTTTGAGATTTACTGATGCAAAAACTCTTGAGATTGTTGAAATGGCATTAAGCGGTAAAGTGAACAGAATTTTAACAACGGGCCTCATAAAGAATGGTGTAAATGCTGTTGGAATATCTGGCAAGGATGGAAGGAGCGTGATATGCAAACAATTGAAAAAATTTGGTCTTGTTGGTGGTGAACCCATTAAAATAGATAAAAAACTTATAAATACTTTGATAAAAAATGGATTTTTACCTGTTATAGCTTCAATTGCTGCTGATGTTAAAGGTAATGTTGTGAATGTTAACGCCGACACTTTAGCTGCTTCAATAGCTGCGATTTTTAGAGCGCGGAGACTTATATTTTTGACAGATGTTGCTGGGGTTCTTGACGAAAATAAAACTACTATTAAAAAAATTAAGATAAGCGAAATAAAAACTCTTATAAGGAATCGAACTATAATTGGTGGAATGATACCAAAAATTAAAGGCTGTGCCGATTCCATTAAAAAAGGTGTAAAAGAAGTGTGGATAGCGGATGGTATGAACGGAATACTGGATATAAAAGGAACAGTGATAAAAATATGAATATAAAACAGATTGAGAAAAAGTATTTTATGCAAACCTATAAGCGTGCCGATTTGATAGTAAAAAGAGCTAGGGATCAATTTATATGGGACGAAAATGACAAAAAGTATCTTGATTTTTTTGCTGGCATAAGTGTGTGTAATGTAGGTCATTGCAATGTTTCCGTATTAAAAGCGGCGAAAGAGCAACTAGATAGTTTTGCGCATATTTCAAATTTATATTATGCGTCGTCGCAGATTAAGTTGGGAGAAGAACTTGCGAAAAGAATATTTCCAGATGGGAGGGTTTTTTTTTCAAATTCAGGGGCTGAAGCAAACGAATGTGCGATAAAACTTGCAAGGAAGTGGGGTTTCTTGAATCCTTCTAAAAACGGAAATAGGTATGAGATTATCTGTTTTAAGAACTCGTTTCACGGTAGAACTTTGGCAGCGCTCTCTGCTACGGGGCAAGAAAGATTTCATGAGTTTTTCAGACCGTTGCAGGAGAAGTTTATTTTTGCATCAATCAATGATATAGAATCTGTAAAAAAGCTTGTAAATGAAAGAACTGTTGCTGTAATGATAGAGCCTATTCAAGGGGAGGGTGGAGTAATCCCGTCAAGCAAGACATTTTTAAAAGAATTAAAAGCGCTTTGCGACAAAAATAATCTCCTTTTGATTTTTGATGAAATACAGTGTGGTATGGGGCGAACTGGGAAGTTTTGTGCTTTTGAGAATTATGATATTAAACCTGACATTGTTACTTTGGCAAAATCTTTAGCCAACGGGTTACCTTTGGGAGCTGCTGTGGCCGCAAAAAAATGTGCTGAAACTTTTGTTTACGGTGACCATGGATCTACCCTCGGTGGAAATCCTGTTTCTTGTGCGGCTGCTCTCGAGGTATTGAATATTCTTAGCCCAGAGTTTTTGAATGATTCTTTAGAAGTCTCAAAGTATCTCTTTTTAAAACTTGAAGATCTAAAAAAGAAATATTCAATTATAAGAGATGTAAGAGGATTTGGCTTAATGTTAGGTATAGATCTTGTCATAAATGGTTCAGGTATAGTAGATTACTGTTTGAATAACGGATTAATTATAAACTGCATACACGATACGGTATTAAGATTGCTACCCCCACTTATAATTACAAAAAAAGATGTAGATTTCGCTATAAAAGTTTTGGATAAAGCTTTAGATTGCAGTTTGCTTACAAAATAACTGCTGATTAAATTTTTAAACGTAGCAATCATCAAACAAAGTAAACTTGGCACTAAAGAATATTAAAAATATTAAAAAAGGTACGATAAAATGAAGATTAATAATGAAGAGAAAAATGGAGTAAAAAAAGTGGTTGTCGCTTATTCTGGTGGCCTTGATACATCTGTCATTCTGTCTTGGATAAAAGAAAACTATGATTGTGAAGTTATTGCTTGTTGTGTGGATGTTGGGCAAGGGGCAGAGTTAGAAGGATTAAATGAAAGAGCAAAGAGAACTGGTGCCTCGAAATCGTATATAATTGATGCTAAGGAAGAATTTGTTGTTGATTATATTTACCCTGCCATAAAGGCGAATGCTTTATATGAAGATAAATATTATTTAGGAACCTCGCTTGCGAGGCCGGTAATTGCTAGAAAAATTGCGGATATTGTGAAGAAAGAAGAAGCTGATGCCGTTTGTCATGGTGCAACTGGTAAAGGAAACGATCAGGTGCGCTTTGAGCTTTGTTTTAAGGCTTTAATACCGGATGTAAAAATTATTGCTCCATGGAGAAAATGGGATATAAAATCTAGAGTAGATGCGATTGATTATGCTGAAAAAAGGAACATACCAGTCCCAGTGACAAAAGCAAAGCCTTACTCTTTAGATGCAAATTTGTGGCATATTTCTTATGAAGGTGGAATCTTAGAAGATATTGGTAGTGAATACGATGAGTCAATGTTTAAAATGACCGTTTCACATGAAAAAGCTCCAGATAAACCGACTTATGTTACTATAGAGTTTGAAACCGGTATACCAGTTTCCGTAGATGGTAAGAAGTTATCACCTGTTGAATTAATTATGAAGCTAAACGAGATTGCTGGTGCAAATGGTATAGGAAGAACCGATATGATTGAAAATAGACTTGTCGGTATGAAGGCAAGATGTATTTATGAAGCTCCTGCGGCTGCTGTTTTATATGCGGCTCATGAGGAGTTGGAGTCTGTTTCTATGGATCGCGATACATTGCATTTTAAGCAAACTCTTGCTTCTAAGTATGCAGAAATTGCATATTACGGATTGTGGTTTTCTCCACTTAGAGAAGCTCTTGATGCTTTTATTAATGAAACACAAAAGTATGTTGCCGGAAGTGTTAAGTTAGGACTTTATAAAGGGAATATTGTGCCTGCTGTGAGAAGTGCAAGGTATTCTTTATATTCTGAAAAGCTTGCAACTTTTGAGAAAGATGAAATTTACAACCATAAAGATGCTGAAGGTTTTATTAACTTGTGGGGTCTACCAACAAAGATATATGCTATGCTGAGAAAAAATAAATAGAAATGTTATGTATTAAGTTGCAAATTTCATATATAGAATGAAATTCGGGCATGCTTTGAACTGAAATAAATAAATTTTTTTGTGGGTGTCTGTGTGGTTGTCGTTCAGCAGTACTTGTATTGTATTAATAAATTAGATTTATTCTGGTATTTTTCAAAAATATAATGTAAAGAGATTAAAATAAGCAAATGTATATAAGTGGATTTGATGTATGAAATAGGAGGGAGTGTAAATCGTGTTAAAATTCTCCTCGCGATCCGCTAGAGAGGTTGGTTGAAAGATTATTTTTGGACTATAAAAAGAGTGAAATATCAATTAGAAGAGAAGATTCAAAAAAAAATCACTTGAAAAATAATAAAAAGACTTACAAGGCCTGATTTGTTTGTAGAACGTAGTGTTAAATATAGAGGCATAGAGACGAAAAAAAATAGAGAGTAATTTTAGCCTGGTTTGAGGTAATTTTAGATGCAGTTTTAGTTGATTTAAAATGAGAAATCTGCGTAGTTTTTTCATGAACCAGAGATAACAAATATGGATGGTTAGCAATTTTGGGTTGCTCCTTGTTTGAAGTGTTTGCGCAAGAGCAAAAAAGTGAGTTGTTCTGTGTGTGTTTAAGGTTCTAAAAAAAACAGGCGAATTCTGATTATGAATTTATTGTTGTGCTGATTTGATTCAGCTAGGTTATTGGTGTAGGTAGTAATAGGGTTGAGTGATTTTTTTTAGTGAGAATGAGACAATTAAAATTAATAAATCAATTAAATAAAAGCTTTTACTGAAAGAGATTTGATGATAAAAAGTCAATTTATTCTTCTAGTTGTGGTTTTTATGAGGCAGATACATAAAAGAAATGAGGTCAAAAGAAGGAGGTAAAGTTTAGTTTTTTACGTTTAGATTTCGTTGTTATTATTATAGTTGTGTCTCTATAGGTGGCTTCCCGGGGTTTTTAGTAGGCTGTGTTGTGTTTCTTGGTTTTGTCTCTCCTTTCCAAAGTATTTTTCTTATCGGGTTATTGGTTGTTAGTTTGAATGTTTTTCTCAATAGTTGAGTGTTTATCGTTCTTGTAAAATTTAGTTTTTCTTTACCTTTCGTATAAGCCATTAGATTATATTTCTTTTACTTTAAATTTTTGATGATGTAGAATAGTTTCTGTTTTTTTGAATTCAAATCCAATTGTGAGTTTACAAAAATTTTTATATAGTATAGAATTCTAATTAGAATTTTTACAAGAGGTGTATTTTAAAAAGGTTTTTCTTTTATGAATACTGGAAGAAGATATATGGAGGTTGCGATAGGACTTGCTAATAAGGGAAAAGGTGAAGTTTACACTAATCCTTTGGTGGGTTGTGTGATTGTTAAAGACGATAAAATAGTGGGGAAGGGTTGGCATCAGTATTTTGGAGGCAATCATGCAGAGATAAATGCGCTTATAGATGCAGGTAAAAATGCTAAAGGTGCGGATTTATATGTTACCCTTGAGCCTTGCGATAGCTATGGTAAAAAGCCCCCTTGTAGCATTGCGATTATAAAAGCTGGCATAAAAAACGTTTATTATGCAATGTCTGATAGTAATGTGTCATGTGGTAAAAAAGTTTTGAAAAAAAACGGTGTTGGAGTTTTCGGGGGACTACTAAAAGAGCAAGCTAAGGTTTTAATTAAAGATTATTTGAAATATTTAAAGAGTAAACCAAAGATTTCAATCAAGGTGGCTATGTCGTTAGATGGTAAAATTGCAACTTGTAAATATGACTCAAAGTGGATAACATCCGAAAAATCAAGAGCTTTTGCACATAAAATGAGGTCTCGATATGATGCAATTCTTGTTGGCACAAATACGGCACTTAAAGATAATCCTTTTCTTAATACGCATTCTAAAACATTAAAGAGTCCAGTTAGGGTTGTTATAGATTCAAAATTAGAACTTCCAGAGACGTGTCATTTATTTGATGCGACTATTCCAACAATTATTATTTATGATTCAAATGTTGTTGCCATACCAAGTTATTTAAATAAGAAAGGAATAATTCTTGCTCCTGTTAATATTAATATGGCAAAAAAAAATTTTGCTACGATAACAAAAAAGTTAAACTCTCTTTCAATAAAAAGGATTTTAATTGAAGGTGGAGGAGAAGTAATAGCATCGGCTTTGTTTTCAAATATGGTGGATGATATATATTTTTTTATAGCTCCCAAAATAATAGGTGGTAAGTTTGCAGTTTCTAGTGTGGGAGGGCGTGGAGTAGAAAAAATATGTAAATCACTGCCAGTGAAAAATATGAAAGTGAGAAAGATAGGTTCAGATCTGCTTATAACTGGAAATATTGGAACTAAATAAATTTTTTAAGAGTAAGAATAAGAAGGGATTATAATATGTTTACGGGGCTAATTGAGAGTGTTGGCGTAGTTAAAAATATTTCAAGTTCAAGGATTGAGATTGAGACGAAACTTGACAATATTGTGAAGGGTGAAAGTATTGCAGTAAATGGAGTGTGCTTGACTGTAATTTCGGTATGCGGATATGGTTTTGTTGCTGATTATAGCCCAAATACGTGTAGAATTACGGCACTTCAAAAATTGAAAAAAAATTCTAGAGTTAATTTGGAACGAGCCTTGAGATTCTCTTCTCGTCTTGGGGGGCATATAGTAAGTGGACACGTTGATGGAATAGCCAAGGTAAAAGAGATAGAAAAGTTAAAGCAGTTTTATAGGATTATGTTTTCTTGCAACGAGAATATAACCAAGTATTGTGTTGACAAAGGCTCCGTTGCAATAGATGGTATAAGTCTAACACTTTCATCCGTGTCAGCTTTAGAGTTTGAAGTTTTTGTTATACCCGAAACTTTCGATAGTACTACTATGCGGTTTAAAAGACTAGGTGATGAGGTAAATATTGAGACAGATGTTTTTGCTAAATATATAGAAAAATTTACAAATAAAAAAACAAGTGGTGTTAAGTTTGAAATGCTGAAAAAAAATGGTTTCGCGTAGGTTTAGTAAAAAAACGTAGCAGCTTTTAGAAAAAGAATGTTTTATAACGCAATGCGTGTAGCCAAATGGGTTTTTATTCTCATGTGTTTGGGGTGTTTGTAATGGATAATGTATGTAATAGAATTTTTTCATCTGTGGAAAGTGCTGTTGAAGATATGAAATCTGGGGGAATGGTCATAGTTGTTGATGATCCGAGTAGAGAAAATGAGGGAGATTTGGTTTGTGCTGCTGAGAAAGCTTCCCCTGAGGTTATAAATTTTATGGCAAGGTATGGGAGAGGTCTCATATGTGTTCCGATGAAACATGAACGACTTGAAGAACTTAAAATAAAAAATATGGTTGAAAATCCGACGGAAGTAAAAGGTTGTTCTTTTGCAGTTTCTGTTGATTATAAAATAGGGACTACGACTGGGATATCTGCTTACGACAGGTGTACTACTATTAAAAAACTTATCGATAGGAGCGCAAAACCTGAAGATTTTGCAAGACCTGGGCATATATTTCCTTTAAGATCCAAAGATGGTGGTGTTTTAGCTAGGACCGGACATACGGAGGCAGCAGTTGATTTAGCTGAATTGGCTGGATTCTATCCAGCGGGGATTATATGTGAAATAATGAATGATGATGGAACAATGGCGAGGGTTTCTAACTTGGTAGAATTTGCTAAGAAACATAAATTGAGAATTGTTACAATAGAAGAGCTCGTAAGTTACAAACGTTTGACAGGAAAGTTTGTCAACAAAATTGTAAGTGTTAACTTCCCTACAAAGTATGGAAATTTTAGACTTGCTTTGTTTAAGTGTAAGGTAAATGAAGATTGTCATCTTGCAATTGTGAAAGGAGATCTTGAAAAAAAGGATGATGTTTTAGTAAGAGTTCATTCTTCTTGTGAGACAGGAGATGTATTTCATTCTTTAAGGTGTGATTGTGGAGATCAGCTCGAAAAATCTTTAAAATTAATTGAGAAAGCTGGAAATGGTGTGGTCTTATATATGCATCAAGAAGGTAGAGGTATTGGACTTGTGAATAAACTTAAAGCTTATCAGTTGCAAGAAAATGGGATGGATACCGTGGAGGCCAATGTTGCTCTGGGATTTGCTCCAGACCTAAGGGATTACAAGGTGAGTGCGCAAATGTTAGCTGAACTTGGCATCAAAAGTGTTAATCTTATGACTAATAATCCTCAAAAAGTAGTAAGCCTCGAAAAATTTGGAGTGAAAATTTCAAAAAGGATTCCATTGGAGATTAGTCCTACGGAATCTAATAAAAATTATTTAAAGACTAAGAAGGAGAAAATGGGTCACATGTTAGAAACAGTATAAAAAAATGCTATAAAAAGTGATCAAGTCCATTTTTTTATTCTAAGCTTAATAATTGTGTGGTTCGCAGCATTATTTGTCGCAATAGAGTGATGTAAAACTTAGGGATAGGCTTTGTATAATTAAAATTATAATGGAGAGGAAGTGTGGATATTATTAGCGGGCAATTAAACGGAAATGGGAAGAAGTTTGCGATAGTAGCATCAAGATTTAATGAATTTATAACAAGTAGGCTCATAAATGGCGCTGAGGATATTCTCAAGAGGCACTCGGTTGATGATAAAAATATTTTTATTTATTGGGTTCCAGGGGCTTTTGAAATTCCCGTGATAGCAAAAAAGATTGCAGAAAGTGGAAAAGTTGATGGAATAATTTGTTTGGGGTGTGTTATTAGAGGAGCTACCCCTCATTTTGATTACATTTCTTCTGAAGTTTCAAAGGGTGTTGCCTCGATCGGACTTGAGAGTAAAGTGCCAATAATCTTTGGTGTGTTGACTACAGACTCTATAGAACAAGCCATTGAAAGGGCTGGTAGCAAAGATGGGAATAAGGGAGCTGATTCGGCTATGAGTGCTATAGAAATGGTAAATTTGTATTCCTTAATCTGAGAAAAAAATTCATTAATTAAGTTAATTTATAAGTACAAAAATGGAAGGGCCCGTAGCTCAGTTGGCAGAGCACCTCACTTTTAATGAGGTTGTCGTGCGTTCGAGCCGCACCGGGCTCAGGTGCTCCCATCGTCTAGGGGTTTAGGACACAGGATTTTCAATCCTGCGACACGAGTTCAAATCTCGTTGGGAGCGCGCGTTTATTGAAGCTATACTATATACTAAGTCTTAATTGATTCAAATGAGTATGGGGATAGTAGTTTATGTAAACCCCACGTTATATTTAAAGCTAAATACTAAAATTATTAGGATTTTATTTTTTTACTTCTAGGAAGGTAGTGGTTAATCATGTCAACATTAATTGTTTTAGGAACACAGTGGGGGGATGAGGGAAAGGGAAAAGTTGTGTATTACCTCTCAAAGCAAGCGGATTACGTTGTTAGATATCAAGGTGGCAATAACGCGGGGCATACCTTAATTTTTGAAGATAAACCTTTTGTGCTTCATTTAATACCTTCTGGAATACTGTTTCCTGATAAGTACTGTTTGATTGCAAACGGGGTTGTAGTTGACTTAAAATCTTTAAAGGAAGAGGTTAATGTACTAGCGAAAAAAAAAATTGTTGTCAAAGGCAGACTTTTTATAAGCGAACAAGCTCATATTATATTCCCTTATCATAAAATTATTGATGGAATTTTGGAAGACGAGAACGTTAAGATAGGCACTACAAGGAAGGGAATAGGGCCCGCCTATGCTGATAAAGTAAAAAGGATAGGAGTAAGAGCTATTGATTATTTAGAAAGAGATGTTTTTGAAGATTTGCTTGAAAAAAATCTTATTGAAAAAGCAGCTATATTAGAAAATAAAATGGATATTGCAAGTTTAAAGAAGGAAATTCTTGGAGACTATAGCGAGTTTTCAGAATTTCTTAGACCTTTTGTCGCTAATACAAGTTTTATGATCGAAGAGGCGATAAGTAAGAATAAAAAAATACTTTTTGAAAGTGCCCAGGGAACTTTGCTTGATTTAGATTTTGGAACTTATCCTTTTGTTACTTCATCCAATCCTATAGCGGGCGGAGTATGTTCAGGTGCTGGAGTTGGACCTACAAAAATAAATAGTGTTTTAGGTGTTATGAAGGCATATACTACAAGGGTAGGCGAAGGACCCTTTACAGTTGAACTTTTTGATGAGGTAGGAGATTATTTTAGAGAAAAAGGTGAGGAATACGGAGCAACAACTGGAAGATCTCGTCGTTGTGGATGGTTTGATTCGGTAGTAGTTCGCCACAGTGTAAGAGTGAATGATATAAAACGCCTAATCATTACAAAGCTTGATTGTATGGAAGATTTGGATAAAATTAAGATATGTGTTGCATATAAATATAAAAATAATATATATAAGGATTTTCCTGCTTCAAGAACAATTCAAAAGTATGCTGAACCAGTTTATGAGGAAATGCCTGGATTTAATGGAAAAGTTAAGGGCGTTACGAACTTTAAAAGTCTGCCTATTAATGCGCAGAGATATATTAAGCGGTTGGAAGGACTTGTAGGTGCTTCGATAGATTTGGTTTCGCTTGGAAGAAAGAGAGAAGAAATCATAGAGGTTAACGGTGGTACAAGTTGGTTTTGAGTCAAATGAAAATAGAGCTGTTGAATTTTACATATGAAGCTGAAAAGATGTGTGCTGTGGCTGCGGGTTTGTGTTACAGTAGCGTAGGTGTTGATGAAGTTTTTAAAAGATTTTCAGAAAAAAACGAAGTAAAAAAAATTCTTAAAAAAGTTATTTTAGCAGGTCATCATTCCGTTTTAGAGCATGCCTCTTTTACGTTTGGTATTGAAGATGTGTCACGGAGTTTGCTCGCTCAACTTACGAGACATAGAATGGCTTCCTTTTCTGTACAAAGTCAGAGGTATGTAAAATTTTCCAGTGATATTGAGTTTGTAATTCCTGATACAATAAAGAAAAATATAGAACTTTTAGAAAAGTACAACAATATATTAGAGAATATTGGATTATTATATAAAGAATTTTTAGGTGCAGGTATTCCCGTTGAAGATGCGAGGTATATTCTACCTAATGCTTCTCCGACGAAGTTAATGATTACTATGAATGCTAGGGAACTGAGGCATTTTTTTTCATTAAGGTGCTGCGGCAAATCGCAGGGAGAAATAAGATCTGTGGCGTGTCGTATGTTAGATATTGTTAAGGAAAAGGCGTCATTGTTATTTTGTGATGCAGGGCCTAAGTGCGTAAGAGGAAACTGCGAAGAAGTTTTTTCGTGCGGTAATCCTTGGGGTGCTGGGGAAGAGTTATGATTGAAGGTGCATAATTTATAAAATGGATGAAATTTTTGTTTTTTTGCTAGTTTTAGCGAATATTCTTTTTTTTGCGAAAGTTTTTGGAGAAATTGCGTTAAAATTAGGTCAAAACGCAATAATCGGAGAACTTTTAGCCGGCATTGTTATGGGGCCTGCTGTTTTAGGTATTATTCAAGAAACTCCAAATTTATCATATGTATCTGAGCTGGGCGCGATAATTCTTCTTTTTGAAGCTGGGCTTTCAACAAATATGCGAGAATTTTTTAAAGTGGGTGGATGGGCTTTGCTTGTAGCTTTTGCAGGGGTTGTGGTCCCATACTCTTTAGGATATCTTGTATTTTTGTGCTTTGGACTTACAAATGCACAAGCAATTTTTGCTGGTGCTGTTCTTACAGCAACTTCAATAGGTATAACCGCAAGAGTATTTTTAGATTTAAAGTACTTGGGAACTCAAGAAGCTAGGATAGTACTTGCTGCTGCTGTTATTGATGATGTTATAGCACTGGGAGTGCTTGCTGTTGTTTTAGAGCTTATTACAGATAAAGTCGTTACTTTTAAAACCTTTTTGCATGTAGGTAGGAACGCGATATTATTTCTAGTTGTATCTATTATTGGAGGTGTCTCTATTTTACCTATAATTTTTAAGTTTATTTCAAAAATGAAACAAGCCAATGTGATATTTATTATGAGTGTTGTTTTGTGTTTTACTTTAGCGGCATTCTCGCTAAAAGCTAGATTTGCTCCCATTATGGGAGCGTTTATTGCAGGACTTCTCCTTTCAAGAATAAAAAATCAACAAATTGAAGAAATAAAAAGGGATATAAAGCCAATTTATGCTTTTTTTGTTCCTATATTTTTTGTTTTAATGGGAACCAATATTGATGTAAATATGTTTAATCCTTTTGTTGTTGCAAATAGGGAAATTTTAATTTTAACCGGAATACTTTTTGTTGTTGCTTTTGTAGGTAAAGTTTTGGCTGGCTTTGCTGTGTTTAAAAAGGGTATTAATAAGTTTTTGATAGGTGTTTCAATGGTTCCTCGTGGTGAAGTTGGATTGATATTTGCAGGAGTAGGTTTAAAGAACAATGTTTTTGGGATACGAGATTATAGTTCTTTAGTTGCGGTTATAATGCTTACAACTTTTATTGTCCCTATGATATTAAAGCATATTATATCTAAGCAAAGAAATATTTCTTGTCTGACTTAGATAAATATTGATGGTGCTGTTTAAGAGTTGATATGTAAAATAAACTTTTTTATACAAAAAACACGATTACGGCATGTCGAAGCATTGTGGTGTATTTGTGTGTGCTTATATTAAAAAAAGTACTCCTCAAGCCCGGTTTGTGGAATGTGCTATATGCGATGTAGTGTGTATAAATTAGAAATAGCTCTGGATAGATAGGTCAAAGTTACTCCCCCTTCATCCCACCAGTGCAAGATGTTAGAGAAGAATACAAAGGAGTGTGTTTGTGTTCTTAAACTAAGTGTAACCCCCAAATATGATTTTATAAAGGTTATGGTGTGTCTTTTAGGGTATAAAAAATGATCCGTATGTTTAGAGATAAAGGTTTATGCATAAAGTTTCGGAAGAAGAAATATTGTTAAGTTTACTGGGAAGAGTGAATACGGAGGCGTTATGTGTGTAGAAGCTTCCATATTATATGTTTAAGAAGATTTTTCTAAAGGCCTAAAATTGCTAAAGTTGCAGATAAAGTAGTTGAGAAATTGTACGATTAACATATAACATATTAAGAAGCGTTATTCTTAGGAAATTAAATAAAAATATCGTGAGGAAATAGAATATTGCCTAGATTAATGGGGATTGATTATGGTTTTAAAAGTGTAGGTATTGCTATGAGTGATCTAACTCAGACTATGGCGAGTCCTTTTGGTATTATTGAAAACTTATCCTCTAAAAAAAATGCGTTGGAGATTTTAAAACTTGCAGAGAAAAATGATGTCTCTGTAATCGTTTTAGGGTTACCAATAAATATGAATGGAGGTTTTGGGGAAATGACCAGAATCGTTTACAGATTTATTGAAGTAATTAAGTATTTTTCAGATATTAGAGTGGAAACAGTTGATGAGAGACTTACGACAGTGCAAGTTGAGAGAATGCTTATTAATGAGGCTGGTCTTTCTAGAAAGAAGCGAAAATATGTTAAGGATAAACTAGTTGCTGCATTGATTTTACAGACATATTTAGATATGCGTATGACGATTTGAAAACTTGGAGTAATTTATCGTATAATTTTCAATGTTTATCGAAATTTAGTTGTTCAAACTCTTTATTAAAATAGAATCGTAGTAAGATTGCTTTGGCTTTTTAGATAAAATGTTAAGTGTTGTTTATTTGCGCAGGAAGCTTTTAACCTATGAGGGTGATAACAGTGAAACAAAAAAGAGTTTATTTAGACAACAGTGCTACAACAGTAGTCGATCCTGAAGTTATAAGGGAAATGCACCCGTATTTTTCTGACGTTTATGGGAATGCTTCTAGTTTTCACTATTTTGGAAGACAAGCAAAGATGGCACTTAATAGTGCAAGAAAAAAAATAGCTGACATCTTAAATGCGGAATCCGAAGAGATATTTTTTAGCGGTTGTGGTACTGAGAGTGATAATATCGCAATATTTGGAATAGTTAACGCACATCATAAAAAAAGTCATGTAGTAACAACTAAAATAGAGCACCATGCTGTTTTATATGCATGCAAATATCTTGAGAAGAACGGATATGAAGTAACTTATCTAGATGTTGATAGTGACGGTGTCGTTTCGGTTGAAGATTTCAAAAAAGCCGTAAAAGACAATACTTTGCTTGTAACAATAATGCATGCAAATAATGAAGTAGGTTCAATTCAGCCCATAGAAAATATAGCAGTGGAATTGAAGAGAATTAATAAAAAAAGGAAAAATAAAATTTATTTTCATACTGATGCTGTGCAGACTGCAGGTAAAGTTCGATTGAATGTTAAAAAACTTGGGATTGATTTACTTACGATGTCGGCTCATAAGTTTAATGGCCCTAAGGGCATAGGTGCTCTTTACGTCAAGAAAGGGGTGAATGTATCTCCCATAACTTTTGGTGGTCATCATGAAAATGGACTTCGACCTGGGACTGAGAATATTCCGTATATTGTGGGATTTGCAAAGGCTCTTGAGGTTTCCCTCAATAGAATCGAGGAATACGATAAAAAAGTTTTTGCTTTAAGAGAAAAACTTAAAAAAGGTATTTTGGATATAATCCCTGAGGTAGTTATAAATGGAAGCTGTAATAAAGCTGTTTCCAATATTTTGAATGTAAGCTTTAATTATATAGAAGGAGAATCTTTGCTTCTTATGCTTGATATGAAAGGAGTGGCTGTTTCTACAGGTTCTGCATGTGCTTCTGGCTCTTCTGAGCCTTCACATGTTTTATCTGCGATGTGCGTTAATCCTATTTTGGCTCAAGGAGCGATACGCTTTTCTTTTGATTGTCATAATACTGAAGAGGATGTTGATTATGTACTTGAAGTTTTGCCAAGAATTGTAAGTAATCTGCGGTTGATGTCTCCTGTTTATGATCAAAAAACGTTTAAGGGGAAAAATAGGAGCTAAAATATGTATTTTTGTTATATCGATTAAGTTTTAAATTAATGTTTAAAAAAGGGGGAGAGTGTATCTTTGATATGTGAAGAATGTGTCCTTAACATCTTAGGTAAGTATATGTTTTATTTGTTGTGTTTTTATCAGAAGAAGTTCAAGTTAACTTAAAAAGCGAAGGTTACATAATATGAGCTCTTGATGTTGTCTCAGAATAGAATTAAGTAAGATAAAAGTTTTAAAAAATAATTTTAGTTGTGCAGATGATGAATATAAATTAAAAGTTTAAAAAGATACTTTAGTATTACACTTTGTAAAAATAGGTTTTTTAAAAAGGTACTTTTTATTTATCTTTGCAGTTTGTTGGTTGTAGGTGACTTTAGATTTTCTACTGTAACTTTGTTAGTAGATTTTTACCTTTTGTTTATCAATTTTTGTCATTTTATGCTTATTAATAATTTTTTTAAAAATAAGACTGTCAATGTAGTAGCTGAAAAAATTGTTTTCCCGGGACGTTCTCTCTGCAGATGTGTTGATGGGGTTACTTTATTTACTGATGGTTTGCTTCCAAAAGAAACTGCAGAGGTATTTGTAACAAAAGATAAGAAAACATTTAGAGAAGGGTTAGTAAAAAGTATTACTTTAGCTTCCGATGAAAGAATAAATCCTATCTGTACGTCTTTTGGATTATGCGGGGGATGTTCTTTTCAAAATGTTTCTTACGAAACCCAGATTAAATATAAATATGAATATACGTCTGAGCTTTTAAGCTTTATCGGAGTAGAGATTCCAAAAATATTAATTAATCTGAAAATTTGGCATTACAGAAATAAAATGGAATTTAGTTTTTTCAATGGATCTGATTTTAAGCATCAAAATCAATATGATTTTCAGATGTCACTATCCAGTGTTCATCTTCGGAGTAAATTTTATTGTGCAAAAGATGTTAGAAATGATATTAGTAAAAAAGGTATTGTGGATGTAGGACTCCATCATAGAGGAAGTTTTAATAAATATGTTTCGGTGCCACCCTGTTTGATATCAGATAAGTCCTTTTCGCCTGTTGTTGAAATAGTAAAAAAATTCACGAATAAAAACAATCTTACGATCTATAACAATACGATGCATAAAGGTTTTTTTAGGCATTTAGTTTTACGTAAAGCTGAAAACAATAATCAGCTTCTTGTAAACATAGTCACGAATAGTGTTGATTGTGCCCCAGAGTTTTTAATACGACTTGTAAGTAAATTGAGTGAGTTTTCAAATAGTGTTTATTGGACAATTAACGGTGCAAAGTCTGATGCAATTTTATTTGATAAGTTAACTCTTATGCATGGAAAAGCGTTTATTACTGAGAAACTTGACGTGGGTAATAGAGAATATTTTTTTAATATTTCGCCATTTTCATTTTTTCAAACGAGCTCAAAAGGTGCTGAGATTTTGTATAACGAAATTTTAGGTATGTTAGATCCGTTGAAGAATGATATTCTGCTTGATTTGTATTGTGGTATAGGAGTAATTGGTATCTTGATGGCTGAAAGTTTTAAAAGAGTTATTGGAATAGAACGGTCAAAGCAGTCAATTGAGGATGCAAAGGAAAATGCGTTGATTAACAATATTTGCAACATAGAGTTTTTAGCTTTAAGTGTGGAGGATTGGGTTAAGGAAAATGGAACTAATTTTAATGCTGTGGTTGTTGATCCTCCGCGCAGTGGTCTCATAAGAAATGTTATTAATTTTTTAATTAAATCAAGAGCAAAGAAAATAATTTATGTTTCTTGCAATCCATCAACGCTAGCCAGAGATCTGAAGTTGATTATTGAAAACAGTAAATACACAGTAAAAAAAATCAGGCTTATTGATATGTTTCCACAGACATATCATATTGAAGTTATAGTTTTGTTGGAGTTATAAATAACTAGGGGGGTATTATGATGAAATTTAAAATTCGTCTTATGTGGTATTGCCTGCTTTCTGTTTCTGGGCCTGTGCGGTGTTAAGTATAAAGGATTTTATGGGTCGTGGATATGGTTATTAAAAATAACTAGGAATTTAGACCATGCACTTAAAAATTTTTCTAAGTTAAAAAAGCGCTCTTATTTTTTTAAGACAGGTGTTGATTATATTAGCGGTAGGAATAAAACTGAATATAACTTTGGTGATATGTAGCAACTTTTCTAAATCTCCGCTGTGGCCACCCCATTTCCTTGAAGGGTACATAAATAATGATGTGTTTGTTGTGGCAGCGAAATCATAAAAACGTATTAGATTAGCCGTGTAGCGATATTGTTTTTAAAAAACAAGACAAAATAATTGTCATTTTTAAATTAATGTATTTGCAGTAGAAGTTTTTATTAGAAAAATTGTGTAACAACAAACTATATTATAACTTTAGTTCAAAAGGGGGTAGAGCAGATATCGAAAAACTTGCCATAAAATCCATATAGAAGATACTTCGAGTGGCTTCATGACTTAAACGTTCTGGTTCTGTAAATCGGGATAATATGTCTGTAGCTTATGACGAGCTTAAACTTTCCAAAGCTCCCCCTGATGTTGCTACAACTAAGAAGATAAAATAGAACGAATAATATCCATTTTTCCTGGAAATATAGAAGAAGCTATTATAATGAAAGTTGACACAAATAGTTTGTTTCTTACGCATTAAATTTGAAATCTAAAAATATGATGAAATTCCTGAAAAAGGGTTTAACTAAAACTTTGGGTGTTTCACGAGTCAAAACATGGAAGGTATAAAAAATGAACCATATGTTAATGCAAATAAAGGAAAACTTTAAGAATATGAACTTATTGTTGCTGTGCTCTTTGCTACAGGAATTTTATCCGGTGGTTTAACAAAAAATATATGCACATATATATTATAATCGTATAGGGTGGGGTAATGAGAATAGTGGGGGGATTTAGAAGAAAGATATATGGAGATCGTTATAATAAATAGGTCCTACAATCCTAACTTTAATTATTATCCCAACGATATTTAGATATATATAGACTTAGACATTTTTCTCGTAAGTTAGCGTGTAGCCTTGGTAAAAAAATAATTGGTTATTTAGATGAGCAATTTAAGGTGAAAGGGGTTGCACGATAGGATTTTTATGTTTTCTTTAAAAATAACTTTGTTTATGGGTTATGAAATAGGGGTTAAAAATTGAGTTTGATAATGAAAGATGTTAGAGGCTGAATATTGGACAGAGAGTAAAATATTTAGTAGAATCTCTCGAGGTTATGGTGTAGTTGTAAGAAATTAATGAAAAATAGGGTAGGTGGGGATATGACATTTACTAAAAAAACGGTTATTGAGGAGTTTAGAATGCATTCGACTGATACCGGTTCTCTCGAGGTTCAGGTTGCTATTCTTACAGCAAAAATTAAGCATCTTTCAAATCATTTTCAAAAATTTCACAAAGATTTTGCATCAAAAGCGGGGTTTCTCAAAATGATAAGTCGTAGAAAAATATTATTGAATTATATTAGGAAGCATAATAGAGATAATTATTCTTCATTAATTAAAAAATTAGATATCAGAAAGTAGAGAATATACCTAAGTTTGTACAAAGTATAACTTGATGGTTATAAACTGAAATGGCTGTTTTAGTTTTGATTTGGGCTGAGCTAAGAAACGGAGTTTAAAGTGGAATGTTTTAATAGAGAATTAGAGGTTGCGGGAGAAAAGTTTGTTATTGAATCTGGCAGACTTGCGAAACAGGCAAATGGTTCTTGCACTGTAAAAGTTGATGGGACGGTTATTTTAGCTACAGCAGTTGCTTCAAAAGAACCTAATCCCAGTGCCGATTTTATTCCTTTAACAGTAGACTATAGAGAAAGAAACTATGCTGCTGGAAAAATCCCTGGTGGTTTTTTTAAGAGGGAGGCGAGGCCTAGAGATGGAGAAATATTGACAAGTAGGCTTATAGATAGGAGTATTAGACCTCTTTTTCCAAAATATTGGAGAAATAATACACAAATTTCTGTAATAGTTCTTTCACATGACGGTAAGAATGATCCTGATATGGCGGCTATTTTGGGAACTTCAGTTGCCCTGTATATGTCAGATTTGCCTTTCAAAATACCTGTGGCATCTGTAAGAATAGGCAAAGTAAATGGGCAGTTTACTGTAAATCCGTTGATTGCGGATCGGAGATTTAGCGAGTTGGACTTAGTTGTTAGTGGAACGGAAGAAGCTTTGACAATGGTTGAAGCGGCTGCAAATGAACTCTCTGAAGGGGAAATAATTGAGGCTTTAAGTCTTGCAGGAGATACAATAAAGAGAATATGTTTATTTCAAAAAACGTTCTCTACAAAAGCAAAAGTTGAAGTCCCATACCCTAGCTATAATATGTTGTTAAAAGCAGATATTGAGGTTGAGGCTGTTCCAAAAGCTGAACTGAGCGTTGCAATTAAAGAGAAGTCTGAGAGAGAATTTTTTTGGACTTCATTTAAAAAAGATTTGTCAGCAAGACTTATGAAAAAGTATCCAGACGAGTTAATGTCAACAATAAATGAAATATTGGAGAATATTTTTTACAAGGAAACTAGAGAGCTTATCCTACATAAAGGAGTTCGTTCAGATGGGCGAAGTTTTGAAGAAGTAAGATCTATAATCTGTGAAACAGATGTACTTCCTAGAGTTCATGGTTCAAGTTTATTCACAAGAGGACAAACTCAAGCGTTGGTGACCGTAACACTTGGGACTCCAACTGATATGCAAGTCGTTGATGAACTTGCGGGTGAGTATAAAGAGCGTTTTATGTTTCATTATAATTTTCCGGGATTTGCAACTGGTGAACCTAGAGGTGAGAGATCTGCGAGTAGAAGAGAGATTGGACATGGAAACTTGGCCAAGAGAGCTTTGGGTCCTGTTTTACCAAATGAAAATGATTTCGGGTATACCATAAGAGTGGTGTCGGATATATTAGAATCGAACGGTTCATCGTCAATGGCTTCTGTTTGTGGTGGTTCGCTTGCGTTATTTAGTGCTGGCGTACCTGTAAAATCAAGTTGTGCTGGTGTTGCTATGGGGCTTATTAAAGAAGGTGAAAAGTATATTGTTTTAACAGATATTATTGGGATGGAAGATCACCTTGGAGATATGGATTTTAAAGTTGCGGGCACAAAGAAAGGTATCACTGCATTGCAAATGGATATAAAAATTTCAGGAATAACTACTAAAATTATATCTCAGGCCCTTGAACAGGCAAAGCGCGGCAGATTGTTTATATTAGATAAAATGGATGCCATTATTCCAGTTCCTAAAAATAGTATTTCGAATTATGCGCCGCGGATGGTAACTTTGTTGATACCTCAAGATAAAATTGGTGAGCTTATAGGTCCGGGCGGGAAAAATATAAGGAAAATCCAGGAAGATAATAGTGTTAAAATAGATATTGAAGAAACTGGCAAAGTGTTTATTACTGGATTAGAAGCTGTAGGGGTTGAATCTGCGAAAGAATATGTTGAGTCTTTAACTGTTGAAGCTGAAGTTGGAAAAATTTATAAGGGTAGAATTGTTAAAATTATGACATTTGGTGCTTTTGCTGAGATTTTACCTGGTAAAGAAGGATTGATACATATTTCCCAATTGTCTGAACAACGCGTAAAAAGAGTTGAAGATGTTGTGAAAGAGGGAGATGAGGTTAAAGTTAAAGTAATTGAAATTGATGGCCAAGGAAGAATAAATTTAAGTTTAAAAGCAATAAATTAAACTGAAGGAAGGTTTTTTTATATTGTTTTTTTAGAAAAACTGCTCATGTTTGTTTAATAGTTTAGCGTGTTATTTATATTTGTCTTGAGGTGTAATTAATTGTTTTTTGTTATAAGAACCAGGCTAATGTTGAAATGTTACTTTGGTAGGTGGAGTGAGGGGTATGTTTTGTTCAGATTATACGCCTCTCTGTATAAAAGGTTTCTATGAGTAATGATATTATAGATGGAGTGAGATCGCTTTATGAGATAATGAAGGATGAGAATATTCAAGAACTTGAGATAAATTCAAAAGGTCATAAAATTTATATAAAGCGTAAAGACCGTTACGATAAGAGTGATGGCAGTGGTGATAATGATTATGCGGTAATTCAAAAAAAAATAAAAGAACAAAAATCTTTGAGCTCTGATGAGGATCAAAAGGAATCCGCGACAGCTTCAATAGCCTTGAGTGAGGTAATAAAGTCTCCGATAACGGGTGTATTCTATAGATCTCCGTCTCCGTCGTCTGCGGTATTTATTAACGAAGGGGATATTGTTGAAATTGGGGAAGCTATATGTATAATTGAAGCGATGAAAGTTATGAATGAAGTAAAAGCCACTTTTAAGACAAAGATATTAAAAATATTAGTAGAAAATGGAAAGTTAGTAAATCTAAACCAGGATTTATTTGAGGTAGAAAAGGTTTAAAAGTATATTTAAACTTTTTGTTTAAAAACAAGTCTAGCGTGTCTATTAAAGTAAACTTCTCAAAATTAGGGTCATTTTTGTGTTGGAAAATAAAAAAAATAAGAACAAAAAACAAGGTGTTTTAAAAAAAGATAAAGGAATAATAACCTTGTTTTTTGCGTTAATATTTTTTTTTAGTGTTTATATTTTTGTTTTACCGACTAAGTCAGGTGTATTGGGACGAGCCTTCTATAGTGTGATGTTGAGTGTGTTTGGAACAGCATCGTATTTTGTATCTTTATTGTTTTTCCGGTATTTTATAATACAAGTCAAGCAATCTGTTAGCTTTGGAAGAAAGTTTTATTTTACATGGTCTATCATTTTTATTGTTTCTGCCGCTGTGTTGTTTGAGGTGATGCATTTTCATTTTACGTTTCTATCGGGACTTTCTGGCGGTTGGATCGGAGATGGGCTATATATGTTTTTAAATGAACTTTTTGGTACGTGGCTTTGTATAAGTGTAGCTATATCTGTATTTTTTCTCTCTCTTGTAAGAATTTTAAAACACTCATTAGTTTCTTGTATGTATGATTCCCTGAAAAAGTTTAAAGTTAACTCATTAATATTAAGAAAAAAGGAGACTCAAAATATAGGGCAAAAAAACGAAACAAAACTTGTATTGAAACAAGAGCCTGCTTCTAAAATCCCTAGATCTGAGTTTATAAGACCAAATATTGTAAGTGAGCGTGAGAAAGAAGAGGATAAAAAGTTAGGAAGTTCAGTCAAAATGGTTTCTGATCATAAAAAAGCTAACAGTAGAACTCTTGCCTATAGGCTTCCTCCTATTGACTTACTTGGTGTTGGTTCTGCAACAAATTTTGATATAAATAAAAACGATTTTTTTGAGAGGGCGAGACTTTTAAGAAAAACTCTTGCAGATTTTGGCATTAATGCGGAAGTTAGGGATGTTATTCCAGGTCCTGTTATTACGCGTTATGATTTAGTTTTGGCTCCAGGAATAAGAATACAAGCTTTGTCTAATATTATTGACAATATTTCTCTTGTTATGCGTTCTGCATCAGTAAGAGTTATTCCTGTTCCTGAAAAGGCAGCTGTGGGAATAGAAGTACCTAATCATTCAAGTGTCAGTGTTGGTTTGAGAGGAATTTTAGGAAGTAGTGCTTTCGAAAATTCAAAATCTTTAATTACTTTAGCTTTGGGCAAGACAACTGATGGCTTGAGTTATGTTACCAATTTGGCTTCAATGCCACACCTTTTAATTGCAGGTTCTACGGGCTCGGGTAAAAGCGTTGGTATTCATTCCATAATACTTTCTGTTTTATATAAAGCACGTCCTGATGAAGTGAAATTTATGTTAATTGATCCCAAGCGAGTCGAAATGTCTATTTATAAGGATATCCCTCATATATATAATCCGTGTACTTATGCAGTTAACGCGGATGTTATAACGAATTCTAAAGACGCTGCAAAAGCTTTAAAAAGGCTTGTTGTAGTTATGGATGGGAGATATGCAAAGTTTGCAAGACAAATGGTGAGAAATATTGAAGAATACAACAATAAAGTGACTAGTATTGGTGGTGAGAAGGAATTTTATATCATTGTTATAGTAGATGAGTTTGCGGATTTAATGCTTACGGCACAAAAAGAGATAGAGGATTCTATACAACGTTTGGCTCAAATGGCTAGAGCTGTAGGTATACATTTAATTCTTGCGACTCAAAGGCCATCAGTTAATATAATAACTGGTATTATTAAGGCCAATTTTCCTGCGAGACTATCGTTTCAGACAACATCTAAAATAGATTCAAGAGTTATTTTGGATATACTTGGAGCCGAGTGTTTAATTGGTAGAGGTGATATGTTGTTTTTGCCACCTGGAGAAGCAAAGCCTATTCGTCTCCAAGGAGCCTATGTTTCATTGAAAGAAGCTGGAAGAGTTGTCTCTTTTATAAATAATCAAAGATTTCCCAGAATTTATGAACCTATGGCTGTCGAAATTGAAGGCAAGAGTATTCCTGGTTGGGAGGATAAAGGAGAAAAAGATTTAATTCCAGCTCTTAAACTTATAAATGAGCGTAGACGTGTATCTCAGGATTTACTTAAAGCAAATTTTGGAGGATCTGCAAGAGCTACTAATGTATTGAGTATACTTGAAATGAGAGGTTTTATAACAAAGCCAGAGGGTAGCAATAAATGGCAAATAGATTATAATAAAGTAGGAGATCATTTAAAAGATAAAATAGAAAAAAATTGAATGAACTAACTGTAAACATAAAACAAAACATAAAAATTCATTGTTGAGATACTAGATATTTATTGAAAGAGTAACTTTTGTTGTTCGGGCGTATGATGATAAAGTTGGTGTGTTTTTTAAAAAAATAGGAAAAGCTGACAAAAAAATTGTGGGGAGGGGGTATATAAATTAGAAAGTTTCATAGAAGTAGTAAATATGTTTTTACGGTAAAAGAAAAAGACTATAGATATATCCACATAGTCTTCAAAAAATAGGCAGACTGTTGTAGTTAGTAGCTGTATGTATGTTGGTTGCCATTGTGTCTCACACACACAAACATGCTAATAGTGTTTGCAATTAGTGAAAATTTCACTCCCGCGACTCTTTTAGACTTTGTAGGTGTTTGTTGGTGTAGATTTGAAAAGAATTAAAGAGAGCATTATGAATTTTCGTCTATGAAGATGAGAAAAAGGTATTGTTTTTAAAAATAAGAAACTATATGAAATAGCTAAGAGGTTGGCACCATCGCAGGTCGTGCAATGTGTGTGATTTTTTTGGTTATACGCGTTATACGCGTGGAGAAAGTAAATGAATATAGCAAATAGACTTACTATAACAAGAATGTGTATGGTTCCATTTTTTGTTTTATTTATGGAATTAGGTGGAATTTACAACAGTATTATAGCATTGCTTGTTTTTTGTACTGCGTCTATTACAGATTTACTCGATGGCCTAATAGCGAGAAAAAATAAAACAGTGACGCCACTGGGGATATTTTTGGATCCTCTTGCCGATAAATTGTTGATATCAGCCGCTTTTATATATTTTGTTAAGATCCCAATACTTGGAGTCGCAGCGTGGATGGTTATAATAATAATTGCAAGAGAATTTCTAATGACGGGCTTACGTTACATCGCTGCTGTTAAAAGTGTAGTGATACCTGCGGATAGGACTGCTAAGCTTAAAACTATGTCGCAGATGATAGCAATTATAGTTATAATGGCAATAATAATTTTGGTAGTTAATAAGGCATTTTTTAAGTTTTTTGGGATAACACAAAATACTCTGAAAAATTCTCATTCTGCAATATTTATTGTAATGGAAAAAACGCCGTTTTGGGTGACTTTTGTCGTTGTTGTACTTGCGGTTTATTCGGGAGTAAAATATGTTTGGAAATATAAAAAAATATTGACTGAAAATTAAAAAAAGTGAATAAAATAATAATACTTTTTTCTTCTGTTTTTGGTGTAGGCTATTTAAAGTGTATTCCAGGAACATTTGGAGGTATAATTGGATTTTTGCTTTGGATGTTGTTTGCCCCTAATAGATACGTATTTCAAGTTTTTCTACTTGTTGTAATATTTATTGTTTCAGTTTTGTTTTCTTCTATCGCTGAAATTATTTATAATAAAAAGGATGACCAAAGAATAGTCATAGATGAAGTTGCTGGATCATGGTTTTCAGTTGCATTTTTACCAAAAACCTTGATAGTTTTATCCGTGGGTCTCTTGTTGTTTAGGGTATTTGATATAGGGAAACCTTTATTTGTAAAAAAGTTGCAAAAATTAAAATGTGGATTTGGAATTACTTTAGATGATATTGCGGCAGGGATACTTGTGAATGTCATATTACAAATTATCATGGTGGTGAAATGAATGATAAAGATAAAGAGGATTGTATCTGGTGTTTTAGCTGAGAACTGCTATGTAATTTATGATTCTGAAAGTTTACGAGCGGTAGTTATAGATCCAGGAGAAGATGGGGAAAAAGTAATTTTTGAGTTAGCGAAAGATAAATTAAAACCAGAAATGATAGTAAATACACATGGTCATTACGATCATGTGTTATCTGATGATCAAATACGTGCGGAATTTAAAATTCCTTTGGCTATACACAAGTATGAGTTGGGAACATCTACCAATTCTTTTAAAAGTGCTTCCGAGTTATTTACTTTTCCAGGAACCATTAAGATGCCTGAAATAACTCTTGAGGATAATCAAGAGGTGGAGTTAACTTTTACAACTTTTAAAGTTATACATACACCCGGTCATACAAAAGGTAGTATCTGCTTATTATTTTATGACTTTTTGATTACTGGAGACACTCTTTTTGCAGGTACAATAGGCAGAACAGATTTGATTGGCGGGAATTACGAAGAAATTTTAAATTCTCTTTCTAAAATAAAGAAATTAAATCCATCTCTTGTCATTTATCCCGGACACGGAAGTAAAACTATATTAGCAAATGAATTAAGACATAATTCATATTTAAAATAACAGTCAAAAGTTTGAAAAAATGTTAAATTGCAAAGAGGCACTTGACAATTTTGTTTCTTATGTAGTTGCTGAGAAAGGGTTATCTAAAAATACGGTTTTAGCTTACAAAAGTGACATCCTGAAGCTTATTAAGTTTGCTAAAAAAGGGCAAATTTTTATTGAGGATTTTGAACATCATGATATAACTGATTTTTTATGGAAATTAAAAACTGAAGGTTTAAATCCGAGATCTATTTGTAGACTTATTGAATCCTTGAAGCAATTTTATAGATTTTTAAGCCTGGAGAATTTAGTAAAAAATGATCCTACATTATATTTGACATCTCCGAAAGTACCTAAAAATTTACCGTGTATACTTACCTTTGATGAAGTTACTTTTCTCTTAAATTCTATAAATTCTAATGATGAAGTGCATATAAGAAATAAGGCAATGCTTGAACTTATGTACGCTACTGGGTTGAGGGTTTCTGAACTTGTAGATCTGAAGTTTTCTAATATGAACTTAGAAAATTGTTTTTTGAGTGTTTTGGGTAAAGGGTCCAAAGAAAGACTTATTCCTTTTGGACAAAAAGCCAAAAAGTTTGTCGATATTTATTTAAGGAAACGGAAACCGGCTTTAACCACAGAAGATAATATGTTCATTTCTAGGTTAGGTAAGAAACTTTCAAGAGTGGAATTTTGGAGGCAGCTAAAAAATATGGCTAAAGGTGTTGGGATTATTAAAAACATTACACCACATACTTTGAGACACTCTTTTGCAAGTCATTTACTTGCAGGTGGTGCTGAGATTCGTTTTGTTCAAGAGATGCTAGGGCATGTTTCAATTGCAACCACGCAAATTTACACACATCTTGAGAGAGGCAAAATAATAGAACAATATAAAAAATTTCATCCAAGGTGGTAACAAATAATAAAAATTCGATTTATAGCTTAGAATTATGGTTTTTAATGTTCTGAATTTTATTAGTAGATTTTGTTAGTGTTTCGTTCATACTTCCAGTCCGGTATCCCAAAATATCTATTGCGGTGTAAATAAATCCTATTTTTTTAAAGTATTTATGCACTTTCTCGCGTTGACCGCGATTCATAAGAACGTTAAACCCGTGTTCGTCAGTTTCAATTCGTGCAAGATCACCGTGATAACGCACTCTAACTTGTATGAGTCCCATGTCTAGAAGCAGTTGTTCCGCAAGCTCTATCATCGACAAGCGTGATAAAGTAATTTGTTCTCCATAGGGAAAACGTGAAGATAGGCAAGCAAAAGACTGTTTGTTCCATGTTGGAAGCCTAATTTTTTTTGAAAGTATACGGATTTCGTTTTTTTTAAGTTTGGCATAACGCAACGGACTTTTTACGTTGTATTCATGTACCGCTTTCAAACCAGGACGATAATCATTACTATCGTCCTGGTTTGAGGCTTCAAGCACGTGTCTTATGTTCTTCTCTTCGGCTATATTCCAAATTTTTGAAAACAACTCTTTTTTGCAGAGATAACAACGGTCAACTGTGTTGTCAGAAAATCCCCTGATACTTAGTTCTTCTGAATTAAAAATAATATGTTTGATGTTTTGTTTTTTACAAAATCTTATTGCTTCATTTAGTTCTCGTTGTGGGAATGAATATGATTTTGCTGTTATGGCAATAACTTTGTCACCCAAAACTTTCTGAGTCGTTTTTAATAAAAAAGTTGAGTCTACACCTCCCGAAAACGCAACAATTACACTATTTAAGTCATATATGTATTGTTTAAGTATCTCATATTTTTGCTTTATTTTGTCCATATTTTTTTCTTTGTTAGATTGATAATGTTGTTGACGTCGCTAAAAGATACATTATTTAAGCGTGCGGCTTTTATAACATCATCACATTCAGGCTTAACTTTCTTCACGCTATATCCTTCTCCTGTTTTTACTCTTATATTGCCATATAGTGTTTTTTGTATTGAAATTTTACGTTTTAGCGTATACCTATCACAAGTATTTTTTCGCACACCGAAAGTAGTTGTGTGGCGGAGCATTAATTCTATAAAAAAATCTGATTTATGTTCGTCACACATACAAGTTAATAAAATAGCAGGACGGCTTTTTTTTGTTTGAATAGGTGTAGTAAAAACGTCAAGTGCTCCTTTTTCAAGTAGTAAATCTACGGCAAAACCCATAGCTTCACCTGTCATATCGTCTAGATTGCACTCTAACTTAACTATGGTATCACTTGTCTCTCTAGTTCCGGTTTCAGTTTCTCCCAAAAATGAGCGTACACAATTTGCAATTCCAAAATTTTTTGTTCCCATTCCATAACCTATTTTTTTTACGCACATTCTCGGCATTTGTTTAAAATTTGTTGCAAAATGTTTGATAATAGCAGCACCAGTAGGCGTACATAATTCATCACGCACACTGTTATTATCGTTATAAATTGGAATATCCTGTAGAATACGAGCTGTAGCAGGAGCCGGCACGGGCAACATGCCATGTTGGCAACTTGTGAACCCGCTACCCACATTAATTGGTGATACTATTATTTCTTCAGGTTTAAGATACTCTATCAGCATGCATACACCTATTATATCCACTAAAGCATCAGTATTACCTATTTCATGAAAATGTATGTACTCAACTGGACATCTATGCACATCAGCTTCAGCCTCAGCAATCAAACGATATATATCAAGGGAATTATTTTTAACGTTTTGACTAACCTGTAACTGTCTAATCACGTTTTTAATTTTTTTAATATTTATGAGATTGTTTTTATTTGAGTTGTAATAGTCTCTTTTGTTTTTGTAGTGCTGTTGTGTATCAATGCGAACATTTTGAGTAGTATCTTCTTGTTTTTTATTTATGCTTACTAGCATGTGCGTTCCTACGATACCGCATTTCTTAACAGATTTCATATTTACTCTAAGATTTAAAAATCCAAGCGAGTTTATTTGCTTTAAAAAATCTATTTTATCTTCAATCAGTTCTAGCAAAGCCCCCATTAGCATATCCCCAGAGGCACCCATAGAACATTCTAAATAGAGTGTTTTCATTGAATACTCTCCATCCTGTTGATGCGATTTGCAATATAACCTGCACCAAAACCATTGTCAATATTAACAACCGAAACGCCATTTGCACATGAATTAAGCATGGCAAGCAGTGCACAAAGGCCGTTGAAATTGGCCCCATATCCAACACTCGTTGGTACCGCAATAACAGGACAACTTACAAGTCCACCGATTACGCTGGAGAGAGCTCCTTCCATACCTGCAACTGCTATAATAACACGAGCTTTTGCAAAAATGTTATACCGTGATAAAAGGCGATTCAACCCTGCAACACCGACATCATATAAGCGAGTAACGTAACTTCCTAAAACCTCACTTGTGATAGCTGCTTCTTCACATACAGGTATATCGCTCGTGCCTCCTGATGCGATTACAACAGAGCCTTTTAACTTTATTTTATTATTACGTCTTACAGTGGCAAGTTTAGCAATAGGATGATACTCTAAATCCATTTTTTGTTCAATTAAAAAGTTAGCTGTTGATTGACAAATCCGCGTAATTATAATGTTATTTAAACCTTTTCCCAGCATGCTGGAAACAATATCTTTAATTTGTTTTGATGTCTTGTTTTGTCCGTAAATTATTTCTCCATAGCCTTGGCGCAATCCTCTATGATAATCAACATTAGTATGTCCTAAATCTTCAAATGGCAAAGTTTGCAAATTCAGTAAAGCGTCATCTGGTGATATTGATCCGTCTTTTACTTGTTTGAGTAATTTTAATACCTGTTCTTTTTCATTTATTCCACTTACATTTTGCATTTATTTTGTAAAAAGTTTAACTGTTTTATATAAGATATACAACAAAACCAATCCAATTATACCAGAACAAAAGGAAGATAAGAATTGGTTAACAATAAAAGGTAAATCATTATAATCGTTGAATATTAAAACTATTTCTTTAGTCTGATTTTTAAAACCTTGGTTTATTGCGAATGTCTCTATGGTATCAGGATATTTTGAGGAAAATAGGCTTGCAAAAAGTATAATACACACAGGAAACAACACAATAATAGTTTTTTTACTCGTTTTCATTTTTTTTCTGATACTTCAATAATCAATGCTTAGGAATGGGCGTTACTCAGGTTTTTTTGTATATTTATTTACAAATAAATTTTAATAACCACAGTAATACTATAGTGATGACAGTTTCTAATAATGCAACAATTAGATGTAAACACATCATATTTTTAAATGATGACGAAAAATGCACGATTCCAGAGACACTGAGCTCGATTAAACAAAAAAAAGCAGCACTCAAAACCGAGAATAAGCAAGATACAAGTATGGCCAAGTAATAGTTTTCTCTCGCCACTGCTTTGTAAACATAATATGAAATAAAAGAACCGATAAAAGCCATATTAAAAATATTTGCACCCAGTGCAAGTATCCCACCATCCGAGAAAAATGTAGATTGGACAATAAGAACTGAAGATATTACTAAAAACCCTGCAAAAGGTCCTACGATGACAGCTGTAAATACCCCGCCTATTAAATGTGCTGAAATTTTCGATTGCACAGGAATATTAAACATCTGAGAGGAAAATACCCACATCGCAATAATTGTTAATTTTTGGATATACTCATTTGTGCCATTAAAAAATTCAAATGTGCAGACTCCAGTACTTCCGTTACTTCCTGAGGCTATAGATGAGGCTGCAGTTGCTATTTTATGAACTCTTTTTAAACAACAACCAAACATAACCGACGCCCCAGAAAGTAGTCCTACTGTTAGACTATTATTCAAAAACCCATCAGGAATATGCATATTTGCCTCCTAGCATGAAACATAGCTGGATTACACTATTTTATATCAATAAACTACCTTTCCTCTCCACACATTCTATCAAAAATTTATTAATTAGGATAATGTGAATTTTACTATGAGGTTACTTATTATTTTTTTACTTTGACAAGAATATAGGTGCCTACTATAGTAAATATAAAAATTGGTAACCAAGCGGCCATAAATGGGTATAGTATAAAGTTTTCACCAAGTGATACTGTTATGGCTTGCGTGCCCCAGTAAATAAATGTAGTGATTAAGGCAAGTGTAAAACTCAGTGCTTTATTTAGTTTTCTTCCTGGACCTATTGCAAAAGGAATCCCAATTATCATAACTACAATATGAGAAAAAACAGCCGCATATCTCATATTCAAAGCTATTCTTTCTTTAACTGTTGCCTGTCCGGAAATTCTAAGGAGATTTATATATTTTTTAAATTCAAAGGTGTTCATGGAATTATGAGGAGTTGTTTGTATTACCATATCTGTTGGTTTTATGTGTATGTCTAATTTGTGATTTTTAAAATAAGTTTCATTCCAATCACAAGTATCACTGTTAAATTTTCTTATGACACCGTTTTTTAACAGCCACATATTATTTTTCCAAATAGCCTTTTTAGATAAAATGAGAAATTCCATATTAAAATCATTATTATATTTTTCTATCACGATATCTCTCATTACTTTTTTATCAGTATTTATATATCCTATTGTAAGTTTTGTGTTGTTGTGCATAGAAAATATCAAATCAGAAAATTCAGTTTCTTTTTGTATCTTTTCTTTTTGTATCTTTCTGCTACATTTATGTGTTTTGGGAATTATAAATTCTCTTACGCTGAGTTCTGTTGTCCCTATGATTAGACCTGCTATGAGAAATAGTGATACGATCTTCCAAATATTTATTCCTGCAGCTTTTATTGCTATTATCTCGTTTTTTTTTGACAGGTCTCCTAAAGAAAATAATAAAGCTACTAGAGTAATTATAGGGAGGGCTTGCATGAACCAGCATGGTACATTTAAGGTTAAATGTAGTAGTATAAAATGAAAAGGAGTTTTATGCTCCACATAAAATTCCTTCCGCTTGAGTAGTTCAGATGTTATCCCTATGAGTATAAACAGTAATGATATAAATATAAAAACTTTTGCAAAGCTTTTGATAATATATTTATAGAGAATTTTCATTGCTATTCTTTCCTCATTTTCATAAGCAGGTAGATTCCCAATATTGTGACAACAACATCCGGGAGGCACATTATGAAACTAGTTGACACGCATCTTTTCTTACTTAAGTCTATTACGGATATAGTTAGCAGATAGTAAATTAAGATGATACCTAAACTTATTCCAAAACCCATACCTCTCCCACCTCTTCCTGTCATTATTCCTACGGGTAATGCTACAAGAGCGAATGCAATCGAGGCAAATGCAAAGGTCCACCTAATCCATAATTCAATTTCGTACTTATTATACGGCATGTATAATTCCTTACAGATTTTTATAGTTTTAAGGATTTCCGGAGAAGACATTCCGCGTATAAGCAAGTTATCATCTTTGGTTTCATTGTATAACTTTACAAAAAAGCAGTAGGACTTGAAAGTAATATGTGTCATACTATTCATATCTGAAGGATGTGCATGTGATAAATATCCATTATAGAGAGTAATCCGAATAGCATTTGGATATGGTTTAACTATAGCTGACGACGCGTACATGCGATAAGTCTTTGTCGAAGGTTTTCTATTGTCAAATTTATACACACTAACTCCTGAAAGAGTATTATCTTTATGATTTATTTTATTTGCACATAAATTATATTCCCCCATTTTGTTTATCGTTTTTTCTGCCAGCTTAGAAAAAGGTCTTTTTATAATAATTTCTTTATAGAGATTCCTAAAATTTGAAGTTGCTGACGGTGCTATGAAATGATTGCAGAATAGAAGGAAAATGAATATTATGCAAACCGGGACTATTATTGGCATTGTCAATGTTTTGTAGTTCACTCCGGAAGATTTCATCGCTATTATTTCATTGTCTTCGGACAATCTCCCATAAGATATTAGTATACCTAGGAGTATAGCCATCGGTACTGTTGACATTAAAATCTCTGGGACAATAAGAACAAGCAATTTAAGAATTAAAAAAGCATGAACTCCCCTCGAAAGAAAAAGGTCTATAAGGTTAAATAGATTATTTAAAACAAAAAAAACAGAAAAAACAGCAAGTCCAAAAAAGAAATAACCCAAAAACTCCTTAATAATGTACAAATGTAATTTTTTTAACATTTTATCACGGTTATAACTATAGCAAGGATCCACCTATAGGTCACGGCAAGCTGGAATATCAAGAAAATGTCAAAACAAAAATATCTCTTAATATTAACATTAGTATACCATTTTAAAATGGTATAGCAAATAACTTGATGTTACTTTTTGACAAAAAGTAATAATTATAATACAACAGCCTTTTTTGGTTATATTGTTGTTGTATAGGAAGGGTTATTTCTAATATAAACTTGGGGCTCTATGAAGCGATTATTATTACAGTAATATCACTTAAGCTCATTCGAATAAGTGTATTTGAAGTCTGTTTGGAGTAGTAAAAAATTATTCCTGATAGCAAAGCATTTTTATGTGTCAAAAACGTGCTTACAGCCCTGTATTATAAAAATAAGTTTTGCTAGGCGTGTAAAAATACCCTGAGAAATATTATTTTATAAATTGAGGGTTGTTTATCTATATAGAGAGATCTATTAAAAAACTTGATTTTAAAATACTGGTAGAGCAAATTTGTGGCGAAGGTATAATTGCGGTAAATGAGCCCCTCTAAAATATGTATTGGGGGGCTACAGGTTTTGCTACTTAGCAAAAAGAAATTTTCGTTGATTTTTAGGATAGGAACAAAAGATGTTTGGATAAGAAAGATTACAAAATCTAGATGATAGAGGAATGAAACAGAAACGAGACATACTGGCACTTTGCAAAATCTGGTTTATACTGGATTCACTTTTACTTAAAAAAGAAGATCTTATAATACAGGAGCCTTGTTCGTGGTGCCTGTGTGTCTGCGATGAAGTCAATTGCGTCAAAACAAAGTAAAAAAGGATAATCCACATGTGCTAGTGATTGGTGGCAATCTGTCTTATAGAGGAGAAACGATTAAATAGAGAAAATAGACATTGACGCACTACGACGCACTACACTATATTATAATTATGTGCAGTTCACTGCTCTTTGGGAATTTTACATCATAATAAACGAGAATAATTTTTGTACATCAGCACTTATTGATAATGATGTTTTTCTTTACGAAATGACATATAGAATTATGAGAAAATCGTTGCTTAAAGGTTTTGATGAAATATATGTCTTAAATTTGTCTGACAATTCTAATATAAATGTGGAAAATCCGAGTGTGTTTGGCGCCAAACAAGAAGTTTTTATAAATATTTTTGTAAATAAGACGGTAAATACAGAAAAAACCTGTATTTATTATTGTGATAATATAGGGGCAAGAGAAAACGTAAATTTAGTTTTCTAAGTAATCATAATTTAGATAGCACGAATTTTATAGCGATAAAATCCGATACTAAAAAATTACTTTTTTGTGTCAAAAATTTAGATAAAAATATAAAAATTGGATTGTAATAAAGGCATTTCTGTAAGAAAATTCTTAAGAATAAATTTTCATTAGATTCTTTAGTTTTATCTGGGAGTCTTAACAGAGCATTGGTTGAATTTTTGGAAGTTTTTTTGTACTCTTAAAAGGAGATATTATTATTGCTGGCGGAGTTGGTATAGGAAAGACTGCTCTTTTAAGTAACATATCCCCCCTTTATGCCGGAGAAAGAGAGGCTTGTTACGGTTTTCAACAGTAAATGAATAAGATTTACGAAATTAAAGATGTTTTTAGATTTGATTCAAAGGATTTTGAAAATAGCATTCAAAAAAAGGTGGGAAGGCAATTTTATTTTTTATGGCATGGTATGCTTCTGAATTTATGGTGGGGGGATATCTGACTTCACCTAGAGAAATAGCTGTGAATATGGGGATTTTTAAACGATAAAATAACGATAAAGTATTGTTTTTGATTTTTTTTGTCATCTTTTCTTTTTCAGTTATAAAAATATTGATAATTTCCTTATACTTTCCTTCCCTGATAAACCACCTTACAGGTTTTTGAGCCCTAATGCTTTTTCGTTCTATTAAGTGGTGTGCATATATTGATAATTTTAAAGAAAAATTGAGGATTGTTAAAATAATTAGTGTGGATAATTAGAAAACAGTATATGGTGTTTTCTAATTTAGTATTTTTCTTCAGTTTCTTTTGCCTATTGGGCTAAAAACATATAAAACTATGGCGGTTATTTGTTTATAGTTTAGGAAATGTCAGGATATATCTGCATTAGTTGTTTGTTGCAGGAATTCTATTTTTTTTGTTTCACTGCTTTATGATAGATTTTCCTGTTTCTCTCTGTGTTCCATTCGCTTGCATTGTTATTATACACAACCACTTTAGCATCTTTGCTTAAGATGAAACAGGTCATAATGTTTTTGTTTTTGCGAAAATTTTATATTCATTAGTAAATTTTATATCGCCAGAACTTTCAGGAACTTCGTTATAAAGATGAAATAACTGTTCTTATGGAAGTTTTAGCCATTTTTTACCTCTAAAATTTCAAGATTTTTGCTTTATATTTTAAAAAGAATTTTACTATCGGATGAAACGCCCTACAAATTACTTAGCAGCGAGAGAAATGGTGGAAGCATTGTATCTTTTTTTGTGAATATATACAGAAAGACTGCAACATAAAAAATGTAAAATGAATAAATTTAATAATTGTAAGTCAGTTCGTGCTTTTTTTATGTGGTTCGATTTAGACATTGTGTTTACTTGGTCAGAAAAAAATCGAGTTGTAAAATCGTCAAATCGATACTCCTTCAGCTTACTTGAGTTCTAAAAATGGTATAATCTTAAATCTATTTTTTATAAATATTGGCAGTGAATAGATAGGACAAAGGTAATATTAATAAATGATAAAAAAAGAGCAAAAGCGCCAGCCAACTCCAATAGAGCATATAATTCAACTTAGAAAACAAAAGGCGGAAAATCTCGTAAATTCCGGTATAAATCCCTACCCCTCAAAGTACGTCTTAGATGGGAATAATTCTGATATACATAGAGATTTTCTTTTTCTTGAGAAAGGACAGGTATTGGATGTAAAAGTTAAGGCTGCGGGTAGAGTTATGACGTATAGAAATATGGGTAAAGTGGCTTTTTTAGATATAAAAGATGGGCACGCTAAAATTCAGGTGTATGTTCGTGAGGACAAAATAGGGGTAGATCAGTATAGACTTTTCAGAAGTATGGTTGATGCGTCCGATATTATGGCGGTGGAAGGGATACCTTTTAAGACTAAGACAAATGAGTTGAGTATAATGGCTGAAAAATGGACTATGCTCACAAAAGCATTTAGACCATTACCAGAGAAATGGCATGGACTTAAAGATATTGAAACAAGATATAGACAGAGATATTTAGATTTGATTGTAAATAGTGAGGTGAAGGATATTTTTGTAAAAAGGAGTTTGGTTATTTCTTCTATAAGGCATAAACTTGAGGAACTTGATTTTGTAGAAGTAGAAACTCCTATTTTGCAATCTCTTGCTGGGGGAGCGAATGCAAGGCCGTTTACAACGCATCACAACACTTTAAATACGGATTTGTTTTTAAGGATTGCTCCAGAACTTTTTTTAAAACGTCTCGTAGTCGGAGGTATGGATAAAGTTTTTGAAATAGGTAAAAGCTTTAGGAATGAGGGGATAGATAAAAATCACAATCCTGAATTTACTATGCTTGAGCTTTATAAAGCATATGCTGACTACAATGATATGATGAATATTACCGAAACTTTAATAAAAACAGCTGCTGACAAAATATGCTCAAATATTAATTTAGAGTTTAGAAGAGCAAAAATGTTTGATCTGGTGGAAGAATATGCGGGGCTTGATTTGCTACCGTATATTCAAGATAAAAAAATGTTTGAACGAGTGAAGCATTTAAATCTTGATTTACCCAAAGATGCAAGCAATAAGAAAATCTTGGATCAGGTCTTTGAAGAGAAAGTTATTCCAAATTTAAGAGATCCTACTTTTGTTACAGATTATCCGGCAATTTATTCACCTCTTTCAAAAGTTAAATTTAATCAACCCGAAATAGCTGAAAGGTTTGAACTCTATATAGGTGGTATGGAAATAGGGAATGCTTATTCAGAACTTAATGATCCTGAGCTACAAAAAAAAAGATTTGTTCAACAAGTGGAAATGAAGAGTAAGGAGCATGATGGAGAAGCTATGCCATATGATGAAGATTTTATTTTTGCGCTTGAACAGGGCCTTCCTCCAACTGGTGGTTTGGGTATAGGGATAGATAGACTTGTTATGATTTTGACAGGGGTTGAATCAATTAGAGAAGTAATAATGTTTCCTACGATGAGGTGAAAGGACATTCAACTTATGAGTAGTGTATTGTCCGTAGAATTTTTTATTGCATTTAGGTATTTGAAAGCAAGAAGAAAGAGTTTTTTTTCTATGTTTACAACTTTTATTGCGTTAGGGGGTACTGCTTTGGGGGTAGCGGTACTTATTGTGACGTTGGCGGTTATGAACGGTTTTCAGAATGATATAAGAAGAAAAATTTTAGGAACACAACCACATATAATGGTTACAAGGATTGATAGTAGACCATTTAAAGATTACGTTAAAATAAAATATAAAATGAATACGAACAAGAATATTTTAAGTGTATCCCCGTTTATATTTAGGCAGGGAGTTGTCAGAGGCTTAAATTCTAAGTCTGCGATTAGTATATTGATTAAAGCTATAAATTATGAAAGTGAAAATAGAGAGCTGAACCTTTCAAAGCAGATAACCGCTTCAGATATGGATTTTAAATGTAAAAAAATAGGTAAAAAATCAATAATTCTCGGAAGCGAACTTGCCAAAAATCTTTCTGTAAGTGCAGGTGATAAAGTTATTTTAATGTTCCCAGATAATTTCTTTAATATCCCTAAAATGTACGAATTTTTAGTTTCAGCTGTTGTGCAATCCGGAATATATGATTTTGACTCTGCTGTAGGTTTTATTGATTTAGAGGAAGGACAAAAACTTTTCTTAATGCAGAATGAAATAACAGGGTTGGACATCTATATAAATAATTTTTATGATGCTTTAACAGTTTCTCTACAACTACAAAAAGACCTGTCTTACCCATATGTTACAAAGACATGGATTGAAATGAATAGAAATCTTTTTTCGGCACTTAAACTTGAGAAAATAACGATGTTTTTAGTTTTACTGCTTATAATACTTGTCGCTGCGTTTAATATAATTTCAAATCTTTTGCTATTGAGTTTTCAAAAATCAAAAGATATAGGAATAATGTCTGCGGTAGGTTTTTCAAGATTTTTAATTTCAAAAATCTTTTTTTACGAGGGGATTATTGTTGGTTTTATTGGAATTTTTTTAGGCGTTATATCGGGTCTTGCAATAAGTTTTGTGCTGAAATGGTTTAATATATTTAAGTTGCCAAAAGATGTTTACTATGTTGATAAATTACCTGTTAGTATAGTACCAATAGATATAATTATGGTTGCAACTGTTGCATTTATTATTACAGTAGCAGCGGGAATTTATCCAGCTTATCAAGTCTCAAAGTTAGATCCACTTGAGGCAATAAGGTATGGGTGAATTGAGCACCAAAATTTCATAATTTAGATTAAGGTTCTTTTTACAAATGAATATAAAATCAGAAAATTTGAATAAAACTTATATGAAAAAGGAGTTACTTAATATCTCAATATTAAGTAATATTAACATCGAAATAATGTCAGGACAGAAGGTAGCTTTAACAGGAGTGTCTGGTTCCGGTAAGAGTACTTTGATACACATTTTAGGACTTATGGACAGGCCTACATCCGGGCGAGTTTATATAGATGAGGTTGATTGCTTTAAAAATGATGATAGATATTTATGTACTATGAGAAAGAACAATATAGGTTTTATTTTTCAATTTCATTATCTTATGTTAGATTTTAGCGTTTTAGAAAATATTTTGCTTCCGGTGTGGAGTGAAAGGCATACAAGGCTTAAACATGCTAGAAGTATTTTGAAAAGACTTGGAATTTTAGATAGGCAAGATCATTTTCCTAGCGAATTGTCAGGTGGAGAACAGCAGAGAGTGGCTTTGGCAAGGGCTTTAATAAATAATCCACGTATAATTTTCGCTGATGAACCTACTGGTAGTTTAGATAGAGTAATGGGATTTGAAATTGAGAAATTGCTGTTTGAAATTTCTTCAGAGCTAGGTTCAACACTTGTACTTGTTACACATAACGAAGAACTTGCTTCCAGGGCTGATAAAGTAATGAGAATGGTAAATGGTAAAATAGGTGTTTGATACAGAATAATTAATACTTTGAAGGAAAATGTGATGAAAATTTACCTTAATGGAAAACTTGTTGAAAAAGAAGACGCAAAAATTTCTGTTTTCGATCATGGGTTACTCTATGGAGATGGTGTTTTTGAAGGTATAAGAGCATATAATGGCAGAGTTTTCAGATTAAAAGAGCATTTAGATAGACTTTGGGCTTCTGCAAAAACTATTAATCTTAAGGTTCCTATTCATCAAAAAGATATGGAAGAAGCAGTGATCAAAACTCTTTTATCAAACGAGCTTTTTGATGCCTACATAAGACTTGTGATTACTAGAGGCTGTGGAGATTTGGGGCTTGATCCAAGAAAATGTACTATGCCACCGTCGTTGATAATTATTACTGATAGTATTTCTCTGTATCCAGAAGAGTTCTATGAAAAGGGAATGGAAGTAATAACAGCTTCCACAAGAAGAATAGCACAAGATTCATTGAGTCCCAATATCAAATCACTTAATTATTTGAATAATATACTTGCAAAAATAGAAGCAATAAGAGGTGGAGTAATAGAAGCTATAATGCTGAATTCCGGAGGATATGTGGCTGAGTGCTCTGGTGATAATATTTTTATAGTTAAAAACGGAGTTCTTTGTACACCTCCAGGAGCAGAAGGTGCTTTACTAGGAATAACAAGAGATGCAGTTATGGAATTGGCAAAAAATAAGCTGAAAATTCCAGTTAGAGAAGAACGTATAAGTGTATATAATGTCTATACTGCCGACGAATGTTTTTTAACTGGGACTGCAGCTGAGATAGTGCCTGTAGTATCTGTAGACTCAAGAGAAATTTTTAATGGCAAACCCGGTAAAGTGACGACAAATCTCATAAGGGAATTTAAAAACCTTACAAGGTCAACTGGAACACCAATTAAATAGCTGGCTTTCGGGGGGGGGGGGTCCGCGGTTTTACCAATCATTGGTTGTTTTTAAGTATAAAAAATTACTTAAAATGTTCTGTTTAATTGTCATAATGTTTAGGATGGGTTTTGAATTGGTTATATAAGTGGATGGGATATATAGTAAGTATGCAAAAATATCTAAGACATACAATATATGTGCTTTTTGTTTTATGTGGATTATTTTCTTTGTGTTTTGCAAAAATATTTATATTTTCCCCTCTTATACAAGAGTATGTCCGTATTCAAACAGGCCGCAATTGCACTTTTGATAATTTTTATTTTTCACATTTTACTCTGATACTTGAAAATGTAACATTAGGTGATGTAGTCATGATGCAAAGTATGAAATTTGAATTGGATCCCGTAAAGTTTTTAGCTCGTATTATTTACCCAAAAATTTTCATAAACCATATAAGCATATCAAAACTTGAAGTTTCTTTAAGTAAAAATTACAAAAACGGTAATATCTTCCATTATTTTAAAAATAATATTGTTAGGTTTCAAAAATCCGATGTCTCAGTATTTATAGATGAAATTATAATAAAAAATAATATTATTGATTCTCTAAAAATTCTAAATGCGAATATAACGATCAAGAAGGATCACGTTAATGTGGATGCTATTGCATGTGTTTTAGGCATTTCTACTGGGTTTAATTTGCATTTTAGACAAATGGTGGATGGTGTTTTTGATACATCATCAACTTTTACTTTTGGGAATAGTGTGAATATGATTATAGGTTCAAAAGATGAGATTAATTTATCATCTTCAGATGTGAATCAAAGTATTATGATTGAAAAGTTTAAACTTGGTTCTAGTAGGAATAATTTTATTTTTAATTCAATAAACCTTGGTGTTTTAAACTTTAATTTAGGTGATTTTAGTTTATTAGGAACAAAGAATCATAGTGAGATTTGTGATGTAATAGGATATACGTCCTCACTAGAAAAAAAAATAAAAATTACTCATTGTAAAAACGGAAATTATGAGTTGAGACTTGTAGTTAAAAATAAAGTTGCAGGAATGATTAGGGGTAATGTAAAAACAGGTGAGATTGTACTGGATGTGAGGAATATCAATACTGAGGATATTCCTATAATTCCTTTTGTGTTTAAAGATATAAGAGGAGTTGTTAGTATCTTAGGGTCGATGAATAGAACCTCTGGGCTTATTAATTTTAAATTTGAAAAACTTAGCTCGTCGAACGTAAATGTGGGAAATATGGAAGGAAGCATAACTCGAGATAATAATCTATATTTATTTAAATTTTTTAAAGATAGAAGTTCTGTTATTTTAAAGACTGTGGTTGATGGCAATAAGGTAGTGTCGGCAAATTTTAAGTTCAATGATATTAATATCTCAGAGATATTTCATGCTTCTAAATGTCCAAGGCATAAAGTTACTGGTAAGATAAGCGGATATATTAACTATAAAAAAAATGCTCTTACTAAATTTGATATCAAATCTTCCGAAATAACATTGTACGACAATAGGCTTAAAGGAATTGAGGTTAGCGGTGACATCATGGATTTCAGTAAGATGAATATAAACGTAAGGCGTTTTATATTAAAAGATAATTCTGGGAAATTATTAGCGGATGTAGCTGGAATGATCTTATTTAAAAAAGCCCTAAGTATTTCGTCTATTTATATAAATATGAAAAAAGTTTATATAGGTGGGGTGAGAACAACTGGATGTTTGAGATTTCAAAATGGGTTAAGTAACGATAATAAAATTAAAGGCGTCATTAAAAGTGATAGTGTAAAGGTATCTGGGGTGTCGTTTGAAAACGTTGTGGCAAATGCAGAGATTTCATTTGATGATTTTAAAATTTCCGACTTAAGGTCTGATAACGGTGTAAAGGGCACTGTTTTGATGAATTTTAAAAAAAATAAACTTTCAGGTAATTTTTGCTTTAAAAATACAAATATCGGAGGTATTTACCCAGGTTTATATGGAGTTTTAAGTTCTATTGTAAAGTTTTCTGGCAAATTAACTAATCCAGATATTGATATTGCAACCTCCTTAACGAAAGGCATGTATCTATCTAAATTTTTTTCTTTCTCATCGAAGTTAACACGTAGGAGTGGTGTCGTTACATTTGACGCTATACTATCTGCGGATAAAACAAAAGTTACAATAAAAAAAGATTGCCTAAGGAACGGTACTTTTTTGTTAACCGTTGATAATTTAACTGAGAAAATAATGGGTATGTTTTTAGGTTTTAAAATCCCAATAAATAGATGTTTTTCAGGAAATGGAATTTTCACAATGGTAGATAAAAAATATAACCTTAAAATGTCTTTAAAAGCTAAAAATTCTTATGTTGAAACTTTTGGATTTAATGATGTTAAATTTGATATTGAAATGAGCAGTGGTAATATAATAGTGAACAACGCTTCTGCAAAAATTCTAGATGGTGAGATAAAAATTGATAAAGGTTTTTTTAATATTAAGGGTGGAAGGTATGGGCTTAATTTGTCTCTGCTTAACGTGCATATAGGCCCTATTGATTTATTTGGAAATTTTAAGTTGTTTGGTGAAACTGCAAAGGGTGAAAAAGGTTCTATGTATCACAACGGCAGGGTTGATTTAAGTGACTTATGGATAAACGGCTATCACCTATCTTGTTTTCATTTCAATTATACTGCTAAAGATAAAATTTTAGAATTTTTTCATAGAGCAGATAGTTCTTGTCTATGTGATTGTTCAGGTCTTATCGTTTTAGGTGAGACTATGCCCATTAAAAAATTTAATATTCTAAAAGGTAAATCTTCTTTTAGCTTAAATGTAGATAGCTCAGGAGATTATATTAATCTAAAATCAAAAGGTTCAAATATAGATTGGGATTTTATAACTAATATTTTGAATTTGCCAATTCCCATAAAAGGAAATGCGTGTGTAAATGTAAGCCTATTAGGCAACATTAATAATCCTAAAGGTGATGTGACGATAACGTCAGCTAATGGTTCTATTATGGAAATTCCGTATGATAGTTTTGATGTTGAAATAGGTTTTTTGAATAATATTGCCACTTTAAAAAAAGTCGTTATGATTAAGTTAAATGAGATAAGTGTACATGTTAGAGGTAGTTTACCGTTTTGGTTTAATAAGGCCTTAGTTGATAAAGTTAAAAAAAAATATATAGATGTTTTTTATGATATAGAGGATAATAAGTTGAATATCTTAAAGTATTTATCTAAAGGATTTGTTAAGTATAGCTCTGGAAGAATGTTTTTGAAAGGACATGTTGGTGGAACTTACGAAAAAGTAAGCAATAATGCCAAACTTCTAATAATAGGGGGAGCTTTTGAATTAAAAAACTATATTGATAGGGTGAGGAATATGTCAGTTGAAATGTCAATTAGTGAAAATTTTGTCAGAATTAATAGGTTTGATTTTAAATCTGGACATGGAAAATTAAATATTTGTGGGCAAATTGGAATTAATAATTTTAGGATCAAGGATTTTGATGTAAGATTTGTTACTGATGATAAGGGAATTCATTTATGTGTTATGGAGTTGCCTATATCCAGCAATATAATAAGTTATAAATATCTATCGCAGGATTATTCTGTAGGAGAACCGTGTTTTGACATTAAAATACGAGGTACTCCTGAGAAACCTAAAGTCTCCGGATCTGTTTTACTCAAAAATACGCGTTTTACGTTTCCTGAAGATATTAGTTGCAAGAATAAAAGCTTCATCTTCCCAAAAGATACAGAATTTGACTTAGAATTAAAAACTTCTGGAAATACAAAATTTGAAAATTCCTTTATTTCCGCGTTTGTAAGAGGTTCCCTGTTTATCAAGGGTTTTTATAATGATATAGAAATGAGGGGAATAATTGAAAGTTCGAATGGTGTGGTGGACTGTTTAGGTTACAGATTTAATATATCGAACGCTAAAATGGAGATAATTGACGATGGTCAGATTTATATTACTGCCGAATGTGAAACGAGTGGTCACTCAAAAGTAGGCAATGGATCGGAAAATGTGAAATTGATTATCCCGAGGTGTAATATGTCAAATCCGAGATTTTATTTGAATCGCGTCGATCAGAAGAAAAAATTTGGAAGAGCTGTAGAAACTGAACAACCCAAAAAATTGAATTTGTCAAAGCTTGAGCCATCCTTAGGTTTTGAAGTTAAGCGACATGCTTTGCACCTAATTGATCAAAATATTACAGCACCTTTTGCAAGGATTATTTTACGCAAAATAAGACTTGCTGATAATTTTAAAGTTTCTTATGTTCAAAATGACAATACTGTTTTAACTATGAGAGATCTTATTTTTGCAGAGTTATTTTGGGGTACAAAATATTCAATGGAAAAGAATCTTACAGATAAAATCCTTGTTGGATATTCGATTATTTTTAATGAATTTAACAAAAATTTAGATTTGTATCATGAGATAGGGATAAAGTACAAAGTCACCGATGATTTGTCCTTAAGCGCTAATTGCGGATTTGAAGTTGGCAGGCAACCTCGTGGACATACTAACGGGAAATTGATGTTTCAATATCAAGTACGCTTTTAGTCAGATTGCTAAAGAGACAAATAGAAATCCAAATTAGATAGTTTCTAAAGATTCTACTACTAAATTGTCAATTTAAATCGCAATTTTTTGCTATTTTGTGGTTTTTGCATCTAATTATGTAAGTAAATTTGTCTAATTTACAATTTTTATACTATAATCATAAATAAATGAAATGAGGTTTGGTAATGCAAGATTTTGAACAATTTATAGGATCGTTTTCTTTTGACGGCAGACTTGCAGAAGTTGATATTAATAGTTCAGTAGCTCATGCAAAGATGCTTGTAAAGGCTAAAGTTATAGATGCTTCAGATGGCGAAAAAATTATTTCTGGGTTAACGAGTATTTTAAGAGATATTAAAGGAGATTGGAAACTCCCAAAAGATGAAGATGTACATTATGCCATTGAAAAAGAACTTATAAGAAGAATTGGAGCTGTTGGTGGAAAGATGCACACTGCCAGGAGTAGAAATGATCAGATAGCCACAGATTTAAGAGTTTATTTGAAACAAGAGATTAGAATTATTGTAAACCTTATAAAGGATTTTCAGGAAGTACTTATTGCGAAATCTTATGAGAATATTGATGTCATAATGCCTGGGTTCACTCACTTGCAACCGGCTCAGCCAGTTTTAGCAGCCCATCATCTTCTTGCTTATGTGTGGATGATGCAACGAGACAAGGAACGACTTAATGACTGTTATAAGAGAACTGATATTTTACCTTTAGGAAGCGCTGCTTTGGCGGGCACATCTTTCAATATCGATAGACAACATACAGCACGACTTCTTGACTTTAAAGAAGTAAGTGATAACTCCCTAGATGCTGTAAGCGATAGAGATTTCGCTGTGGAATTTGTTTTCTGTATGTCATTAACAGTTTTACATTTAACGAGATTTTGTGAGGAAATAATTTTGTGGATGAATCCTGAGTTTGGTTATATAACAATGGGTGATAAATTTACCTCAGGTTCATCTATAATGCCACAAAAGAGAAATCCTGATTCTGCTGAAGTTATAAGGGGAAAATCTGGGAGGATTGTTGGAGATTTAATTGCGCTTCTTACAATAATAAAATCTTTGCCACTTACTTATAACAGGGATTTGCAAGAAGATAAACCACCAGTTTTTGATTCCTTGGATAACTTAAAACCATGCCTTGAAGTTATGAAAGAAATGGTGGATAGTTTGAGGTTTGTTAAAGAAAAAACTCTGAAAAGTACGGAAAAAGGTTTTATTGCCGCTACTGAAGTAGCGGATTATCTAGCGAGAAATAATGTGCCTTTTAGGTCGGCTCACGCTATAGTTAAGGATATTGTTTTGTATTGTAAAGGTAACTCAAAGACTTTAAGTGAGCTTTCTCTTGAAGAATATAATAAGTTTTCGAAAGTATTTAAAAAGGATATATTCGAATATTTAGATGCTAAGAACATTGCAAATATGAAAACTTCTTATGGTGGAACTTCAAAAAAATCTGTTTTACGTCAAATAGAAAATATTAAAAACAAGTTAAAACTAGAAGTAAAATAGGTGGATAAAATAGATACAAGTAATTTACAAAAATTCATTAATTTCGGTTTTACTTTTCTGTTTAGATCTTGATCTCAATGCCGGTATCATGGTTTTGGATTGAAACATCAAGTATTTGCGCAGATCTTGTTGGTGAATTTTATAAAATGTTTACGTGTTTTTGTGTTGCTAGATATTCTGGAATAGGGATGGGCAAAGCAAAAGACTAAGTTTAATATATATCTCGTCTGTTGCATTCTGTAATAATTAACAGTTTGTAGTTTGAGTTTTTAGCTTTAAAGTGTATGGTAATAAAAAAGAGGTTTTTATATATGTTGTTTTGTTAAAGTTTCGGTAGTTATCTTTTATTAAAAGTGTGTAAATTTCGAAAATTATGATGAAAAACTACTATATAAGATAGAGAAGTGAGGGGGGGAGGGATGCTTAATTTTAAAAATAAAGATTTATGCATAGAGCAGGTGAAGCTATCTGATATTGCAAGAGAATACGGTACTAGTACATATATTTATTCAAAAAAACAGTTTATAAACAATTTTGAAAATTATAAGAAAGTGTTGGGTGCTAAGGATATTGTATGTTTTGCATGCAAAGCGAATTCAAATAGGACAATTTTAAAACTTCTCGCTGATATTGGAGCTGGAGCGGATACAACTTCTGGGGGGGAAATATACAGATGCTTGAAGGTAAATTTTAATCCTTCAAAAATAGTCTATGCTGGTGTTGGTAAAACTTCAGAAGAAATAGAATATGCTTTGAAAAATAAGATTCTTATGTTTAATGTTGAATCTCTCGAAGAACTTGATGCGATAGATAAGATAGCAGGTAGAGTAAAAATTAAAGCAAAGATTGCATTTAGAATAAATCCACACGTTGATCCAGACACACATTCTTACATAGCCACTGGAAAAAAAGGAACAAAGTTCGGCATACCTTATGAAGATGCAGTGATGGCATATTTGATTGCTAAAAAAAAGAAAAATGTGGTAGTTTTTGGCATACATTCTCATATTGGTTCTCAGATTTTGGATATTGGACTGTTTAAGATTGCAGCAAAAAAAATAAAAAAAATTGTTGATGATTTAGAAAAAAATGGTATTGGGCTTGAATATATAAACTGTGGTGGGGGATTGGGTATTGAATATACCAAGGACCAAAAGGCACCCTCCCCTGAACAGCTGATATCAGAGTTATTTTTAGTATTTGGTAAAGATAAAAAATTCATTTTTGAACCCGGTCGTTCTATAGCTGCTAATGCAGGATATCTTCTTGCAAAGGTTATATATAGAAAACTTTCTGATAAAAAAAATTTTCTTATTACTGACGCCGGAATGAACGATTTAATGAGACCTACTTTGTATGGAGCTTATCATGAAATTATACCTATAAAAAAAATAAACGCTAAAAAAGTTAAAACTGATGTTGTGGGACCTATATGCGAAAGTGGTGATTTTATAGGTAGAGATAGAATGCTTCCTGTTTTGGCACAAGGAGAGTATGTTCTTATAACTTGTGCCGGAGCTTACGGTGCAGCAATGTCTTCAGAATATAATTCAAGGCCTTTACTTGCTGAAGTGTTGGTCGACGGTAGAAAAACTGCTTTAATAAGAAAAAGAGCAAAATGGGAAGATTTACTGCTAAATGAGGAATAGAAATGAACATTAATTTTTCAAAGCTCACTGCTGCTGGAAACGATTTTGTTTTGATAGATAACAGGGAAAATGTAGTTGAGAACGAAGATTATCAAACGCTTGCAAAAAAACTCTGTGATAGAAAGTATTCAATAGGTGCTGATGGTTTAATTCTGCTTGAGAAGAGTGCATCTAAAGATTTTAAAATGAAGTATTTTAACTCTGATGGTTCGCATGCTTCTATGTGCGGAAATGGAGGAAGATCTATTGCTAAGTTTGCTTATGATTTAGATATAGTAGATTTAAAAATGGTTTTTGAAACCGATGCTGGGGTCATAAGTGCTGAAATTTTAATGAGTGATGAAGATAGAGTTAAACTTGATTTGTACGATCCTAAGGATTTGGTTAAAGATATAAAAATTGTAATTGATGAAAGAGAATTTAATGTTGACTTTGTAAATTCCGGTGTTCCTCATGCAGTTATATTTATTGATGACGATATCAGAGATATTGATGTTGTTAAGTATGGTCGAATTGTGAGGTATCATAAAACGTTTGCTCCAGATGGAGTAAACGTTAACTTTGTTAAAATTATAGATAACAATACACTCATTGTGCGTACTTATGAAAGAGGCGTTGAAGATGAAACTTTAGCTTGTGGCACAGGAATAACTGCTTCTGGAATTATTTCTGTGCTTAGGAGTTTTGTTAAATCTCCTGTTAATATAATTGCAAAAGGAGGAGACAGATTATCGGTTTCTCTAAGAAATTTTAATGGTAAAGTTGATAATGTTGTTCTTGAAGGGCCTGCTTACATATCCTTTAGAGGTAGAGTTGAGATATAGATTTAAATAAATTTTAGTGTAAATCATATACAAATATATAAATATTATAGATGAGGAAAGTTTATGTTTTCTGGAGTGTATACGGCGTTAATTACGCCATTTAAAAACAATAAAATTGATTTTAATGCGTTAGAAAAGTTAATTGAAAGTCAATATAGGAATGGGGTGGATGGTATTGTTCTTTGTGGTACTACGGGTGAGTCATCTACTTTAACATGGGAGGAACACGAGGAAATCATAGGGTTTTGCGTTAAAAGTGTAAAGGGAAAGGGTAAGCTTAAAGTTCTTGCTGGAACTGGATCTAATTCTACACATGAAGCAATACATTCCACACAGTTTGCGAAAAAAGTGGGTTGTGATGGTGTCTTGATAGTTTCTCCTTATTATAATAAACCAACACAGAAGGGATTGTACATTCATTTTAGAAGTATAGCTGATACAGTAGATATACCAATTGTCCTTTATAATATTGCAGGAAGGACTTCCGTAAATATTGAACCTGTAACAATTGCAAGACTTTTTAAAGACTGCAAAAATATTGTTGGAGTAAAGGAAGCCTCGGGATCTTTAGAGCAAATGAGTACTATAAAATATTTAGTACCAGACATAGATCTTATTTCAGGAGATGATACACTTACTCTTCCTTTGTTATCGATAGGCGGGGTTGGAGTTATTTCGATTTTATCCAACATTATTCCTGCTGATATGGTGCTGTTTATTAAAGAATTTAAAGAAGGTAATATGAAAAAAGCGATAGATATTCATTATAAACTCCTACCTTTGATAAAATCAATGTTTATAGAGACAAATCCTATACCAATAAAAACTGCTGCTTCTTTATTGGGAATATGTGACCCCTCTCTCAGACTTCCAATGTGCGATATGGAAGAAACTAATAAGTTAAAACTTGAGAAAGCATTAAAAGATTATGGAGTTTTAAGATGAAAATAGTGATTTGTGGAGCTGCTGGAAGAATGGGGCAGGCAATAATTAAATTGGCAAAGTTGGATGAAGAAGTTAAAATTTTAGGTGTCTTTGAATCTGATGGTAGCATGGCAATTGGTACTGGAGATCCGATCATATACTCTGTGAGAGATTTGAAAAATTTTTTGTCGGAGACAGATTCTGTAATAGATTTTACAAATCCTAGTAGTACTTTAGAAAATTTAGAGTTTGTAAAAGAATTTAAAGTGTCTTTGGTCATTGGAACTACAGGTTTTAATGAAAAGCAAAAGAATAAAATAGTTGAAACATCAAGAAGCGTTCCTATTGTTTTTTCACCTAATATGTCCGCTGGTGTAAATATTTTATTTAAGCTCGTTGAGACTGTTGTCGAAAAAATTCCTGATTACGATATAGAAATAGTTGAACTACATCATAATAAAAAAAAGGATTCTCCATCTGGAACAGCTGCGAAGCTTGCAGAAATTGCAGCGACTTCTCTAGGAAAGAATGTGAAAGATATAGGTGTTTATGGCAGGTATTCTTCGAATACCCTAAGGAAGAAAGATGAGATAGGACTATTTTCCATAAGAGCTGGAGATATTGTTGGAGATCATACAGTATATTTTGCTGGCCCTGGAGAGCGGATTGAGTTAACGCATAGAGCGCATTCTAGAAATACTTTTGCATCAGGAGCTCTGAGAGCTGCAAAATGGGTGGTTAATCAGGAACCGGGGTTATATGATATGATTGATGTATTGAATATAAAGAATATCTAGTAAGTGCAATATTGTAACTTTTTTTTGGAGGGAATTAATGAAAATAGAGTATAATGAAAAGCTGAAAAAATTACCACCTTATCTTTTTATTGAAATAGATAGAAAAAAAAAAGAAGCTATTGAAAAAGGTAAAGATATAATATCCTTAGGTGTTGGCGACCCTGATTTACCTACACCGGAACACATAATAGAGTCTATTCAAGAAGCAGTGACGAAGTCCACTAATCATCATTATCCGTTTGGGGTAGGCTTACTTTCTTATAGGGAAGCTATTGGAAAGTGGTATAAAAAAAGGTTTAATGTTAACTTAGATGTTGATGAAATTTGTGCTTTGATAGGTTCGAAAGAAGGCATAGGTCATATTCATTTGGGTTTTGTAAATCCTGGTGACATAGTTTTAATTCCTGAGCCGGGCTATCCTGTTTATAATACGGGTACAATTTTAAGTGATGGTATTGCGCATTTTATGCCTTTGCTTGCAGAGAATAATTTTTTACCTGACTTGGATATAATCCCTGAAAATGTTCTTAAGAAAGCAAAATTGATTTTTGTAAATTATCCTAACAACCCTACCGCTGCGATAGCACCAAAAGAGTTTTATATAAAACTTATTGAATTTGCAAAAAGAAATAACATAATTGTCGTTTCCGATGCTGCATATTCGGAAATATATTATGACGAGAATGAAAAACCATGTAGTTTTCTTGAATTTCCTGGCGCGAAAGAGGTCGGAGTGGAGTTTCATTCACTTTCTAAAACTTATAATATGACTGGCTGGAGAATAGGTTGGGTTTGTGGTAATAAAGATATAGTTGCAGGCATTGCAAAAGTGAAGGATAATTATGACTCTGGTGTTTTTCAAGCTGTACAAGAAGCGGCAGTAGCAGCGCTTACTTCGTCTCAGAGATGTGTTGAAAACTTCAGAAAGATATATAAAGAGCGTAGAGATGTTTTAGTTGGAGGTTTGAGAGAGTTGGAGTGGCAAGTTAGTTTACCAAAAGCTTCATTTTACGTTTGGGCAAAAATTCCAGAAGGTTATACGTCTGCGCAAACTGTTTCTAAACTTCTTGACTTAGCTGCAATAATTTGTACTCCTGGGAGTGGTATGGGTAAAAGTGGTGAAGGCTATGTTAGATTTTCCCTTACCGTTAGCGGGTCAAGAATTAAAGAAGCTATAAAGCGTATAGGTTTGGTTAAATGGTAATTCTATTTCTCCTTATATATTTTAATTTCTTATTTTTTAATTCTGGCAATAAATATAGTTACGGTGAGGTGTATAAGTGTGTAGGGAAGAAAGACATCAATATTATTAAATGCTCGTAGTTTTGGAGTCATGATTTCTAAAGACCGAGTATTTAGGAATTTAAATGGATTGATATAGAAGAGATATGTTTCGAAAAGGTCAAAATATACATTTTGTAGGTGTTGGTGGATCGGGGATGTCGGGTATAGCTGAGGTTTTAGTGAATTTGGGCCATAATATTTCTGGCTCTGATCTAAAAAAATCTGATATTACAGATTACCTTAAGACGATAGGTGTAAAAATTTGTATTGGGCACGATGAAAAAAATGTAGGAACTGCTGAAGTTGTTGTAACTTCTAGCGCTATAAGCATGGATAATCCGGAAATTGTTGTGGCTTTTAAAAAAAAAATCCCAGTGATTTCACGTATAGAGATGTTGGTCGAACTTGCGAGATTAAAGTATGCTATAACAGTAGCTGGAACACATGGAAAGACCACTACAGCGTCTCTCACTTCTCTTGTTCTTGATGAAGGAGGATTTAATCCGACAATTGTTATTGGTGGTAGGCTTAAAAATCTTAAAAGTAGTGCGAGGTTAGGAAAAGGGGATTACATTGTTGTAGAAGCGGATGAATCAGATGGTTCTTTTTTGAAACTTTCATCAGCTATTGCAGTTGTTACAAATATAGACAATGATCATTTGGATTATTATGACAACATAAGGAACCTTAAAGAAGCCTTTGTGGAATACATTAATTGTGTTCCATTTTATGGCGCTGCAGTAATTTGTTCGGATGATAAAATAGTAAAAGAAATAATTTCTAAAATCAAGAGAAAGTACATTACTTACGGGATTAAAGGCAATCCAGATATTAAAGCCTCAAATATAAGACTGATAAAAAATCATACAAGTTTTGAAGTCATTTATAAGAATAGCAATATAGGTACTGTTCGTATAAAAAGTCCAGGGGAGCATAATGTATCTAATTCTCTGGCTGCGATAGGAGTAGGCTTGTGGCTTGGTATACCGTTTAGATTGATTTCAAAAGCTATAAATAAATTCGATGGTATAGGCAGACGTCTTGAATTAAAGGGTAAAAAAAACGGAGTGACGGTTATTGATGATTATGGCCATCATCCTACTGAAATCGTTGCTACTTTAAGAGCCATAAGGAATTTCTGGCCTAAGCGTAGGATTATTGTTTTATTCCAGCCACATAGATATACAAGAACAAAGCAACTTTTTAATGAATTCGGTTTGAGTTTTTCGGATGCGGATGTAATAGAGGTTTTGGATATTTATCCCGCTGGCGAACGACCTGTAGAGGGTGTAACTTCAGATTTAATATTGAAAAGTCTTATAAATAATAAATGTAAAGCTGTTAAATTTTCAAGTTTGAGAAAAATTTTACAATATCTTCGTGTGGGTGATGTAGTATTAACTTTGGGAGCTGGTGACGTTTGGAATAAGGGGGAAGAATTATTATCTATGATTTGATTAAAACGTTACTTTCTTTAGGCTGTAAAATTTTAAGAGACGAGCTTCTTTTTAAGCATTGTTCTTTTAAAATTGGTGGTCCGGCGAGATTTTTTATTGAAATTCCAAATGAGCATGCTTTATTAGAATTTTTAAAAATTGTTTCAGATTCAGATAGATATTATATTTTAGGTAAAGGTACTAACGTTCTCTTTTCTGATGAAGGATATAGAGGAATTATAATTCGTCTTATAGAAGATTTTAGAAAAATTTATGTTTTAGAAGATAAAATTTCATGTGGTGGTGGTGTATTAATTTCAGAATTTTTGAAGGCTGCTATTAAAAATAATTTAACAGGTTTTGAATATCTTACAGGAATTCCTGGAACGGTTGGTGGAGCGGTGTGCGGAAATGCTGGAAGCAAGGATGAATGGATAAGTACAAGTATAGATAGTGTAGAAGTCTATATAAATGAAAAAAAACAGTTGATAAATAGAAAAAAGATTAGATTTGGGTATAGAGAAAGTGAGCTTAAAAAATGTATTATTACAAGAGTTAATTTTTCCTTGAAAAAGACAGTAAAAAATGATAGCTTAAAGAAGATTCGTGAAAACATGCAAAGGCGCTTAGAAACGCAGCCTTTAAATGTACCTAGTGCTGGAAGCGTATTTAAAAATCCGAATGGCTTTTTTAGTGCTGGGGAACTTATTGAATGCGCTGGCTTAAAGGGAAAATGCGTAGGTTGCGCGCAAATTTCAGAACTTCATGGGAATTTTATAGTAAATAAAGGTGGAGCGATCGCAAAAGATGTTCTATGTTTAATTGACCTTATAAAAGGAAAAGTAAAAAAAAAATTCAACATAAATCTTGAAACAGAGATAAAGATGATAAAATGATAGACTCTAATTTTCTAATGAAATTAAATGACGAAAAAATAGGTGTTTTGTATGGTGGAACTTCAAGTGAGAGAGAGATTTCAATTAAGTCCGGTGAGGCTGTCTTAAGTGTTCTTAATAAGCTAAAATTGAACGTTTGCGGTATTGATGTGAACAGGGATATTGTTGATGAGATTAAGGAAAAAAAAATAAGTGTTGCATATTTAGCTCTGCATGGTAACTTTGGTGAGGATGGAACAATTCAAGGCATGCTCGAGATATTAGATATCCCCTATACGGGATGTGATGTTTTAGCGAGTTCTATTTCTATGAATAAGGATATTTCGAAAAAATTATTTAAGTATGCGGGAATTTTGACGCCTGATTGGAAAATGTTAAGAAGAGTGGAGTCTGTCCCAGAGATAAAAAAATATCCAGTGGTTGTGAAGCCGGTATCACAAGGTTCTACGATAGGTGTAAGTATAGTGAGAAGAAGCTTGGAGCTTACTAACGCTGTAGAAAAAGCGTTTAAGTATAATGAGGATATTCTTATTGAACAATTCATTGAAGGTAAAGAAATAACTGTAGGAATTATAGATGGCAAGGCATTGCCTGTTGTTGAGATGATTCCAAGAGGACAGTTTTATGATTTTGAATCTAAATATCAAAGGAACGGTGCAGAACACATAGTTCCCGCTAAAATAACTAAAAAGTCTTATAAAATGGCTCAAAATTACGCTGAAAAATTATATGAGATCTTAAAATGTAAGGGTGTTTGTCGCTTCGATATGATTGTGGATTTAAAGGATAAAGTATGGGTTCTTGAGAATAATACCATTCCGGGAATGACAGAGACTTCTTTGATCCTGGATGCAGGTAAATTTGCTGGTTATAGTTTTGAGGATTTAGTTTTAAAAATTTTAGAGAGTGCATTTTAGCATGAGAAAAGAGAAGCATTATGTTTATAAGTATACATCAATGAAGAATAGGCACATATATGCATATGACAAGGGCAAAAAAATTGTCAGACTGGTTTTTTGCCTCTTATTGTTTATTTTAGCTATGTTTTTGATTTATTTTGGTTTTAAAAACTTGGTAAATCTTGTTTATAATTCAGAGAAGATGATTATTAAAAAAATAGAAGTTGTTGGAACAAAAAATATTACGAAAGCTGAAATAAAAGAGCTTCTTCCTTTTAGGGTAGGAGACAATCTTTTGAGGGTTAATTTATCAGAAGCTGAATATGAGATTAAGAAACTCAAACCCGAATTGAAAAGCGTCATAATTAATAGAGGTTGGCAAAAAATAAAGGTTAGGTTTTATGAGAGAACCCCGGAAGCATTTATAATGAGTTCCGGTAAGTTATTTGGTGTGGATTCTGACAACAAATCTTTCCCATTACGCGGTTTTATGAATACAATGAAAATTCCAAAACTTTTTTATAAATCTAATTCTGAAAGGAGAGAACTTTTAAATTTTATTAAAAGGTTTAAACCTATATGTGGTGATTACCTTAGTAGTGTTTCTGAGATAAGATTTAATAACGCTAAAGACTTAGTATTTGTTATGCGTGATGATACGCTAGTTTTTTGGGGTAAAGAGGAGAGACCAGAATGTTTACCTTGTAAATTTAAAAAGTTTCAGAGCGTCTATCTAGACGCATTATCGAGGCATAAGCGATTGGAATATATAGACATGACTCTTTATGATTTTGGAAGAGCAGTTGTGAAACCCATTGTATTAAAATGATTTTTAAATGAATTAATAAAATTCATCGTATGAGATAGATGGATGTCGTGATTTAGAGGATTTAAGTAAATGGCAAGGCGGCAACAGGTACTCGTAGCAGGTCTTGATATAGGCAGTAGTAAAATTTGTTGTGTTGCTGGGACATATGATGATGAATCGAGACTAATCAAAATCTTTGATGCAGTGTCGGTTCCATGTGATGGTATCAAAGCAGGTACGGTTATTGATATACAAGAAACAGCTATGTCTATAGGTGAAGCTTTCGGGAAGATAGAAAAAGCTACAGGAAGTCGTGTGGGAAATGTAGTTATAGCTGTGCGAGGTAATTTTATTAAGTCAAAAAGTTCAAGAGGTATTGCAAGTGTAAATCATTCCGAGAGGGAAATTACTCGAGAGATAGTTCAAAATGCTTTAGAAAGTGCCAGAAAGCAAATAAAAATAGATTCAGATCAGGAGATACTTCAGGTGGTTCCGTGTGAGTATATATTGAATCAACAAAAAGGCATACAAAACCCGATTGGTATGGAGGGAACATATATTGAGGTGGATATACATGCTTTTATAGTTTCAAGTAGTAATATGGGTAATATAACTAAAGCTATGACTTCTGTAGGTGTAAATTTTAATGATAAGATTTATGGATATCTGGCTGCAAGTAGTATTTTAGTTACAAAAGAAGAAAAAGAATTGAGTTGTCTTGTGGTTGATTTTGGTGGTCTTACGACAGGACTTGTGCACTTCGTAGATGGTATAATCAAGCACGTTGATGAAATTCTTGATGGATCAGATTATATTACAAGAGATATTGGCCATAAGTTGAGGACATCCTACTCTGTTTCAAAAGAAATTAAAGAAATGTATGGAGCAGCTTTCAGTTATAAGGATTTTAAAAATGGAGAATTTGAATATAAAGTTGCAGGTGGAAGAACTACAAGAAAGTGTGATAGACTTGAGCTCGTAAATGGTATAATTACGCAAAGAATTGATAGAATTTTATATGAAATAAAGGAAATTATAGAAAAAAACGATTACGGATGTGAATTTTTATCAGGAGGGATAATTCTTACTGGTGGAGGTAGTAGTCTCCCTGGTCTTGTTGAAGCGTTCGAAAAGACATTTGATTGCTCGGTAAGAACTGGAATGCCCGATCCTAATAAAATTGCATGTTCAAGTGAAAAAATATTGTTGGATCCATCTTATACTGCTGCTATAGGTTCAGTAGCATATAATTTTTTGAATTTAAAAGATTATTCTAGGAGTGATAAGCCATATAAAAATAGCGTATTTTTAAAAATATCAAAGTGGGTCGAGGACGTTTTTTAGATGAATGTAAAAGTATTATTACCTACAAAAGAAACAAGTACAGGGCAACATGCGATAATTAAAATTTTAGGTGTAGGTGGTGGTGGGTGTAATGCTGTCAACAGAATGATTGCAGCGAATGTTGGCAATGTTGATTTTGTGGCCATTAATACCGATGCACAGGCTTTGCTTAGATCTTCAGCCCCAGACATAATACAAGTAGGTGAGAAAATAGCGAGGGGACTTGGTGTGGGGGGCAACCCCGAGGTTGGTAGGTGTGCTGCAGAAGAGAGTGCAGGTGAAATCAAGGAGAGACTTATTGGAGCTGATATGGTTTTTGTTACTGCTGGTATGGGCGGAGGGACTGGTACGGGTGCAGCTCCTGTAGTTGCAAAACTTGCAAAAGAAGAGGGGATACTTACCGTAGGGGTTGTTACTAAACCTTTTGAGCATGAAGGAAAAATTAGAATGGCACAAGCTGAAGAGGGAATTAAAAATCTGAAAGAACATACAGATGCTTTAATTGTTATTCCAAATGAAAGGGTTTTTAACGTTATAAACGAGCGGATAGCTCTTGATGCTTTTTACCATATTATAGATGACGTTTTAAGACAAAGTATTCAAGCGATTACCGATGTGATAACTGTTACTGGTGAAATTAATAGGGATTTTGCTGACGTAAAAAATATTCTAAGTAATTCAGGTACTGCATTAATAGGTATAGGCGAGAGTACAAGCTCTTATGTTAAAGAAGCTGTAAAAAAAGCTGTAACAAGCCCACTCCTTGATAATTATGATATATCGAAAGCTGAAAAAGCGCTTGTTAATATAACAACAAATTCTAATGTTCCTGCTTTAACATTGCAAGAGATATTTAATGATATAAAAAGTTATGGTATAAATGGACATGTATTTTTTGGCCACACTATGGACAATAGAATTGATGATAAAATTAAAATTACTATTATAGCTACTGGATTTAAGACTGATAGGGATGAAGTTATAATAAAAAGTGAAGATAAAAGTGTACAATCTGATCTTTTTTCGCGATATAACTTAACTAATGTTGAAGAAGTAGCAGATCCTTCAAAGCCAGCATACACCTACTGGAAGCCGAGGTTTCTTAAATAAAAAATAAAGAGGAATTTTTATTATTGATAATGCTATTGAGGTAAGACGATTTATGTCGAAGGAGACCTTTCCACACAAACATTTTACTACAACTAAAACTGCAGGTGACATGAAAGATAAAGCCGTAAGAACTGCTTTTTTGTATTCCTTGGGATTAAATCCGATTAATTTAGTAGTTGCAAAGCAAATTCATGGCAATAATGTAAGGATTGTTAATATTTCGAGCAAAGATAGCATCGTTGGTGATTGCGATGGGCTGATTACTGCGGATAAGGAGTTGGTACTTGGAATTTACACGGCGGATTGTATTCCTCTACTTGTATCTGCAGAAAACGGGGAATTAAAAGCTGCAGTTCATGTGGGTTGGAGAGGTCTTTATGGTGGTATAATAGAGAATACCTTTGAATTACTAAAAGATAAATTTTGTGCTGACTTAAAAAAAACCAAAGTTTATATAGGTCCTCATATCCGTTCGTGCTGTTACGAAATAAGTAATGAAATGAAAAGTAGATTTGGTATTAAGCCTAATAGTAGCAAGTTGGACTTGTCTGGAATACTTTGCAATAAATTAAACAAGTTTGAAATCACTGATGTTTTTGATATAAAACTCTGCACTTTTCACATGGAAAATTTGTTTTTTTCGTACAGGCATAGCAAATGTGTAGAAAGAATTATATCTATAATTGTGTGATTCCCGTACTAAGATTTGGAAGTTTTTTTAATTTTGCTGCATTTGTGATTATAGCGGTCTATTTGGTTTGTACATAAATATAGATAATCTAAAGGATTTTAAATAAGGAAGGTTTATGTCGTTAAGGTTACGGCAGATAAGGCAATCAATTGATAAGTTGGATAAAGAGATAGTAAAGCTTATAAACAAAAGAGCATCGCTTGCTTTAGATGTTGCCAAAATAAAAAATGAAACTAAAAACAAAGGCGATGGTATTATCTACTATGTGCCATCACGTGAAAAAGAAGTTATTAAAAATGTTATTTCTGTAAATAATGTTATAGGTGAAGAGGCATTCAAAAATATATATACGGAAATAATAAGTGCATGCAGGAATTTAGAAGCTCCTACAAAAATCGCATTTTTAGGTCCGTGGGCCACATTTACTCATCAGGCTGCAATTCGTAATTTTGGTTCAACTGGATGTTTTATTCCAGTTTCAAGTCCTATTAAAGTAATTGCTGAAGTTGAAAGTAATAGGGCAGATTTTGGAGTTGTACCGATAGAAAACTCTAATGAGGGTTCGGTGAATGTAACTCTTGATATGCTCGTTAGAACTGAACTTAAAATATGTGCTGAAGTGAGTTTAGAAATAGAACAATGTTTTCTTGTTAAGGACCCTGAAGATAAAATTTTAAAAGTGTATTCACATCCGCATGCCTTAGCTCAAAGTAGAAATTGGATTTTGAGAAATTATCCTGATGTGGAGTTGATATCAGTCTCTTCAACGGCTGAGGCAACAAAAAAAGTGACTAAAGAGGATTGTGCAGCAGCTGTTGCATCTGAGGTAGCCGCAAAAATTTATAACTTATATATCTTACAAAAAGGTATACAAGAATCTAGAAAAAATTTTACGAGATTTTTCGTTGTAGGAAAGATTTTAACAAAAGCAACTGGTCAAGATAAAACGAGTTTGGTTTTTACAATAAGGGATGAGGTTGGTGCTTTATACTCCGTACTAGAGATTTTTAACAAAAGTAATGTGAATCTGATGAAAATTGAGTCTCGTCCAACCAAAAAAAGAGCATGGGAATACATGTTTTTTGTCGATTTCAAGGGACATACTGAGGAACGAAATATAGCAAATATGGTAGAAAACTTAAGACGCAGTTGTGTGTTTGTAAAAAGTTTAGGTAGTTACCCAGAAGCTTAAGTAAAAAATAATTGGTTGAGTAAAAATTTAAAAGGTACTAAATAAAAGAAGTGAAAATAGAAAAAATAATAAGAGAAGTATGCAAAGACTTTGAACCCTACATTGCAGGAAAGCCTATAAATGCGATTAAGAGAGAATTGGCTTTAGAATCTGTTATAAAGCTTGCTTCAAATGAAAATCCTCTTGGTGCTTCCAAGAAGGCTCTTGAAGCAATAAAATCGAACTTTGAAGATATATTTTTTTATCCCGATTCAAGTTCTTATTACCTTAAAAAAGCATTATCAGAATCGTATAATTTACCAATTAAGAATATTTTTACAGCTGCAGGTGGTGACGAAATAATAGAACTTATAGCTAAATTATTCTTTAATCATGGAGATGAGATACTAATCTCCAAACATTCTTTCATAAGATATGCTATGGCAGTAAAATTGATGGATTCAAGAGCAATTGTAGTTCCTATGAAGGAAGGACTTACCTACGACTTAGCAACTTTTTTAAAAATGTGTACCCAAAAAACAAAAGCAATATTTATAACGAACCCCAATAATCCTACGGGAACGTATAATACGAAATCTGAGTTGCTAGAATTTTTGAGAGAGCTGCCTCTAAATGATAAATTTGGAATTAAACCGCTTGTTGTGCTTGATGAAGCTTATTTTGAGTATGCTCTTCAAGAGAAAGACTATCCAAATGGTCTTGACTTCTTAAAAGACAATCCTAATTTGATAGTGTTTAGGACATTTTCAAAAATTTATGGACTTGCCGGCTTAAGAGTGGGGTATGGTTTTGCGAATGAAGAAATAGTAGATTATATTGAGAGAATAAGACCGCCTTTTAATGTCAATTTTTTAGCGCAGGTTGCAGCGGCGGCGGCAATATTTGATAAGGAACAAATTGAGAAAAGCCAAAAGCTTATAAAGGAAGAAAAGAAGTATTTATATAAAGAGCTTGAAAAACTCAAAGTGAAATATATTAACTCCGCTGCGAACTTTATCCTTTTCAGTTCGTTACCTTTTAGGAGCGGGGAATTATTCAGAAAGTTTCTTAAAGAGGGGGTAATAGTAAGATCAATGGATGAATATGAACTTCCTTATTATGTAAGGGTTACCATCGGTACTCATAGAGAAAATGAATTGTTTATAGAAAAATTAAAAAGGATTCATAAAATTTGAGGTGTAATTTATAAGAAGAGGATTGTTTGATGAAACAAATATATTAAGTATGAAGTTGAATATGAAGAGAGGTTAATTATGATGGTAACGTTAAGAAAAGGTGCTAAAAAGAAAGAAATTGAGGCAGTATCGGAAAAAATAAAAGCTTTAGGTTATAAACCTTATGTTTTAAAAGGTAAGGATATTATCACTGTAGGGATGATAGGTGAATGTGCAGAGAAATATAAGGAAGTTTTTGAATCTATGGATGCAGTAGAGCATACGAGTGAAATACAAAAACCTTATAAGCTTGCTTCAAGAGAATTCAAAAAAGAAAATACCATAATTAAAGTAAATAAGAATATTGAAATTGGTAGCAAAAGAATACATGTTATGGCAGGTCCGTGTGCTATTGAAAGTGAAGATTTAATGATTCGTACCGCTGAGATAGTTAAGGATGCAGGAGCAACAATAATTCGAGGTGGGGCATTTAAACCGAGAAGTTCGCCTTATGCTTTTCAGGGGCTCGGTGAAAAAGGTTTAAAATATATTAAGGAATCAGGCAAAAAACTTTGTATGCCTACAATTAGTGAGGCTATGACTGTCGAGCAGGTTGGTCTATTATCAAAGTATTGTGATATAATACAAATCGGCGCAAGAAATATACAAAATTATTATCTCTTGAAAGCAGTGGGAAAACAAAAAAAACCAGTACTTTTAAAAAGGGGTATGGCTACGACAATAAAAGAACTTTTACTTTCTGCTGAGTATATTCTTTCACAGGGTAATTCTAATATTATGCTTTGTGAAAGAGGCATAAGAACTTTTGAAGATTCTACAAGATTTACAATGGATTTAAACGCAATTCCTGTCCTTAAGAAACTTACTCATTTGCCGATAATTTTAGATCCGTCTCACGGAATAGGTATAAGAGAGCATGTTGGTACGATGGCTAAAGCGTGTATTGCTGTTGGTGCTGATGGTCTTGTTATTGAAGTTCATCCTCGTCCAGAAGAGGCGCTTTCAGACGGTCCTCAAAGTTTATTACCTGACCAGTTCAAGACTTTAATGGAAGAGCTTGATCCGATTGCAAAAGCTGTTGGTAGAGAGCTTTTGGTTTAATGTTAAACGTATGCATTGTGGGGCTAGGGCAGATGGGTGGATCTTTGAGCTTGGCTTTGAAAAAAAATGATGCTCCCTACTACATAATTGGTATAGTAAGAAAAAAAGATTCTTTAAAAACAGCTATTAAACATAAAATGGTAGATGAAATTTCATTAACTTTAGAATCTGCCAAAAACGCTGATATTGTTGTGATATGCACTCCTGTTGATGCAATATTGCCTTTATACAGAAAGCTGTGTGATATAGTAGTTAATGAGAATGCGATAATTACTGATGTCGGAAGTGTGAAGCATTCAATTGCAAGAGAAATTAAATATTCTTTTATAGAAAAAAAGAATGTTCTTCCTTTCGTCGGAGTTCATCCTATGGCAGGCAAAGAGAAGAATGGGATATTTTCGGCCGATGCAGACATGTTTAAAAATGCGAATGTTATTGTGACAGGTTTATCAAAAAAACTGACAAAAAAAGAAGCGCTCATAGCTCGGATGTGGGAGTATGCTGGAGCAAATGTATTTAAAATGTCTGCCCAGAAACATGACGAACTTGTTGCTTTTACGAGTCACTTGCCGCATATCGTGGCTTTTTTATTAAAAAAGATATATAAAAAGACAAAGAAGAAAAACTCACAAATTGATATATTAGTGGCTAATTCTTTCAAAAGCATGACGAGAGTTGCAGTTTCAAGTTCTGATATGTGGGCACCGATTTTTGAATTAAATAGTAAAAATATTGAAAAATATTTAGTTGAATTTGTGGAAGAGCTTGATAGTTTTAAACAAATCTTAAAAAATAAACAAGAGATTAAAAAGGAAATATTGTACATACAAAAATAAATGAAAATAAATCTCAAAAAAGTTGATTCAATTTCTGGCGTGATTGAAATGCCGGGGGATAAGTCTATAACGCATAGAAGTATCATGCTTTCCTCTCTTAGTGAAGGAAGTTCTATTATTAGAAACTATTTGTTATCGGATGATTGTGATAGAACAATTGAAGCATTTCGTAAGATGGGTGTAGAAATTAAAAGCGATAAAAATAATCTTTACATAAAGGGCGTAGGCTTAAAACTTGCTAATCCGAATGTCAAAAATTATAATATTTATGCTGGAAATTCGGGTACTACAGTGAGGCTTCTCTCAGGGATCCTTGCTGGACAAAACTTTGAGACAATTATTACAGGTGATAAAAGTCTTTCGATGAGACCTATGCAAAGAGTTATAGATCCTCTGTTAAGAATGGGCGCTAATATTATCTCAAAAGGGGGATTGCTTCCTTTAAAAATAACTGGCAGAGGATCATTAAAAGCAATAAATTATAAATCCGAGAAATCTACAGCGCAGGTAAAATCTGCGGTTTTGTTGGCGGGTTTGTATGCTGATGGTCCAACAACTTACAGTGAGCCTATGAAATCTAGGGATCATAGCGAAAGAATGTTAAAGGCTTTTGGTGTTAATGTTGATGTTAGGGGTAATTCTGTTACTGTTTGTCCCATCGATAAACTTATAGCGCATGATTTAACAATTCCAGGAGATATTTCTTCGGCAGCTTTTTTTATCGCAGCAGCTCTGATTATACCCAACTCTAATTTGATAATAAAAAATGTTGGAGTAAACCCCACAAGAAGTGGTTTGGTTGAAGTGTTAAAGCGAATGGGAGCAAATATTACTTTAATTAATTTTAGAGAAGTTTCACATGAACCAGTGTACGATATAATTGCAAAGTATTCAAAACTTAAAGCTACAAACATAGAGGCTCCTCTCATACCACGAATGATAGATGAGATTCCTATTTTTGCCCTTATTGCAAGTCAAGCGGAAGGTGTCACAAAAGTTTCGGGAGCTGAAGAGCTTAGAGTAAAAGAGACCGATAGGATAAAAGCTATAGTTGGTCAATTTAAGAAACTAGGGGTGAAAATCGAAGAGCTTAAAGATGGATTTTTGATAAATGGGGGCAGCAGCAGTGGATTTACTATAACAGATGCTATTATTCTCAATAGCTTTAAAGATCATAGAATAGCGATGACTTTGGCTATAGCTTCGTTAATTGCAAATGGCAAAATTGCGATTAAAAATTCAGATTGCGTTGATATATCTTTCCCAGGTTTTTATGAAACGTTAAAGGGTATATGCAATTAAAAAAAAAGTCTTCGATTTTATTCTTACTAGGTAGACAGATATTTAGGCTAATGTTTAGTCTGTTTTATAGATGGCGCATTGAAGGGTTGGAAAATGTGCCGTACTCAGGTGGGGCGATAATCGTTTCTAATCATATGAGTTTTTTTGATCCTCCATTGATAGGTTCTGCTCTAAAACGTCCTTTATATTTTATGGCTAAAAAAGAATTGTTTGATGTTCCTATTTTAAAGTGGATAGTCAAACGAACTCATGCTTTCCCTGTTAAAAGAGGTAATCAAGACATGATGGCTATGAGAAATGCATTTTCTCTTTTAAGAGGAGGGCATTTGCTTCTGATATTTCCGGGAGGAGTTCGTTTAAAAGATTGTATAGCAGGAAAAGCTAAAGCTGGTGCCGGGATGTTAGCGTGCAACATTCAGCTGCCATTGATTCCAGTAAAATTAAAAAACACAGATGTAATGTTAAAATTTAGACGGATAGAGATAAAGTTTGGCAAACCGATATATCCTCCAAAAAACTTTGTAAAGGATGATTATGTTAACTTATCACAAAAAGCTTTGAATACAATAGCTAAAATGTAACAAAATATAAAAATATTTTTAATAGGTTGAGTTTGTAATAAATATATAGAAAATAAGTTGAGGTAAGTTTGAAACAAAGATTAAAAATTAAAGTAGCAGATAATGCTGGCTTTTGTTTTGGTGTGAAAAGAGCCATAAATTTGGCGGAGGAAGCTGCTGATAAAAAACGTAAAGTGTGCACTCTAGGGCCTATTATACATAATCCACAAGAAGTTGAAAGGCTTGAAAAGAAAAAAGTAGAAATTCTAACGGATATCAACAAAATTAAGTCTGGTTTTATAATTTTACGCACTCATGGCATACCTTTTGATCTTCATAAAAAACTTATAAAAAATAAAAATATCAATATAATAGATGCTACCTGTCCTTTCGTGAAGAGAGCACAAGTAATAATGGAACGATTGAGTACAGATATAAAGTCTAAAGATAAAATAGTAATAATAGTTGGGGAAAGAGTTCATCCTGAAGTTATTGCACTTATGTCATATGTTAATAGTGGGAAGTGTGTTGTTATTGAAAATGTGACAGAAGCTAAAAATTTTAAAGATAGTGGGGATTTAAATATTGTAAGTCAAACTACACAAACTCCTGAGAATTTTGAAAGTATTGTGAAAATTTTAAAGAAACAACACAAAGTAAAAGTCTATAATACAATATGCAAAGCGACTCTTGACAGACAAAAGTCTGCAGAAAAACTTGCAAAAAGTGTTGATTTAATGATAGTAATAGGTGGAAGAAATTCAGGTAATACTACAAGACTTGCTCAGATTTGTTCTACTAATACAAAAACTCATCACATTGAGACGGTCGAAAGTATAAAGGAAGAGTGGTTTAAAGATATTGGCAGTGTTGGACTGACCGCAGGAGCGTCTACTCCTGATTGGATAATAGAAGGAATTAAAAAAAAGGTAGTAGGAATTAGGTGTAAAACGTATTCATAATTTGTTTAAAGCATCCGTTACTTAAGACATGTTCTTTTATTAAATAGAAAAATAAAATGACAGAAATTTAAGTAACATATTATAGTATTAGTAAGCTTTAAGAATGATGAAAATTTGGGTATGAGTAATTTTGCGGATGATTATGACAAAAAGATAATGATATTTTTTTGGAGAGAGCTTAAAGTTTTAATTATTAAATAAAGTTTATACGGCTTTTTGGTAGATTTGTGAATAAAATCTGGGATGTGGTAACTCTCAAAAAAAGAGTTTGAAGAATGTGAGGTGCAAGAGATGCTCGTTGTTTTTTGCATAAAAAATACGAGACTTAGGAGAATTGTTGTTATGACATCTGCTTTTACTTTTGAACGTATCAACGAAGCTACTCTCGTAAGTACGAGAGACAAAGACAAGCCGCAAAGAGTAGAGGATACAGAAAGCTTACCCCCACATCCCTCTTGTTCTGTATTGCAGCAAAAACACATCACATGTCCGCGCGGATTTGATTCTTACTACGTTTGTTGACGCCGTTATAAAACCTTGCTACGAAACTCTGGCCGGAGCCTACACTATTACTCTGCACTGCATTCAACTTTTTCCATATACCAGTTAGCAGTTTTTTTTAGCAGACCTCCAATTATAATACCTCTGACGTATATATTGTCAATTTTTACATTTAGTATTTTTAATAAAATTCAAAAAGTCGACTATTCTCATTGTAAACTAATGATTACTTCGTTTTAAAAAAATCAAAAAGTTTTGAAAGCAAAAAAACTCTCTACAAAGTATTTATTGTTTTTTAAATTCGTTTAGAAGAAACTGTATCTTTTTTTTAAAATTTCTTTGTCTTTGCTTGTTAATACCGTTTGAGCTGGAGATTTCATTTTGATAAAGTTAATAAATTTGCCGCCGTGCTTTATTCTAAAATCTAAATGTGGGCCTGTAGCTAGACCTGTACTGCCAACGTATCCTATGATTTGTCCTCGGATTACTCTAACACCTTTTTTTACACCTTTCCCGTACTTTGAGAGATGTCCGTAATATGTTTCATAACCGTTTGCATGTTTTACAATTACCAAGTTACCAAAACCTCCTTTATTGTAACATGCTTCTGTTATGATCCCATCTCCAATGGTTGACACAGGCGTTCCCTTTGGAGCCGCATAGTCTATACCTAAGTGAGGTCTTGAATACTTTAGTATTGGATGAAATCTATTTTTCGTAAAATATGAGCTTATTGTTTTAAACCGTAAAGGAGCTTTTAAAAATGCACTTTTTAATGATTTGCCATCTTCATTAAAATAGTCCCCTCTTTTTGATTTTTTTTCGTAGTAGTAAAACGCATTATAATCTTCTGAAGACGTTTTATACCGTGCCGCGATGATTTTTAATGGTAATTCTGTATTTTTTTCTTTTATTCTTGCTACCTCGTATATCATTTTAAAACTATCTCCTCGCTTTGTATCTGTAAAAAAATCTATTTTTTGTGCGAATATATCTGCAAAAGAATGCATTGTTTTTAACGGTATATTTCGAGATGCCATAGCTGTCCATAAAGACGAATGAATAGTTCCTTGCACTTCACATTTTTTTCTGATTGTTGTAAATTTTTTCTTTTCTATTTTTATCCTCTTGTTATCGGGAGTTTTAGTTATTAAGTAATACGAAACTCCTGGTGGATAATAACGAAAATTCTCCCATTCCCCAGTTTTGGAGTCATAAAGTATCTCGTAGAAATCTCCTGGCATGCAATGGTTAACATTTAATACTTTTTTGAGCTCTTTGATGACTTCTATAGAATCCTTAGGTGGAAGTCTTGTGCTATTAAATGTTAAAGCGAGAATATCGCCTTGTTTTATTACCACTCTTTCTGTATCTGGTCTGTTTTTAGAAGGTTTTTTTTTATTGGTAAGAGCTCTTTCTGTAAACATTAAATTAGCGTTGACAGCTATAGAGAACAAGATTAGTATGGTTAGGATAAAAACAAAAGGGGTAAAAGTTTTTCTCTCGAAGGATTTCATAACAGTGAACCATTTTATCAGATTTTAACCTTTTTGACAACACTGAGTTATTTGTTGTAGAATTTGCGCTAGTTGCAACCAGAGTTACTGATCGAGTTGGTGTGGGTTCTACTCATTCTATATGCTATGTGGAGGAAATAGTTATGGCAGAAGCAAAGGCATTTCGAGCGATTAGATTTTCAGAAAATGACATTACCAGTTTTATATGTCCTCCTTATGACGTTATAAGTTCTGATGAAAAGGAGCGACTTAAGAAGCTATCATCTTTTAACACAGTTAATATTGAACTACCTGATTCCTTGGGTGAAAAAAATAAATATGAAAATGCGGCCGACCTGCTTAAGACGTGGCAAGATGAAGGTGTACTTGTGCATGATAAAAAACCCGCGTTGTATTTTTATGAGCAGGTTTTTGATGATCACGGAATTAAGATGACTAGAGAGGGTTTTTTTGCAGCCTTGAGACTTGATGATCCTTATTCCGATAAAAGTTTAATAAAGCCACATGAGAAAACGCTTGCAAAACCTAAGAGTGACAGATTGGAACTTTTGAAGGTGACGAAAGCGAATGTTAGCCCTATTTTCTGTTTATTCGAGGATGGAGATTTTGTAATCAAGGATATTTACAAGAGAATACATAGAAAAGCACCTTCAGCAACTGCAAAAGACAAAGATGGAACTTTTCATAAATTATGGATTGTTAACGATGAATATATGATTAAAATGATAGAACAATATTTAACGGATAAAAAGATGTTTATAGCAGATGGACATCACAGATATGAGACTGCTTGGAATTATAGTCAAGAAAGAAGGGAAAAAGACATAGATTATTCTTTTCAAAGAGATTATAACTATGTTTTAACCTACTTCTGTCCAATACAAGACCCGGGTATTTCAGTTTGGCCTAATCATAGGGTTATTGAGGAACCTGTGGAGTTAGAGTCAAATATCGATAAATATTTTGATGTATGTTCAGCAAAAGATTTTCAAAAACTTTCCAAGAAAGAAATTCAACCTATAATGGTTTTTAAAAATGGCAAGTATAGGGTTTTAACTATAAAAAAAGATTCATTCCTTAAAAAGATTATGCCTAATAATAGTAAAGCCTACAGGAATTTAGCAGTAAGTATTTTGCACAGTGTACTTATACCGAATATTGACGCTTCAGAATTTATTTATGTGAAAAATGACAAGGAAGCCGTGCTACTCGCCCAAAAAACTGGAAAAATTGCAATTGTAGTACCGCCAACTCCAGTTGAATCTTTAAAAGCTATCAGCCTAAATAATGAAATTATGCCTCAAAAGTCAACATATTTCTACCCCAAGGTTGCAAGCGGAATAGTAATGAGGACGGTATAAATCTCTTGTTAGTAGATATTTTTTTGTTATTAAGTGTAGTTATGATAGCACGAGTGGGTTGGTGTGTTGGTTTTACAAAAATTTTCTTTTCAATTTTTGCAGGGTTTTTAGCGACTTTTGTTATAAGTAAATATTCGTATCGAGAGAGCTTAAGTTTATATTTAATCTTTGTAATAACTGCTTTGTTCATCGTTATAGTAGGTTTTTTTGTTATGAAGTTGGTTAATTTTTTATGCATGAATTTTTTAGATAAGATTGGCGGATTAATGTTGAATGTTTGTATTTGGCTTGTATTGTATGTAATTGTTATAGTTCCGAATGTTATGATCTGCGAAGATCATGTATTTGGTGGATCTGGTGGAAAAATATATAAAACTGTATCTTGTTTTGTAAAACCTAGAATTCCTTTATTGAAAGATTATGTTTTTCCATGTGTTCACTTGAAATCAAAATTGTAAAATTTTAAAAATATAATTTAATTAAGATAATTAAGAGGTATAATGAAAAAATTGAAATTGGGTTTTCCGAAGGGAAGTCTTCAGAATTCAACAGTTAAATTATTTAAAAGGGCAGGAATAAAAATAGATATATCATCTAGGTCGTATTATCCGGTATCTGATGATGACGAACTAGAAATAATGTTAATGCGTTCGCAAGAAATGGCCATGTATGTTCAAAATGGGTTTTTTGATGCTGGACTTACAGGTTATGATTGGATATGTGAAAGTGGGGCTGCAGTTAAAGAGATATGCGAATTAAATTACGCAAAATCAGGGTTCAAACCAGTAAAATGGGTCTTAGCAGTGCCTGAAAGCTCAAAAATTAAGTCAATAAGAGATCTCCACGGAAAACGCGTTGCAACAGAACTTTTGAATTATACAAAAAAATATTTTGCAAAAAAGAAGATTAAAGTAGATGTTGAGTTTTCATGGGGAGCAACAGAAGCAAAAGCTGGTAAGTTTGTTGATGCGATAGTTGAACTTACTGAAACAGGATCATCTTTAAAAGCAAATAAGTTAAGGGTAATAGATGAAATGTTTGTTTCAACTGCGAGATTTATTGCAAATACTAAAACTTTAGATGACGATTGGAAAAGGGAAAAAATAGAGAATATGGCGATGCTTTTGAAAGGAGCTCTTGCCTCTGAAGGAATGGTGGGTTTTAAAATGAATGTTCCTATTAAATCTCTAGAAAAAGTTACATCTGTTCTGCCAGCTCTTAAAAAACCTACAATATCACAATTGAGTGATAAGAATTGGGTTGCCCTAGAAGTTGTTTTGGAAGAAAGAACTGTTAAAAAGATAATACCTGCTCTAAAAAGATCTGGAGCTACTGGTATTATTGAGTACCCATTAAACAAGATAATCTATTAATAAACTCAAAAATAGAAATGCTTGTGTAGCCAGTTCAAGTTTTATCTTCTTGTTGTGAGTGTTTTTTAGTAAAATTCGTGTGTTTAAAATACAATTTTTTTGCTGTGAGAATTTATGTCAAGTGTGTAAGGAATAGTTGATGATTGATGTAAGAGTAAGATTTGCACCGTCCCCTACTGGCGATTTGCATATTGGAGGTGTGCGTACAGCTTTGTTTAATTGGCTTTTCGCGAAAAACAGGAAGGGAAAGTTTATTTTGAGGATTGATGATACGGATAAAGTTCGTTCCACTGAAGCTTCTGTAAAAGCCATTTTTGATGCCATGAGATGGCTTAAACTTGATTGGGATGAGGGGCCATATAATGAAAATTTAAAATATTCTCCATATTGCCAGATGGAACGTAAAGAGAAAGGGATATATCAAAAGTATGCGGATGAGCTTATTGCCGGGAAATTTGCGTATTACTGTTATTGTACTCTGGAAGAAGTTGATGCCATGAGAAGGGAAGCACATGTTAATAAGGCCCCCCCTAAATACGATGGTAGGTGCAGATGTCTTACATATGAACAAATAGAGCAAAAAAAAAAAGAAGGCAAGATACCTGTTATAAGATTTAAAATGCCGGATTCCGGGGTTATTGTTTTAAACGACATTGTAAGGGGTAAAGTTAAGTTCGATAACTTTTTACTTGATGATTTTGTAATTATTAAAGCAAATGGTATGCCTACATATAACTTTGCGTGTGTTGTAGATGATCATCTTATGGAGATAACTCATGTTTTAAGGGGGGATGATCATATTTCAAATACTCCTAAGCAAATGCATATTTATAATGCTTTAAATTGGAGATTGCCTGAATTTGCGCATTTAGCCATGATTTTAGGCTCTGATGGGTCAAGACTTTCAAAAAGACATGGGCATATGTCTGTTTTAGAATACAGGAAAGAGGGGTTTTTACAAGAAGCGTTAATAAATTATTTGGCGTTACTCGGGTGGTCCACAGAGGATAGTCAGCAGATTTTTACAATAGAAGATATGAAACAGAAGTTTTCTATTGGAAGATGTGGAACCAGTCCGTCAATTTTTGACTCTGCAAAGTTATTATGGCTTAACGGTGAGAAAATTCGTTCAAAAACTCCTGAGCAGATTTATGAGTTATTTGTTGATTGGTTAAATTACACAAACAATGACAGATTAATAGATAATTGGGACGTTAAATTGTTAAAAAGTGCTATTTTTTTGGAACGGAATAAAATAAAATTGTTAAAGGACATTTTATCTCTTGTAGACTTTTTTTTTACTAAAGATGTAGATTATAGAGAAGTGGCAGTACAAACAGTGTTTCTTTCTGAAAAATCAAAAAATGTCGCTAAATTTGTACTGACTGAAAGTTTAATAAGACTTTCTAATTATCGAGATTTTTCAGCCACATCTTTAGAGAAGTATGCAAGAGATTTGGCTGTGGAGAAAAATATTAAAACTTCTCAGGTGTTCCATCCTATAAGGGTTGCAATCTCCGGACGGAAACAAGGGCCGAGTTTGTTCCATATGATGGAAATTATGGGAAGAGAAGAAGTAGTTAGGAGAATAAATATTGCGATAAATAAATTTTTTACATAGAAAGTTGTTGATATGTCAGATATAGAAAAATGAACTTTTAATATTGATTCAAATTTTTTAGATCTAGTAACGATGTTTTTTTCTGCAGATTGGCGATGTTTTGGCAGGAAATGTGAGACTCTTTTACTAATAAAGTGTATGTAATCTGCAAAATGTAAAAATAATGATTGATGTGTTTTTTTGTGTTTCGCAGAAAAACTGCGGTAATCTGACATAAAAAGATAAGAAAGTATTAAGTTCAACGTTCAACGATTTTAAACTTGCAAATTAATTGTGCTGATGAAACAGCAAAATCGGAGTTGAATCATAAAAAAGATGTTAAGTAAAATGTAGGTTTGTGTTTTTAGGGCGGGTGGCGGAATTGGCAGACGCACAGGACTTAAAATCCTGAGATTCGCAAGAGTCGTGAGGGTTCAATTCCCTCTCCGCCCATTTTTGTTTTTTAAGTTAGCATTAAATATGTTTGCTTAAGGCAAAAGCCAAGATGTATGAGACGGTGTACTTTGAATTAGACTATAATTAAGAATGCGCTGATTTTTTAACGTATCAATATTTTTATTTTTTTAAAAGTTATTAAGATCTTTAGGGGTTAATTTTATTTTTTCTGAATATTTTATTATAATTCACAGTCCGGTTGCTACTGCTCATTCTGCGAGCTACAAAGGGTTATCATATTTAAGGGTTGTGATAATGATGTGAGGGGCTTATTAATTTTAATTTACCAGTACCACAGAGTGTTGTTTATCAGGAATGTGTTTATGTGCATGGAGGGGTGTAAATGTTGAAAGAAGGTGAATTGAAAATACCGTCTGGATGTGCCATAAGCGGTATAATAGACAAAAAAGGAAATAAGTTTAATGGGGAAGAAATCATTAAGTCGATTGCGTTAATGCATGACCGTTCAAATGGACTGGGTGGGGGATTTGCTGCTTACGGTATTTATCCAGATTACAAGGATTTTTATGTATTTCATATATTTTACGAAAATTCAAGTATTAAAACTCAGACAGAAGATTTTATTAAAAAACATTTTGATGTAGAAAAGGCAGAGTATATTCCTACTAGACCTGTACCTAATATTGTAAATATACCACTGATGTGGCGTTATTTCGTTCGTCCGCGGGTGCAAACTTGTGTATCAGAGAAAGATTTTATGGACGAATCTGAGTTTACGTCAAGATGCGTTATTAAAATAAATACGGATTACAAAGGAGCATATGTTTTTTCTAGTGGAAAAAATATGGGGACATTTAAAGGCGTTGGGTATCCTGAAGATATAGGTGAGTTTTTTATGCTCGATACTTATGAAGCTCATATGTGGACCGCACACGGGAGATTTCCTACAAATACACCAGGCTGGTGGGGAGGAGCTCATCCTTTTACAATCCTTAATTGGTCAGTTGTGCATAATGGTGAAATATCTTCCTACGATGCAAATAAAAGATTCGTGGAAATGTATGGATATAAATGTACACTTAAGACAGATACGGAAGTAATAGCATACTTATTTGATATGCTTGTGAGAAAGCATAACTTGCCTATTAAGAAAGCTATAAATGTAGTTTCTGCTCCTTTTTGGGACGATATTGAGAGAGAGAAAAGTGAAGAAATTAAAAATGAATTAAGAAGTATTAGAGCAGTTTACGCAAGTGCTTTAGTTAACGGGCCGTTTTCAATAATTTTAGGATATGAAAAGGGAATGATAGCCTTAAATGATAGAATTAAACTTCGCTCTCTGGTTGCTGCTGAAAAGAGTACTAGAACTTATGTTGCAAGTGAAGAAAGTGCGATAAGAATAATATGTGATAACCCAGAAAAAGTATGGTCACCTAGAGGTGGAGAGCCGGTTATCGCTTTACTGGAAGGAGAATAAGAATGAGTTTAAATTTCAATACTCCTGATTTTGAAGTAATAAGAAACGAGAATAGATGTATTCAGTGTAAAGTATGTGTGCGTCAGTGTGCTAATACAGTACATTTCTATGATGAGGAAGACAACGTGATTTGTGCTGATGATACAAAGTGCGTCAACTGTCATAGATGTGTTACTCTTTGTCCTACGAAAGCTTTAGTTATAAGAAAATACCCTCTTGAATTTAGAGAAAATTCCAACTGGTCTGGTAAGGTGATAAAGGAAATTTATAAGCAATCGCAAACGGGAGGTGTTTTGCTTTCAAGTATGGGCAACCCCGAACCTTTTACTGTTTATTGGGATAAAATGTTGCTAAATGCAAGTCAAGTTACGAATCCTTCTATCGATCCATTGCGTGAGCCTATGGAAACGAAAGTTATGATAGGCAGAAAACCTGAAAAACTTGAATTTGATTCTAATGGCAAACTTTTAACAAAAATGCCTCCGAATATTGAATTAAAAATTCCTGTTATGTTTGCCGCAATGAGTTATGGGGCGATTTCAAGAAATGCCCATGAGTCTCTTGCTAGAGCCGCAGAAGAACTTGGTATATTTTATAATACTGGTGAAGGCGGCTTAAGTAAGGATTTTTATAGGTATGGCGAAAATACTATTGTTCAAGTGGCGTCAGGAAGGTTTGGTGTGCATAAGAAGTATTTAAATGCTGGGGCTGCTATTGAGATTAAAATAGGCCAAGGTGCAAAACCGGGTATTGGCGGGCATTTGCCTGGTAAAAAAGTAGGGGAGGATATTTCCGCAACGAGAATGATACCTGTTGGTTCTGATGCCATTTCTCCTGCTCCACACCACGACATTTACTCTATAGAAGATTTGAGACAACTTATTTTTTCGTTGAAAGAAACAACAGATTATAAAAAGCCTGTTTTTGTAAAGATTGCCGCGGTTCATAATTCGGCCGCTATAGCTTCTGGTGTAGTAAGAGCTGGTGCCGATGCTGTTGTTGTTGATGGTTTTCGTGGTGGAACAGGGGCAGCTCCTACTAGAGTAAGAAATAGTGTCGGAATTCCGATTGAGTTGGCTTTGGCTGCAATAGATCAAAGATTACGAGAAGAGAAAATAAGAAATTATTGTTCTCTTATTGTTGCAGGAAGTATAAGAAATAGTTCTGATATAGTAAAGGCTGTTGCTTTAGGAGCAGATGCTGTTTATATAGGCTCAGCTGCTGTTATAGCTTTGGGTTGCCATATGTGCCATTCATGTTCTACTGGCAAGTGTAATTGGGGAATTGCTACACAATACCCTGAGCTTGTAAAAAGACTTAATCCTGATATCATGTATAAAAGGCTTGTAAATTTAATTTCTGCATGGAATCATGAAATTCAAGAACTTCTTGGTGGAATGGGAATTAACGCTATTGAGAGCTTAAGAGGCAATAGACTTATGCTTAGGGGTGTAGATTTAAATGAAAAGGAATTGGAAATATTAGGTATAAAATATGCAGGAGAATGAAATTACTTTTTTTTAAAAAAATGAAAAATAGCTGTTTTATATTCATTGTAAATATGTTTTTTTTTGTTAAAGAGTAGGAAAATTAGATTAACATATGGGGTGTGTGTTTATGCTTTGTAAAGATGGGAGTAAGAAGGAAAGTATGATGAAAAAAATTTATGCGTTCGAAAGTAAGTGTTTAGGATGCGGATTGTGCGAGGTTCACTGCAGAACAGCTCATTCAAAGTCAAAGGATATAGTGAAAACTCACAAACGAGAAAATATAGCTTCTGCAATAGTTATTGAAGAAAATTTAAGTTCTAATACTGTTTCATATTTTGCATTACAATGCCGCCATTGCGAAAATCCTAAGTGTATAAAAGCTTGTATATCAGGAGCAATGTACAAGGATGATAGTGGAATAGTACTTAACAATAAAGAAAAGTGTGTTGGTTGTTTATCGTGTATTTTGGTTTGCCCTTTTGGTGTTATAAAAAAGAATGATGATGGGAGGTCTGTCTCAAAATGTGATTTGTGCGTAGGTTCCTGTGAACCTTTCTGTGTTAAAAATTGTCCTAATGAAGCTATAAAGTTTCTTGATGAAGATGGAGCGAGGGCATTAATATGAAGAAATACTTAATAATAGGGAATAGTGCTGCAGGAGTAAACGCAGCGGTTGCTATAAGAACGAATGATAAGACAGGTGATGTAAAAATAATTTCGTGCGAAGAATTTAATTCTTATGGAAGACCTTTAATTTCTTATTATTTAAACGGGAAAGTGAAGTCTGAGAATATTTATTGTCATGATGAAGATTTTTACAGATCTATGAACCTGGAAGTACTTTTGAATACTAAAGCGGAGAAAGTGGACACTATAAAGAAAGAAGTTCTTGTAGGTCTAGGTGAGAGAATTAGCAGAATTAGCTACGATAAGCTACTTATTGCTACAGGTAGCAGCCCGTTTATACCGTATATTAAAAATTTAGATTTTAATCTGCAAAAAAATGTTTTTACTTTTTTGACCTATAAAGATAGTGTAAAACTTAAGGAGAAAATAACTAAAAATTCAAGGGTTGTTATTGCAGGTGCAGGACTTATAGGTCTGAAAGCAGCTGAAGGTTTATTTGGACAAGTTGCAAGTATAACAGTTGTAGATTTAGACAACAGAGTCATGGCATCGGTTTTAGATAAATCGGAAGCGGATATTATACAAGCGCATATAGAGCAGAAATTTATTAGTTTTAAACTTCAGACCAGTATTTGTGAAGTTCAAGGTGAAAATAATGTGAGTAGAGTTATTCTTTCAAATGGAGAAACTTTAAACTGCGACATTTTAGTAGTCGCTGTTGGGGTTCGTCCCAATGTGGTTCTCGCAAAGGAAGCTGGTATAAAAACTTCAAAAGGCATGTTTGTTGACGAATATATGCAAACTTCAGTGAAAGATATTTATGCTGCAGGGGATTGTGTTGAGTCTTTAGATTTGCTTACAGGTGAGAGTAAAGTTTTTGCTTTATGGCCCAATGCTTCAAATCAGGGGGGGATAGCGGGGCTTAACATGACTGGGATAAAAACAAGAACTCCTAAGACTTTTGCAATGAATTCAATTTCGTTTTTTGGGCTGCAGCTTACTTCAGCTGGTATTATAAATAACTCTAGATCGATTGATACTTTTGTAGATTCAACGAAAAACAAACTGCGTAAATTGAATGTTTTAAATGATAACTTAATAGGATTTGTACTTATTAATGATAATCAAAGGGCTGGAATATACACATCTCTTATAAATGATAAGGTAGGACTTTCAACTCTTGCGTATGATATAACTTCAAAGGACATTGGATTTAACGTATATTCTAAACAGGAAAGAACGAAAAAAATATGGGATTATAAAGGAGGTTACTAATCTACTACATTTATTATATTTGTCGTATTTATGCATTATAAAATAAGATATGGATGTTAATGATTTTGAAGAATTGTTTTATTTAATTCTACAAAAATTTTTAAAAGTGCAAATATTTTATTGGTTGGTTGTGGCATATAATATGTATGTTAAGATTATGAATTATGAAAACTATAGATGCTTTAGGTGTTTATTATCGTGACTTAAACAGTTTAATAGATAATTCGATTAAAACCGAGGGTGATATTACTTTAAAAAATGTTTTTGGGCAAAGATATATAGGTAGGGGTTTGCCAAAGGAAGCTAGTTTAAAGATTTATGGTACTCCAGGGAATGATATGGCAGTGTATATGGACGGTGCTGAAATTGAAGTGTTTGGAAATAGTCAAGATGCTGTTGGAAATACAATGAACTGCGGGAAAATAGTGATCCATGGTAATTGTGGAGATACTTTGGGCTATGCCATGCGAGGGGGTGAAATTTATATTGAAGGAAATGTTGGTTATAGAGCTGGTATTCATATGAAAAAATATAAAGAAATGAACCCTGTTATTGTTATAGGAGGGAAGGCTGGTGATTTTTTGGGTGAGTACATGGCAGGCGGTGCTGTTATTTTACTTGGTTTAAATCTTGCAAAGGATGAAGATATAATTGGGAGATTTTGTGGAACAGGTATGCATGGTGGTGTTATTTATTTAAATGGAACTCCTGATAAGTATAGATTTGGAAGGGAAACTGCAAAAAGTGTTAATATCACTACTGAGGATGTTTTATTTTTGAGAAAACATATTGATTTTTATAAAAAATCTTTTAATAAGCGATTAAATAATTTAAAGGTAGAATCATTTTCAAAGTATGTTGCAATTAATAAGAATCCTTATTCAAGTATGTACTGTATTCATTAGCAACGAAGTTGTTAAATTTTTGAATTGGTTTTCAACTTATTTAATTTATGATTAGGGGGTTGTAAGATTTTCGAGGTATAATTTTAAATGAATTGTGTGGGCTGTGTTAGTTTTAAATTTTTAGGAACTTTTTATAGGCAAGTGAAAAATAGATTATAAATAAAAGTGGTGTCTATGTTACTAGGTATGGATTGCGAATTTTGAATTTGTTATGTTCGTAGTAAAGTGCTTAGTTTTTTTGTAGAATATGCGGCAAATGCCTATTAGATCTATTGCTTTTTAGGATAAAAGTATATTTGTAGGCAAGAATGAAAAAAGTTCAGGGATTTCGGTTGTGCATGTGTTTGGGTAAAAAATTAAAAAAAAAGCGCGTGTATGTTTGTGATTTTATAATTGATAAATAATAAAAAAGAGATGCGAAATGAGTGCAAAAAAAAGAATTTTAACTAGAGCTAAAGAATGTAAAAAAGCATACCTTGAACTTTCGAATGGAATAAAATTTGAAGGAAGTTCTATTGGAGCAAACGTAAGCGTAAGTGGTGAGATGGTTTTCAATACGGGCATGCTAGGATATAGCGAAGCTATGACGGATCCATCGTATTTAGGCCAAATTCTTGTTTTTAGTTTTTGTCTCATTGGCAACTACGGCATTCCTTCTTATAAGAATAAGGATTTTTTTATGTCCAAGGGACATGAGAGCTCATCAATAAAAACGCAAGGGATTATAGTTTCTGATATCTATGATGGTTGTCATCATCACGATGGTGGTATTTCTCTAGAAAATTGGATGAGAGATCAAGATGTACCGGGAATTGCAGGTATTGACACAAGATATTTAGTGCAAATAATAAGAGATAATGGGAGTATTTTTGGAAAAATCGTATCTGAAGATGCAAAACCACAGGATAAAAGTAAGTTTGAATTTTTAAGGAATTTTAATAACAGTGAATATGTTGATCCGTCAAAATATAATTTGATGCCTTCTATATCAACTCCAAGAAAAGTGACTATGGGGAATGGGTCAAAGAAAGTTGCCATTGTAGATTGTGGGGCAAAATTGAATATTATGAGAATGCTTGTGGAGAGGGGTTGTGAGGTTGAACTTTTACCTTGGGATAGTGATTTTTCTGAGATACAATGCGATGGTTGGATTATAAGTAACGGCCCAGGAGATCCAGAAAATACTGGTGGTTTGGTTGAGAGCATAAAAAAGCATGTTTTGGTCTCAGGTAAACCTATTTTAGGAATATGCTTAGGTCATCAATTGTTATCTTTAGCTTCTGGAGCGAAAACTAAAAGGCTTAATCACGGGCATAGAAGCCACAATCAGCCGGTTTTTTCGATTCCCGAAAAAAAAGCTTATATGACTAGCCAAAATCACAGATATGCAGTTGAAAAAAACTCCATACAACCTGATTGGGAATTGTGGTTTGAAAATGCAAATGATGATTCTGTAGAAGGAATAAAACATAAAACGAAGCCGTTTATGTCGGTACAATTTCATCCAGAGGCTTCAAGTGGTCCAAATGACACAGCATGGATAATGGATAAGTTCGTTAATTTATTATAACGCGATTATCTTTTTAATTTTGTTTTTTTACTTTTAAACTTTGATTATGCGAAGAAGTGATAAGTATTACTTGATAAATTATATAAATTATAAATCTATAGAGGATTGGGAGAATAAAATGGCGCAGTCTAATGAAGAGGGTTTGCAAAGGAGTTTGAGCAAGAGACATGTTCAGCTTATAGCAATAGGTGGAGCTATTGGTGTTGGTTTATTTCTTGCTTCTGGTGATGCTATTGCCACTGCAGGGCCATCGTTATTGTTATCATATCTTTTAGGTGGTGGTTTTACTTATTTTATCATGCGTGCTTTAGGAGAAATTGCGGTCGAGTACCCTACCTCGGGTTCTTTTAGTGCTTATGCTCATAAGTTTATAAGTCCATGTGCGGGATTTATTGTAGGTTGGACATTTTGGCTTTTATGGGTTGTGAGTTGCATGGTACAGGTTACAGCAATTGGGATATATTGTAATTTTTGGTGGCCTGAACTTCCTAGATGGATACCTGCTCTTATTGCGCTGATGAGCGTAACAGCGTCTAACCTTTTAAGTGTAAAAAGTTTTGGTGAGATTGCATTTTGGTCGTCAATTATTAAGGTTATGACAATTGTGCTCGTAATAATTACTGGTACGATAATTTTATTTTTAGGCTTAGGAAGTGGTACTCATACTCCAGGAATATCTAATTTGTTCAAGTATGGTTTTTTTGCAAATGGATTTAAGGGAATCTTTCTCGCTTTGACTATGGTGACGTTTGCTTTTATAGGTGTTGAATTTATAGGTGTAACTGCTGGAGAAACAAAAAATCCTGAAAAAACTATTCCTTCTGTAATTAATAGAGTTTTATTGATAACAATATCTCTCTATGTTGGCACGCTTTTTATAATTATGTGCATGTATCCATGGCCTGAGATTGCACAAGGAGGGGGGGTTGGAAGAAGCCCATTTGTTTTAACATTTTCTGGATTAGGTATAAAGCAAGCTGCAGCAATAATAAATTTTGTAATAATCACTGCCTCGCTTTCGACATCCAACAGCGGAATGTTTAGTAACGGTAGAATGTTATATAATTTATCTTTGCAAAAACAGGCGCCGAAATTTTTATCTAAAGTTAATTCAAATAAAATACCATCGAATGCTGTCATTGCTTCATTTATTTTTTGCTTAATAGGAGTGGTGTTAAATGCTGTTGTACCGGCAGGTGTATTTATGATGTTAGTAAGCATTACGACTTTTCTAGGGCTTTTTATCTGGGGCGCTATAATAGTGGTGCAAATATATTCAAGACGTGGTAAAAGTGCGGATGATGTTTCAAAACTAAAGTACCCAATGTTGTTTTATCCTTATTCAAATTATATAGTTCTTGCTGCTTTAATGCTTATAGCGATCATGCTTGCTGTTAAAAATGAGACACGTACAACCTTCATAGTAGGACCTATTTGGTTAATTTTACTTTATTGTACTTATAAGTTTTTCATTAAAGAGAAAAAAACTTAAATAAAAAATTAATGTTAAAGTTAAATAAGTATTAAAGAGGAGAATGTGCCGATTTTAGATTTTTTGCTACCGAAAAATGCAAAAAAACAGAAAGTGATTCTTTTAGGTTCAGGGGCTTTGTCTATAGGCCAGGCTGGAGAATTTGATTATTCTGGTTCTCAAGCGGTAAAAGCTTTGGAAGAAGAGGGTCTGGAAGTTACTATTATTAATCCTAATATTGCTTCTGTTCAAACAAATAAGGGGTTAAATAAAAGAGTTTATTTGTATCCTATCACTCCTTTTTGGGTAGAAAAAATTATTAAAATTGAAAAGCCTACTGCAATTATTTCAAGTTTTGGTGGTCAGACGTCCTTGAATTGCGTTATAGGATTGGCAAAAAAGGGAATTTTAGATAAATATAGTGTGAAAGTTTTGGGAACTCAAGTTGATGCTCTTGAGATATCTGAGGATAGGAAGCTTTTTGCAGAAAAAATGAAATCAATAAATGCTCCTATAGCAGAAAGTCATGCTGTTTCAACTGTAAGCGAAGCCTTGAAAACTGCAGAAAAAATTGGCTATCCTGTTATAACAAGATCTGCGTTTGCTCTCGGAGGACTTGGTAGTGGGCTTTCCGAGACTGCTACTGAATTAAGAAAACTCACGCAAACTGCACTTATGAGCTCCCCTCAAGTTTTGATTGAAAAGTCTTTGCACGGTTGGAAGGAAATAGAATACGAGGTTATGCGTGATAAATCAGGTAATACTATAACAATATGTAACATGGAAAATTTTGATCCTATGGGAATACATACTGGAGATTCTGTGGTTGTAGCTCCTTGCCAAACAATAAATAATATTGAAAACAATATGTTGAGAGATACAGCTATTAAAATAGCGCAAAGTTTAGATATTGTTGGTGAATGCAATGTGCAGTATGCTTTAAATCCAAAAGATTATAGTTTTTATGTTATTGAGATTAATGCTAGGCTATCACGTTCAAGTGCTTTGGCAAGCAAAGCTACTGGATACCCAATTGCATATATAGCTGCAAAAATAGTTATAGGGTTTGATTTGTTAGAACTAAAAAACCCTGTTACAGGGACTACTTCGGCATTTTATGAACCATCACTTGATTATGTTACTTTAAAAGTACCTCGTTGGGATTTAGATAAATTTAGTGAAGTATCAAAAAACCTTGGAACACAAATGAAATCTGTAGGTGAAGTTATGGCTATAGGAAGAAGTTTTTGTGAAGTTTTACAGAAAGCCTTGAGAATGGTTAATGAGAATGAAGATGGCATAACTGTAAATGTTTTTAAAAATACTTCAGATGAAATTCTCGAGAAGGAACTTCTGACTCCTACAAATTTAAGGATTTTTGCGATTTACGAGACGTTTAAGAGAGGAAAAACCTTAGATTATGTATATGAAAAAACAAAGATAGACTATTGGTTTTTGTCGCATGTTTTGTACCTTGCTAATGTTGAAACAGAATTATTGGATTTTTTTAAACCAAAAGTTAAGAAGGATAATATTACAGCTCAGGAAATATACAATTCTTACAAACTGATTACAAAGGATAAGTTGCAACGTTTAAAATCAAAAGGTTTTTCTGATTTTCAACTTACAAAAATATATCTATCTGCATGTTTGAATAGTAAAATAAAATTAACAATAAAAGAAGTAAGAAGTTTATCTTTTAGTATAAGGGAGTTAAGAAAAAAATTAGGGATTTTGCCATTTGTAAAACAAATAGATACAACCTCATCAGAATATCCTACAAAGTCTAATTATTTATACCTCACGTACAATAGTATACACAGTGATTTATTTACGAAAAAAAATGAAAAAAGTATTATAACTCTGGGAAGTGGTAGTTATCGTATAGGAAGCAGCTTAGAATTCGACTGGTGCTCTGTTATGGCTAGTGGTTATTTTAAAAACAAGAAAAATGATAGTGTCATAATTAATTGCAATCCTGAAACAGTATCTACGGATTATAATGCTTCAGATCGACTCTATTTTGAGGAGTTGTCATTTGAAAGAGTTTTAGATATTGTGGATATCGAAGATCCAAAGGGCGTAATTGCTTGCATGGGTGGGCAAAACCCTAATAATTTAATTCAACCTTTAAGTGAAGCTAAAGTAAATATATTAGGACATAGTCAAAAGAGTGTTGATAAAGCCGAGGATAGGGAGAAATTTTCTGCTATGCTCGATGATCTCGGCATAGACCAGCCAGAATGGATTTCTGCTGTTTCTCTTTCAGATATAGAGGGTTTTATAAAAAGAGTTGGATTTCCTGTTTTGATTCGTCCTAGTTTTGTTCTTTCTGGAACCCTTATGAATGCTGCAAACGACCAAGAGAGCCTAGATTACTATTTATCTCTTACAAAAGACATTTCAGCTGATTCCCCGGTTGTTATTTCAAAATTTATTCTTGATGCAAAAGAAATAGAATGTGATGGAATTGCTAAAGATGGTGAAGTCATTCTTTCTCTAATAAGCGAGCATATTGAAAACGCTGGTGTGCATAGTGGAGATGCTACAATGGTATTCCCAGCTCAAAAAATATACGTACATACGGTGAATGTTATAAGGGATATAGTGAGAGAAATAACTAAAGGCCTTAATTTAAATGGTCCTTTTAATATCCAATTCATAGCTAAAGATAACGATGTCAAAGTTATTGAATGTAATGCAAGGGCTTCTAGATCATTTCCGTTTATCTCTAAAGTTTCTGGTATAAATCTTGCTGAACTTGCATGCAAAGTGATGAATGACGAAAAAGTGAAGAAGATTTTAATTGATGAAAGTGAGATACATCATATTGGAGTTAAAGCTTCAATGTTTAGTTTTCAGAGATTGGATGGAGCGGATCCGGTTGTTGGTGTGGAAATGGCGTCTACTGGTGAAGTGGGCTGTTTGGGAGAAAAGTTTAACCATGCTCTTCTTCTTTCAATGGAATCAACTCAAGTAAAAAGGCCTAAAAAAGGAATTCTATTAAGTACAGGTAGAGAAAAAGACAAAGTTAAATTTATGGAAGTGGTGGATAATCTTTATAAACTTGCTGTACCAATTTATGCAACAAAGGGATCTGCTAAATATCTAAAAAGCAGAGGTTATGAGGTCAATACTGTGCATTGGAATAGGAGTCCCCGTGCAGTTGATGTTATAAGTGGAGGGAAAGTTGATTTTGTAATAAATATAAATAAAAATTTAAGTGTTGATGAACTCCACGATAATTCTGAAATAAGAAAAATGGCTGTTAAGTGTGGATGTTCTATTTTAACAAATCTTGAAAAAGTTATTGCTTATTTAAAAGCCTGCGATTCATATGAAGAATTGCAGGACATTGAAAATTGTATTAGTTTGTAGAATTCTCTCTTGTGCTGCAAAGTAAGAAGTCCAGCAGCGGTTAAAACTGCAGCATCTTCGTTGTTATCTGTATCAGTTATCAAAAGTAAATTTTATTTTTTTTCTACAATTAATAAAAGATGTGAAAAAGTACAGGGCATTCTATAAGGCTGTATCATAAAACTTCGATAATTCATTCAATATTCCGTTTAATCTGTCTTTAGTAGTTTTTACAATGGTTGTTTATATATATTATATTATATATTATGTGGAAGTTTTTGTTGTTTTGTGATTGATTTGTAAAAGAAGGTAATTATTGTGTGTGGAATAATCGGTATCGAGAACAACGAAGATGCTGCAGTTTTAACCGCTGCTGGACTTCTTACTTTGCAGCATAGAGGAGAAGAGTCTGTTGGTATTACGTTAAGCGGGAAAGGTGAGATGAGAACTTTTAAATATATGGGGCTTGTTTCTAAAATCTTTAATGATGAGTTTTTGTTAAAAAAGCTTCCAGCCGCTGCTGCCGTAGGGCATGTCCGTTACACTACTTCTTCAAAAAGTTCCTTAGTAAATGCTCAACCTTTTCAAATAAGTTGTATTCACGGGAACATTTCTGTAGCACATAATGGGAACATTACGAATTTCCATGAAATTAAAGGAATGCTTTTAAAGAGCGGTGCAATTTTTAATCATACGTCAGATACAGAGATACTACTGCATCTTATAGCAATGTCTAAAGGTGATCTTGCAGATATAGTCGCGAGTTCAATATGCAAACTTGATGGAGCTTTTTCGCTTGTGATACTTAGAGATAAAACCCTAATAGGTGCAAGAGATAAAAATGGTTTTAGGCCTTTAGTTTTGGGAAAAACAAATGACTCCTATATACTATCTTCGGAAACTCCTGCGATAGAAGTTATGGGTGGTAAATATGTGAGAGACATAGAGCCTGGTGAGATTATAGTAATAGAAAATGGAGAAATAAAAAAGTCTTTTATATATAAGAGTTCTAAGAAACAAAATACTTGTATCTTTGAGCAAGTCTATTTTGCTCGGCCTGATAGCGTAATGTTTAAGCACACTGTAAAGGAAGCTAGAATGAAGATGGGAGAATATCTTGCTTTGCAAATGAAAGATATAAAAGCTGACATTGTAATGCCTGTTCCTGATACCGGTTATTATGCTGCAATTGGATTTTCAAGAATTTCAAATATACTTTTTGAAAATGGCTTTGTAAGAAATTATTATGTAGGCAGATCATTCATAAAACCAATGCAGAATTTAAGAGATTTAATTGCAAGATTTAAACTTCGCCCTATAAGAGAAGTTATAAATGGGAAGGAAATAGTACTCATTGACGACTCAATAGTAAGAGGGACCACTTCAAGAAGATTGATAAATATTTTAAAAGAGGCAGGCTCAAAAAAGATACATTTTGCCTTATCTTGTCCTCCTATAATTGATTCATGCTATTATGGTATTGATACTCCAAGTAAAGAAAATTTAATAGCTGCAAATAATTCTATAGAAGAAATAAGGAAGTATTTGGATATTGACACTTTGACTTTCTTAACTTTAGAAAATCTTATTAAATCCTGCTCTTTTTGTAACGGAAGAGATGTTAAGAAGAAAGATGACTTCTGTATAGGATGCTTTACTGGAAAATATCCTACAAAGATTCCAAATAATATAGTTAAGGAAGAAGGTTGATGGAAAAATATGTTTTTATCACTGGAGGAGTTGTTAGTTCGTTAGGTAAAGGCATTTCGGGTGCGAGTATTGGAAAACTTCTACAACTTCATGGTTTTAAGGTCACTATGATAAAATTTGATCCATATATAAATGTGGATCCAGGAACTATGAATCCTTATCAGCATGGCGAGGTATTTGTAACCATAGATGGAACTGAGTCGGATTTAGATTTGGGAACTTACGAAAGATTTTTAGACATTTATACAAGCAAGGCAAATACAAATACTGCAGGCGATATATATCAAACTGTAATTAATAAAGAGAGAAATGGCGACTATGGTGGCGATACGGTTCAAGTTATACCTCACATTACGGATGAAATAAAGAAACGTTTTAGAGCTTTAAAAAATAATTTTGATATCTCTATAATTGAAATTGGAGGAACAATCGGAGACATCGAAGGTCTCCCTTTTGTAGAAGCTGTAAGACAATTCCAACTTGAAAATAGTAAGGAAGATGTTTTTAGCATACATGTTACTCTTGTTCCATATATTTCTGGGGCTAATGAATTAAAAACAAAGCCTACACAACATTCAGTCAATAAGTTGAGAGAAATAGGTATTTTACCAAACATGATAATATGTAGGAGTGGGTATAGGCTTAATAATTTGTTAAAGAAAAAAATTTCGCTTTTTTGTAATGTTGATGAAAATTGTGTAGTTGAGGCGTTGGATAGTCCATATGTTTATTCTATCCCCGAGGCTTTATATAAGCAGAATGTCGATTCGTTGATAATGAAAAAGCTTAATATAAAACCCGCTAAAAGATTTGATAAAAAATGGTTTTGTAAGGTAAGACTATTGAGCAAATTTAATAAAAAAGTGAATATTGCGGTTGTTGGAAAATACGCAGCTTTAAAAGACGCATATAAGTCCGTTGACGAATCTTTGAATATTGCTGCAGCGGAAGTAAATGCGAAAGCTGATATATATTATCTTGATGCTGAAGATGAGGATTTAATTAAAAAATTATGGGGGTGCAATGCTATTTTAGTGCCGGGTGGATTTGGCAACAGAGGTATAGAAGGCAAAATAAAATCTATAACCTATGCGAGGAAAAATAAGATCCCTTTTCTAGGTATATGCTTAGGAATGCAATGTAGCGTTATAGAAATTTCAAGAAATTTAGCAAAGCTTGAAAGTGCAAATTCTACTGAATTTGATGAAAATACGAAGTATCCTGTTATAAAAATTCTTGATGAGCAAAAAAAAATTAAGTATAGAGGCGGTACGATGAGACTTGGGAATTATAAATCTGAAGTAAAAAAAAATACTTTGGCATATGATTTATATAGGAACACAGAAATCGAGGAAAGACATAGACATAGATATGAAATGAACCCAAAATTTGTAGGTGCGTTGGAAAAAATTGGACTATTGGTTAGCGCACGTCACAAGGGAGTACTTCCTGAAATTATTGAAATGAAGGACCATCCATTTTTTATAGGAGTACAGTTCCATCCTGAATTTGCCTCAAGGCCAATGAAAGCACATCCGATTTTTAAGGGTTTTATTAAAGCTGCTTTAAAGGAGTCTGTAAATATTAAATAAGCAGAGTTGATTGGCTAAAATTTAAAATAGGTTCTTATGCCGTAGATGAATACATTATTTTTGTTTCTGCCTTTAGAATTTACAATATACTGTAGCACTGGAGTAATGGCAAGGTTATCACTTATTGCAAGTTTATAATACAATTCTATTTGTGTTTCTGGATTTTTGTTGCATTTACATCCATATATTTGACCTACCGCTAATCCTATTATATCGTTTATTCTTGAGCAACATAATAATGAACCCTTAATTTGTGTTCCAATATTCCAAAGCAATAATGGGATATCGGCATTTTCGCTGATGATCCCATTATCACCAACAATTACTCGAATAGAGGGATCTTTATATCCAAACCTAGCAAATAAGCCAATTTGTTTACTCATTTCGCGGTCTAAACTTACACCTATCCCAGAAATTCCTGATTTGCGTTTAAATTCACCTTCTTTGCGAACAACAGAATAATACCACCCTCCCCTATTGTCTATCCATCCGTATAGTCTGTAATTTCCTTTCTTAGAGGGTTTGTAATTTATCTGTAAAATGTTAAATCCATTGCGATCAGGTCTATTATTTACTAGACTGAAATAACCATAACCAATATCAAATTTGTCAAATGCGTAATTCAATCTTAGACCTAATCTATCCCCAAGGCTTTCAATTGTTCTATTTGAGACAAAGGATCCCGTTAAAAATTGAGTTGATGTATCGTCCGCGTAAACATTTTTGTCAAAATACTTGCCAAGACCAAACTTACCAAAATCTATATCGAGCTTATTACAAAAAAGGGGTTTGTGATATACAACTTCAGTATATAAATCTTTTGAATTAGCACTTTTATTTATAGTTGCATATGTTGGGTGTCTAGTGTCAACTGTATAATTGCTTAAGCCACCCTTAAGACTTACCGTAATTTTACTGTTATCTTTAAATTCTTTCGAAACATCTAAGCCCATTGTGTGTGTGTCATAAATTTCATTGTATGTGTTGTTAGTTTTTTTTATTGCTTGCAAGATAAATGTGCTCCTTGCGGATATGTTAGTTTTTAATTTTTCTGTAAGATCGTCAGATGCAAGTATCACTTTATTTGCACACACGACTGCAAATAGCGTCGCAATGAAAATTACTCTTATTTTTTTATTCATTTTTCCTCTCACTTTTTAAATTTACAGATAGAGTTTCGCAAAAAACCGTGCACCCAAGTAGTTATATAAACTTAAACAGTACACAGAGCACAGACACTTATTTTTCACTTCCTTACCTCCTTTTGGTTTTTGAGACGTATAAACACAGACACGCCTTCTCTTTTAACATGATGATAAAACCAATCATCTGACGATCTTATATTTTATTTTTTCAAAGTGACGGCTATAGATAAATTTGACGCTAGGCAGAGAAACCATTCCACGAAGGTACACAAAACACACCTAACCACGCCATTCTCCAACGATCCAAGTCGTCTTGTACCTCAAAACACTCACCTCGGAAGAGAGGCATACCCAACAACACTCAACATTAGGGTAAAACGAACGAAACATATAAGCGTGCAAACCTCTTACTCTGCAAGTGACTAGAAACTATGATAACTATAATAGCAGATTAAATAGAACACGTCTAGTAAAAATCGCAAATGAATTCTGATAACACAACTCCGTACATTTTCTTATTTATTTTACATATGTTTAACTAACTTCTTTAGACTACAAAGTCTTCAAGGCGAAATTATACAATAAAATACGTAATATAAAAAGATTTAGTCTTTTAAGTTTGATTTTAAAAACCCAAGCTAAACGCAATTATTTAAAACAATTATTTTGATTTTGATATAATAAAAAAAAATAAAAGAAGTGTAGAATTAGTTGTTTCTCTGCTGTGTTAAATTTAACTTAAAATAAGAAGTTGTCGCAGCTAAGATTTGTGGTGGCGTGGTATTGTATGTTTAAGTTTATAGCTCCCTTTCTTTTTCTCTTAAAAATATTCTCAAAGACTACTGAGAAGAATTAACATTTTTCAGAGGATTTCGCTTACATATTCGTTTTTTGAAGTTCGGTAGATGAATTATTCTAAAAATGTCACAGATTTTTTTTCGAATGGGATAAATGTTTGGAGGTCAAAGTCTAACATTACAATATCATAACGCTGTAAAAAACTGATGTTTAACCAAATGTTAAAAGAACTTATAAATTTTCTTTTGCCGCGTGGAGTAGGGGGGCTTGTTTAGCAAAAGTTGACCATACTTAAGTGCATCACAATGCATTAATGGATGTATCCTTAGGTGTAATGGTTTTGGCGAAAGCGGGTATATAAACTACATGCAAAGTGTACTTTTTTCTTTTGTCTATTATTATCCAGTGGTCATAGTTTTAAGTGTGGAAGCATCAAAGCTCTTTAAGCTGCTAAATTGTATTGTGTTGGAAGAGTTGAGTTGAAGATTGATGAGTCTTTAAATCTTTCGGATGGGATTTTTGAAATTATTAAGTCCAAAAGTATGGCATGATCCTCTGGCTAAAGTAAAATTGCAGAGAATTGTCTTGTATTTTGGAGGCTATGTAGAGGCAAGTAGATGTCAAGAATCACGTATTTGATCTACTGCAGCTTTCAACACTTACTAACTCAAGTGAGGATTAATATAGTGTTTGAAATTAATACGGCAGATTTAGAAGGTTTTATCTGATTTTGAGATTACTAAAGTCAAAAAAATAGTTAAAAATCGATTGTGTTTTAACAGATATAGATTTTTGTGGTCTTTCATCTATAAAAAGTTCTTACAATATTGATTTCTGGATCAAGTTATTTTCACTGTTGGCGTTGCGGACAAAAAAGGAGCATCTGATTCGATTGTTTGTTTAGAATTTGATATTTTTTTAAGGTAGTATTGGCACACACTGATTGTGATATGCTTTGTAAAAATTTAGAGCAAAGTAATAGGTTGGTATCAAATGGTGGGGGGTATATGGTAAAAGATGAGAAACTTAAGGCACTGGATTTAGCTATTTCGCAGATTGAAAAAGATTTTGGGAAAGAGGCGATTATGAGACTTGGCGACAAGCGTTTAAAGGAAAAAGTTGATTCAATATCAACTGGTGCTTTGCCTCTTGACGTAGCTATAGGCGTGGGTGGAATTCCGCGTGGTAGGATAATTGAAATTTATGGCCCTGAAGCGTCAGGTAAAACAACTTTAGCTTTGTGTATGGTCGCCGAATCTCAAAAACTAGGCGGTATTGCGGCCTATATTGATGCTGAACATGCAATGGATCCTGAATATGCGCAAAAACTCGGTGTGTATATAGACAGTCTTTTAGTATCACAACCAGATTCAGGCGAACAAGGACTAGAAATTGCCGATAAGCTTGTACGTTCGGGAGCAGTTGATATTATAGTTGTTGATTCTGTAGCAGCTCTTGTTCCTAGAGCTGAAATTGAAGGTGAGATGGGGGATTCTTTTCTAGGTCTCCAAGCAAGACTTATGAGTCAGGCTCTAAGGAAACTTACATCAAACATTTCTAAATCAAAAACTTCAATAATATTTATAAATCAGTTAAGGCAAAAAATAGGTGTAATATGGGGAAGTCCTGAAACAACCCCAGGTGGACTGGCACTAAAATTTTATTCTTCAGTAAGATTGGATATAAGAAGAATTGAGTCTATTAAAAAAGGCGATGAAATTTTGGGTAACAGAGTAAGGGTTAAAGTTGTGAAAAATAAAGTTGCAGCTCCGTTTAAACAGGCTGAGTTTGAAATAATATTTGGACAGGGCATTGATAGGCTTGGATACTTAGTAGATATGGGTGTAAGTTATGGAATAGTTGAAAAAATAGGCGCATTTTTTAGTTATAAAAATGAAAAGCTTGGACAGGGAAGAGATAATGTAAAAACATATTTATCTGAAAACTCAATAATTGCTGAAGAAATAGAAACTAAAATAAGAGAGAAAGCTTTGGGGGAAATTGATAAAAAAGGGGAAGATATAGAAGAAAAAATTATAAGGGAAAAAAAACTACATAAGAATATGAAGAAATAAGTATTTTTTAATAAAGTAAAGCAGAACTATGTGTGATTATGTGCAATATTTCCAAGTTTGTGAGAAAGGTTCTTAGCATTTTAGTTAGCGGAAAAGAAGGAGAGATAAGGGGGGGGTATGTCAGATAAGCGTGGTTATTTTTTTACATCTGAATCTGTTACAGAGGGTCATCCTGACAAGGTGTGTGATGTGGTTTCTGATAGTATTTTGGATGAAATTTTAAGACAAGATGTAAATGCAAGAGTTGCCTGTGAGACTTTTATTTCCAAAGGATTACTTATTGTAGGTGGGGAGATTACCACGACTGCAAGAATTAATACAAGAGATATTATAAAGGAGACCATAAAAAGAATAGGTTATAACAGCCTATCTTTGGGGTTTGACTATAATACGTGTGCGATAATTGATACCATAAACACACAGTCTCCAGATATTGCTATGGGTGTTGATATCGGTGGGGCTGGAGATCAGGGATTGATGATAGGTTTCGCATGTAAAGAAACCCCTGAGTTTATGCCTTTACCTATAACTTTAGCACATAAACTTGCGATGAGACTTTCTGAGGTAAGGAAGAGAGGTATTTTGCTTTATTTGGGGCCGGATGGAAAAACTCAGATAACCATTGAATATATAGATTGGAGACCTAAAAGAATAGATGCTGTTGTTTTGTCAACACAACATACTGAAGAAATTTTAGATGATACGGGGAATCATATAACAAATGAATCAAAAAAAGAGATTTTTAATAATATTGTTGAACCTACACTTGGACATTTGATTGATAAAGATACAAAAATATATATAAATCCTACTGGTAAATTCTTATTTGGCGGACCTGCGGTAGACACTGGTCTTACTGGAAGAAAGATAATAGTTGACACTTATGGTGGAATGGCTGCGCATGGTGGAGGAGCGTTCTCCGGGAAAGATTCTACTAAAGTTGATAGAAGTGCTTGTTATATGGCAAGGCATATTGCGAAGAATGTAGTTGCGTCGGGGTTAGCTGATAAATGTACAGTGCAACTTGCTTATGCAATTGGTGTAGTTGACCCAGTTTCTATAATGATTGATACACATCATTCTGGCAAGGTCTCGGGCTTAGAGTTAGAGCCTGTTGTAAGAAAAATATTTCCGCTTACTCCAGAAGGTATTACGGACTACTTACAACTTCGCAAACCAATCTTTTCTAGAACCGCCGCTTATGGACATTTTGGGAGAAATGAAAAGGATTTTACTTGGGAAAAAGTTAATAAAATTGATGAGTTAAAACAAGAATTCAAGAAATAAAACAAATACAATGAACACGGTACAGCGTGATTGTACATTTTATTATCGCATTTGTGTCTTTGTAGTTTTAAAGATAAGTAAGTTTTTGTTGGGATAAAAGAAAATTAGAATTAACTTAATATTGTGTTTCCCTGTGATAGAAGTAACGAGAAAGTAATAAAATACATGAATCAAAAAAATGATTTTTTTAGAAATAGGCCGTTTTTAAAAGAAATACGAAATACAAGTCTTGATGTGGATTTTTTTTTCCACACTCAAACTTAGTTTTGTATTATTAACTCTGGATTTTTTATGGAATTTTCATAAAGATTCATATAATGCACATGAGTTATCTGTACAAGATATGATAAAGATTTGCCTAATTTGCGTGTTAGAAAAACGTATGAATATTTACTTAAAAGTTAAAGATCACAACTTTGAATATAGCATAAACTTTCCCTCTGAAGAAGTGGCTGAGGCTTTGGAGTTAATTAAAAAATATGATGTAAAAAATATATCAGATGTTGAGATTTTAAATGCTTTGCAAGGTTTTTTGTAAGTCACGATTTTTTTTGGCTACAGCCAAAAAAACGTGATGAATCGCGTCCGTTTTGTGCAACAGTTATTATTGGTAATTTACCCTACCTTTTTTACGATAAAGTAGGATTTCACTTAGAGGCTAAGGAGTATTTTAGCAATATACTTTGTTCCATTACAGATTCCACCATCTGTGCTAGCAATTGCAGACTCTTAAATCTCTTGTAACGAGTTAGAAAAATTGTAAAGCACCCCCCCCCATTTCATTCTCGACTAGCACTGGTTAAAACTGTGTTTTCGATGTGCATGAATTTGGCGAGTTTGTGTTATGATCTGTTATCTACAGCATTTTTACCAAAATTGCTGTAGGTTTTTCAATGTGTGTGTGTGTATAATAAGAAAGGATATTCAAGGGTTGTATGTTGTTGAATATGTCCCACATGCAAGAAGTGTGTACATTACTTCTTATTGTGGAGGAAGTTAAGAGATGGTGTTTAGATGGATGAAAAAATATGTGGATTTTCTTAGGTGAGACAGAAGAAATAAGATGATATTATATTGCAGAACAAGTACAAAAATAAGAATTGAATAAGTTAAAAAAAAGAGAGGTGGAACTTTAGTTGTAGGCAAGAAAATGTTTGATATTGGAATGGAATTGAAGAGTATGATTTAAAAAGATTGATGTAATGTGTAAGAAAATGGAAGAAAAACGGTATGGGCGCGCGGGGTGTATATACGCATATATACCCTAAAAAAATATAAAGAGAATTTGAATGCGACGAAATAGCTGTTAATGAGAAATATGCGGAAGGACCTGCTTCTTCTCGTACTTTTGTATGTTTTTTTGTACGCAAAAGGGGAATGTTTTGGATGCTTGTGAGTGAGGAGTGAGCGTTAGAATGTGTTTGTGTGTGTATTATAAGACTCAATCCGAGCCATAGAAATGTGGAGATTTCTTTAAGTAACCAAAGGTTATAATGGAAATGATTGAGTATTATGCACATACGGTGCAACAAAGTAATAAATTTTCAGTCCACATACATACGCTGTATAAGTAGGTGAGAATTTCAAAGTATCAAGAATATGTTATAATCACCTTCAGTCTTTAGTTCTGAATAAGTTAAAAAAATGAAAAATATTAGAGGACGCATAGAGTTTCTTAGAAACGTTGTAAGTTTGACTAAAAGTCCAGGTGGTTTTGTTGAACTTGTAGCTGTGACAAAAACCTTTCCGTATCAAAGCGTTTTAGAGGCATTGAAGTGTGGGATAAAACACATAGGAGAAAGCAAAGTACAAGAGGCGTTGCCTAAATTTAAACAACTTGGTTTTTCTCTTGGAGGAATCGCGAAGCATTTTATCGGACACTTGCAATCGAATAAAGTAAGAAGAGTTGTAGAAAATTTTGATTTAATACACTCTTTAGATACCTTGAGGCTTGCCTATGATATAAGTCGCCATGCAAGAGGTTTAAATAAGCTGCAAAATTGCCTTATTGAGGTAAAGGTTTCACATGAAATTTCTAAGATAGGTATCGCTCCAGATGATGTGGAGGAATTCTATAGAAAATGTCTTTCGATTCCTAGTATTGTGATAAGGGGATTGATGGTTATAACTCCCTATAGTAAGAACTCTGGGGACTCAAGATGTTATTTTAAACAAGTGTACGGATTATTTAAAAATATCAAGAAATCTTTTAAAAGTTCTGAATTTGATGTTTTATCTATGGGAATGTCCAATGATTACAAAGTTGCTATAGAAGAAGGTTCGAATATGATAAGAGTAGGATCAGCAATATTTGAAGAAAGAAAAATTGAAAATGAATAGGAAACTTTTTTTTATTGGTTCTGGGAATATGGCCCAGGCTATAATAAGTGGTCTTTTAGAAACTAAACTCGTATCGCGAGAGAATATTGTTTGCAACGATACTGTTAAAGGAAAATTATCGGATTTTCAACAGAAGTTTGGTGTATCCATAACTGAGAATAAGGACAAAGGGGTATTGTGTGCGGATATAATTATCCTTTCTGTTAAGCCACAAAATATGTTAGAACTTCTAAATGAGATAAAGAGTTTAATAAAGAGAAAAACGATTATTATTTCAATTGCTGCAGGAATAACTACGAAATTCATTGAGGACAATATTCAAAGGGATATTGCAATTATTAGAGCTATGCCTAACACTTCAGCTCTTGTCCTTTCTAGTGCTACAGCTTTATGTAAAGGAAGATTTGTTTCAGATGTTCAGCTTCAGGACGCAAAACATTTATTTTCAGCTGTTGGTAAAGTCAGAGTTCTTGATGAAGAAAAGTTTGATGCTATTACGGCGCTATCGGGTTCAGGTACGGGATATATATTCTATTTTTGCGAACTTATGCAGAAGGCTGCTGAGAAACTTGGACTTGATGAGGAAATAGCAAGAGAATTTGTAGTCCAAACAGTCTATGGAGCAGGTAAAATGCTTTACATTACTGAAGAATCTCCAGGAAAATTAAAGGAAAGGGTTAAGTCGCCGAATGGTACGACAGAAGCAGCGTTAGAGTATTTTGAATCCAAGAATTTTTCAGATATTGTATATGAGGCTATGAAACAAGCTATGGAAAGATCTATAGAACTGAGTAAATAAGACCTTATTTACCTTCTTATACGTAAAATAATACAACGGAGAATAATCAATGATCATTAAAGTTAGAGTAATACCCAACTCAAAAAAAAATGAAGTTGTTAGCAGAGTAGGCTCTATTCTAAGAATAAAAGTTGTAGCTCCTGCAGTCGAAGGAGAAGCAAATGAGGAACTATGTGATTTTTTATCAGATTTTTTTGATGTAAAAAGGTCAATGATTTTTTTAAGAAAAGGTGAAAGAGGGAGAGAAAAAACTATTGAAATAACAGGTCATCCTGAGCAAAAATTTAATGAAATTTTAAATACAATTCCATAAATGCTAAAAATTTAATTATAAAGCAAATAGGTTATTGAGGATATGGTGAAAAATGAGTGAGGAAAAAGATTATTCTAAAACAGTAAACCTTCCTAAAACTGATTTTCGAATGAAGGCTAATCTGCCTCTTATGGAGCCTATTTTCGTTGAAGAATGGGACAAAGTAGGCTTGTATTTCAAAATCTGCGTGAAAAATAAACATAAGAAAAAATTTATTTTTCACGATGGGCCTCCCTATGCAAATGCGCATATACATATAGGTACTGCACTTAACAAAGTATTAAAGGATTTTATTGTAAAGTACCGTTCCATGTCAGGCAATTACGTGCCATTTACTCCTGGTTGGGACTGCCATGGACTTCCTATAGAACAACTTGTTTTGAAAGAAATGAAAATGGACAAAAATGAAGTAAATAAACTTATCTTTAGGAAACAGGCTGCTGATTTTGCAAAAAAATTTGTGGAAATACAAAAATTCGAATTTAAAAGACTAGGGGTCATAGCAGATTGGAATCATCCTTACTTGACTTTAGAGCATAAATATGAAGCGTCAATAATAAAGGTTTTTAACGATTTGTTAAGAAAGGGATTTGTATATAGAAAGAAAAAACCCGTTTATTGGTGTTTAACTTGTGAAACAGCCATGGCAGAAGCTGAAGTTGAATATGAGGATTCTATCTCAGACTCTATTTTTGTGAAATTTAAGATAGCGGTTCTTCCTGATAGACTTAAAGCAAAGAGGTCTATTTTAAAAGGTTTTTCTGTATTGATATGGACAACAACTCCATGGACACTTCCTGCTAACGTTGCACTTGCTTTCAATAAAAAATCTAGATACGTCGCTCTTATTTATAAGTTTGAGAACAAAAGCGAAGAAAGGCTTATAATTGCCGAGGCTTTGGTTGAAGATATTAAAGATAAGATAAAAGCCGTGAGTTTTGAAGTGGTTTTAGAGGCTAAAGGCGCTGATTTTCTTGGGATAAATTGTCAAAACCCATTACTTATGAACAAGTACTCTCAAGGTATTATTGCTGATTTTGTCAGTATAAAAGACGGAACCGGCATAGTGCACATAGCTCCGGGGCATGGACCTGAAGACTATCAGGCGAGTTTGGAGTATGATCTTGAGATTTTGTCCCCTGTTGACAGTAGAGGACTTTACACAAAAGAAGTCCCGGAGTTTTACAATACTCATGTCTTTAAAGCTAATTCTTTGATAATAGATAGACTTGAAAGGGAAAGTCAAGTTCTTGCAAAGTTAAAATTAAGCCATTCTCATCCATACTGTTGGAGATGTAAAAAACAGGTAATTTTTAGAGCTACACCCCAATGGTTTTTGTCAATAGAACATAATGGTTTGAGAGAAGAATTGTTAAAATTGTTAAAAAACGTAAACTGGATTCCTAAATACGGCGAAAACAGAATAGCAGTAATGCTTAAAAATCGTCCAGATTGGTGTTTAAGTCGTCAACGTTTATGGGGAGTTCCTATACCAGTATTTTACTGTAAAAAATGTGGAGAACCATTGCTTGATTCTGGGATTATAGATAAAATATCACTTCTATTTGCTGAAAAAGGGTCTGATTCATGGTTTGAGATGAGTGAGAAAGATCTTTTGAAGGGAGCAGATGTAAAGTGTTCAATGTGTAATTCTAAAAGTTTTAAAAAAGAAGAAGATATATTGGATGTATGGTTTGACTCTGGAACCTCATACGAGGCTGTTTTATCAAGTAGAAATTACAAAGATTTAGATTATCCTGCAGATTTATATCTTGAAGGGAGTGATCAACATCGCGGGTGGTTTCAAAGTTCTATGATACCATCTGTCGCAGTAAAAGGTGAAGTACCGTACAAAAGTGTTTTGACACATGGTTTTGTTGTTGATGGCGAAGGTAAAAAGATGTCAAAGTCGCTTGGCAATGTTGTGTCGAGCAAACAACTTGTAAGTAAATATGGAGCTGATATTGTTCGTCTTTGGATAGCTTCAAGTAATTATAAAGAGGATATAAGAATATCTGAAGAAATTATAAAGGGATTGAGTGATACTTATAGAAAAATTAGGAATACGATAAGATTTTTATTGGGGAATATTAGTGATTTTGACATAGAAAAAGTGCTATCTTTTAAAGATATGAGTGAAATAGATAAATATGCTTCAAGTAATCTTCAACAGCTTATTTCAAGTGTTGCGAGTGCTTATGAAAAATATGAGTTTTGTAGAGCTATGACATTAATTAGTAATTTTTGTACAGTCTTTTTAAGTGGTTTTTACCTTGATGTTTTAAAGGATATTCTTTACTGTGATAAGAAATATGTTAAGGATAGAATGAGTGCTGTATCTGCAATGTTTGGAATTTGTTCAGCCATAATAAGACTTATATCTCCTGTACTATCATTTACTGCTGAAGAAGCCTGGAGAGAAATACAAAAGTTGACACATAAGCAACAACACGAATCTGTTTTTCTTGCAGATTTCCCTACGGTAAATAGTGAATGTATTCTTCAGGTTGAAGTGCTTGAAAAATGGGAAAAAATACTTGATGTAAGAAAGGAAGCATTGATATTTTATGAAAAATTAAGAAAAAACGGAATTATAGGTTCGAACCTTGAAGCTTCGTTAAATATTATCTATGGGCAGGAGTATGTTGAGATTTTTGAAAATTTAAATCTCATAAATTTAGTTCTTGGCAATTGGGATATAAAATGCAGTTTTTCAAGTAAAGAAAGTGAGTTTATAATAGAAGCAACAAAATCTAAGCTAAAAAAATGTTTAAGATGTTGGAAATATGTTGATGGAGTAAAAGACAACTTATGTTCTAGATGCAGAGAGGTTTTTATTGATTAAATGAGAAAAATGATATTTTTGGGCATAATTATTATTGTTGTTGATCAATTTACAAAACTCCTTGTAGATAGATTCTTAGATTATACTTCTTGTATAAGTGTTGTTCCATTTTTTAATTTTTTTAATATTACAAATATTCGTAATACAGGAGCATCTTTTGGTATGTTTAAGGGTAAAAATTCGTTATTTTCTTTTCTAACATTTTTACTTTTAGTTATTGTGTCACTATGGTTTTGCAAGAATTTGACTAAAATGCACGAAATTCAAAGATATGCTTTTTGTCTTATAATTTCAGGTGGATTTGGAAATCTTATAGATAGATTAATGCGTAATGGAGTTGTAGATTTTCTTGACTTTGGTATTAATTATTTAAGATGGCCGTCGTTTAATGTCGCTGATAGTTGTATTTGTGTTGCTGTCGTTCTTGTTTTTGTTGATATTTTAGATTTAAAAAAATGTAGACATTTATAAACATGTATCCAATTCTTTTTAGTTTAGGAAATTTTAAAATTTATAGCTATGGTTTTTTTGTAGCTTTAGCTTTTATGGCCGCAATTTTTTATCTTTCGTATTCAATAAAAAAAACAAGAGAAAAGTTGATTCAATATGATGAACTATATTCCCTATTTACGTATATGGCTGTTTTCGCCATACTTGGTGCAAGATCACTTTTTATTTTTGTAAACTTAAGGGATTTTGTTTTATACCCCTTGGATGTTTTAAAAATATGGAATGGTGGATTAGTTTATTATGGAGGCTTTATTAGTGCAGCGATATTTACGCTGATATATGCAAAAAAAAAAAAAATGATGATATTTAATTTAGGAGATTTTTTTGTTCCAGCATTGGCCTTAGGACACGCCATAGGAAGGATTGGTTGTTTTTTTGCGGGTTGTTGTTACGGTAAAGAAACTAATCTCCCGTGGGCTGTTGTGTTCACGGATAAATATTCCCTAGCCGTTAGGGGGGTATACATACATGCAACACAGCTTTATGAATCTATTGTAAATTTTATATTATTTATGTTTTTGCATTTTTATTCTAAGAAAAATACTAAGGTGCCTGGAATGGCCTTTGTAACTTATCTTGTAATTTACGCTACTTCGAGATTTATTATTGAATTTTTTCGTGATAATTGCAGAGGGATACATTGCTTTGGATTTTCTATTTCACAAATAATATCAGTTTTTTTATTTATTATCGGAGTTTTAATAATATGGAAGAAAAAGCTGTATATAAAAAAATTGAAAGGGAGAGATTAGATTTTTATTTAGCTTCAGTTTATAAAGATTATTCTCGCTCTTATTTTCAAAAGCTTATACGTAAGAAAAAAATTTTAGTAAACAATAAAGTTACTTCTTCGAGCTATAGACTAGAACATGGTGATGTTATAATATTTGAATTTGAAAATGAGAAAAGGTTATTAGTAGAACCTGAAAGTGTAAAACTCGATATTCTTTATGAAGATACTGATATTATTGTTGTAAATAAACCCGCCGGCATTGTGGTTCATCCAGCCTGTGGCCACCTTTCAGGGACTTTGCTAAACGCTTTAGTTGGATATTCTAAAGGAGATTATAAACCATATTTGATGCACAGGCTTGATAAAGATACATCGGGTGTTGTTATTTCTGCAAAAAATGAGAAAACTAAAGCTAATATTTTAAAACAATTTCAGAATAGGGAGGTAAGGAAAATATATTATGCTGCAGTTAAAGGTGCTGTTATTGAGAATAGAGGGAAAGTAGAAGCACCATTAAGTAGATCACCACAAAACAGAAAACTTATGACGGTAAATTCTCTTGCAAAAAAAATGGCTATTACAGAGTTTAAAACTATTTTAAGAAATGACGGGTACACTTTGTTGAAAATAAGGATTATTACTGGTAGAACACATCAAATAAGAAGTCACATGAAATATATAAATCATCCAGTAGTAGGTGATCAACAGTATGGCGGACCTAAAACAATTAATGGAAGACAGTTCAATAGGCAAATGTTACACTCATACAGTATAAGTTTTACACATCCTGAAACTAAGAATATCGTAGAATTTACTGCGGAAATGCCCATTGACATGAAAAGAATGCTAATTTAGTTTTTATAAAAACTTTTTTATAGGCTCCTATCTATGCTCTAAAAGAAAATAAGGAGGCTCTCGATAAAACAAAGTTGTACTGTTCCCTTGCTCACAGATTAAATCTCGCCCTACTTTTTCGAACATTTGTTTAGTATTTTTGTGTTAAATCTGAGGTTGCGATTTACATTTTAGTAAACTTATGTTTTTTTTGTGATAAACTCGACTAATGTAAGTCTAGTGTTAAAAAGTGAGATTTTTACAGAAATGCTAGAATCCGTTTCACAACATCTGCAGTTTTTAAATATGAAAATTTATTACTAGTAATATTTGTCTATTTGCTAATTTCATAAAAGTGCACTTTAAAATCCTCCAAATATTTTTTTCTCATTGTATTTTTCCGCTTCTCACTTAAAAATATAGTGCTAATACACTTCTTATCGCTTCATTAGCATCTGTTTTAATTTCTTCATCACCACACCACCAGGGTTCCTCCCGTTTTTTTTCTTTTGCTCCACGGTTAATTATATATATATAATATCGGATTCTTGTGCAGCTGAAAAAGAGCTTGCTATCGTAAAAACAGAAAATACAATGAAAAACTCGCTATAATTTTCCCAACTTTGTTTTTTCTTGTTTTTTTATGTTATCTGTTCTATTATATTTATTTTAAAATAAATTTTATATAGCAGCCATACACAAGGATAAGGATAAGGATCAATAAATTCGGCACATAGACGGTTGTTTTTTGAGTGTTTTACCCAGTATATATATAAGAAAAGAGGTTTCTCGCGTAGATGATAGACATCTGGATTGAAACTTCTTTGGCTGATATTGTTTTTCATGCCTTGCAGACTTGCAAAAATATATCTGGAAAAAACTGATATTTCTAAGGAAAATATTTTTACATCCTCACTAAATAAAATCCTTCACGTATTTATCCCGTTACATACAGATAAATTTTTATTGATAAATCATGCTTGATCCTCCTTTAAGTAAAGGAGTTTTTACATAATCATACTAATGCTATCACCAATACATCTATATTTAGTTATTTTATATCCCCTCAATATCTTTGCTTCTTTTCTTTTCTTTGTTTTTCAAGACAAATAGTCAATATTGCTATATCAGATGGCTTTATTGCATGTATTCTTGAAGCTTGCCCCATTGTTTGAGGACGTATTTTTAAAAGCCTTTGTTTTGTTTCCGCAGAAAGCGATTCAATTTTATTATAATCAAAATTTTCAGGAATCCTACGCTCTTCATTTTTTTTAACCTTATTTGCCATTTTATTTTGAATTTCAATATAGCCTCTATATTTTTTATAAATATAAATTTCCTCATTTATTTTTTCAAAGGACCATGGTGATAAGTCATCATTGGTTGGTAGATTTTCTCTTTTGCCTTCGTATGTATGTGTCAGCGTATTTCTGTAAAGTTCAAATTTTTCATATACTTTATCTGATATTAGTCCTATTAACCTCCCTGTATCCATAAGTCTTAGATCTGCGTTGTCGTTTCTTATTGAAAGCCTATATTCTGCTCGAGAAGTAAACATTCGGTAAGGTTCATCCATACCTTTTGTAGTTATATCATCTATAAGTATTCCTATATAGGATTCATTTCTCCCAAGTATAAGGGGGGGGGTGTTTAGAATTTTAAGTCCAGCATTTATACCTGCAATAAAGCCTTGAGATGCCGCTTCTTCGTAGCCTGTTGTTCCATTTATTTGTCCACTTAAAAAAAGATTTTCGACAGTCTTTGTTTCTAAAGTTTTTTTTATTTGTAAAGGATCTGAATAATCGTATTCAATGGCATATCCATATCTTATTACTCTAGCGTTCTCAAGACCAAGTATCGAATTTATCATTTGTTGTTGCAAATTAAACGGGAGTCCAGTATAGAGTCCATTTAAGTAAACCTCATTGGTATTATAGCCTTCAGGTTCTACAAAAATATGATGACTTGTTTTTTCAGGGTAACGTTCTATTTTTTCTTCTATAGCAGGACAATACCTGGGACTTTTGCTACCTACCTCTCCTATATTAATAGATGAGAGAGCAAGATTATCGCTGACTATTCTATGTGTTGTTTTATTTGTATATGTAAGCCAACATGAAAGCTGTTTGAGATTTTTTCTCCATTTTTCAATTTCTGTAAAGTGAGAAAAAGGTACGGGTTTTTCGTCTCCATATTGCTTTAATATTTTTGAGTAATCTATTGAGGTAGCGTTAATTCTAGGAGGAGTGGTTGTTTTAAATCTTCCAAGTTTTATTCCACAATCTTCAGTAAGAGATTTTGAAAGATATGATGCTTGATGTTCATTAAATCTTCCACCATTAAAATGTATCTTTCCAAGATGTATTACTCCCCTCAAAAAAGTTCCCGTAGCCACTATTACAGCTTCTGCATTTATTATTTCATTTGTAAGTATTTTTACCCCGCATACTTTATTATTTCTTACTATTAAAGATGTAACTTCAGATTGCAATATATCAAGATTTAATTGATTTTGAAGAGATTTTGACATTAGAGTTGAATAAAGCCACTTATCACATTGCGCTCTGGGAGACCAGACTGCAGGTCCTCTTGACTTATTTAGTGTTTTGAATTGTAAGCCTGCACGATCGGTTATTTTTCCCATTTCCCCACCCAAAGCGTCGATTTCTCTAACCATTTGTCCTTTCGCAATTCCACCTATAGCTGGGTTACACGACATTCTTGCTATTGAATCGACGTTAAGTGTTATTATGAGAGTTTTTAGGCCTAATCTTGCACACGCCAATGAGGCTTCGCAGCCAGCATGCCCTGCTCCAATAACTATTATATGGTATTTTCTTTCCATTGTATTATTGCTTATATTTACTACTTACGACCAATTTAACCTAAAATAAAAAGTCCCTTCTAATTTTATACACTTATATGAATAAAAAAAACATATTACACCACGAAAATGCTATCAATTATGCGAGAATTTTACAAATTTATGTTGTAGAATTAATATTACATCTAATTTTTTAACTAACTTTACAAAAAAACTTAAAAAATATAGAATTCCTGAGGATGTTGCTTACAATAAGGGGATATAGTTTTATAAAAAAACCTGTTTTTAATAATGATTTTCGTATAAGTCAGGTTATGTAGATTGCTTGGTGATTAGTAAAAAGGCATACGGTCTTTTTGTTTTTCTTGTGATGGGTGCTTTACAAGTTCTTTGTTTTGGTTCAATGTTTTTTAGGAGTTGTGGTTTTTTGCCTAAAAAATTTTTAATTTTGTGGCAATATTCGCTATAACGTGTAGATATTTGTAGTCTGTGCCGGGTAATGGAGTGGTTTTCTCTGTAAAGGTTTTTATTAGATATTTTTTTGAGTTTTTTGTTAGATTATAATAAGGAAATCTCTATGGTTAAAAGAGTATTTTCAGCTATGCGCCCTACGGGGAGGCTTCATTTGGGGCATTATTTTGGTGCTTTAAAAAATTGGATTAAGCTTCAGGATGGATACGAATGTTATTATATGTCTGCAGATTTACATGCCTTGACTACAGATTATTCTGACACTTCAGAAATTAACAAAAATACTTTGGATATGGTAGCTGATTGGATTACTGTAGGTATAGATCCTCATAGGGCTGTGATTTTCAAGCAATCAAAAGTGTCTCAACATAGTGAATTGTTCTTAATACTTTCTATGCTGACTCCTTTGAAGCGGCTTTACAGATGTCCTACATATAAGGAGCAACTAAAAGAGATTAAAAATAAAGATTTGAATAATTATGGTTTTTTGGGATATCCTGTTTTAATGTCCGCGGATATTTTATTATATAAATCAGATCTTGTTCCAGTAGGAGAAGATCAGATATCACATTTGGAATTCACGCGTGAGATAGCAAGAAGATTTAACAACTTCTACGGTGGAGTTTTTATAAAACCACAAGAGAAACTTACAAAAACTGCTAAATTCTTGGGTTTAGATGGGAGAAAAATGTCGAAATCTTATAATAATTCAATTCTATTATGCGAAGACAATGATATCCTAAAAGGTAAAGTTAAAAGTATGTTTACTGATCCTCTAAAAATTAAGAAGAATGATATTGGTCATCCTGATGGTTGCGTTGTTTTTTCATTTATAAAAGTATTAAACAAAGAGTATAAAAATAGAGAGGAAAAGTGTAAGACAGGTGAAATAGGTTGTGTGTCGTGTAAAAAACAATTAACTGAAATGCTTTCCGAATTTATGAGACCTTTATCTGAAAAAAGAAAAGATATAATTGCTGATAAAGCTTATCTAGAAAATGTAATTGCTGTGGGATGCCAAAAAGCTATAGAAGTTGCGCAAAAAACCATAGAAGAAATACATAAGGTATTAAAATTTTAAGACAATAGGTTTATAACTTATAATATGCATATCGATAACATATTCATGGGACCATTTGGAGTTTTCACTGCATCTTGTAAAAGTGATTTGGAGAAAAAAAGGGGACACTGCTGAGAAATAAAAAGATAACTACAATAATGACCAGAGGGTCGTTGTTGTATTGTGGCTTAAGAGAGGTCTCATGCAAATTAAAACCGAGATGGTTTTCTCTAACCAACTCTCGCCAGTACACGATGAAGAAAAGAAAAAAAACAGCAATCTTGTATAGGTCGTGTAGTGCGGGCGCTCAAGAATAAAATTTTAGAACATCAAAAATATAAGTGAATTAAAAAAATCTTGTCATGTGTATATAAGAGTTGTTGAAAAATTGTGTACGTATTTACTGCAGGAGGCCTATTACGCTGCCAAATAATTAGAGTTTTGTTTTAGATGTAAGTGCTTTTGATTTTTCAAAATTTTTTTGTAGGGCTTAGCAAATATTTCCTGGTGATACAAAAGAAACTGTATACCGAGAAATTCAAGTTAAAACAAAAATAAGTAAAATCCTTAATGTTTTAAGGAGTAAATAATATGTTTCTTTCTCCGATATATTGTGGTTATATTGCAAGAGCGAAAGATTAAGATAGTACATCGGTAGTTCGCTTTGTGGTTACTTTGGAACTCGCAAAAGATAGGCAGGTTTTTACAAAACAATTCAGATTGCTTCCGGGTGTGATAGTTTGTGGTGGAGATGTGTGTGGTAGATGTGTCAAGCTGCAAACTCTTTTTAAAACCTTGAGTGTTGAGGATTGCAATTAGTTTATAAAAAATGTACCGTATTTTTGTGTACGTTCAGGGCACTGTATCTTGCACACAAAGGGAGGAAAGATGATAAAAGTACTTGAGATAGTTTTGAAAATATTTCAAATTAGCCTAAATAAATAGGCCACATGAAATCAAATTTATAGTGAACACATGAGCAGTTGTGGTTTTTGGGTATCCAAGCTAAAGCATGTTTTGCGTAGATAAAAAAACTTCTTAAGGAAAAGCGTGATAATCCCATCCATCCACCCACTTACTAAAAATTTTGAAGCTCTAGGGTGGTCAATGTTTTAGTGTTACAACTCTGGACTTCTTGAAGTGTTTTTTTGTTTGCTCATTTAAATTAACTCACATTAGTTAAAAACGTATCAAGGAGTTTACGATAAATTAATAAAAAGAAATGTCTACCCAAAATTACACACGAATGCAAAACGCTATTTGTTAATTGTGATGTTTTTAGAGTAGATTTGTAGCGGCGCTGTAGAAAATCTGTTAAAATTTGGTTTTAAAAATTATTTTCACGTGGAGCATGAAATGGAGTCTGTCATAAAAATAGCAGATAGGGTGATAAAGTTTATCTGTGTTGTGCTTTTATGTCTTTTTTGTATTTTAGTTTCAAGCCATTATTGTCAAGTTAAAAATTACGCAGAGGCATTATGTAGAGATCTTAGCATGATTATCTTTTTTACTGAAAATCCTTCCAAAAAAGATATGGATACCATAGAAAAGATTAAAGCAACAAATCTAGTGTCTGTAAAAGAGTATATAAATGCATGTGAGGCATATTCAAGGGCAATTAAAAAAAATCCGTTTTTAAAAGATATCTCTGTTTCAAGCGATGCTAAATTATCGATTCAGGCATACGCTATAGCTGTTCCCAGATTTACCCCAAAAAAAAAATTAATGTTAGATATGAAAAAAACTTTAGAAAGAATCTCGGGTATAGATGAGGTAGTATTTGATATGCCTATTTTTGAACAATATGTGAAAACTGAAAATTTGCTTTCATTTTACAAAAAGATTTTTTTTATTTTTGAAATTGCTGTTTTTATTCTTCTTACCCTTAAATGTATTTTTCTCGTTATAGGACATAAGTTGAATGTAAGAAAGCTAATTACGGATGTTTTTTTATATTTATCATATTCGATATTTGCATTTTTTATTTTTTGGGTTGCTTGCACTTATATGGATTGTCCTCTATTGATAAATGAGATTGCAGTGCTATTAGTAATACCTTTTGCAACAATCCTCGGGATTATACTATAAACTGATATAAGAATGAAGACCAGCGTCTTAGATTGTCTCCTTGTTAGGCACAGTTATTATCTTCAAAAATTTATTTGTATTTTCGGAGTCTTATCATTAAGAATAAGTGTAAAGATTTTCTTATATTTATAAAAGTATTTAGTTTGTTTTTTTTATTATTTTATCCCTCTGTCTTGCTATTTGGACAGGGCAAAGGTATTAATAGCGATGTAAGAGGTCAGCTTTCGAAAATAAAAACATCCATAAAAGTAAAACAACTTGAAAAAGATAGGCTTGTCTTACAGGAGAAGATTTTTAAAAAGGAATTAATATCTATAAATAAAAACATAGAACAAAATAAAAAAAAACTTACCGAGAGTTTTAAAGATGTAAGGATTGTGCAGGATAATCTTGAGGAATCTTCAAAAATTTTTAATTCTGCATTAGCAAAAAGTATTAGTTTAAATAGGATTATACTTAAGGAAACAAGACTTTTTAACAAAATGAGTCTTAGGTTTTCCTACGAGAAAAACCCTGTGGAATATAAAATAAGACGTAAATCTTTGGAATATAAGATAGAAAATTTTGAGAAAGAAAAAAATGTAACAAAATTTTCCGCAGCAAATGTGAAAAAATGGAGTGAATTCAAAAAAAACATTTTAAATTTACAAGTACAAAAAAAAAGTCTATTAGTACAAAGTGAAAATGAACTTAGAAAAAAAAAGAAGATTTTGGAAGCAACGCTTAATAAGAGATCTGTTGCAGAAAAAGAAATAAAATCTTTAAATAAAAGCGCTGATACTTTGCAAGTATTAATAAAAAAAACGAGTATAGCAGCAGACAAGAAAAAACGTTCAACACCCACAAACGCTCAAATAAAAGAAAAAAAATGTTTCTTATGGCCTGTTAAAGGAGAAGTTGTTGCGAAATTTGGCAAAAATAAACATCTAGAACTTGATACTACCTATAAAATTGATTGCGGCATGATGATAAAAGCAGCTGATTTTAGTCAAGTAAAGAGTGCTAAAGATGGTGTTGTAATTTTTACAGGACAACACAACTATTATGGAAAAGCTGTTGCGATACATCACGGGGATTCAGATATAACTATTTACGGTCTACTAACTAATATTCTCGTGAAACAAGATAAAAAAGTCTTAAAAGGCACAGTTATTGCGGAATTGGGCGCTGGGGACAAGAATGTCTTGTTTTTTGGAGCGATCCGTAATAGAATTTTTTATGATCCAATGCCATCACTTCAATCATAAGAACATAAGAATAAGAACTAAAAAGAGAATTTAGTTTAGTATTTTAAAAAAGTCGGCATAAGTTATTTATAGTTAGTTGGAGAGTATGGTGGCAAATAGAGAAAAAAAAATAAGCATATGGATTAAATTGTATATGATAATGTTGTTTCTTTTTGGTATGAGTATGTGCTTTTCTCTGCAGTTTGTGCGCAAACAGAAAGCGCTTATGGACGTAGCGATAGATGAAAAAATAGTGAACGTTTTAGTTTTAAATGGTATTATTCAGGACGATATCTTAACTCAATATGTTGTAGAGAGAAATATAGATATAGTTAGATGGAATGAGTTTTACAAAACTATAGATCTAAAATCGGATAAGACTGTACGGTTTCTCGAAAAAAAATTTAGGATCATCGCTCGTTCTATGAAGTTAGGTTTAGGTAAGGTAAAAAATAAAGATAATTCCGTAACTTATAAATTCTATTCTCCGAATAAAAATTATTACAATGTGACTTTTATACGTTCAAAAAATTTAAATTAAAGAGGAAATTTGTACTTATTTTATTGATACAAAACTGTTAATTTATAACATTATATATTGGGAATATAATATGAATGTACTTGCAATAGAAACTTCGTGCGATGAGACTTCTGCGTCCATAATTGTAAATGGAGGAAAGGTAGAGTCAACTGTAATTTCTTCACAAACGAGAATACATGCTAAGTTTTTTGGTGTTGTTCCAGAACTTGCAAGTCGTGCGCATACAGAAAACATAAATCTTGTAATTTCTCGGGTTTTAAGCAATAGCGAGATAACTTTTGATAACTTTTCGAAGAAAATAGATGCTATCGCTTTTACTGCAGGACCCGGGTTAGCAGGGGCTTTGCTTGTAGGTGCAGTTGCTGCAAAATCCCTTGCCATTGTTTATGAAAAGCCCTTGATACCGGTAAATCATTTAGAAGGACATATTTATTCCTCGTTTATTGAAAATAAACTTATAGACCACCCCTTCTTAAGCTTGATAATATCCGGTGGTCATACAGAGCTTATTTTGGTCAAGGATTTTGGAAAATATAAAATACTTGGAAGAACAAGAGATGATGCTGCAGGTGAGGCTTTTGACAAGGCTGCTAAGATGCTGGGTCTTTCTTATCCTGGCGGAGGCATCGTAGACGAAAGAGCAGAAAAAGGGAATCCTGAAGCAATTAGATTTACAAGACCTTATTTAAAAGGAAGTTGGGATTTTTCTTTTTCAGGGATTAAAACTGCACTTCTTAATTATCTCAAAATGAATCCAGTTAAAAACGAAAGGCATCTGAATGATATTTGCGCTTCTTTTAGACAAGCTATATCTGAAACGCTTTGTTTCAAATCTTTTGCAGCTGCAAAAGATTTGAAATTGAAAAGGATTGTTTTAGGTGGTGGTGTAAGTGCGAACTATTTAATAAGAAAAATGTTCTTGAAAGCAGGCCGTGAAAATAAAATAAAGGTTTTTATGCCGCCGTTTATTTACTGTACTGATAATGCAGCAATGATTGGGTATACGGCATATTTAAAATACGCAAAGTGCGGCTTAAAATATAGCGACACTCAGCTCGTATCTAATCCATCTCTCAATTTAGAAGATTGGCAGTATAATTAAAACTGGAACTAAAGCCATAATATTCTTCTTTATCCGTTTGGATAAAAATAGAAATAAGTGTGGAAAGTAAAAAAATGACTAAGTTAAACATTGGAAACATTGAACTTGACAACAATATTGTCCTTGCGCCTATGACTGGAATAACAGATTCGCCTTTGCGATGCCTTGCAAAAAGTGGAGGCGCAAGCCTTGTTTATACAGAAATGATATCTGCAAAATCTGTTTTACATGATAATAAAAAAACAAAAAGTCTCCTTAGGATATCATATGACGAAAAACCAATTTCAGTACAAATTTTTGGCAACGATGCTTATATTATGGCGGAAGCAGCAAAAATTATTAGAGATATGGGTGTCGATATAATAGATATAAATTTAGGATGTCCTGCAAGCAAAATAGTAAAAACTGGTGCAGGTTCTAAACTTCTTAATAATGAAAAACTTGTTTCAAAAATTTTAGAGTATGTTGTAAAAAGCGTTGATATTCCCGTTACAACTAAAATTCGCATAGGACTTCTACCGGGGGAAAATATAGCTTCTAAAATTGTAAAAATAGCTCAGAGTTGTGGGATAAAAATGGTTGCAATACATGCTAGGCCTGCCTCACAAAAACATTTCGGAGCTCCTAATTTGAAGTTGTTTGCTGACGCTTGTAAAGATGCAGAAATTCCCATAATTGCAAACGGCGGTATTATTGATGAGAAAACAGCTATCAATTTTATGCAGATACCAAATTGTAAAGGAATTATGTTAGGACGTGGTGCTATAGGTAATTATTCAATATTTAAAAAGCTTGTAGATTTCTTTAATAGCGGTAAAAAGTTGTCTTTACCATCAAAAACCGAGAGAATTATATGGCTTAGGAGGCATATTGAACATTCCGTAGAACGCTATGGGGAAAAAAAAGGGCTTATTGTAATTAGAAAAATTGTTGGTTACTATATTAAAAACTTACCTAATGCAGCAAAAATACGTGAGAAATTTAATAAAATAGACACTTTGTCGGATTTTAATAAATTGCTAGGATTTTTTGAACTATTTGACGTAAGTCTATAATAGCCTTATTGGTTTTTCTGTTTTTTATATTGATTTTTGGTTTGAGAATGGTTTTAAAAAAAATAAAATTAAAGAAAAAAAATATGGACAAGTTTTATTTTTACGTAACGCGTCTTTCGTTTGTTGTCGTATTAATAGGGCATCGTATTTTGTTGTAATATGACTAGCATCCCAAATTTTTATCCTTTAATATGTTTAAAAAATAAGAATGGTATAAAATTTAATTTTTCGTGACTAAAACAGGCAATGTATGAATAAAAGTTTATAGTACAGTTGGTAACTTAATGTAGAAGTCAGACATTTTAAACTGTAGCAAGTGTCTTGTCGCTTACATAAGATTTTATAGGGAAGATAATTTCGGCAAAAAACTTTGTAGAAATATTTATGTTGCAACGAAATATTTCTATTGCAATTTTAAAAATAAATATATGGATCAAAACAAAAGAAGAAAAAAAAATGCAAATTCACGTGTGACTTATAAAAAAAATAGACGTCTAAAATCAACAATTGTAAATATTAAGACAATTAAAGTATAACAAAAATTTGTATTTTATATCGTTAAAAAAATGGTTGTGAGGGAGGTTGTTATTTAAATTCGAAAAAGCATAGAAGTATGTATGTTGTTAAACTAAAAAGCGGTTTTCTCGTTTCTATAGTCTCCAATTTGTTATTGACAGAAAAAAATGCTAAAATTGGCCATCAGACTTAAAGTAATGACATGAAACTGGAGGCTTCATATGGGAAGATTTTTATTATTTGCACTAATTGGTGTATTTGTTTTTGGTGTGGGCTGTAAAAAACAGAGTATTAAGTATAAAGAAATCATAGGCGATACTACAAAAACGGGTACTTTTGATGATGAACCATCGATAAGAGTTAATTCTAGTAAAGATATTAACCTTAAAACTGTATATTTTGAGTTTGATAGGAGTGATTTAACAGAGCGTTCAATCGAAACTTTGAAGGAAAATGCGGCCTATTTGGTAAGTGGTTCTAATATAAAAATTATTCTTGAGGGACACACGGATGAGAGGGGCACAACTGAGTATAACCTTTCCTTGGGACAACGTAGAGCTTTGAAAGTAAAGGAATATTATACTAGACTAGGAATCGCACCTAATAGGATTGCGACTATTTCATATGGGAAAGAAAAGCCTATTGAAATGGGAGGCAATGAAATAGCATGGTCGAAAAACAGAAGGGTGGAAATTAAAAGACTATTAAATTGAAAATGATAAAAGCGCATCATTGTGCTGTTTAAAATTTTTTACAAAATTTTAGATGATATAATACAGAGGAGTTTTGATGTGAACCTGTTTAGTGTGATATTGTGCTTCGTGGTGTTTACTACAGGGTGTTGTACTTTTTCAAGCCACAACAGAGTTGCAGATTTAATGGATGAAATATCGCAGTTACGTCTACAGTATGGAGATCTCCAGCAAAATTACGTCGATTTGCATGCAAAAGTTAACGCAGATTATGCGGTGTTCAGTGCCTCAATTCAGGATTTGCAAAGTAAAGTTCCTTTGCTAAGTAAATCATGTTTAGTAAAGGAAAATGATGATGGATTTACTTCACCTTCGTCTGTTTATGGACGTGCTTATGGAGATTATTTAGCTAAAAGGTATGAGCTTGCGCATTCCGGATTCGAATCATTCGTAAATAAGTATCCCAACGATGTACGAGTAGCCGAAGCTCGGACTTGTATGAGCGAATGTCTAAAAATGTTTGATAAAGACGGATCATGATAGCACTAATGAAAAATCAATGAATAGGAGGAGCAGCCTATTCCCTTGTTTGCTAGTTTCAGTTTTTTTTCACTTCGTGTTTATTTGTCTTGTATTTCATACTGAAAAAAAACCAATGTTTTTATCTGTACCGGTAGAGGTCTCTTTCTGTTCCAAATCTCAACGTAAAACAGTCGGACAACCTAAAATTTTGACATTTAAAAAAGAGTCTAATTTTTTAAATGTTAAGCATGAGAATAAAGTAGAAGTTGTCGATAACCACAATCAAAGGGAAGGTGTTGTAGTAAAAACAGAAAAACAGAAAAACTATGACATAAAGACTTCACAAGATAGTAGTAATCTTGAAAATACTCAGTCTTTGAACTCGGATGAGGTCCCTATCGAAGCAACCTCACAGTTCGGTGCGCTTTCATTTGATACTCCGGATTTTAGATATTCTTATTACGCAGGAGAGGTAGTAAAGAAGATAGCTAAACAATGGGAGTGGGTTGAGAATTATGGCTATGATCAACTCAGAGTGCTTTTATATTTTAAAATTCGTAGAGATGGCTCAATTTCTGATATTTCTGTTAGAAAATCTTCAGGGAATAACGAATACGATAAATATGCCTTAGACACAATACGTAGAGCAATACCCTTCCCAGATCTACCTGAAGGTTATAAAGATGACGTTTTAGGAGTTTACTTTGAATTTAAATGTAAATGTAAAGGTTAGCTCAATAAGAAACGCATATTTCTTATTCTTATGCGTTTTTATGGTTTTCTTTTTTACAGCAACACTTTATTCAGATGACGGTATTTACCTTTCTCTTTGTACAACTACTAAGAGATCTGGTGTAGCCATAGAAAGTTTTAACGTTGCAGATAAAAATGAAAATACTATAAAATCAGCAAAACTTATCAAAAAAATTATTAAAAACGATCTTATTCTTTCTAGATATTTCAATATAATACAGATTGTCCCTGAAAATGATTTTAAGGAGAAGTTGCTTTCTCTAAGAAAAAACGGAACAACAGCTCTTGTTACCGCCTCTGTGAGCGATGATGGATGTAATATTGCTCTTGAAATAAAAGTAATTGATGTTGTTACAAGTGGAATAATATGGAAACATAATTATAAAAATAACCGTTCGAATTATAGATATCTGGCTCATGAAGTAAGCGATGAAATTATAAGGAGAATTAAAGGTGAAATTGGTATATCACGCTCAAAAATAGTTTTTGTGAACGATAGTACAAGATTCAAGGAGTTATATATCATAGACTACGATGGGTGCAATTTGCGAAGATTGACAAGAGACAACAAAATAAATATTCTTCCCAGGTGGTCTCCAGATGGAGGACAGGTAATTTATACAAGTTATCTACATAATAACCCCGATTTATTTGTGTTAAGTCTTATTGAAAACAAGCGCAGTATCATTTCAAAGTGTCAAGGATTGAATGTTACAGGCTCATTTTCTCCTGACGGTAAAAAAATAGTTCTCACTTTATCTAAGGGCAGATACCCAAATCTATATATGATAAATGTGCATGGTGAACTATTACGAAGAATGACTAAAGATGCATGTATTGATACTAGCCCATCTTTTGCCCCAAATGGTCAGGAGATAGTGTTTATATCAGATAGGTCAGGGTATCCTCAGCTTTATATAATGAATATTAGGGGTGAAAATGTAAGGAGACTCACTACAAGTGGTCCTTGTGATTCTCCATCATGGTCTCCGCGTGGCGATAAAATTGCTTTTACAATGAGACAAGCGAAGAGTAACTACGATTTGTATATCTATGATTTACCTACTTCAAAAATTACGAGACTTACGCATAATCAAAAAAATAATGAAAATCCTACATGGTCACCTGACGGAAGATTTTTGGTGTTTTATTCAAATAGATCTGGAAGAGGAGAAATTTATATAATGGCAATTGATGGTTCTGGGACAAGAAAGCTTGTAGAAATATCCGGCACTTCTTATACTCCATCTTGGTCACCAATCCTAGGTTAGATGAAATTTAAACAAAGAGGATGTGAATATTTTTATGTTTGAAGGTAAAAGTTTTATAGATTTTATAAATATGGGAGGGCATACCCTTTACGTTCTCTTAGGAGCATCAGTTCTTTCAATAATGGTTATTTGTTTTAAATCGGTTGAGTTTTGGACAAAGTTTAGGATAACAAAAGATAAACTTTTAGATAAATTGACAAAAGAAATAAGAATAGACAAGTTTGACGAAGCCATCAATTTTTGTAATACCGTTAACTCTCCTATGGCCTCAGTTATAAAAGCAGGCATTCTCGCTTTTAAAGAAGATGGGGATAATTTAGGTGAAGCTATGGAACGAGAAATAATGTTTCAAACAGTGAAACTTGAACGTTTTACTGTTATTTTAGGAACACTTGGCAATATTGCAGTTTATATAGGGTTGTTTGGAACTGTTTTAGGTATCATAAGGGCGTTTCATGATATCTCAAGGATGGGTTTAGGAGCTGCTGCTGCTGATATGTCAGTTATCATTAAAGGTGTTTCAGAGGCGCTTATTACAACTGCCGCAGGTCTTTTTGTGGCAATTCCTGCTGTTATTGCATATAATTGCTTTATAAAATTTATAGATAAGTTTGTTGTAGATATGGAATATTGTTCTTCCGTAGTTAAAGATATTCTAAGAAACGTAAAAAAATAGATGACTATAAAAAGAAAGAGAAGTACCGTTGTATCAGAAATCAATATAGCACCATTCACTGATGTTATGCTTGTTCTCCTTATTATTTTTATGATAACTACACCCATGATGCCAACGCATACATCATCCATAAAAGTTAATCTCCCAAAAACACAAATGTCTTCCAGCAGTGGAGATGCCTCAAATTCAAATATTGAGGTTTTGATTTCAAAAGAAGGGTGTGTTTGTATAGAAGGGAAAGAGGTTGATAATCCAACTATTAAAGATGTCATAAACAATCTTATATCCTCAAATCCTAATAGAGTTATTATCCTAAAAGGTGACAAGCAGGTTCAGTATGAACACGTAATACATTTTATAGATAAAGCTAGAAAAGCGGGGGCTGTAAGATTTGCTCTTGCGGTTGACAATAATAGTGTTCCACAATAAAGCGAAAGTGATAGTGAACTTTAGTAATTTAGTTGACTACTATTTCGGTGTAGTTTTTATTTCTTATTCACCGATTTGGTTGTGTGATTTAACAAACTAGTAGGAAGTTTGTAATCCTTCAATAGCATGATTAAAATTCAGAGATCTTATATGGTTTTTTTATTTTTACCATTAAGATTTGTGCTGGTTTGTTGTTCGGTTAATAAAAAAAATTATAGTGAGATTTAAACAATGTGTTTTACTTGCTAATGTTTCTTGTAACAGTTTCTGTTTCTTGTCCTAGACTTCTTGAGAAACCGCAGAATGTATTACGATTAATGTATACATCGTTTTTTGCGCATGATGACTCCTAACATACCCAGGATAGCTTCAAAAACTTGCTTTTACACAATAGAAAAATCTCTTAAATGATCTCTAGAAAGAATAACCCGAGGCAACTCTGAGGTATGTGTACTTGAACTGTTTGTTACTTTTTTACTCTATTACAATAACACTTTGACAACTTTATTTATGCGATATTTTTAGAGCTATAGTTTGTGTTTTTTTTAACTATTATTTTATGAAAAATTAATTCAAATCGGACAGAGAGCTATGTCTTAGATATTAAGCAAATAGCTATTTCATCGGATACCAATATAGTCACTATAACATTTTAACTTATATTAAGAGATATAAAGATTTGGATGTTATCATTATGATAAGCTTCACATATTTAAAGTATGAGAGCAACTGCTAAATTTTTTGTTAAGGTAAGGTAAGAATAGATAACATTAAAACATAATCTAATCCGCGTTACTTTATTTAATTTAAATGTTTTGGCGTTCGTTAATAGAAATATTTTTATTGAAATGTTTGTCATTTTAATGGTAATTAAACTTGCAAAAGGATCGATATGAATAATACGTTAAAAAAAATTGTGCGCGGGACAAGTGAGGTTATTCCCGCTGAAGAACTAAAAAAAAAACTTGCTTCAGGTAAAAAATTAAAAATAAAATTAGGAATTGACCCTACAGCTCCAAATTTACACTTGGGGCACAGCGTCATTATCAATAAGCTAAAAGTTTTTCAGGATATGGGTCATCAAATAATATTTTTAATTGGAGATTTTACTGCTAAGATAGGCGATCCATCTGGTAGATCTGAAATTCGACCCGTTATGACAGATGAACAGATAAAAGTAAACATAAAAACCTATGCTGATCAAGTTTTTAAGATTCTAGAAGAAGAAAAAACAGAAGTTATCTATAATAGCAAATGGTTCAATAAAATTGGCATAGATGGATTTTTAAATCTTACTTCAAAAAGTACAGTAGCTCAAATGCTTGCAAGAGATGATTTTGCAAAAAGATATAAAGAAGATAAACCGATAAGCATTGTAGAATTCCTCTATCCTTTACTTCAAGCATATGACTCAGTAGCTTTAAATGCAGATATAGAACTTGGTGGGAATGATCAAAAATTTAATCTTCTTTTAGGTAGGGAGATACAAAAAGATTATGGGATTAAAGAGGCTCAGGTAGTAATTACAATGCCAATTTTGGAAGGAACAGATGGTGTTAAGAAAATGTCGAAATCCTATAATAATTATATTGCTTTAAACGATTCTCCTAAAGATATGTTTGGAAAGATAATGTCAATCTCAGACACCCTTATGTATAGATATTATGAACTTCTTACTCAAGTAAATTTAAATGCCGTTAAGAGTATGCACCCAAAAGATGCAAAGACAGAATTGGCTAGAGAAATTGTAGAAAAGTATCATGGCAAATTGGGGGCCATAAAAGCGAAAGAAGAATTTGATAAAATTTTTTCGACAAGAAATATCCCAGATAATATGGAAGAATACAGAATGCAAAAAATAAAAATGAGATTATCCGACTTACTTGTCGAAAGTGGGATGGTGTCAAGTAAAAACAAGGCTAGATGCCTCATGGAACAAGGAGGTATTAGAATAAATTCACAAAAATTGCTTGAAGATCATATTGTTGATTGTAAAAAAAAATTTACATTGCAAGTAGGAAAAAGAAAATTCAAAAGAATAGTACCTAGAAGATTTTAGAGTTTAAATTTTTATTTTTTTGTGTTTATATTACTTTGACGCTAAATTATATATAATAACGCAAAGGCACGGGGTGTTTTTAGCAAAATATATTTCAATATAAGTTGTGTGTTAAAGGTGGAAAATGTATAAAATTGTGAGCATAGAAGAAATTGGGCCAAAAATAAGAAGTTATGAAATCTGTGCCCCAAATATTGCAAAAAATGCGAAAGCTGGACAGTTTGTTATGCTCAGGGTTAATGATATAGGTGAGCGCATTCCTTTAACTATAGCCGGAACAAATTTAGAGAAAGGTTTGGTGAAAATAATTTTTCAAGAAGTAGGTAAAACTACAATGCAACTTGCTTCTCTTTCTACGGGGAAATACATAAGAGATTTTATGGGCCCATTAGGGCATCCTACAGAAATAAAAAAATACGGTACTGTTGTTTCAGTTGCTGGTGGTGTAGGAGCAGCTGAGATTTTGTCTGTTATAAAGGAGTTGAAAAGTGTTGGGAATAGAATCATTACTATAATGGGTGCTAGATGCAAGGACTTGATAATACTTAAAGACGAGTTAAGACAGCAAAGTGACTCTATTCTTTTTACCACAAATGATGGAACATATGGAACAAAGGGGTATGTTACGGATGCTTTAAAAGAAATTATAAACAAAGAAAAAGTAGATATAATATATGCTATAGGGCCGGTATCCATGATGAAAGCTGTGTCTGAGATTACAAGAAAAAAAAATATAAAAACCATAGTTTCTTTAAATCCTATCATGCTTGATGGCACTGGAATGTGCGGAGCATGTAGGGTTACTATTCATGATGAAATTAAATTCGCTTGTGTTGATGGTCCTGAATTTGATGCTAATTTGGTGGATTGGGAAGAGCTTGTTTCAAGACTAGACTTATTTAAAAATCTTGAAAAGATAGCAATCGATAATTTCAAGCGTAATCAGGGGTGCAACTGTTGCAAAAAGTAAAAATGCCCGAAAGGGATCCAAACATTAGGAAAAGAGATTTTAAACAGGTAAATTGTGGCTATATTCAAAGTGAAATGCTAAAAGAGGCAAAGAGATGTTTGCAATGTCAAAAACCTTTGTGTGTTCATGGTTGTCCAGTTGGGATTGATATACCGGAATTTATAAAACATCTTTCTTTGAACGATCCTAAACAGGCTATGGTAGTTTTAAAACGAAAAAATGATTTCCCTGCTATATGCGGCAGAATTTGTCCTCAAGAAAATCAGTGCGAAAAATTTTGTATTTTATCAAAAAGAAACGAAAGTGTTAGTATTGGGAACTTGGAACGCTACGCAGCAGACAACACTGCATCTATGGATAGTTCAAATACTATGATAATTAGTAAAAACGGCATTAGAATCGCTATTATAGGATCAGGTCCGTCTGGATTAACATGCGGTGGAGATCTGCTAAAAATGGGATACGATGTTACAGTTTACGAATCTTTACACAACGCTGGCGGAGTTTTACGCTATGGGGTCCCGGAATTTAGACTGCCTAAATATGTTCTAGATTTAGAATTGTGCAATTTAAAGAAACTTGGTATGAAAATAATTTTAAATACTTTCATAGGAAGAACAAAAACAATAAAAGAATTATTCTACGAAGGGTACAAATCTATATTTATTGCTACTGGTGCTGGACTTCCTATATTCCCAAAAATACCAGGCGAAAACTTAAATCATATTTATTCCGCTAATGAATTTTTGGTTCGTGTAAACCTTATGCATTCTTTTGACTTCCCTAATTACGACACCCCTATATATAAAGCTAGGAATGCCGTAGTTATAGGGGGAGGAAATACCGCGATGGATGCAGCAAGAACGGCATTAAGACTCGGTGCAGAAAATGTTAAGCTCATTTACAGGAGGACTGAAAGTGAAATGCCAGCAAGAAAAGAAGAGCGGATTCATGCAAAAGAAGAGGGAATAGATTTTGTTACTTTGACAAGTCCAGTAAGATTTATTGGAAACGAAAAGAGATTCGTTAAAGCTATTGAGTGTATGAAGATGGAATCTGGGGAGATTGATAATTCAGGGAGAAGACATCTTAGTAAAATTATTGGATCCAATTATATAATTGAAACTGATATGGTAGTTTTAGCTTTAGGACTACATCCAAATCCGATTTTGCCATCACTCGTTTACGGTTTAATTATCGACAGCCATGGACATATTACAACTGATGATAGCTTTATGACTTCACTGCCTGGTGTTTTTGCTGGGGGGGACGTTGTTGGTGGAGCTACTGTTATAGAAGCAATGAGAATGGGTAAGAAAGCAGCAAAAGCAATAGAAAAATATCTTAAAAATAATTGTTGTTGAGGCGATTGGAAATTTAGGATACTATTTTTAGCAAACATATGAGATTAAATATCGTTGTATATCCATGAGCAATCGACAAGTTTTGTTATTCTGTATGTTTTACACATAGCTCCACAACAATAGCTACAGCGACAAAAAATGTAAGTTTATTTTATCGTAGAAAAACGTGACCTGCTAAGCTTTATTTTATATTCAGATCAAAATGAAGTGTCTGGGTAGAACAGATGCGGACAAATCATCGCTTATGGATTTTATAATTAACCAAGATGCAATTTTGTAGAATATAGTGGTGTTTGACACTTCAGGGGTTGACGATGAACCTGCTTATTCTTGTTCTATGGAAGGGAAGAATAGAGAAATTGCAGAAAATCATTAATTCTTCATGACAATTGTACTGAAAACCATTTTGCTTTGAAGATATAGTTGAAAAAATAGTACAGCTATCTCAAATCTCGCCTCTAGATTCAGGTAGTCCCGCGGAGAAACAATAATATCACGAGTGACAAGTCTTGGAACATATTTTGTTTTGAGAACTGTTTTTACACAATTCAGGCTACTGAGTATGATGTCGCTTCGCAAAATCTAAGAATTCCACTCATAATTTTAACAACTGTCTCTCAAGCTGTTAAGCATATCGCATCAAAAATTCCGAGCGATGTAAAACTTAAAATTTTTTCTTTAAGTGTAGTAGAGAATATGGTAGTTTACAAAAAAGACTTTGCCTCTAAAACAAATTTACAAAAAAGAATAAGGATTTTAAATTTTCACTCTGCTTAAAATAGTTTGTTTAGTAATGTGTTTGATAGACGTAAGTGAATTGAAAAATCGGTTGGAATTAAGTACAATAAAATGATGGAGTTCAGGAGGGAGAATGGAGGGTGTTTTTATGAAGAAGCCGTTAATGGCGGGGAATTGGAAAATGAATAAAACTGTCTCAGAAGCTGTTGGACTCGTAAAAACGCTTAAAAATGCAGTTTCTGATGTAATGAACATTGAGATCTTAGTATGCCCTGCTTTCACAGCACTCTATGCGGTAAATAATGAGATTAGGGGTTCCAATATTAATCTGGGAGCACAAAATCTTTTTTTGGAACCAAAAGGGGCATTTACTGGAGAAATTTCTCCAATGATGATAAAAGATATAGGTTGTTCTTACGCTATAATAGGTCATTCAGAACGTAGGCAATATTTTTTTGAAACCAATGAGCTCGTAAACAAAAAAGCAAAAGCAGCTTTCGTAGCTACTCTTGTCCCCATAGTTTGCATAGGGGAAACTCTTAAAGAAAGAGAAGATAATGTAACTTTTAAAGTTATAGAAAAACAAATAAGAGAAAGTTTATCAGGATTTACGTTAGAGCAATCATGCTCAGTAGTTATAGCTTACGAACCTGTATGGGCTATAGGAACAGGAAAAAACGCATACCCAGAACAAGTTCAGGAAATACATTGCTTTATAAGAAAAATATATGAGCAAATGTATGGTAAAAATGCCGCTGATAAAGTAAGAGTTCTTTATGGTGGTTCTGTAAATCCAAGGAATGTATCAGACCTTATGAAGAAACCAGATATTGATGGTTATTTAGTAGGAGGAGCAAGTTTAGAAGCCGAGTCTTTCACAAAACTTATTAGATACTTTAAGTAAAAATTTACGTGCTACATGTGTTACAATAATGAGGGTGAAAGTATTGTATTTATGCACAAGGTTAGAAGATTAGCTTTTGGTACTGATCATACTGCTATTAAGATAAGAGATAAAGTAAAAAATTACCTGCAAAAAAGAGAATATGAAATTGAAGATTTTGGGTTTTATGGGAGCGGTAGTTGCGATTACCCAGATTTCGCTTTGAAAGTGGCAAAAGCTATTCTTACAAAAAGAGCAGATAGAGGGATTCTTATATGTGGAACAGGAATTGGTATGTCTGTTGCTGCAAATAAAATTAAAGGTGTAATTGCAGCAACTTGCTGGGATGAGAATACTGCAAGACTCGTAGCCCAGCATAATGCGGCAGATATTATATGTTTGGGATCGAGAACCACCACTTTAAATGGTATTTGCCGCAGGATAGAAATTTTTCTTGAGTCTCAATTTGAAGAAAGACATTCTCAAAGAATAAAAAAAATTAAAGAAATTGAAAAAATAGTACAGTATTAAATTTGTTCTCTGATTAGTATTCTTACTTATGTTGAAATACTGCCTCATTTTACAACTGTTTTTTGACACAAATAAGTAAAGAGCGGATTTTTTTAAAGTAGGTAGTTAGAAAAAGGTTATACAACAATGATTGAAAAATCAGACTTAAATGTAGTATGCGTCAATATTAGAAAAGACATTATTAAAATGCTTTATAGTGCTGGCTCTGGACATCCAGGCGGTAGTTTATCATCCGTTGAACTTCTGGTGTCATTGTATTTTAAACATATGACATTTTATCCTAAAAATGTAAAAAATCCCAATAGAGACTATTTTATCTTATCTAAGGGACACGTTTGTCCTGTTCTTTACGCAATTCTAGCACAACTTGAATGTTTTAATCACGATGAACTAAGCACTTTGAGAAAAATCGGAAGTAGGCTCCAAGGACATCCAGCAAAAGATAAAGAACTTCCGGGAATAGAAGTATCTACTGGTTCTTTAGGATATGGTTTATCAATTGGAGCTGGAGTTGCCGTAGGAATCAAAAAAATGAATAAAAATAATAAAGTTTATGTACTTATGGGTGACGGTGAACAACAAGAAGGTAGTATATGGGAAGCCGCCATGTCTGCTGCTCATTATAAACTCAATAATCTATGTGCGATTATTGATGATAACGGCCTACAAATAGACGGTGCTACAAAAGATATAATGAACGTTGAACCACTAATACACAAATATAGGGCTTTTGGATGGAGTACTATAGAGATAGATGGACACAATTTAGAAGAAATCGATAAAGCATATCTAAGGTTTAAGGCAGAAAAAGAAAAGCCTACAGTTATAGTAGCAAAAACTATTAAAGGCAAGGGTGTTTCTTTTATGGAAAATATCACAGATTGGCATGGCAAGATACCTTCAAAAGAGTTGACAGAAAAAGCCATAACTGAGATAGAAAAGTCCGCACAGTAAAAAAAATATACTAAAATTAAAAAAAAAGAAAAATAATAAAATGAAAATTGGCGAAAAAAAAGCTACAAGATTTGGTTTTGGAGAAGCTCTTGTCGAACTTGGCGAGAGCAATCCTAAAATTTTTGTTTTAGGCGCGGACACTGTCTCTTCAGTTTTAATAAGTAATTTTCAAAAAAGGTTTCCTGAAAGGTTTATTAATGTTGGTATAGCAGAGAATAACTTAATAGGAATGGCTTCAGGGCTCGCTATTGCTGGGTTTATTCCATTTGTATCAACTTATGGAGTTTTTTCAACCGGAAGGCCATGGGAACAAATAAGAACAACAGTGTGTTATTCAAATTTAAATGTAAAAATAGCTGGATCACACTCTGGACTTATGGTAGGTCCTGATGGAGCAACACACCAAGCTTTAGAAGAAATTACTATAATGAGATGTCTCCCGCGAATGAAAGTTATAGTGCCATGCGATTTTATTGAAATAAAAAAAACTGTGATAGCAAGCGCTTGTGTTGACGGACCTGTTTATATAAGATACGGAAGGGAAAATACGCCAATATTCACAAATGAGGACACTTTTTTTGAGATAGGCAAAGCGAATATTTTGAGAGATGGTAATGATGTCGCAATTATGGCTTGTGGAACAATGGTATACGAGTCTTTAGTAGCTGCTGAGATTTTAAAGCAAAAAGGCATAGAAGCAAGGGTTATAAATATACATACAATTAAACCCATAGATGAAAAAGTGATTATTGACGCCGCAAAAGAATGCGGGGCGGTAGTGACTGCAGAGGAACATCAAATTCATGGGGGGTTCGGGTCTGCAGTCTCTGAGGTACTAGTAAGAAATTGTCCTGTCCCTGTTGAAATGATTGGAGTCAATGATAGATTTGGCGAATCTGGCGACGCTTGTGATCTAATTTGTAAATTTAAACTAAAAGATATAAACATTGTAGATGCTGTTTTAAAAATTCTAAAGAGAAAATAATATGGCAAAAAGAATTATATTAATAGTTTTAGATAGTGTTGGAGTTGGAGAGCTTGCGGACGCTGACGTTTACAATGACAAGGGCGCGAATACGGTTGAACATATTTTAGATTTGGTGGGAAAATCTTTTTCTTTACCCAACATGGCAAAGCTCGGGTTTTACAAAATCCTGAACAAAAAGTTCAATGCGGATACAGATATTGTGGGCTGTTACGGTAAAATGGCAACGAAATCCCCGGCCAAAGATACCACAGCAGGGCACTGGGAAATATCTGGCGTAGTCTTTAAAAAACCCTTTCCCGTATATGCAAGCGGTTTTCCTGAAGAAATAATGAAAGAATTTGAAAAAAGAATAGGTACTAAAACAATAGGCAATTATAGTACTTCTGGAACTGAGATAATAAAACGATTTGGATTAGAGCATCAAAGAACAAACTGTCCTATCGTTTACACTTCAAGTGATTCAGTTTTTCAGATAGCGGCACATGAGGAAAGCTTCGGATTAAGTAGATTATACAAAATATGCAAAATTGCGCGAAATATTTTAAAATGTGAAAATAATACTGTTGGAAGAGTCATTGCAAGGCCTTTTATAGGTTCAAATGGTAATTACGAAAGAACATCGAATAGGAAAGACTATTCCTTAGACCCGTTTGAACCTACAATTTTAGATGAAATAAAGAATTTTGGTGGAAATGTTATTGCAATAGGAAAAGTGGCAGATATATTTAATAATAAAGGAATAACTAGGTCTACTCGTACAAAAGACAATTTAAGTGGTATAAAAGCAATTATTGACGAGGTAAAAAGCTTTTTTGACAGACAAACATTAGTTTTTGCTAATCTTGTAGATTTTGATATGCTTTGGGGGCATAGGCGGGATGTTTTGGGCTATGCTGCAGGACTTAAAAATTTTGATGATTTCTTGCCTGGTCTTGTTGAAGAACTACAAGATGATGATATGCTTATTATTACAGCAGACCATGGCTGTGACCCAACATACAAGCTACATACAAATCACACAAGAGAATTTGTTCCGATTTTAGTATATGGAAAAAAGTTAAAAAAGGATGTTAACTTAGGAACAAGGACAACATTGTCAGATATTGCACAAACCATTGCTGATGTTTTAGGACTTCCCGTGATGAAAAATGGATTAAGTTTTAAAAGTTTAATTTTTTAAATTCACATTATCTTATGCTTTTAACAAAAATTGTCTTTTTCTAAGTCTAGTCCTTATAGGCTGTTTAATAGAGTAGTTCTGTAGCTCTGCGATATCGCACCAACATAGTTTTACTTGAAAAGTTATGAAATGTGTAGTTTATTGAAAACAATAATAATAAAATAATAAGTATTTAATTTGTGATGCTTAATTATTATGATTACGACGTTATGGCAGGTTGTCAAATACCTGTTTTTCTGATGTCTGTTTTTTGTGCAGGAATGGATTTTTGAAAGGGAAAGGAATGTTCCCATGCTATAATAGATAGCATATGCACTGTGTGTTGGGGGAGAGAGAGGATCAAAGAATTGTGAATGATCCTGAAAGTTTACTGCCAAAAACAGAGAATCTAATAAGATAATATATTTGAAAATCCTGCTATATTCCCTCGGCTATAAAGACGAGGAACATCTTCCAAGCAAAGAATTTCTGTGTTAATATAAAAGTTAAAACTAAATGATGGTAGTAGAAAGTGGTTCCAATTCAAAAGTATCGGACATTTTAAATAATTTTCTAGAAAGCAGTATGGGATATTGAAAATGATAAAGTGTTAACAGTAAAAACTTCGAACCTTGAGCACATTGTGCTATAGGTATTAATTGTTGCGTCGCAAATGGTAAAAGACTGTTAGAAGACCTGCATACTCTAACTCTTATTTATACAGATTGTAATAAAAAAAGTCGTGTAAGAAGCATCTGAAACGACTGAATATTTTGGCGTACTTGCTGCTGCTACTCTTGAAAGCGCGTAGAAGATATTCTCATAGATACGGTAGATAGATGTTGCTGCCAAACTGCTAGATTTGTTTTGAAACTTTCAAAAATTGATGAGTCTAGAGAAGAAGAATATTAGAGTGCATATAATATAGAAATTCAGGGGGGTACAATAGTTATTTAAGGCGAACCAGAGATTTCAGATATGAGTGTAGATTTATACTGATAAGTAAAGATGAAATAGTAAAACTTTTTTATAGAAATAGATGGTCTAAAAACTCATATTTTGTATAGTGAGTATGATTTATATTGAAATGTCAGTTTTTTGTGACCGTGAAAAACATTTAAGGTTTAAAATTCCACAAAGATGGAGTAGAAATATTCAAGCTATCTTTTGGAATAAATCAAAACTTATAAAAACAAATTTAATCAAAAAAAACTCCTTGAATGTGCTTTCAATATCTTTTTCAGTATTGATATAAACCTGTAAAAATGAAAATAGAACGATACAACAAAAAGCTTACTTTAAATAAAGGAGATATAATAATTAAATGAACAAAAATTTTATAGAAATCGCATTTATAGGGGGAAGTGGATTATATGAAATTGATGGTTTGGAAAATATCACTGAAAAAGATATTGATACTCCTTTTGGTAAACCTTCAGACAAAGTAATTATTGGTACCATTAATGGGATAGTATGCGCTTTTTTGTCAAGACATGGTAAAGGGCACATCTTAAATCCCTCCGAAATCAATCAAAGAGCCAATATATATGCATTGAGATCCCTAGGAATAAATCAAATCGTTTCATTTACAGCGTCAGGTTCTTTGAAAGAGGAAATAAAGCCCAAGGATTTTGTTATTCCAGATCAGATTTTTGATAAAACAAAAAATAGACCGTCAACTTTTTTTGAAAAAGGTATAGTAGTTCATGTATCAATGTCACAACCTTTTTGTGAAGAAATAAGAGATATAATCCATCAAAGTATTAGTGAGTTAGGAATAAATCATCATCATTATGGAACCTATGTCTGCATTGAGGGACCTCAGTTCTCTACGAAAGTTGAATCAGAAGTAAATAGACAAGCAGGTTTTTCTATAGTAGGAATGACGTTGTCACAAGAAGCAAAACTTGCGCGAGAAGCCGAGATATGTTATGCAAATATCTCTCTTATAACAGATTATGATGTATGGAAAGAAGCCGAAGAAGTAACAAACAATAGCGTCGTTAAAACTGTTATAATGAATATTAAAAACAGTGAAAAAATTATCAAAAACCTAATTAAAAAACTCTCTCTTAGGGAAGCAAAATGCACTTGTAAAGACTCATTGAAAGCGGCACTCATGACATCTCCAGACAAAGTAATATCAAGCCCCTACTATAAAAACGTATCTCTTTTAATTGATAAATACTATAAAAACAATTATTCCTAAAACATTGTAATTTTACAATTTTGATTTTAAAACTAAATGATAATACAAAAGTTCATCGTTTGTGCAGTAAATACGATCCTTATAAAAACTCAAGTCCCAAAGAACTTAAAAAACTATTTGCTCATCGCAATCATAATAGATCTTCCAAAATCTTCTGCAGTCTCTGGCCCATTTGCAGTAATAATGTTCCCATCAACTTCCAAAGCCCCACCTGTATATACAGCACCTCCCTTTATTAAAGACGCTTTTCCATCACTAAAAACTGTTGCTTTTTTACCTTTTAAAATACCAGCGTTTGCAAGAATTACAGATGCTATGCATATTGAAGCTGTAGGTTTTCCAGATTTAAAAAAATCGTTTGCAAGTCTTAAAGCATAAGGGTCATCAAAAAACACACTTGATCCACTCCCACCAATATATGCTATTGCGTCAAAATCATTTAAACTACTATCTCGAATCGTAAAGGTACTCATTGCCTTATATCCAAACCTACCATTAAGCTCCCCTGTTCTCAAACTTGCAGTCACTACTTCAATATCTATTCCTTCAAGAATTTCTTTAGGTTTATAATATTCTTCATCTCTAAATGCTTCAGGAGCAGTTACAAATACAATTTTTTTCATTTTAATTAATGATCTTTTTTTTGAGTGTATGGCAAACCACACATGATTCAACAAGCAAAAAACATCTGAAGCAATGACACAACACAAAAAGCTTTTGACCATAACATAAACTAAAGCTTAAATTTAAATTACGATCATAGGTTAGTAACGCCACTGTATCAGCGAAATCAGCTTTTACATCCAATACACTCATATTATACAACATAGTAATTTTTTAGTACAATTTCTTAGCTTGTTAAGAGGTTCTTAATGGAAAAGATTTTTGACCCTAAAAAATTTGAAGAGAAGTGGTATAAATATTGGATAGAAAATAAAACATTTTCTACAAAACCTAATAAGAATAAACCTTTTACAATAGTTATCCCTCCTCCCAATATAACTGGGCATCTACATATGGGACATGCGTTGAATAATACTTTGCAAGATATCATAATCAGATTTCGAAAACTTCAAGGCTACAATACTTTGTGGGTTCCCGGAACAGACCATGGCGGCATAGCTACGCAAAATATCGTTGAAAAACTTATAAAAAAAGAGGAAGGAAAAACAAGACATGATTTAGGTCGTGAGGAATTTTTGCAAAAAATATTGAAATGGAGAATTAAAACTGGTGAGGTAATATTAGATCAACTTAAAAAACTTGGTTGTAGTTTAGATTGGGACAGGGTGGCTTTTACAATGGATGAAAGTCGCTCAAAAGCCGTAAAAAAAGCATTTATACAATTATTTAATAAGGGGCTTATATACAAAGGGAAGAGGCTTGTGAACTGGTGCTCCAGATGTGCAACTGCATTATCTGATATAGAAGTAGAATATGAGCATGAGAAAAGCAATTTATGGTATATAAAGTACCCTTTAATTAATTCCAAAGAATATATTGTTACTGCAACGACGAGACCGGAAACAATTCTTGGTGATACGGCTCTCGCCGTAAATCCAGGAGATAAAAGATACATAAATTTTATAGGGAAATCAGTAAAAATCCCTTTAATAGATAGGAGAATAAAGATAATTTCAGATTCGATTATTGATAAATTTTTCGGAACGGGTGTCGTTAAAGTTACCCCTGCACATGACGTAACTGACAATGAAATAGCAAGAAGAAATAAACTTAAAATTATAGAAATAATTGACACTAATGGAAAAATGATAAATGTTCCACCTAGGTATCAAGGGCTGAGTGTTGAAAAAGCAAGAGAAAAAGTTACTGGAGACTTGAATGTTGGAAATTTTTTAGTAAAAACAGACGATTATACTCACTCGGTTGGTAAGTGTTATAGATGCTCTACAAAAATAGAACCATTAATGTCAGAACAATGGTTTTTAAATGTACATGATATGTCTAAAAGAGCAGTTGAGGCAGCAAATAGTGAAAAAATTTTTTTTCATCCACAATCGTGGAAAAAACCTTATATTTTATGGTTCAAAAATTTGAGAGACTGGTGTATAAGTCGCCAAATATGGTGGGGGCATAGAATACCGATTTATTATTGTACTAATGAAAAAGGTAACCGAACAAACTGTGAGCCTCTTGCTTCATTTGATAAACCAAAAGAATGCCCTCATTGTAAAAGCAAAAATTTTATTCAGGACGATGATGTTTTAGATACTTGGTTCTCCTCAGCTCTATGGCCAATAAGCGTTTTTAATTGGGGTGAAGATGAGAATGACAAAGATTTAAAATATTTTTATCCAACATCCGTTTTAGTTACAGGGCATGAAATTCTATACTTATGGGTTGCGAGAATGGTGCAGTTTGGAATAGAGTTTATGAAAGAAATTCCATATAATAATATTTTTGTTCATGGAATAATAAGAGACAAGCAAGGTAAAAAGATGTCAAAATCTCTTGGTAATGTTGTTGATCCACTTAAAATCATGGATCAATACGGCACTGATGCATTGAGATTTGCCTTAGCACAAGCCGCTGCTCCTGGAAGAGATATGCAAATTTCAAATACATCGTTTTTAGCAGCGAAAAATTTTATGAATAAAATATGGAATGCATCAAGATTTGTGTTGGTGAACCTTAAAGAGGTTGGTAAACTTGACAATACTATTCATCCCATTGAACTTTCCGATGAATGGATCATAACAGAGTTTATAGGTTCAGCCACGAAAATTAAGAGAGCTTATGAATCTTACAATATTGATCATGCAGCAAGAGAAATTTACGATTTTTTTTGGACAAAATACTGCGATTGGTATATAGAACTTTCAAAAATACGTATAGCATCAACAAATTTGGATATAAAAAAACAAGTTCTGTCGATACTCGTTTACTTACTAAAATCAACACTGCAATTAATGTCTCCAATAATTCCTTTTATAACATCGGAAATATGGCAAAAATTAAACAAAAACGAAAAGATAATAGTTGAAAGTTTTTTATTCGCGATTCCTGAAAATTTTTATAGTGAATCTTCTATAGAAAAAATGAATACTATTCAAGATGTAATCATAAAAATAAGAACATTGAGAAGCGAAATGAATATTCCAGCTACAATGCAAATTGAAGCCTTATTTAATACTTTAGATGGTAACGATAAAATAAGAAACATAAGGGAAAATGAAAATTACATAAAACAACTTGCCAAAATCAAATCAATACAATTTCACAAAAATATCACAAAGCCTAAGAATTCTGCAGTCATAATTTTAAAAAACGTTGAAATATTTTTACCATTAGAAGAATTTATCGATATTGAAAAAGAAAAAGTAAGACTCATGAAAGAAATTACTTTTACAAATCAAGAAATTGAAAAAGTAACATTAAGGCTAAGTAATGAGAATTTTATCAAAAAAGCCCCTAAAACTGAAATAGAAAAGACTAAAGCAAGGCTCAATGAAGCAAGAATAAAAATTGAAAGGATTAATAAGAGTTTAAAATTTTTAATTTAAAATAAAATTTAACTAAAATGAACAATTTTTATTAATAATTTGTAAATGTAAAAGTTAAAAATGATAAATGAAATAATCCTTGCTACTAGCAATAAACACAAAGTAAAAGAAATTAAGTTAATACTAAAAGATCTAAGTATTGAAATTTTACCTATGACTTCTTTTTCTTCTTACCCTGTGATAATAGAAGATGGAAAAACGTTTGAAGAAAATGCTTCAAAAAAAGCAATAGAAGCTGCAAATTTTTTTAAAAAATGGACTATAGCAGATGACTCGGGTATTGAAGTTGATTATTTAAATGGTGCCCCGGGGATTTACTCAGCAAGATATGCTGGAGAAAAATGCACCAGCTATGAAAATAACAAAAAATTACTTGAGGCATTAAAAAATGTTCCTCACAAAAAAAGAACAGCAAAATTTAAAACAGTTATCGCAATTGCAAGTCCTCATAGTAAGGTATCGTTGGTAGACGGAGAAATATTTGGTACAATAGAAAGCTGTGCGGGGACTGATGGATTCGGATATGATCCTGTTTTTTATATTCCTGAGTATGGAAAAACATTAGCGGAATTTAGCTCTGAGATAAAGAATTCTATAAGTCACAGAGCAAAAGCTTTGCAAAAAGCGAGAGAGCTTATAGAAAGATTAATGAGTTCGTCCGGGAAGTAGCGTAATTGGCTATCGCGCCTGCTTTGGGAGCAGGAGGTTGTGGGTTCAAATCCCGCCTTCCCGATAGTATGTGTTATTTTTGTGGAGTGGATTAGAATAAGTGCCTACAGTAACAGAAACTATCTAAAAAAATATTTTCAAAATAACTAAAAGAAAAATAAGAGCTTAAGAAGTAACGATTGTATAATGTTTGTGGGATTGTATCCTAATTTTCCTGTACTTTCTAAATTAGGATTTTTAAGTTGAATAGAAAATTAAACGGTTGTGCTAATAAAAAACTATTTGGGAATATAATAATTATTTCTGCGCCTTCTGGAGCGGGCAAAACTAGTATATGCAATGCTGTCATAAGCGAGAATAAAAATATAGTTTGCTTAGTATCATATACTACGAGACTGCGCAGAAGTGGTGAGAAAAATGGTCGAGAATATTTTTTTGTAGATGAAATAGAATTTAAAAAGATGATTAAAAAAAAGAGGTTTGTTGAGTGGGCGAAGGTTCATGGTAATTATTACGGTACTTCCAAGGCTACACTAGCAAGAGTTTTAAAAACAGGAAGAAATGTTCTTTTGGAAATTGATGTTCGAGGAGGCATGAATATAAAAAAGCTATATCCGAACTCTTGTATGATTTTTATAATGACCCCTAATTTGAGAACTCTTAAGAATAGATTGATCTCAAGAAGTAAGGATTGTAGGAAAATTATAGAAACGCGTTTCAGTAATGCAAAGAAAGAACTTAAATTTGTTAAAAAATACGAATATTTAGTCATAAATAAGAATTTAAACGATGCTGTAGAAGCAATAAGAATAATTATAAAATCTTTAGAATATAAAATTCAAAAGAGAATATTTTAATTAGAGGATATATAGAAAAATGAGATCAATAGAAACACAATTGGAAGCAATGATATCAATGTCTAAGTTAGGGCGATATGAAATAGTGAGGCTTACACTGAAGTGCATAGAAGCAATGAAACGAAATGAAGAGTACAGTAAGTTTACACAAATTGAACTTATAAACAAAGCGTTAAAAAATGTTGTAACAAATACTGCAATTCATGAAAAAAATTCAAAACTTCACAAAAAAAAGACAAAAGGATGTTGATTTTCTATACTTCTAAAAAATATTATTTTAAGTGTGGGAAAGTGGTGAGATTGCAGCTTATAGAAATTATGGATACCTGCGATATCATAAGGAAGTCCATTAGTCTTAAAGCAAATATTGAATGTGTTTTAATTCACATACAAAGAGTGTATCTCAATTTCTACGGCACTTACTTATTTACTTGTACTTGTGGCCACAAGTTATAGTTATAGGGAAATGATAACTTCCACTTCAGTTGAAGGGGTGTTGCGTCGTCTCTAATCGACCTTTTATAAACTCGTAATAATGTCTCAAAAGCCTACGTTTCTTGTTCCATCAGTTCCCCTATACTAAGATGACATAAAAGAAAATGATATGAAGGATATTTTATCTCAGGAAACAGTAAATATACTTTCAAAAAATATATATAGAACTTATAAAAGTTGCAGTAGTGCTATACTGAAAATAAAAAATCGTTCAATTCGAAAGTTATCACAGCGTAAGCGCATATAATAGTAGTGGTAATGTTTTAGAAACGAAAAAAAAATTTACTGCGGAAAAATTATAGATGAAACTATTAAAATATTTAGAGATATTGCGTCTTACTAGGATATCTCTTGAAGAATATAGCAATTGGGGGCAGGATGAAATTCATAAAGTTACTATTGCAACCACTTCGTGCAATAGAGATAGCTTTATGAAATCCGCATATCAACTTTCCTATACAGAAAATATAAATCCACAAAAAGAATTAAATAATATAAAACAAAGAGTTAATTGTTGCAGCAAATGTTCCTTAGGAAAAAGCCGTCTAAATGCAGTTTTTGGAAATGGAGCGGTAGACGCTAGTTTAATATTTATTGGTGAAGGGCCTGGATATGATGAAGATCATAAAGGAGAACCGTTTATAGGAAAAGCCGGGCAATTTTTAACAAAAATTATAGAAGCTATGAATTATAAAAGGGAGACCGTATACATTTCAAATATAGTTAAATGTCATCCTATGATTGATCCATGCAACCCAGAAAAACGCTCAAATGACAGACCCCCATCACTTGAAGAAATAAAAGCATGTATACCCTATTTAGACATGCAACTTGAAATTATTAGACCTAAAATCATCGTTACCTTAGGAGCATCTTCTACTAGAGGACTCTTAAATAATGAAGAGCCTATTAGCAAAATAAGAGGAAAATTAAAAGAATATAAAGGGATAAAACTTATTCCTACCTTTCACCCCGCAGCTCTTCTAAGGAATTCGAATCTAAAAAAGCCTGTCTGGGAGGATATGAAAAAAGTAATACGTTATTTGGAGACGGGTGAAATATGGTAGTCTTAGAAGTAGCCGTGCCTCTTCCTATAAACAAAACGTTTTATTACTTGCCACTTAATAATAATATAAATTTAGAGGATGTAGTCGGGAAGAGGGTTAAAGTCCCCTTTGGTAAAAAAACTTTAACTGCTTATGCTATTTCCTATAAAAACATTAAGAGTAATAACCCTATTAAATTAAAACAGATTATCGAAGTTATAGATAAGAATAACCTTATTACAGAAGAAGCAATAGAACTTGCAAAATATATTTCAAAAAATTATGTTTGTTCTTTAGGTGAAGCTCTTTCATCAATAATACCCATTTCAATGAAACCTAGTAAGAGAATCTCTAAAAATAAAGCTACAGAGAAAAGAGAAGATCATGAAAAATGTATTCTAAATACACAACAGAATAACGCTATAAACTTGATAAATGAAAGTTTGAGTAGAAGTATTTACAGTTCTTTTCTTATTCATGGAGTAACTGCTTCTGGAAAAACTGAAGTATACATTAATATTATGGAATACGCTTTAAAACAAAGTAAAAGCACTATAATGCTTATTCCTGATATTTCTTTAACAACACAATTTTTAAGTGTTATAACTGCGAGATTTAACAAAAGTATTGGAATATGGCACAGTGGTATAAACAACAATGAAAAATATAATCTATTTTTAAAAGCAATAAATGGAGACATAAAAATAATAATAGGTGCGAGATCAGCAGTATTTATTCCACTTAAAAACTTAGGTCTTATAATTATCGATGAAGAACACGAATATACATATAAACAAGGGCAGAAACCATCTTATGATGCTAGAGAAATTGCCAAATGGAGAGGAAAATACCAAAATGCAGTTGTAATCCTAGGTTCAGCAACTCCGTCACTTGAAAGTTATAAAAATGCAATGGATAAAATGGTAAAATTAATAGAATTAAATAAACGAATAGATAATAAACGGTTTCCAGAAGTGAAAGTTTTAACACTAAAAAATAGAGTTTTTAAAACAAGTTCATTCCTGCCAGAAACAATAAAGGCAATATCAAAAACTTTGGCTAGAAAAGAGCAAATAATTGTCTTTCTAAATCGTAGGGGGTATTCTCCATCAATTATATGCAGAAAATGTAATAGTATTTATCAATGTCCAAGATGTTCAATATCAATGGTCTTTCATAGAAATCCAGATCTGCTTAAGTGTCATTATTGTGGCAAGATAAAGTATTTACCAGCATCATGCCCTATATGCAAAGCTAAAGATGTAACAATTTTTGGTTCGGGAACACAAAAAGTTGAAAATGAATTGAAAAAACTCTTTAAGCACGCAAGAATATTTAGGCTTGATAGTGATACGGCAACTTCTAATAAAAATTATGAAAGAGCTTACAATGGGATAAAAAATGAAGAATACGATATACTAATTGGCACACAAATGATAGCAAAAGGGTTTGATTTCCCAAAGGTAAGTTTAGTGTGTGTTATAAATGCAGATACGTCTCTATATATACCAGATTTTAAGTCTATCGAAAAAACCTTTCAATTAATAACGCAAGTTGCAGGACGTACTGGAAGGGGCAATATTGAAGGTAATGTTATAGTTCAGACAAATCATCCGCGGCACTATGCTATAGAATATGCAAAAAAACACGATTTCAAATCTTTCTACAAAATTGAAATAGAGCAAAGAAAAAGATTGTTTTATCCGCCATTTTGTGATATCGCAAAAATTTCCATAAGAAGTAAAAAAGAGATAAAAGTTAATGAGAACTCAGAGAAACTCTTTTCTTTCCTAGAAGATTTAATTATAAAGTATAAATTAGAATTGGAAATTTTAGGTCCTGTTTCAGCATATATTACAAAGCTTAATAATACTTATAGAAAACATGTAATAATTAAAGGCAACAGAAACAATATACTAAAACTTGCAGAATTTTTAAAAAATTTTAAACAATCAGTTGGAACTTTTATAAACATAGAAATCATGCCATCAGATTTAATCTGAAGGGAGGAATAATGAAATACGGGTTTATTAAAACTGCCGCAGCAACACCACATATAAAACTAGCAAATCCTTCAGCAAATGTTATAGAAATAATAAAGCTAATAAAAAAAGCAAATATTTCTGGTGTGGAGCTTTTAGTTTTTCCTGAACTGTGTATAACAGGATACACATGTGGAGAGTTGTTTCTATCTGATGTCATAATATGTTCAGTAACTAATGCTATTAATCAAATATGTAAAGCGACTATTGATAAAAAAGCTCTTACTTTTGTTGGATCTCCGATTTGGCACAGAGGAAAACTCTATTCTTGTGCTGTAGTTTTTCAAAATGGAAAAATTTTGGGGATTATACCTAAAACTGCTTTACCTTCATACTCTGAATTTTATGAACTTCGTTATTTTATTTCAAATCAAGATGTTTTAGGCTCTATAAATTTATGTGGACAAAATGTGCCTTTTGGAACAGATATAATTTTTGCAGCTAAAAACAATGAAGAAGTCAAAATTTCTGCTGAAATATGCGAAGATATGTTTGTAATTTCTCCACCATCTAATCGCCATGCTCAAGCTGGTGCATCGATTATAGTGAACCTTTCCGCATCAAATGAACTTATAGGAAAAAGCGAATACAGAAAAACTCTTATAAAATCACAAAGCGGGCGTTTATTAGCAGGATATGTCTACGCTTCTGCTGGAAACGGTGAATCAGTTAGTGACATAATTTTTTCAGGCCATCGCATTATAGCTGAAAACGGTAAGATCCTTGTAGAAAGTAGACTCTTTGAAAATGGGCTTACAATATGTGAAATAGACACCTGTAAACTTGCTTATGAGCGTCGCAGACTCAATGTTTTTAAAGTCAGCCCAAATACTAGCAATTACCATACAATAGAATTTAATTTTGATAACGTAAACACAAAACTCACACGTTATATTTCTCCTTTACCATTTGTTCCAAATGATTTGAAATCTATATCTACTAGAGCAGAACTTATACTTCAAATGCAGTCAAGAGCTCTTGCAGAAAGATTAAGAGCCACAAGGCTCAATGCAGTAATTGGCGTTTCCGGTGGACTTGACTCATGCCTTTCACTTTTAGTCATATTAAGAAGTTATAGAATTTTAAATAGAAACAAAAAAAATATAATAGCCATTACCATGCCTGGACCTGGTACAAGCACACAAACTATGGAAAACGTCTTAAAACTTGCAGTTGCACTTGAAATACAAATAAGAAAAATTCCAATAAACGAAATACTTAAAAATCATTTAAAAAACATAAAACATATGGGAGATCAGGATATTGTGTATGAAAATGCGCAAGCTCGTGAACGCACACAAATTTTAATGGACATAGCTAACATGGAAAAGGGGTTAGTCATTGGCACCAGCGACTTATCCGAAAGTGCACTTGGCTGGTGTACATATAATGGGGATCATATGTCTATGTACGCCGTAAATTCTTCAATACCTAAAACCCTCATAAGATATATAATATCTTATGAGGGTGAGAGAGTTAGAAGATACAAAAAAGCTTTACTTCACGTTTTAAACACAGAAATTAGTCCTGAACTTCTTCCACCAGACAAAGGAAAAATTTCACAAAAAACTGAGGATATAATAGGGCCGTTTGAGCTCCACGATTTCTTTTTATATTATACTTTACGCTTTGGGCAGGCTCCGGATAAAACTCTCATACTTGCTTCAAAAGCTTTCAAAGACAAATATACTAAAGAAGAAATAAAAAGATATCTAAAAGTTTTTATTAAGCGCTTTTTTGCAAATCAGTTTAAACGTAACTGTATGCCGGATGGAATAAAGGTTGGGACAATCTCTCTCTCTCCACGTGGTGACTGGAGGATGGCAACTGAAAGTAACGCTGACGAATGGTTCAACTCTATAAAATAGCTTTACCACATCAACCATCAATAACAAAATAAACACACAAAAGAGTATTAAAACGAGAATCAGTGCAAAGCAACATGTTTAGTAGCATAATTACTTCACAATAAATAAGAAGAATTTATTTGACTTAGTACCGCTTTTTGAGTATAATTCCGAGACAATATCAACCAGAGACAATGTTTGTACAGTGGGCCTGTAGCTCAGTTGGTCAGAGCACTCGACTCATAATCGAATGGTCGTAGGTTCAAGTCCTACCAGGCCCAAACGGAATTCGTCAAAAACTATTGATTTCTATGAGTTTTTTAACGATATAGCTCGTGAAATTCCAATAGTTTACTAGTAATGTCTAAGAGGGTAGTTAGCTCAGTGGAAGAGCACTCTCCTCACACGTGAGTGGCCACAGGTTCAAATCCTGTACTACCCAAACTATAGTCGTAAATGATCCTCATGTTAACTACAGGGACGCCCTCATAAATGAAAAATTTAAAGCAAGACTTAGAGCTTCTATACGAGTTCCAGAAGTACGATATCAGAATATATAATCTCAGAGAAAAAATCAATAAAATTTCTCTTGAGATTGAAGATAAAAAAAGAGCATTAGAACTAAAAAACAGAAGAACTGGTTTAAGTGCTAGAAAGGAGAACTTCATTAACTTGAACTCCCTTAGAAACGAGAAAGAAACATTACTTGACTCAAAAGAAAAAAAAATTAATAAATGTTTAAAAGAGTTAAATATTGTTAAATCTAATGATATTTACAAGGCATTGTCTTCGGAAATAGAAAAAGCAAAAGAATATAAAAATGTCCTTGAAAACGAAATTCTAGAACTTATGGAAAAAATAGACAGGGAATATGCGGTTATCAAAACTAATGAGAATGAATTAAAAGAAATTGAACAAAAAATAGAAAATGAAATGTGCGAAATTAAAAGTTTTACAAAAAAACTTGAAAAAGAAATAAATGAGATAGAAAAGGAAAGAGAAGAACAGAAACTAAAAGTTAACAAAACCATCTTGTCACAGTATGAGAGACTGCGTGATGGCGGTCGTAATGAGAAAGCGATTTACGTCATTGATGGCGAAAGTTGCGGAGGTTGTGGAATATTATTAAGACCACAATTAATAAATCAAGTGCAAAAATATCACGAACTCGTTTTCTGCGATAATTGTTCTAGAATATTACTAAAAAAATAATCAAACGTGGAGATGGATATGCAATCGCTTTACATTTATTGTAAAGAGGAAAGTCCGAACTTTAGCTGCAGGAAGTAGTGATACTGCAGAAAAACGGTAGTAGGTAATCCCTATCATTCGCGAGAATAGAGGTGCGAACAGAGACGTTTTTTTTGGAAACAAAAAAAATATCCTGAGGATATGCAAAAGGATAAGTTTTTGTAGTAATACAAAAAGTGAAACGGCTAAAACCTTACCATAAAGCAAGACTGAATTATAGTCGCTTGACCGTTAAAAGCGATTTTAACGGCAGAGAAATGATTGCACTTTTAAATTTGATTTAAAAGACAGAATTCGGGGTACAGTCCATCTTTAGAAAAATATTAGTGCTTCCTCTTTACATGATGCACTGTGTTTGTTTTGTTGCTCTTACCAAAAAAAGGGGGGTGAAGTCTTTTACCACATAGTTTTTTATTAATTAATTTACACGGCAAGATTGCTTTATCCGAGTTTTGTGTTAAGCTGTATTTTGAATAATTATTATCCTTTAACGCGAGAGTGTTGTTTTAAATGCGTCATGTTCCGGTAATGCCTTTAGAGGTATCAGATTGTCTAATAAGCAACCCTAATGGTTTGTATATTGATTGTACTTTTGGGGACGGAGGACATACATTATATTTACTTAATAACTTCAAGGGTATTAAAATAGTTGCTTTTGATTGGGATGAGGACGCTTTAAAAAGATTCTCTGAAGAAGAAAATTTTAATGACAGGGTAACATTTATAAGAGAAAATTTTAAGAATATAAAAAAATCCTTATTAAAGATAAATATATATAAAGTTGATGGCATTTTAGCTGATTTAGGTGTTTCATCGAAACAATTAGGAAATTTGGACAGAGGCTTTTCTTTTAATTCCAGTGCTCTTGATATGAGAATGGATAATAGAAATAAATTAACAGCAAAAGAAATAATTAATTCCTATCCATCCGAGGATTTGGCGGACATTTTTTATACATACGGAGAAGAGTATAAATCTAGAAAAATCGCTAAAGCCATTGCCTTGCGTAGAAGAATGGTAATAATAGACACTGCAATTGAACTTCAAAGAATAATATGTTCTGTTAAAAGAGTTAAAAGTAAAAAAAATCCGGCAACAAAAGTTTTTCAAGCTTTAAGGATTTTTATAAATAATGAGCTTAAAAATCTGAATGGTTTATTGTTTGATACTCCAAAATTATTAAATATTGGAGGAAGAATAGCTATAATAAGTTTTCATTCTTTAGAGGACAGAATAGTAAAAAAAAATTTTAAGCATAATTCTAAGTATAAAATATATAGAATAATTACAAAAAAAATTATTACACCTTCGAAGGAAGAGATAAAAAACAATTACAGGAGCAGAAGCGCAAAAATGAGAATAGCAGAGAAAATAAATGCATAAATCCTTTTTGCCGTTTATAATAACAATAACTTTAAGTATTTTTATTTGTCTTTGGCAGCGAAATGCTACTGTGAGGTACGCTTACAAGATAAGCAGATTGCAAGTTGAATACGACAAAATTAGCTCAGAAAATGATTTCTTGAAATTAAAAATCAATTCGATGCTTGCGCTTGAGAAAATGGACAAAATTGCTAGAGAAGAAAACCTTTCAATTCCAGATGAGAATTCCATAGTCTATATCGAATAACTTTATTCTTTTGTGTATGTTTTATTTTTTAATAATTTTTTTACATTTTCTAGAGAGAGAAACTAGCTACTTGCATATAAATTGCAACCTCTAAAATTATAACATGAATTAAAGTAACATAGTGATAAAAAATATGAAATCAGTTGATAGAAAGATGTTGCTTACGCTCATAGTTTTTGTATTTTTTTTTATTTTGTTTGTAAAGCTTATATTCATTCAAATTTTTTTACACGTCAGAATAAGCACTGCAGTTGAAAAAATGATAAATCGCGAAAATGTCGAAGTAGCAAAACGGGGCGATATTTTAGACTCAAAGGGGAATATCCTTGCTTCAAGCATAAAAAAATACAATATATTTCTTGATCCAAAAATAATAGAAAATTTCTACAAATTAAAAAATATTTTATCTGAAAACGGTATAAAAATTAAAGAAAAAGACTTAAATGGTTTTGGAAAAGCCCCCTCATCTTACATCCCAATTGCTTTTAATGTTGACACCGAATTTGTCGACAAAATTAAAAAAGAAAGATTAAAAGGTGTTGGGTTCGAAAGCAAATATGTAAGACAATATCCCGAGGGAAAATTTCTTTCCCATATTCTTGGGATAACAGGCTATGACGGAAGTGGTTTGGCAGGTGTTGAAAAAAGTTACAACGATATTTTATCCGGAGATAACATTATAACCAAAAACAAAAGAGATGGTCGCGGGTATATAATACAAGATAGATTTGTGGACAAAAATAAGGTTTGTGGACAAAATATTAAACTCAGTATAGACCGCACCATACAATTTATAGCAGAACAAGAATTACATAAAACCTTTGACAAATATAAAGCAAAAAAAGCTATATGTATAGTACAAGAACCTAAAACTGGAAGTATTCTTGCAATGGTTTCTCTACCTGATTTTAATTCCTCCACTAAAATTAGAGATATTGAAGTTTTAAAAAACTCAGCAATAAGTGATGTCTATGAGCCTGGATCAACCTTTAAAATCATCACTGTCTCTGCAGGATTAGAAGAAAAAAAAATAAAACCTTTAGACGTCTTTTATTTAGAGAATGGAAAATATAAAATCGCCAATCATACCATAAAAGATAACCATAAAATCGGAGGTTTTGTTTCATTGAGTAAAGCTATAGAACAATCATCAAATATAGCTATGGTAAAAATTGCACAAAAACTCGGGAAAGAAGATTTTTATAGATATATAAAGAAATTTGGATTCCACTCTTTAACAGGCATTGATCTGCCAAATGAAGCAAAAGGCTTATTAAAAGATACTAAAAAATGGGATGTTTTATCTCTACCGACAATTTCTTTTGGACAAAGCATAGGAGTTACAGCAATTCAGATGATAAATGCTTTTTCTGCTATCGCAAACGATGGAGTATTAGTAAAACCTTCTGTACAATATATAGAAAAAAGTGACGTCAAAACGATCGATGATACTTGTAATCCTAAGAAAATACGAAGAGTAGTTTCAGTAGAAACCGCACAAACAGTAAAAAAACTTTTAAAAAATGTTGTGAGCTTTGGTACCGGCAAAAACGCAAAAATACCTGGATATACTGTTGGAGGAAAAACTGGAACAGCGCAGAAATTCGATCCTACAACGAAAGCCTATTCCCTTAAATGTCATGTTGCTTTCTTTTGCGGTATGATACCTGCAATGAACCCAGAAATTGTGATACTAGTTATCATTGATGAACCAAAATGCGCTAATTATTATGCTTCTTCTGTTGCATCACCAGTTTTTGCAAATATAGCCAAAAGAACAGTACAGTATTTAAATATTAAGAGGGATGACAAAGATTAACTGATAGGAGTTTATTGAAAAATTATGAAACTAAAAAATCTTTTGCAAAATAAAAATGTAACTATTATAGGCGACGAAAATATTGAAATATCTGGAATATCATACGACTCTAGAAAAATATATAAAAATTATGCTTTTTTTGCTCTCCCAGGCTATAATACTGACGGGAGAAAATACATAAGCGAAGCAATATTAAGGGGTGCTTCTGTAATCATTACGAAAACAAAACATGACGCTAATAACATAACTCAAGTTATTGTTGAAGATATTTTTCACTTTATGTCAATCTTTTGTGCAAAATTTTATAATTACCCAGACAGAGAATTGAATATTATAGGCATAACCGGCACAAACGGCAAAACTACAACTACTTATATACTTGAAAGTATATTTATTAATTCAAATATCGATTGTGGAGTTATCGGTACAATCAACTATAGATATAAAAGCAAAGTTGTTAGTGGAAATAATACAACGCCACAATCACTGGATATTTACAGAATTATGAGAGAAATGGTAAGTGATAACGTTAAGTACCTTATAATGGAAGTATCTTCACATGCCTTAAGTTTAGGAAGAGTGTATGGTATAGATTTTGATATAGCAGTTTTTACAAATTTAACACGAGATCATTTAGATTTTTATAAAAATGAGAACGACTATTTTGAAGCTAAATCCATATTATTCAAAAGATTAGGCGTACATACGAAAAGGAACAAAAAGTATGCTGTAATAAATATTGATGATCCGTATGGTAAAAAACTATCAAAAATAAAAATTAACGCAGAAATGAGATTCTATTCTGCCGTAGATAAAAATACAGCGGATTTTAAAGCTAAGAATATTGTAATTACAAACAAAGGTAGCGTATTCGATTTATTTTTTAACAATGAAAAAGTAAAAATTGAAATAAGGCATATGGGTTTGCATAATATTTACAATGCTATGGCGGCTTTTGCTGTTGCTGTTTATAGTGGAATTTCTTTAGAAAAAATCCTTAAAGGTTTAAATAATTTGAGAGATATTCCCGGAAGGCTCGAAAAAATTGATACAAGAGGAATGGGATTTGAAGTAACTGTTGATTATGCCCATACGGACGACGCTTTAAAAAATGTTCTGCAAGTTCTAAAAGGCTTAGGATTTAAAAGAATTATTACTATCTTTGGCTGCGGTGGTAATAGGGATAGAGTAAAAAGACCATTAATGGGTAAAATTGCTTCTGAAATGAGTGATTTTGTTTTTATAACATCTGATAATCCGAGGACAGAGGATCCATATCAAATAATCTTAGATATAGAAACTGGAATAAAAAAATCTAATAAAGAGAACTATAAGGTGGTGGTGGATAGGGAAATAGCTATAAAAGAAGCTGTAATGATGGCAAGCAAAGACGACATTATTCTAGTTGCCGGAAAAGGACACGAAACTTACCAGATTATAGGTACTAAAAAAATCAAATTCAATGATGTTAAAATCGCTAAAAAATACATTGATATAAAAGAGAAACAAAAAGTCGCACTGAAACAGATAAAACAAAAAGAGCTTATTTTTTAATATGGACTCATTTTATCTTAGAGATTTGGTACAAGCTATCAACGGAAAGTTTATAAGAGGTAGTCTCGATCTTCCTATAATAGGTGTTTCTATAGATTCAAGGACAATAAAAAAAGGGGAGGTATATTTTGCAATACAAGGAAATCTTTATGATGGACATAATTTTATAAAAGAATCAATTACCAAAGGTGCGTCTGCAGTAATATATTCAAAAAGTGAAGTTGGCTCTATGAAGACTTTATCAAATTCTCTTTCAATGGTTAAAACAGAAAATACACTTATCGCTCTTGGGGAACTCGCAAGAGCATATATCTCTAGATTTCAAAACACAAAAATAGTCGCTATAACAGGATCTAACGGTAAGACTACCACTAAAGAAATACTGGTTTCAATTTTTAGTAAAAAAGCTAAAACTCTTTCAAGTGAAAATAATTTAAATAATAGGATAGGACTTCCTCTTTCGGTACTTAACTTAACTTCAACTGTTAAATACGCTGTCTTTGAAATGGGAACGTCTTTATATGGCGAAATCGGGATATTATCTAATATAGTAAAACCAGATGCAGGAATCATTACAAATATAGGTTTTTCACATTTAAAAAGTTTTATTTCACTTGAAGGTGTATTTAAGGAAAAAAAAGTTTTATTTGATAATGTAAAGGAAGGTGGCGCTATTATTATAAACAACAACGATAGATTTCTAAAAAAGATATGCGAAGTGAAAAATAGTCATACAATTATCACTTTCGCCTGCGATGGGGGTGCTGATATTTGCGCAAAAAATATAACATTATCTTTCGATAAAACAAATTTTGAACTTTCTTATAATAAAAAATCAGTAAAAGTTGAAATGCCCGCAAAAGGAAAATTTAACGTATCAAATGCTTTAGCTGCTGCTGCTTGTGCAGTTGGTTTTGGATTTTCCCTTAATGAAATAAAACATGGAATAGAAAATTTTAAACCACCTAAAATGCGTATGGAAACCATTGTAAGTAAAAGAGGCATGGTCTTAATAAATGATGCTTATAATGCAAATCCATCTTCAATGCGAGAAACAATACAAGCAGTATCACAATGTTATATTGGTAGAAAAGTTAATCTTGTGCTCGGAGATATGCTCGAACTTGGCAATAAATCAATTGATTACCATTTTGAGCTTGGAAAATTTATCAATACTCAAAAAAACATAGATTCTATTTATCTTATAGGCGAAATGAGCTTCTTTACAAAAGAAGCTTTAATTGATAAAAACGTTTTTTATGCAAAAGAAATGGATGTTATATTAAAAAAACTTAGTAAAATCCCTATTAATCATGATTCTGTATTTTTATTTAAAGCTTCGAGAGGTATGAAACTAGAAGAAATTTGTACAAAATTTCACAACATTTTAAAACAAGGGTGTGTCTGAATATGCTATATCACATTTTTTATTATTTAACTAACACATTTACAGCTGCATCATTTAAAATTTTTCAATGTATAACCTTTAGATCATGTGGAACTATTCTAACAAGCTTTTTAATTTGTTTCTTCGCTGGTCCTTACATAATAAATAAATTGTCAAACTTTAAGGTAAAACAACTTGTAAGAACTGATGGACCCTCAATGCATTTAAAAAAAAGTGATACTCCCACCATGGGAGGAATTCTCATATTCTTATCAGTAATTGTGTCTACTCTACTATGGACCAGACTTGACAATAGATTTATTATTTGGCTTTTATTAGGGGCCACATGGTTTGCTGTTTTGGGATTTTACGATGACTACTTAAAAATTAAGAAAAAAAATACAAAAGGACTTTCAAAAAAAGGTAAACTTTTCGGTCAAATGATTTTCTCTGCACTATTAGCCGCATATTTAAACTCTTTTCCTCCAAATTCTGAGTTTGCAACATTGGTGAACGTTCCCCTTTTAAAAAATTTTTTTATAAACCTTCATTGCCTATATGCACTGTTAGTAGTCATTGTAATTGTAGGTAGTTCGAATGCTGTAAATTTAACAGATGGACTTGATGGGCTCGCAGTAGGTAATATAACCATTGTGGCTTTTACACTCGCTTTGTTTGCATGTTTTGCTGGTCATTCACATGTAGCAAATTATTTAAAAATTATAAATGTGACAGGAGCTGAGGAAATATCAATCTTTTTGTTCGCAGTTGTGGGATCATGTCTTGGATTTTTGTGGTATAATTCACACCCTGCAGAAGTTTTTATGGGTGACACTGGAAGCTTATTTCTAGGTGGAGTGCTAGGTATAACATCGGTATTTATAAAGCAGGAAATCATTTTAGCTTTTGTAGGAGGTGTTTTTCTTATTGAAACCTTTTCTGTACTTATACAAATGTTCTATTATAAAATGATAAAAAGGAGAGTATTTAAAATGGCACCAATACATCACCATTTTGAAATGCTTGGAATGTCTGAAACGAAAGTTACAATAAGATTTTGGATAGCAGGTATAATTCTTGCAGTATTTTCTTTTGCATCGCTGAGATTGGGGTAAATATAAAAATGAAGAGAAACATAGGAGTTTTGGGTTTGGGAAAAAGCGGCATTGCAGCAGCAAATCTTGCAGTAAAGTTAGGATACAATGTTTTTGCAAGTGATAATAATAGCAAAGAGGTAAAAATAAAAAACTTAAGTAAAAAAGTAACAAAAGAATTGGGAAGCCATTCAGACAAAATTTTAGGTTCAAACATTATTATAAAAAGTCCTGGGGTTAATTTAAATATTCCTGTTTTAAAAAAGGCTCGGAAAAAAAACATAAAAATTATCAGTGAACTTGCTTTTTCTCTTAAAAATTCAAAATACAGAAAGATCATAGCCATTACTGGTACAAATGGAAAAACCACTACAACTGACCTAATTTCAAAGATAGTGAAAGCGGTACATAAAGACTCAATAGTTTCTGGGAATATAGGTTACCCGTTATCAAATAAAGCCCTAAAAACTACAAAAAATACTTTCATTACGATTGAGCTTTCGAGCTATCAGCTCGAAGATACTCCATATTTCAAGCCAAACATATCAACACTATTAAATATATCCCAGGATCATCTTGAACACCATGAAACAATTAATGCATACATAAAAGCAAAGGAAAACATACTAATTAACCAAAATTTTAAAGATTTTGCAATAATAAATTATGACGACAAAATTTGTAGAAAAATATCCAAAAAGACTAAAGCAAAGGTAATCTTTTTTAGTAAAAGTTACATAAAAAATGGAATATTTTACAACAGTGGAAGTATAGTCATAGCCGTTGAAAATAAAAATATTGTGATAAGACCCAAAATTAATGTTATTGGTATGCATAATATAGAGAATATTTTAGCTGCAACAGCAGTCTCTTATGCACTAGGTATAAACCCATTAATTATAGAAAAAGTTATTTCAAAATATAAAGGTGCAAAGCATAGGATAGAATTTGTAAGGACTTTAAACGGAGCCAACTACTATAATGACTCAAAATCAACAAATGTTGATTCAACCAGAGTTGCACTTGAATCTTTTAATAAAGATATTCTACTCATCATGGGGGGACGTGATAAAGGAAGTGCATATGCTTCTATAAAAGAACTTGTAAAACAAAAAGTTAAATCAATCTTTCTTATCGGCGAAGCGTCTAACAAAATTAAAAATGATTTAAACGGTTGCACTGCATTTATATATTGCGACAATATGGAGAATGCCGTAAAACAAATATTTAAAACTGCTGTCAGTGGAGATACAATTTTACTTTCTCCAGCATGTGCCTCTTTTGACCAGTTTAAAAATTTTGAGGAACGAGGAGAGGTATTCAAAAAATCCGTATGGAGTTTTTAGATATTAGATACATAAGTTATTCGTAAGTATAAATTGACGCAAGTTTTAAATGGTATATATATAAAGTAGCTGTTTATTAAAAAATAGAAATTACGTAGAACACGCACAACATGGAATGAATTCGATATTAGGATTATAAATTTATAACTTCACCCCCCCCCACAATAATTTAACGCTCACTCTAACAGGCCATAATATAAAATATCATAATATTATAATATATGCATGCATTTGTTTGGTTGTTAAGCACATTCTTAAAAATTGTTACGGGATTAATTGTAATAGCCGATGACGTCATAAAACCACACAACGCTATCAAAAATAAAAGGAGTTTTCGAATTCACTTATATTAATGTTTAAAATTGATTTTAAAAAATATGATTCTGGTCTTATAATTGTAATATGCATATGTACTATCTTCGGTTCATTTATGGTGTTTTCATCAAGCAACATTATGGCAGAGCTAAGATGGGCAAGTCCGTATAAATTTTTTTTAAAACAATTGCTTTGGATTGCTATTGGATTCATATTGATGTTTATAACGAGTTTTTTGATTAGTTATAATTTTTATAAGAAATATTCAAAATGGATTTACTTATTTTCATTGATTTTAATCATCATAGTCTTATTCGCAGGTACTTCACGATCAGGCGCAAAGAGATGGTTAACAACGGGTTATTTTAGTTTACAACCTTCAGAGCTAGCTAAAATCGCTACAATACTGATTACAGCTAACTTCATATCCAAAAAAAAAATAATCAAAAAATTAAAAGCTTCAATAGTGTCTGTATTTGCCATTTTACTTATGGTTTTTCCAATCGCTATGGAGCCTGATTTAGGAACTCCTATTCTAATAGCAGGTGTTTGTTCTGCAATGCTATTCTGTGCAGAAATAAAAATGAAATTCGTATTTACTGGATGTACAGTGATGCTTATTTTTATAATTGAAGAAATTATAAGAAAGCCATATAGGCGCGTAAGATTCAAGGATTACATTGCTTCCTTCATAAATATCGATATGTCTTCCTATCAGGTAAGACAGTCAATAAATGCATTAGGGTCTGGTGGTTTTTTTGGGAAAGGATTAGGTAAAAGTGAAATAAAGCTTATGTATCTTCCAGAAGCACACACCGATTTTATTTTTCCAATAATTGGAGAAGAACTTGGTTTTATTGGCACCAGTATAGTCCTTGTATTTTTCATGTACTTATTTTTTAAAGGTGTAAAAATGAGTAAGCATATGCCTGATATTTTTTCACAATATTTATGTCTAGGAATAACTTTTTTGATTGTTTTTCAGGCTATTATAAATATTTCTGCTGCCACTGGAGTGTTTCCAGCGAAAGGATTGCCACTTCCATTTATATCTTTCGGTGGGACATCACTCATTATGATTATGGCGGCAGCTGGAATATTAATAAATCTCTCACAATATGAGGTAAAACAAAAAAAACAAAATTATTAGCTATCTCTCACGCACCTTCTTGATGATATTTGACACTATAATACTTTTAACGTGCATGTTATTTATTCTATTATATCGATTAGAAATTTAAAATGATGGCCGTATAAGGAAGAGTCAATGAAAAATAAAAATATAATCATCACTTCAAGTGGAACGGGAGGACATATTTACCCTGGTATAGCCCTAGCGGAAGAATTTAAAAATAAAGGTTATAATCCTATTTTTTTTATAGGTAACAATCCAATATCATTGGAAATATTAGAAAACAGCCAATTTAAATATATTAAATTTAATATGTCGGGAATGCCGAGAAAAATTTCAATTACATTTTTAATATTTTTAATCAAAACGGAGTTTTCCTTTTTAAAAGCGTTAAAATTAATTATAAAATTGAATCCTTTAGCCGTAATTGGCACGGGTGGATACATGGCAATTCCAGTGCTTTTTGCAGCAAAAATGTTAAGAAAAAAAATTTTTATACATGAGCAAAATGTTATACCGGGTAAGGCAAACAGACTCTTAAATAAAATAGTAGATAAAGCGTTTATAAGTTTTCCGGGTTCAAAAAAAAAATTCAAAAATGCTACAATCCTGGGCTGCCCTATTAGAAAAAGTCTGTTGTTAGCATCAAAAGAAAAAGCGCTATTAGAACTAAAATTAAAAAGAGAGGTTTTTACGATTTTGGTTTTTGCTGGAAGTCTTGGGGCAACTAAATTTAATGAAATTGTATGCAAAGTCTTGTTAGGTTTGCACACCAAAGATAAATTTCAAACTTTACACATAACTGGACCAAAAAATTATATTAAAATCCAAGAAAAATCTAAAGACAACCCGGATTATAGAGTTTTCGATTATATGCATAACATAGCTATTGCTTATGCCATAAGCAATATTATCATATGTCGTTCAGGTGCGAGCACCGTACTTGAACTTAAAGCTTTGGATAAATCAGCAATTTTAATCCCTTATCCTTATGCTACTAATGATCATCAATATTGGAACGCAAAAGAAATAGAAGAAAATGATAAAGTCGTGATAATTGAGGAAAAAAATCTTACGGAAGAAAATTTAAGGAAAGCCATATACACAATAAAGAAAAATACAAGGAACAATACGGTTAAAAACATTATTGAATTTCCGCAAGAATTAATAGTTAAGGAAATAATAAAATGTATAAGATCTTAATTTCAAATGACGACGGCATAAAAAGTCCAGGACTCAATCCTTTAATCAAAGAACTTTCTAAAATTGGGAAAATATACACCATCGTCCCAAAGAGTCAAATGTCAGGAACAGGACACAGCATAACACTAGAAAAGTACAAAAAAATTGATAAAATCAAGAGAAATTTTTATGTAATAAGAAATGGTACTCCGGTTGATTGTGTAAAGTATGGATTAATTTTTTTTTTAAAAAACAAAATAGATTTGGTGGTATCGGGGATAAACACGTGTCCTAATCTTGGTCAAGATGTAATTTACTCTGGAACAGTTGGAGCGGCAAGAGAGGGCGCACTAAACGGAATTCCATCACTTGCGGTTTCAGCTGCAGAAGTAGGCGCGATAGAGTATAGTCATTCAGCAATTGCAACGAGAGAGATCGCTGAAGTAATATTAAAACGAAACCGATCCTTAAAAAATATATGTTTAAATATAAACATTCCAGTAAATTACAAAGGTATCAAAATAGTTCCTTTAGGGTTAAATGATTACGTTGAAAAAGTTAAAACTATCATTGATAAAAGAGGAGATTCCTTCTATAAATTATCTGGCAAGTACACATCTGCCTACAACAACAGAAAAACAGATATACATGCAGTAAGCAGAGGATATATTTCAGTTACTCCGCTGCAATTAAATCAAACAAACTATGAGCTAATAAAAAGAATAAAGCTGTGATATAAATACCAGATTTATATTCATCTATAATTGATAATCCATAATTATAGATGAATTGAGGGAGTATTTATGAAAAACAAATTTAAATTGATTTCAAAATTTAAGCCTTCTGGCGACCAACCGCAAGCCATAGACTCATTGTATTATAATTATTTAAATGGTAAAAATTCACAAGTTTTGCTTGGTGTTACTGGTTCTGGAAAAACATTTGTTATGGCAAATGTTATCGAAAAACTTCAAGAACCTACACTTGTAATATCACCGAATAAAATTCTAGCAGCACAGACTTACGCCGAATTCAAGGCTTTCTTTCCGAACAACGCCGTAGAATACTTTATATCTTATTATGACTATTATCAACCAGAAGCTTATCTTCCTTCAAGTAATACATATATAGAGAAGGATGCCTCAATAAATGATCATATAGATAGATTACGTTTAAAGGCAACAATTTCTCTCCTTGAAAGAAAAGACGTTATTATAATTGCTTCTGTATCATGTATATATAATTTAGGAACTCCAAAAGATTACCAAAACATGTGCATTGAAATAATAGTTGAAAAAGAAAAATCCATAAATCAACTTTTATCTGAATTAATCGCAAGCCATTATGAAAGAAACGAACTTGAATTTAAAAGAGGAACTTTTAGAGTTAAAGGCGATACCTTAGAAATTTTCCCAGCCTATCTTGAAACTTCTATAAAAGTAGAATTCTATGGCAATATTATTGAAAGTATCAAGGAATTTAATCCAATAACAGGCCAAACGCTCTACAAAAAAAATAAAATATATATTTACCCTGCAAAACTTTTTGTCACTAGTAAAGATAAAATCAATAAAGCTCTAAAAAGTATACATGGAGAATTAAATGAGCAGCTTAGGTTATTAAAGTCACAAAACAGACTCATTGAGGCACAGCGCCTTGAACAAAGAACAAAGTATGATATGGAAATGCTAAAAGAAACTGGATTGTGCAGTGGAATAGAAAATTATTCAAGACACCTATCAGGGAATCCTCCTCTGACAAGACCAACAACCCTCATAGACTACTTCTTACAGGAAAATGATGACTTTTTAATAATAGCCGATGAATCACATATTTTGCTTCCACAAATAAGAGGAATGTATGAAGGGGATAAAAGCAGAAAACAAACACTCGTGGACTTTGGTTTTAGATTACCATCTGCATTGGATAACAGACCATTGAAATTTAAAGAATTTGAAAAACTCATAAAAAAATTTATGATGGTATCAGCAACCCCTGGTGTTTATGAACTTAAAAGAAGCAAAAAACAGATAGTGGATTTAATCATAAGGCCAACTGGACTAGTAGATCCAGAGGTTATTATACGACCTGTAAATGGACAAATACGGGATTTAATACAGGAATTACAAAAGAATGTTAGAAAAAAATATAGAGCTTTAGTTACGACACTTACAAAAAATATGTCTGAGGATTTAGTAGCTTATTTTAAGGAAAAGGGACTTAAAGCTGAATATCTTCATTCGGGAATAGATACCTTAAAAAGAATAGAAATACTTAAAGATTTACGTCTTGGACATTTTGATACTTTAGTAGGAATAAATCTTTTAAGAGAAGGATTAGATTTACCAGAAGTATCATTGGTAGCTGTTCTAGATGCTGACAAAGAGGGTTTTTTACGTTCAAAGTCCACACTTATTCAGATTTGCGGACGAGCAGCAAGGAATATTGAAGGACGAATTATTTTTTATGCAGACACCATAACAGATTCAATGAAAAAAGCTTTAAAAGAAATGAACCAAAGACGTAGTAAGCAACTTGAATATAATAAAAAAAATAACATTGAACCTAGGTCAATAATTAAGGCTGTTCAAGAACTTGATGAATTTAAAAAGTTATCAAAAGATAAATCAACAAATCACATTTTTTCCAAAAAACAATACGAGCATGAGGTCACTCCTAAAAACATTGATGAAATAATAAAAAACATAGAACTACGAATGAAAAAAGCTGCTGATAGCCTTGATTTTGAATCTGCATCTGTCCTTAAAAACAAGATGTTTGAATTAAAAAGTATAAAGTCTAGCAAACCTTTTAAACATAAAAAATAATTATTAAAAAATAGTTTGACATAAATATAAGTTTTTATTAGAATAATCGTGGTGGAACTAGCGGAATCATTATAGTTGTTGCCATGATGCTTGTGTTCTCTGGTAGGAGTGTTCATGCTCGTGATGACGATTTGTCTGTCTTGTTATCAGCTTAGTCTATTCAAAAAAAACTATTAGAGAAACTGAGAATACAGTGGAAGTTCGATATTGAGCTGAACTTTATGCAATAGAGTCTCAAAGAAATTCGTGATAATATGCGGAGATTTCTCGCCTCTATTGTTTCGGCTTTGCCGGTTTTTTTTGTGCTCTTTCTGGAATTGTTAATAACAAGGAAAAAAAAATGGGAGACGGTAGAGGAAGATACACTCTTTAGTTTTTGCGGGGCATCATTGTTTGCAGATTAGTTGGGGAGAGAGGAGGACTTATTCAGAGAGATGTCACATGCTCTCAGATCCAGGCAAATAAACCAGAAATAATATCAAAAGAGAGAGAGAAGAAATAGCATAGCAAAATCGGCGGTTTTTGTGATAACCTTAAAAAACCAGTCATGTTGCTGTTTTGGATTTATGAGAAAGATAGCAATAAGGATATATTCTGAAAAAGATAAAGCAAAAGTAAGTGAATCCTTTAAAACTGCGGTAAATGGTTTCGAGGAACTTAGTAAAAAAGGTTAGCATGAATCTTTTTTTAAGACTCTTTGCAAAATGATCAATGTCTTTAGAAAACGCTGAGGTAGCTCAGTTGGTAGAGCACAGGTCTGAAAAACCTGGTGTCGACAGTTCGATTCTGTCCCTCAGCATGTTTTTATACAGTCCATATAAGGGCTAATTCCCGCTAGTCCTCAAAGGTGCCGATGTAGCTCAGTTGGTAGAGCAATTGCTTCGTAAGCAATGGAGCGGAGGTTCAAGTCCTCTCATCGGCCCATATTAAGTAAGGTGTTGACTGGATACGGTTTAACAAGTATAATCGAGAGGGGGAGGGGCTTGTTGTATAACAATTGTTGTGATGTGAGTGTTTATGATATGTTTTTCTCCTGTCAGGGATCAGAAATAATGCACTTAAGTTAAAGGTTGTAATTTATGTCCACATAATTCAGCGGCATGTATCATGTGTTCCGTATTTGCTTGTTTTGCTGGGTAAATTTTAATGCAAATAAAACCAGATGTGTTATTTTTAGTAGTAAATTTTCCTGTGACAAATACTATTATCGCTACGATCATCTCAGATATTGTTATCATTTTGTTTATTTTAGTGGTAAATAGAACAATTTCGTTGAAACCAAATCCATTACAAAATGCAACCGAATTAATTGTTGATTATTTTGTAAAAACTACAAAAGAAATCGCTGGCGAGAGAGCTTCTTTTATATACCCGTGGGTTTTGTCATTCTTTATACTCATATTAACCTCAAATTTGATTGCACAACTTCCTGGGTTTGAATCAATAATATTTAAAACGTCAATATCAAAGAGCCATAAAGTGTCGTTCTTAAAAGCTGCTAGCAGTGATCTTAATCTCACTCTTGCATTTGCCGTCACCTCTGTAGTTCTAACACATTATCTTAGTATAAGGTGCACTGGAATTAAAGCTTATTTTGCAAGATTTATCACTTTTAGAGTATTCCCTATATTTTTGTTTGTCGGCATTTTAGAATTCTCAAATGAAATAACAAAAATTATCTCATTTTCATTTCGTTTATTCGGCAATATCTCGTCAGGAGAAAAAATCATTACAACTATGTATAATATATTTTCGTTTGGACTACCACTACCTTTTATGCTACTTGAACTTTTAGTTGCTATTATTCAAGCAATGATTTTTGCAATGTTAACAATGGTATTTATGCACGTAATGACAGATAAACCACACTAACAGATATTTATATGTTAAAAAGAGGGGGATGACATGACTTTTACACTTTCCGGTGGAGTCATAATTGCAATCGGTGGCTTCGCTCCAGCGCTAGGGATTGGCTATATTGGTGCAAAAGCTGTTGAGTCCATTGGTCGCAATCCTGAAGCAGCAGGTAAAATAATGGTGAACATGCTTATTGCAATGGCATTTGCTGAAGCAATAGCAATTTATTCTCTCATTTTTGCTCTCTAAAAAAGAGAATAAAAAATGGAAATAATTCAGAAATTTGGTTTTGAAATAGAATCATTTTTGTTTCAAATTGTGAACTTTTTAGTAATGGCTTTCGTCCTTAAAAAGTTTTTATATGTACCGCTAAAAAAAATACTCGATGAGAGAAAATATAAGATAGAACAGTCTCTGTTAGAGAGTGATATTGCAAAAATTGTTTTAGAAAATGCGAAACAAGAAAAAAAAAGGCTACTCTTAGAAGCTAAAAACAGTGCGGATGTATTGACAAAAACCGCAAAAATTTCGATTGCAGAAGCAAAAGAAAAAGCAGTTGCAGAAACAAAACGTCATTCAGAACAAATTTTAGATGATGCTAAACAAAGGGCTGCAGCAGAGTTTAAAATTATGAATAATCAAATAGAAAAAATATCCATTGACGTTTCTAGAAAAATTGTATTAAGAGTATTATCGGATTTATTTAGCGATGATGAAAAACAAAAACTTATATCGCAAGCTTTGAAAAAAATAGATGAGAAGATTAAAAATTAAAGAAATTGCAGATTCTATCATAAGATATGGCTATCTCAACCCAAAATATTTTAACTGGATTTGTTCCAATCTTTCAAGACAAGAACTCAAACTATTTTCAAATTTATTGTCAAAAGGAATTAAGTACAGCAATGTTATAGTAAGTTTTTCTGGAGAGTTAAGTGATATAAATAAAAAGAGAATTAATATGATGTTTCCTAATAAAAAAATCTTATTTAAACAAGACAATGGTAATATAGTAGGAGGTGTGCGCTTTGAGTATGATGATTTTATTTTGGATTACAGTATTTCAGGAATAATAGAAAAATTTTTAAAGGACATAAAAGAGAATTTATGAAACCAGAGGAAATAATACAAAAAATTGAAAGAGAATTATATTCTGTAAAGATAAACCCTGAACTTATAAATTTTGGAGTTGTTGAAAGTGTTGAGGACGAGATCGTAAAAGCCTCAGGTCTCTCTAATGCCGGGTACTATGAAGAAATAGAATTTGAAGATGGGTCTTTTGGTTTTATTCTAAATATTGACGAAGATTGCGTTTCAATAGTTCTACTCAAAAACTCGGGTCATATTGTGTGCGGAATGAAGGTAAAATTTACAGGGAAGGTTTTAAATGTCGCTGTTTCTGACAAAATAATAGGAAGAGTTGTAGACACTTTAGTACAACCAATAGATGGTAAGGAACTAAAGCATGAGAATGTTTTTTATTATCCTGTAGAAAAAATTGCTCCGGGTATCATTCGCAGAGGCTTAGTAGATAGACCATTAAAAACCGGCATAAAAGCTATTGATGCAATGATCCCAATAGGAAGAGGACAAAGGGAACTTATAATCGGAGATAGGGGTACGGGTAAAACGGCAATAGCAGTTGATACCATAATAAATCAAAAAAAACTTGACATGAATTTAAAAAGAGTAGTGTGTATATATTGTTCTATTGGACAAAAAAGATCAAATTTGGCGTCAATTACAGCAAAACTGAAAGATGAAGATGCAATGAACTATAGCATTATAGTAGCAGCTACAGCTTCGGATCCAGTTTCAATGCAATACATCGCTCCCCTTGCAGCTTGTGCTATAGGTGAATATTTTATGGATAAAGGTGCTGACGTTTTGGTTGTTTACGATGACTTGACAAAACATGCATGGGCATATAGGCAGATTTCTCTCTCAATCAAAAGACCTGCTGGACGTGAAGCATATCCGGGTGACATTTTTTATCTACATTCAAGACTTTTAGAAAGAGCTGCTCGGATATCTGACAAGGAAGGGGGGGGGACTCTAACGGCATTACCTATTATTGAAACTCAAGGTAATGATCTATCTGCGTATATTCCTACAAATGTTATTTCAATTACTGATGGGCAAATATATCTAGAATCTGATCTATTTAATTCAGGAATTCGTCCAGCAATTAATGCTGGACTCTCTGTTTCACGTGTAGGAGGATCAGCTCAGACAAAATTAATGAAACAATTGTCAGGACCTCTAAGGCTTGAACTTTCACAGTTTAGAGAATTGCAAGCTTTTACACAATTTGGAAATGATTTAGACGAAGAAACATTAAAAAGACTTGAGAGAGGTAAAAGGATTAATGAAGTTCTAAAGCAACCACAGTATAAACCTTATGACGAACTTTCGGAAATATTATCGATTTTCTCTGTAACATCTGGGCTATTTGATGATATTGATGTTGATAAAATTAGTTTTTCAGAACAGCAAATGATAAAGTTTATTAGAAAAACTTATCCTGAAACTGTTGAAAAACTTTCTACAGGAACAAGAATAGACAACAATTTAAAAAATGAACTTGAAAAAGAAATCAAAGAATGGAAAGCATCCTTGTACTAAAATAAGTAAATATTGCTTCTTGAGACTTTGAAAAAAAATTAACCTTTTTTTAATGAATATTATAATGGTTTAAAATCATATGGCACAAAATCTACAACAATTAAAAAAGAGAATAAAAACTTCGAACAACATAGCTCAAATAGCAAAAGTTATGGAGATGATAGCTGCGTCCAAAATACGTAAAGCTCAAGAGTTAGTTGAAAAATACAACCCATATGCCAAAAAAATTAAATATATGATTCAGAAAATCCTTACAGAAAAAAACTTTCATGAAAAAGCAGAAAAATTCTTAAAGAAAAGGGATGGAAAAAGGTTGGTTTATATTATTTCCCCAGATAAAGGTCTGTGTGGGAGCCTTGTTGCAAATATCTTTAAAAAAGTGATCTTCTATATTGTACAATCTGAAGATTACATTGTTACTGTAGGGAAAAAAGCTACGAATAATGCAGTAAGACATGACTACAATATACTAGCATCTTTTAATATGGGTACAAACTTCCCAAAATATGATGATATGTATCCTGTAATAGATATGGCAAAAAAATTTTATTTTTCGGATGAAGTAACAAAAATAAGTGTGATATACACAAAATTTAAAAGTATGCTGGTACAAGAACCTACTATTGAGGAAATTTTTCCAATAAAATCCCATAAAAATTTTAAAGAGAACGAGGTTGATTATATTTTTGAACCAAATTCTGAGCATATTTTAAGAAATTTGCTTCCTTACTATATTGAAACTGAATTTTATAGTGCATTGACTAACGCTTATGCTTCAGAGCAAGCAGCAAGGGTAACAGCTATGAAAAATGCAAAAGATAATGCAAATGAAATTTCAACTTATCTAGCCAGTATTTATAACAAATCTAGACAAGAAAAAATTACAAATGAAATTTTAGATCTTGCTAACGGACAACAGGGAATTTAAAATGAAGAGTAAAGAAAACGTTAATGGAGAAGGTATTGTTATAAGAGTTCAAGGAGCGGTCATAGATTTAAAATTTATTGATACCGTTCCTGAAATCTACGAGGCATTAATTTTAAAAATGCCAGATAAAAATGATTTGATCCTTGAAACAATGTTTGAGATGAACAATTCCGAAGTAAGAACAATAGCTATGGGGTCCACAGATGGAATTAAGAGAGGTATGAAAGCCATAAGAACTTTTTCTCCTATTAAGGTCCCTGTAGGCGAGAAAACTCTTGGAAGAATGTTTAATGTCTTAGGCGAACCTATTGATGCTTTGGAAAAAATTGACAATACCGTTGAAAGATACCCCATACATAGATCTGCACCAGCTTTTATAGATCAAAAAACAACTCCAGAAATGCTTGAAACAGGAATTAAAGCAATAGATTTGATTTCTCCCTTCACAAAAGGCGGCAAAATAGGAATTTTTGGTGGTGCAGGAGTAGGAAAAACAGTTGTAGTTAAAGAACTTATAAGAAACATTGCCGCGGTGCACAAAGGACATTCCGTTTTTGCCGGTGTTGGCGAAAGAACAAGAGAAGGAACAGATTTATGGATGGAAATGATAGAATCAAAAGTTATGGATAAAACCGTCCTAGTATTTGGTCAAATGAATGAACCTCCAGGAAATAGAATGAGAGTTGCACTTACAGCGCTTACTATGTCAGAATATTTTCGCGACGTAAAATGTGAAGATGTCTTACTATTTATAGATAATATTTTTAGATTTGCTCAAGCCGGTAGCGAAGTATCTGCTCTTCTTGGAAGAATGCCGTCAGCAGTAGGATACCAACCTAATCTTGCAAAAGATATGGGCGATTTACAGGAAAGAATTACATCCACAAGCAAAGGTTCAGTCACTTCTGTTCAGGCAGTCTATGTTCCTGCAGACGATTATACTGATCCGGCGCCTGTCACAATTTTCATGCATTTGGATGCAACGCTTACACTCGATAGAACAATTATGGAGCAAGGATTATATCCTGCGGTTAATCCACTCAGATCCACTTCAAGGCTTCTAGATCCTAATGTTGTTGGTGAAGATCATTACAATACCACAATGTCTGTCAAAAAAATATTGCAGAAATATAAAGACTTACAAGACATTATCGCAATACTCGGCGTAGATGAACTTTCTGATGAAGATAAAATAGTTGTCTCTAGAGCAAGAAAAGTACAGAGATTCTTAACTCAACCCATGTTCGTAGCAGAAATGTTTACAGGACTGGAGGGTAAATATGTTAAAAATAAAGATACAATAAAAGGATTTAAAGAAATTATAGAGGGTAAATATGATTCTCTACCAGAACAGGCTTTTTACATGATAGGATCTATAGAGGAGGCAATTAATAAAAAATAAGGTATAAAAAAAGCCAACAATTTAGGATTTATTTAATAAATAAACTTTTAGCCTTGGAATAAATAAATTATGAAATCTAGATGAGTAAAAGAAATTTTCTTCATATTTATTTGTTCTAGTTATGTAGAATTCACCAAACATGATAAATAAGAAAAATATGAATAAATTTAAAATAGAAATTTTGTCACCGGAAGGCATCATATTTAAGGAAGAGGTAATATCAGTTCTTTTTTCAACTACAAGCGGTATGATTACGGTGTTACCAGGGCACACAAATATTGTAACAATATTAAATAGCGGTGAAATAACAATTAATACTATTAAGGATATAAAAAAAATCATTATTAGTGGTGGTTTTGTGGAAATTGCAAATAATAGTGTTAATGTAGTGGCTGAGTTTGCGGTGCAGTCTGACAGAGAAAGAATGAAAAAAATTAAGGAAGCGATAAAGCTTGCAAATGATATGAAAAAGAAAAGAAAAGAATTTATGTGTATGTCTACAAACATAGAATCTCAACTTAAAAAATCTGCGATTGACCTAAAATCCGACCTAGGTCTCAGACGTAAAAAAATATAACCTATTGTACTTTTTTGTATTATTAGAATAAGTTATGAGCTAAGGAATAAAATATGTCAGGTCACAGTAAGTGGGCTAGTATTAAGCACAAAAAAGCCGTAACAGATGCCAAAAAAGGTAAGATTTTTACAAAAATTATCAGAGAAATTGTGGTTGCAGCCAAAGAAAGTGGACCACAAATTGAAAATAATACGCGCCTAAGAAAAGCTATAGAAGATGCTAAGGAAGCAAATATGCCTCTGGATAATATAAAAAAGGCCATACAGAGGGGTACAGGCGAGTTGCCGGGTGCCATTTATGAGGAAATGATTTACGAAGGATATGGTCCTTCTGGAGTAGCATTAATTGTCGAGGCAACAACTGACAATAAAAATAGAACGGCTTCAGATATAAGAAAAATTTTTTCGAAACATAATGGTAATCTTGCTGAAATTGGATGTGTAGGTTGGATGTTTGACAGAAAAGGTTATATAACCATTAGCAAATCCTCAATAAAAGATGAAGAAATTATAATGAATACCGTTCTAGAAGCGGGAGCGGAAGATTTTAAAGCCGAAGCGGATAGTGACGTGTATGAAATTATCACTTCCCCTTCAATTTTTGAGGATGTAAAAAGTAATTTAGAAGAAAAAAATGTACTTATTTCATCGGCTGAAGTTACCATGATCCCTCAAACTTATATTTCCCTTTCAGGTAGAGATGCAATACACATGCTAAATCTCATAGATGTCCTAGAAGAACATGATGATGTTAAAAATGTCTATTCAAATTTTGACATTCCCAGCGATGATATGAAAAAACTAAGAGTTTAACTATATCTGAGTGGTATATGAATATAATTGATATGTATTAGAATGATAGTACTCGGAATTGACCCTGGTCTTTCTGTTACTGGTTGGGGGGTTGTTGAGACGTTTTCTAGAGACAAGATTGATCTCATAGAGTACGGCTGTATAAAAACAACACACTCTGTGCCTCTGATACAAAGACTTCAAAGCATTAATATAGATCTTCAGTTTATTATAAGTAAGTATAAACCTAATGCCGTTGCTATAGAAGAGTTGTTTTTTTTAAAAGCATCAAAAAGTATTGTGTCTCTTGGACAAGCAAGAGGTGCTATTATTTTGACGACATCTTTAAATAAGATACCGCTTTTTGAGTACAACCCCAGACTTGTAAAGGTGGCAGTAACAGGATATGGGTCAGCAGGTAAGTGTCAGATTCAATATATGGTAAAAATTCTTTTAAGACTTAAAAATATACCAACTCCTGACGATGCTGCAGATGCATTGGCAATAGCGATGTGCCATATTAGTAGTGTATAAAACAATAAAGCTGCATTTGCTGTGTTCCAATCTTATAGCTTTATTTACACATTTTTTGGGAATTGTTAATGATAGATTATTTATACGGGATTTTTAACTCAAAATCAAAGGGAGCTATAACTCTTGAAATAAACGGAATAGGTTACAGTATATCAGTTCCATTTTCTAATCTTTCTAGGTTTCCAACAATTGGTAACCTAGTAAAAATATACATTGTTGAAAATACATCAGGAATGTATGGCGGACCTGTTTATCTATATGGGTTTCTAACAAAAGAAGAAAGGGAGATGTATTTACTTATAAAGGAAAAGGTTCCAGGAACTGGCGCAAAAAAAGCTCTAGAATATATGAATAAGGTTTCTATGTCTTTCAGGGATTTTAAAACTGCAATAACTTCAAAAAATTTTTCAATGCTAAATAAAATATTTGGTTTTACAAAAAAAACTTCCGACAAGCTTATCACTGCTTTGAATGACAAAATATCTACAATAAATGCCTTAAATGGGGATGATGAAAAGATAGAGATAGATATAAGTGGAAGTACGATAATTTTAGAGACCATAGCAAGCCTCATGTCTTTGGGATATAAAGAACAACAAGCAAAAAATGCAGTAAACGCTGCCTATGAGCAATGTGGTAATAATGCTACTTTGGAAGATTTGATAAGAAAATCATTGCGATACATGTAAAGCATTTTTAATTTAATTATGTAAAAAAAGTCCATAAAATTATACTGCACAAATAAAGGTTAAAAAAATGGATGAAATTAAAAGAATTGCTGAAATTTCAAAACAACAACATATTGAAGAAGATAAAAATGAGAATTCTTTAAGGCCTCAGAGTCTTGATGATTTTATAGGGCAAAAAAAACTTAAAAACAATCTTAAAATTTTTATAGAAGCTTCCAAGAAAAGACACGAGGTTTTGGATCATTGTTTATTTTATGCTCCACCGGGACTTGGAAAAACAACTCTTTCTCATATAATTGCAAAAGAAATGGGATGTAATTTAAGAATAACCTCTGGTCCTGTCTTAGAAAGGATAGGGGATTTAGCGGCAATACTCACAAATCTTTCTGAAGGTGACATATTTTTTATAGATGAGATACATAGAATGAATCATCTTGTAGAAGAATCTCTATATCCAGTCATGGAAGACTTCAAACTCGATATTATAATAGGCCAGGGTCCTTCTGCAAAAACAATCAAATTACCCGTTCCTCGTTTTACACTAGTAGGTGCAACAACAAGAGCTGGACTTTTATCAAGTCCTTTAAGAGATAGATTCGGAATCATAGAACATCTAACATTTTATGACACAAGAGAACTTACACAAATAGTTAATCGGTCGGCCATGATAATGAATATCACTATTGACGAAAAAGCAAGCGAAGAAATTGCAAAACGCTCAAGGGGAACCCCAAGGATAGTAAACAGACTTCTAAAAAGGGTAAGAGATTTTGCCGAAGTAAAAGATGGTAAAGTTACTTATACAATAGCCAAAGAAGCTTTGAGCGCTTTAGAAGTTGACAGTGCCGGACTAGACAAAATTGATAGATTAATTCTTACTGTTGTAATTGAGAAATTCAATGGTGGTCCTGTAGGCATTGATACCATAGCAAGTGCTATATCAGAAGAATCTGATACTATAGCTGACATATATGAACCCTATCTCATTAAATCAGGGTTTATCGCAAAAACTCCAAGAGGTAGAATTGCTACTGAAATTGGATATAAACATATTGGGATTGATCCTCAGAAAAATTTTCAAAAAAAAGAATTCCATAGATTCTAGTTCTTTACCCAAGTAAAAGTGATTATATTAAAGTTTATAAAGCTAATTACTGTGAACATGTATTAACTGATATAACCATTCACTTTGCGCGAATTATTCTCTTGTCATTGAATTTGAATAAAAGCAAATGAGCGTTGTAGATTTTAGATTAACACTAGAAAAATGAAAATTGAAAAACAGCAATATTTGCGAAGAAAAACAGACTTGGATTTTTTCGAGCCTTTATCAGAACCATGATAAGTAATAAGTAGTAGAATGAACTACCATCAATTTTAGCTGTGACTATAATAAAATCACATATATATAGGGAATATAGGTAGATATTAAGTATAAAATAAGTAAACGATAAAACTCAGTAATAGAAGATGTGCATCATAGAAAGATGTGGGGTAAGAACATGGTAAAACAAAATGTCAGTTTACTGCTGAAAAAACAAATTCAACAAAGTAGCGTCGTGTCTACAATCATGAATAGCTTTTTGAATTTTATATTTTTGTCTATTATCACCACCTATCTCACAAAATTACTTTCCATAAAAAAATATGTGTACAAAATAGTTAAATACCTATTAAAAATCTTAGTAGAATATTTTAATGCACATATTTATATATTCTTCGTGATATTAACCATCTTACTACTTACACACAGTAGTTTATGTGCATGTGAGCTAGGCTCAACTAAAAAAACTGTAAACGTGGGTATAATACTTAATACTCCTGCTTTTACAACAGGGAGCTCCAAGGATTTTTTTGTATCTGATGCATCAAACAGAAAATTAAAACTTACTAAAGGTGAAGTTAAAATCTCCTCTTCTGAAAAAGATGTTTGTTTGGGAAAACACATCTTATCCCCACCTTTAAGGATAGAAGCTTTGGATGGTGTAATTTTTGCTGATTCAAAACCTTATAGAGGATATTTGATAGTAAAAAAAACAAGAAACAAAATGAATGTTATTAATGTCTTATCTGTCGAAGATTACTTAAAAGGAGTTCTACCTAAAGAGGTAGGATCTGGTTGGGACATGGAAGCGTTAAAAACTCAAGCTGTAATAAGTAGAACTTATTCTATTGCGAATTCAAATAAACATTCCGATGCTGATCAAAGTTTTTACATTTGTTCTACAACTCATTGTCAAGTTTACGGTGGGATGAAAGTTGAAGCCGATTCGTGCAACAAAGCGATTTTGAAAACTCAATGTGAAGTTTTAGTTTATGATGGAAAACTTGCTCAAACTGTTTTTCATGCAAACTGTGGAGGACACACAGAAGACCCAAAATATATATGGAATTGGAAAAATACGCCTCCTTACTTGAAAGGTATAGAGTGTAGCTATTGTCACTACAACAGCCCCTATGCAAAATGGGAAAGTAATATAGATGAAATTCTCATAAGAAAAAGGCTTTTAAATAACAACATAGGAAATATAGGAAAAATTAAAAATATTAAAGTCAAAGAAAAGACATCCACAGGCACCGCAAAAGAGCTAGAAATATTACACTCTAATGGAAAAACTTTGATAAATGCATATAAGTTTAGACTTTTAGTAGACGCATGGCAAATAAAAAGTCACAGTTTGAATTCCATAAAAACAGATGGTAAAAAATTTTATTTTAAAGGTGAAGGATGGGGGCATAAAGTAGGCTTATGTCAATGGGGTGCAAAAAATATGGCAGATAAGGGAAAAACTTATATACAAATACTAAGCTATTATTATCCAGGAACAAAAGTTGAGAGGATTACATATGAATAACGGATATAATACATAATGCATGCAGACAATGGCCTTTTAAATAGTTATTGCCACAAAATTCCAAAGAACTAATTGCTCAAAAATCAATTAAAACAGAGTTGAGAGAAAGTAGAACTGCTATGCTGTTCCTAGACCCTTGCCAAAAATGTAAAAAATATACTTTAAAAATGATAATGATCACGAGTATAAAGTAATATCAAAACATGAGAAAACATACTAAATTTAATAACCTCGAAAATTTTTAGGGTTTTTAGAGAGATATGATATACTGGTGTCACTACCCACCCCACCCCATTATATAAAAAAGAAAAATAAAATCTTACGTAAGTTATTGGATTTTGACAAACGAAGATATTAAAATATTAAGTGGTTTGTGCTAAAAACTTATGAGCTGTTGCAGTTTTCACAGCAGTTCTTCATTTTTACTGGAAATATTTTAAAGACTCTTTGAAACGCAAACATTGTCGCTTTGTAACTGTCACGTTAGGAGGATGTGAAACTTTTTTTTTAAGCCTATAAACTGATTTAATGTAAAATTAAATAGCTACATATATTCCTAAAAAAGTTTTCTATGGATAAAACAGATACAAAAACTATAAATCTCTGGCTGTATATAAATAAGCGAATATAATAATGAAAGAATCATCCTAGTTTTAGGAACTACTTCAGCAAGGGCACTTAAATCTGGTTACTGTAAATGAAGTGTCTTTCCCGGAAAAAAAATAACAAGATTTTAGCAAGATTTATATATTTACGTATATCCAGCGGAGAGAGAGGAAGGCAAATTTAGAATAACAAGCCCTTTAATTACTAATTTCTGTCTTCCAAAATTGACTCCTCTTATGGCGAATGCTTTTTCTTCAAGAAAAATTGCTCTCAAAGTTTAAAAAGAAGCATTTCACCTTCTCTATATAGAGAATATAAATTTTTCTGTGGTTTACGGGTGGCGCGCAAGGCGATAGATTACTCAGTACTTATTTTGTAACGATTATACACAAACATGCTTATGTTTTTGTTTACACATTGAAAAATAACACAATCTAACATATAATAACACAATATATGTTGTATATACATGTGGTTATGTTGAGAGGGTCTGAAATATATAATATAATGGTAATAACTTGGAAATATTGCTTAGTAATGGTTAACTTAAAGTCTCTTAAAATACGGTAGAAATGAATTTACAGAAAAAAAAATGAATAAAGACAATAAAGATAAATTGGTCTTTTTTGACACGACATTAAGAGATGGGGAACAATCTCCGGGTGCAAGTATGAATTTAAAAGAAAAACTACTAGTTGCAGATCAACTTGCAGTTTTGGGCGTGGATGTTATTGAAGCGGGGTTTCCCATTTCTAGCCAGGGTGATTTTGAATCTGTAAAAACCATATCACAACAGATCAAAACAGCTTCGATCGCAGGGTTATGCAGAGCCTCTGAGAAAGATATCAATGCATGTTGGAATGCTGTAAAATACGCCAAGAAACCAAGAATACATATATTCTTGGCAACCTCTGACTTACATATAGAAAAAAAATTAGGTAAAACCAGAGAGCAGGTGTTAGACATGGCTGTGAAAGCCATTAAACATGCTAAGAGTTTATGTAGAGATATAGAATTTTCCGCTGAGGATGCAGGAAGATCAAATATGGATTTCTTATGCAAAATTATCGAGGCTGCTATAGATGTTGGTGCAACCACTATAAATATTCCTGATACAGTAGGTTATTCTCTCCCCATTGAATTCGGAGAAAAAATAGCTGAAATTAAAAAAAGAGTTGCTAATATTAATAAAGCGATTATAAGTATTCATTGTCATAATGATCTAGGCCTTGCAGTCGCAAATTCTTTATCTGCCATAGAAAATGGAGCAAGGCAAATTGAATGCACAATCAACGGCATAGGAGAGCGTGCAGGTAATGCCTCTCTTGAAGAGCTCGCAATGATACTAAAAGTAAGGTCTAGGTATTATAATTTAAAGCATTCAATTAAGACAAATGAAATATATAACACGAGTAAACTTGTTTCAAGATTGACAGGTATTTCAGTACAGGTAAACAAGGCTATCGTAGGAGCAAACGCTTTTGCTCATGAATCCGGAGTTCATCAAGATGGAATCCTAAAAGATAGAGAAACTTACGAAATTATGAGTCCCACCGATGTAGGTGTACCTGGGAGCTCGTTGATTTTGGGTAAACATTCTGGCAAACACGCACTCTTTAAAAGAATTAAAGATATAGGTTTCAAATTAGAAAAAAGTAAAACCTTAGAACAGATTTTTGAGAAATTTAAAGCTCTAGCTGACAAAAAGAAAACAATTTTTGATGAAGATATAATTGCTTTAGTAGAGGAGGAAGACGCTGCTTCTGGAAAAGAGATTTTTGTTTTAGGTTACTTAAGTGCTACTGCAGGCAGCAAAATAATACCTGCAGCTACTGTAGAAATACTAAAAAATAGTGATAGTAAAAAAACAAAACCAATCATTTTTCGCGAGACGGCTTATGGTTCAGGTCCCGTTGACGCAGTGTATAAAGCGATAGACAAAATAATAGGCATGAATATTAAATTTACAGACTTTTTATTGCGCGCAATTTCCTCGGGTGAAGATGCTCTCGGTGAGGTTATATTAAAAGTAGAGTATAAAGGAGTTATATATTCTGGTAAAGGAACCTCAACTGATATAGTTGAAGCAAGTGCAAAGGCTTATATACAAGCAATCAATAAAGCAAAGTCGTATGATAACAATAACAAGAAAGAGGAAATAAATGGGTAGTACTATTACAGAAAAAATATTAGCAGAACATTGCGGTAAGAAAGTTGTTAAGGCTGGTGAATTCGTAGAGCCTAAGGTTGATATAGTGCTTTCAAACGATGTTACAGCACCCTTGGCAATAAAAGAATTCAGAAAAATTGGAACAAAAAAAATTTTTAATAGAAATAGATTGGTTTTAGTTATGGATCACTTTACGCCAAATAAGGATATTTTAAGTGCAGAACACATTAAGTTTGTAAGGGAGTTCGCAAAAGAACAAAAAATAAAGCATTATTATGAAGGCGGAAACGTTGGTGTGGAGCATGTACTTCTTCCTGAGAAAGGAATTATAGCGTCAGGAGAAGTTATTATAGGTGCAGATTCTCATACGTGCACTTATGGAGCTTTAGGTGCCTTTTCAACGGGAGTAGGTTCAACAGATGTCGCAGCTGCAATGGCAACTGGAAAGATATGGTTAAAGGTCCCTAATTCAATTAAATTTATTTTAAAAGGAAAGTTAGGCAAGTGGGTGAGTGGTAAGGATATTATCCTTTATATAATTGGTCTTATCGGTGTTGATGGGGCACTTTATAATTCAATGGAATTTACAGGTCCTTTGTGTAAAAAACTTACAATGGCAAACAGATTTACAATAGCGAATATGGCTATAGAAGCAGGCGGTAAAAGCGGTATATTTATACCTGACGAAATAACAGAAGAATATATGGCAGAAAGAAGGCAAAAAAATTATAAATTTTATACAAGCGATAAAGATGCCAAATATATAAAAACAATTGAAATAGACTGCAGTAAAATTCTACCCCAAGTTTCAATGCCTTTTTTACCATCCAATACAAAAGCTGTAAAAAATATCAAAAAAACTTATATAGACCAAGTAGTAATAGGTTCTTGTACTAACGGTAGAATTGAAGACTTGAGAATTGCCGCGTCAATCATAAAAAGAGGTAAAAAAATAAATTCAAATATTAGAACCATTATAATCCCTGCAACACCAGAGGTTTACTCCCAAGCTTTAAACGAAGGACTGCTTAAAATATTTACAGATGCCGGAGCCATAATTTCGGCTCCAACATGTGGACCTTGTCTCGGTGGACATATGGGGATACTAGCTTCAGGCGAAAAATGTGTTTCAACTACAAACAGAAATTTTGTGGGGAGAATGGGACATATCAAATCACAATTATTTCTAGCAAGTCCTGCGGTAGCGGCAGCAAGTTCAATAAAAGGATATATTGCTACACCGGACATGATATAAGAATATTTATCGTATTGTATGGGTGTATAAAATGTACTCTTTTAAACTATAGGGAACATTTTTAAGTAAATGTTCCCTGATTAAAAAATAAATTAAAAATAAATTAAAAAAGAAACGGGAGAAAATGTGTCTGAAATGATTCTAAGAGGAAAAGTTCATAAGTATGGTTCAAACATAAACACAGATGAGATAATACCTGCAAGGTACTTGAATACAACAGAAGCTGCTATACTTGCAAAATATTGTATGGAAGATATAGACAAAAATTTTGTAAAAAATGTTAAACAAGGAGACATTATAGTTGCGGAAAATAATTTTGGATGCGGATCTTCAAGAGAGCACGCTCCCATAGCAATTAAAGCAGCTGGCGTTTCAGCTGTGATAGCTAATTCCTTTGCAAGAATATTTTTTAGAAACTCAATAAACATAGGGCTTCCTATTTTAGAATCAACAGAAGCCGTAAAAGCCATAAACAATAGCGATATAATAGAAATAAACCTAAATCAGGGTATCATTAGAGACATAACAAAAAATAAAATCTATAAATCACAACCTTTTCCAGAATTTATGCAAGAAATTATAAAATCCGGAGGACTTTTGAAGTATATAAAATAAAAAATGACGGATACAAAAAAATAAAAAAGAGTCCGAGATAGCTAAAGCAGCACACGCATCACGCATTTGTATATTAATATATAGAAGTGGTAGGTATTTGTGCTGTGTGTGTTTGTGTGTTGTTTTTTTTTGCGTTTCTTGCGTTTATTTTAGGTTTGCAGATGGATGATTTGGTTTTAGTTGGGCGGGTATTATTTTTGTGTTGGGGGGAGTGTTGTTATCTAAATTTGGCGCGAGGTTGTCTCCTATGATGCTCTATAGAGTTTTTTTTGTTATACATACACATATATGTATGTAAGTTTTTTACATTCACAAAAAAAACAATAAGAACTACGAAAAGAAATATCAAAAAAATAAAACTAAAAAACTTGAACCTAATTGGTGTTTGATAGAGAGAAAAAAGTATAAGGTCTGATGTCTTTTTTTCAACTGTAAGACTTATAAATAAGATAGTAATAAGTATTTATATAAATTGAAAACTTTATAAAATTACTAAAACTATAGCGTGGTGGCGTTTTTAATCTGGCGACGATCATCTTTCTTAAATCTTTAAATACGCGCCCCGCGGGCGGGCCCCCGGCGCGGTATTTTTTTTATTCATATAAAATAATTTTGTACGGAGGAGTTTTGATGTTTAATTCTTATAAAATAGCACTTATCCCTGGAGACGGAACAGGTCCTGAAGTCATAAAAGAAGGGGTAAAGGTGGTTGAAACTGCCGCAAAAAAAAATAATTTTAGGATTGATTTTATAAACTACGACCTCGGAGGAAAAAGATACTTAAAAACAGGAGAAATTCTCCCAGATAGTGTTATAGAAGAATTTAAAAAATTCAGTGCAATATATTTAGGAGCAATAGGACATCCTGAAGTAAAACCAGGGATCCTTGAAAAAGGCATTCTCTTAAGATTACGTTTTGAGCTTGACCAGTACATAAATTTACGTCCAGTTAAACTCTATCCAAATGTTGAAACTCCTTTAAAAGACAAGGAAGCTGAGGATATAGATATGATAATTGTCCGAGAAAACACAGAAGGTTTATACACGGGATCAGGCGGTTTTCTAAAAAAAGATACGCTTCAAGAAGTAGCAATTCAAGAATCTATAAACACAAGATTTGGCGTTGAAAGATGTATTCGCTATGCATTTGAGCTCACTAAAAAAAGAGGAAAAAACAATAAATTAACATTATGCGGAAAAACAAATGTTCTAACTTATGCTTCGGATTTATGGCAGAGAACTTTTAACATTGTCGCAAAAGAATATACCAAAATTAAAGGCGATTACGTAAATGTTGATGCAGCGTGTATGTGGATCGTAAAAAATCCTGAGTGGTTTGACGTCATAGTTACAGATAACCTCTTTGGTGATATTATCACGGATCTTGCAGCTATAATTCAGGGAGGAATGGGAGTTGCAGCAGGAGGAAATATTAATCCAGAAGGAGTATCAATGTTTGAACCTATGGGTGGATCAGCTCCTAAATATACGGGATTAAACGTAATAAACCCTATAGCAGCAATTAGTGCAGGCACTATGATGCTTGAAACAATAGGGGAATTAAAAGCTGCAAAAGATATTGACAATGCAGTTATTAAAGCCTTAAAATCAGGTAAAATTAAAAGTATGTCAGCAGGTAAAACGGGACTTTCAACAACAAAAATTGGCGACTTAATAGCTTCCTATATATGATATGATAGCGGGATGGATTTTATAAAGAGGAAAATTATGAAAAAGTACAGAGTAACAGTAGTAGGTGCTACCGGAGCGGTTGGACTTGAAATGATCAAAATGCTTGAAAGCAGAAAATTTCCTGTAAAAAGCATAAAATTTTTAGCTTCAAAACGTTCTGAAGGTAAAAAACTAATATATAAAAACAAAGACTTGCCAGTTGAACTGCTTACAAAAAATAACACTAAAAACACTGATATTGCTTTATTTAGTGCAGGGGTAGAAGTCTCAAAAGAGTTTGCTCCTATTTTTGTAGATAACGGAAGTTTTGTTATAGATAATTCAAGTGCATGGAGAATGGATAAGAATATTCCATTGATTGTTCCTGAAGTAAATCCTCATGATTTAAAAAAAGATAAAAAACTCATCGCAAACCCTAATTGTTCTACAATTCAAATGGTGATAGCTCTAAAACCATTGCACGATTTTGCGAAGGTAAAAAGAGTTATTGTTTCAACATATCAGGCGGTTTCTGGGGCAGGACAAAAAGGTATTGACGAGCTTAAAGATCAAGTAAAAATCTGGAGAAATATAGAAGATAAAAAAAGATTAGAGATTAATCCTAATAAGAAATTTTATTATCCAATAGCCTTTAATTTGATACCACAAATAGATATTTTTACAGAGAACGGATATACAAAGGAAGAAATGAAAATGACGAATGAGACAAAAAAAATTATGGGAGATAGTTCAATAGAGGTTAGCGCAACATGCGTAAGAGTTCCGGTCTTTCGTTCTCACTCTGAAAGCATATGGATTGAAACTGAAAAACATATTTCCTCTGAACAGGCAAAAGAATTATTATCAAAAGCTAGTGGTATTGAGCTTTTAGATAGACCTGAAAAATTAAAATATCCCATGCCATTATTTGCAGAAAATACGCAAGTAACTTATGTAGGTAGAATTCGCTCAGATATTTCAACAAAAAACTATGCTTTAACGTTCTGGGTCGTATCAGATAATTTATTAAAAGGAGCTGCCTTAAATGCAGTTCAAATTGCAGAAACACTTATAAAAAACAAACTCATCTGAATAAATTTTCACTATTCTCATTTCAAATCTCATCCTTCAGGTAGTAACAAAAATTTAGCAAAAGCAAAAAAGATCAGCTGTCCAAACGGTTAAAATACAACCATATGGCAGTTGATTTTTTTTTAATCCATATCCCTTTTACTACTTCGATTCACATTATTGTGAATAACAACTTATAATTATTAAAGTAATATATAATTATAATAGAAATTATATATATTTACAAGTATAAATTTCAAAAATATTAATAATTTAATTTAGTGTTTATAAATTATTAAAAACTTCAATGTACTTAACATAATATTTATTATCGGACAAGGAAAATTTCAAAAACCAAAGCCCAAATAAAACAATATACAGAGGTAATTTCTAAAAGATTACTTCATAAAAAAAGCGTTTTGGTGGGCAAGCCCATATTCACAAGTAAATCAAGATAAGGATCAGGATCAAGTTCTTCAACATTTACCATTTTTTTAACATCCCAATCTCCACTGGCTATCAAAATAGCAGCTGCAGCAATCGGTACACCTGCTGTGTAACTGATAGCTTGAGATTCAACTTCATTATAACATACTTCGTGATTACTCACATTATATATAAAAACCTCTTTTTTATTACCATATTTTGTACCTACTATCATGTCCCCTATACAGGTATTTCCAGTATAATCAGGAGCAAGAGTTTTAGGGTCAGGGAGACATGCTTTTACTACTTTCAACGGCACCACCTCAAGGCCTTCTTTTGTTTTTACAGGTTTCTCTGACAGAAGTCCTATATTTTTAAGAACATTAAAACAATTTATGTAATGATCACTAAATCCCATCCAAAATCTTATTGAATTAGCATCAATATTCTTTGAAAGAGAATGAATCTCATCATGGCCACTTAAGTATATAGTTTGTTTACCTACTACAGGAAAATCATAAATCATTTTTTCAGAGTGAACTGTTTTACACACCCATTTTTTATCTATCCATGTCCAAACTTTAATAAACTCCCTGAAGTTTATTTCAGGATCAAAATTTGTGGCGAAATATCTCCCATGATTCCCAACATTAACATCCATAATATCTATTGTATCTATCGTGTCAAAAAAATGCTTTTTTGCATATGCTACATAAGCATTTACAACACCTGGATCAAATCCAGCACCTAAAATCGCAGTTATTTTATTTTTGCAACGATCCTTACGTTTCCACTCATAGTTAGCATACCATGGAGGATCCTCGCATACTTTAAGAGGTTCTTCATGTATTGCAGCGTCTATGTACGCCGAACAACCTTCTATACAAGCCTCCAATATCGACATGTTGCAAAATGCTGATGCTAAATTCATAGTAATAGAAATTTCAAAGTCTCTTATTAGCTTAATCACCTCTGAAACATCTAAAGCGTTCACTTGCTTTATTTGAATTTTTTTTGAAGCGTCTTTATAATTTTCTTTATACTCTATACTTTTCAGTATTTGCTCGCAGCTTTCAATTGAGCGCGAGACTAAATAAATATTTCCAAATAAATCATTATTTTGTGCAAGTTTATGAGCGGCAACGTGAGACACACCACCAGCCCCTATAAGAAGTATGTTTCTCTTTTTCATTTCTTATAAAATCTCTCCTATTTCTATTTTCTATGTTTTTATGATAAGCTACCTAAAAAGTCTTTGTATAAAAACTTCCTCACAATTTCTATATTCCCATTAAGTCTTTTGACAACAATAGAAGGCATCTTGAGTCCATTAAACCAGTTTTTTTTAACTATAGTATAGCCTGCGGCATCAACAAAACACACCTTAGAACCAACTCTAAGCTCATCTCTAATTTTATATTTACCAAAAACATCACCTGCAAGGCAAGAACTACCCGCTATAATATACTCATTCCCTCCTACCTCAGCATTAATTTTAGCTACAATCCTATACGTAAGCAAATCAAGCATATGGGACTCAATAGAAGCGTCAACTATTGCTATAGTTTTTACATTTTTTACAATGTCTAAAACCGAAGTAACAAGTTCACAGCTTTTTGTAATCGCAGCCTCACCCGGCTCCAAATAAACCTGAACTCTATATTTTTCACTGAAACTTTTCAATATTCGGCAGAACTTATCCAAAGGATAATTATCCTTCGTAAAATATAATCCCCCACCAAGACTAACCCACTCGACTTTACTTAAAATCTTTTCATACTTTCTAGATATTCTATCAAGCATGTCACTAAAACTTTCAAAGTCGTCATTCTCACAATTACAGTGAAACATCAAACCACTGATACTATCTAACACTGACATAACATCTTCTTGAGAAATAGCACCCAGTCTTGAATATTTTCTTGCAGGATCAGCCAAGTCAAAATGTGAATAACTAATGCCAGGATTTACTCTCAACCCAATTTTAATATGTTTAACTTCGTTATAAAACATTTTTAGTTGCGACACAGAATTAAATATAATTTTATCACATATATTTTTAAGTCCGTTTATGTCATCAATAGAGTAAGCAACGCTAAAAGCATGCGTTTCTTTTCCAAATTTTTCATACCCCAACCTAGTTTCATATAAAGAACTGCTGGTCGTACCGTCCATATATTTACTCATTAGATCAAACACTGCCCAAGTGGAAAAACACTTCAAGGCCAAAATTGATTTAACCCCTGAATGGTCCCGCAGATATTTAATCTTTTTTAGATTTTTGAGTAGTTTTTTCTCATCAATCAAATAGTACGGAGTTCCGATTCTTGTTTCTATTTTCATTTTGATCTTGATAGTTTTTTATTACTCACTATGTTTATAAATATGTTATAGAATTTACATAACCGGGTATTTTATCATTTCGCATATTATATTACAATGTACAAATACGCAATAAATATAGTAGATTATGCTTGTTATAGCAACAAGAAAATCACTAAATCCTGGAAAATTTAGAATGCAATTAAATAGTTTTAGGAATTACTATGACAACTGAGAAACAAATGGATTATATATATATATGTCATTATTCTGGGTATTAGCAGTATTCGTCTTTACGCTCTCAATAGAAACTAACAATAAAAATTTTTGGTACTTATTTAGTAGCAGGGGGTTACTTCTTTTCTTAATCACGGCAATAATATGTTGATATGCTTTTCGATTTTTGTTTTCTTCATCTTTTCTTCGTCAGAACATGAACTCTGGATTAAAAAAAAAGAGCCGTATCTAACATTTATAAAATCTGTTCTAATATTCTTGCTAATTATAGTATGGGATATTACTAGGGACAATTTGGCGACATACCTTGAATTTCAGACCTTAAAATTTTCTTTCAGCTTTTTAAAAAAAACAATTTACGCACAACCGGACTACATATTCCCCATCATGTTCCTGATTTTCATAGCTGCAATATTTTTACACATAAAAGAAACTTATCAAAAAAACAAAGATACATTACTCATTGAATGTTCTTCAGTGCCTATATTTATTTTTCTTAATGCGGAAGCAATTTTTAGCAAAATATCAACATGCTGTTCATTAACTAGTTATTCAATTTTATCAATTTACGTATTACAACATTTACATTTAATATTCTGGTATTTAAAACGATTTAGAGCTTGTTCTCATATTATATGGCTATTCTCACTATTTATAATTATTATTACTCCTTTAACTCAAGTAGAAAAACTAATGGCTCAAGAACAAAACGAAGGAATAAAGTGCACCACTGCTACAAGAAATAATCACCTATACCTTCTTCTTATAGATAATCTAGATAACAAAGAAAACCATGCTGATAGGATTTTTATGTCTTATATAAATCAAAACAAAAACAATAAAAAAAGCAAAAGATCTACATTCACTTTATACAAATCATCTGATACAGACACTTTATGGTATAAGATACATCAAAATCTTATAAAAATCAATTATAAAGTTTTTAAATATATAAACTCAGACACAAAATGTAAGTTTTTAGACTTTTATATATCGCCAATATCTTATTGTGATTCTAAAAAATTCAATTTAAGTTTAATTGTCATATTAATAATATCCATAGGAATACTCTGGAATAACAAAAAAGATTGTTTTTGGAGTATGCTTATTCTCCTCGCAAGCATCTTAACAGTCGGGGCTATTCTAACGTATACTTTAAAACATTGTTTCAAAATTCCGCGCCCTTTAACAACTTTAGAAAATGTAAATGTAATGTTTGAAACATCATATACAAATTCTTTTCCTTCAGGGCATACACAGCTTGTATTCACTATATGTACATTTATGTTTATGTCAGTAAAAAAATATTGGTACTGGTACATGTTTCTATCTCTAGGAGTAGCTTTTGAACGAGTATATTCAGGAAATCATTTTCCATTTGACGTTTTGATTGGAGCAATGATAGGGATATTCTTTACTCTTATAATTTTGTCAATCTGTTTAAAAAACAACATAAAATTCGCATTTAGGAAATGAGGCTTTTATCTTTCTTCTACTTTTTTACTTAATGACAAGACATAAGGTTTATGTGAAATCGGGTTTATCTTTACAATGACTTCTGTATTATAAACTCTTTCAATATCTACACAATTTAAGACTTCTTCAGGTGTTCCATACTTACAAATAGAACCATTCTCTAATAGAACTAGTTTATTACAGAATTCACTTGCAACATTTAAGTCATGTAAAGTTAAAATTATTATTTTATTATAATTTTCATTCAAGTCCCTCAATATCCCTAAAATGTCATTTTGGCTGCCTATATCCAAATGCGAAGTAGGCTCATCAAAAACAATAATATCGGTTTCTTGAGCAAGGACTTGCGCTATTAAAATCTTCTGCTTCTCGCCACCTGAAAGTTCATTGATTTTTCTCTGAGCTAAATTTGTTATTTGTAAAAAATCCATAATCCTTTTTATTACAACATAATCTTTACCAGAAGGAATTTTAAAAATGTTCATATAAGGATATCTTCCAAACGCAATAAATTCAAATACACTGAAAGATAATGATGAGGTATCCACATGTTGAGGTAAAAAAGCAATCATTTTTGCAAACTCTCTTCTTGAAAAATAATTTATATTTTTACAATTTACAAATACATCCCCAGAATATGGTTTAATCAATTTGCACAAAACCTTCAATAAAGTACTCTTCCCTACACCATTTTTACCAATTACGCCGAAAAAATCTTTTTCATTTATCTTACACGAGATACTCTTCAAAATCTCTTTATCTAAGTAACCTGCAGAAACATTATCTATATGCATCATTTTATATATGTTCCATCAGATTTCAATAACAGACAAACAAAAAAAAACCCACCTATCATATTTGTTATAATTCCTATAGGTATCGAAACTGGCGAAAATAAAATCCTACTCAAACTATCACAAAGGGGTAAAAAAAATGCTCCAGAGAAAGCTGAGACTGGAATAAGAAATACGTTATTCATCCCAACAATTTTCCGCATAGCATGTGGTATCATTAACCCGATAAAGCCTATAATACCACAAGCCGAGACTGTTGCCGCCGTAATAATTGAAGCTGTAAAAAACAAAAACGTTATATTTTTTGCAATATGTATGCCAAAAGTTTTTGACTTCTCATCGCTAAAACATACAGCATTAATTACATTTCCAAATAAAGATAAAATTATTATACTTGCAAGTATAACCACCGTAATAAATGGAAGTAGCCTTTCATCGAAATTAGAAAAATCCCCTATAAGCCACATGAAAGCAGTCTGCACACTATTTGAGGGGGATAGCGCAAATAGAAGCATTACAGCAGACGAAAAGATATAACTCACAACTACACCAGATAAAATCATAGTTTTTGAGGAAAATCTTCTTCTTATACTCACTAAATATACAACGATTACTGATATAGCCATACCTATAAAAGCACAAAAAGGAACAAAAAAATTTGTTACGGATTGAAATCCAAACACAAAAGCTATAGCCACACCTAAAGCGGCACCACCTGATATACCTAAAGTAAAAGGATCAGCTAGAGGGTTTTTTAATATTGCTTGAAACACGCAACCACTCACAGAAAGACCCGCTCCTACAATACAAGCCATAATAGTTCTAGGTAAACGTACTTGTTTTATTATCATTACTACTGTATCTCCAGTACTCACGTTACCAAGCAATGCCTTCAACACCTTAATAAACGACACTTCATTTAAACCATACACTAAGGAAAATAAAAACACAATAATGAGCAAAATCAGCATTAGTAGATAAGTAAATAAAATCTTTTTATTTATAATTTAAAAATACCTCAGCGAATAATTTTTGAAAGCAGTGCTACATTTTCTGCAAACTTTAGTGGTGTCGGCTTAAATATACAATTATCAACAACATTAATTACAAAAACCTTACTGTTCTTTACAGCCTTTATCGTTTTATACCTGTTCCATCTCATTACTTCATCATTATTATTGACACCATCTATACTTGCTAGCAATATGACGTCAGGGTTTTGTTTAATAACATCTTCAATGTTAACAATAAAATATCGCATATTAAAATCACCATATACATTCACAGTTCTTGTATAATAGTTATAGTCATTTATAAAGCTTCGTTTACCTGAAGTAAAGAGTGGCCTTGCACCAATCTCCCAAAACACTCCTAATTCATCAAAACCTTTTAAGCTGTTATGAATTTCATCCAATAAACATCTCGCAGCATCTATTATCCTTTTTCCTCTTTTTGACTTATTAAGTTTTTTGGCCAAATCGAAGTAGCTCACACATATTTCATTGAAATTTTCAGCCGCTTCCATAACATATACTTCAAAGCCAAGATACTCGAATTTCTCAGCTGTAGATTTACTATTCCCCTCTTTTGTTAAAATAATCAAATCAGGATCAAGAAGTATTATTTTTTCTATATTAGGCTCTAGAAGCGTACCTACTGCTTCTTTTTTAATCATTCCCTTAGGACAATAAGCTGTTATACCTACTACAGATTGCTCAATACCTAATTCATAGAGACTTTCTGTAGCTGAAGGCGACAAAGAAACTATACGTCCGTAGTCTTTGCTCCAAACAATATTTGTTAACAAAAATAACAATATAAAGACGCAAACATAAACAACAATTTTCTTCATCAGATTTTATTTTAACAATTTATTGTCAGTATTCTATACCCTTTTGTGCCCGCACTCCATTTTTATAAGGATGTTTGATCTCCTTCATTTCAGTAACTAAATCTGCCATATCAATCAGTGCTTGTGGAGATCCTCTGCCGGTTACAACTACGTTTGACTCCCATGATAATTTTTCTATGAGAGCAACAAATTCGTTCTCATTTATAAGTTTATCCCTTAATGCAACATTAAACTCGTCTAAAACAATCAAATCATACTTCTTAGAATCAACGATGGTAAGCTCCCTCAATTTTCTCATAGCAGAATCGCATAAATTTGCAAGTTCCTCAGAACTTATGCCTCTTAAGTAATAGGGATGTTTTTTTACAAAAGAAAAAAAATCCAAATTTTCTAATTTTAATAAGATATTCTGCTCCCCATAAAAATTATTGTTTTTAAACAACTGTATAAGACAAACTTTAAAACCATGCCCTAAAGAGCGAATTATTTGACCTATAGAAGCAGTTGTCTTGCCTTTACCATCGCCTATATTCAATATTAACATAAATTTTATTATATCCTACACACTTTTTCGTAACACAAGAAAAACTAATCTTTATGAAAAAGATAAATTTTTAAGATATTAACACCAAAAGCAACATATGAATATATAAAACAGCACATCACATGATATTTATTATCGGACATATAGGCATATAATTTATACATTTGTTTATGTCTTACAAGCGCTCGTGTATTTGTCTCATACCAAAGAGAGATATCTGGCTATTTAAAGGAGGTTAACTCTCAATTAATCTTTTGCTCGAAATCTATCTCTCCCATATGATCTAAAGGGAACACTCCTCCATAGATTTTAAGACTTTTCTTACTACAAAAGTAACATTTCATATATCACATTATATGGGGGTATTGTTCAAAGATAAATATAAAGAACAGACTTCTTTTTAAAAAAAATTGCACATAAAAATAATAAGAAACATTTTAAATATGCTTTAAATCTTCTATGCTTTCACCTAAAACTTGCTTCAAGTAAAAAGTATACCCCCCACAAAAACCTTATTATATTCTACAATACTTACATCTTTTCTAGGAAAAACATACGCTATAATATTAACCTTAATACCTTGTTCTTTCATCTAGTACACTTTTTTATACAAAAACATAACGCTCTCATCATGCACGCATCAAAAACAATGTGTTTGTTACCCAATTCCTATATGGCGAACATCTTTACCATGAACCATAAAAACGATATCCTCGCTGATATTTGTAGCATGGTCACCAAGTCTTTCTATACTTTTTGTTATAAAAATTAAATCAACTGCCTTTCTAATTGCGTTAATATCTGAGAATTCAATCATTAAATTCTTAATATTATCTAAAATCCCATCTCTTAAATCATCAACTTCACTATCTTTTGCAAGCACTGATAACGCAAGTTCAGCATCATTTGTATTAAAGGCTTTTATACAATCCATCACCATACCCTGTACAATTTCTACCATCTTGGAAATACCAATAGGAGGAATAAATTCTGGATATTTTAGTAAACATGAAGTCATTTTGCTTATATTAACAGCCTCATCCCCCATTCTCTCTAAATCACTATTAATACGCATAGCTGAAGTTATGAACCTTAAGTCGATACCTACAGGCTGATTTAAAGCTATAAGTTTTAAACATTTCTCATCAATAACTATCTCTTGAACATTAACTTCTTTTTCTAAATGAAATACTACTGTGTCAAACTGTTTTTTTGATTCTTCCCTGACAAGTTCTTGCGTTGCAGCTCTTATCATCTCTTGAACAAGAGCTGCCATATCAATAAGACGATTTTGTAAATCATTCATTTCAATATCAAAATACCGCACATCCCCTCCCTACTAGAATGTAAAAAATAGAAATAATATCTGCTCGCTATTACTATTATTTTATATTACTTACTATTTTTTTTCTTTTATTGTAGCTTTTACCAAAATCTGCCGCTTACGTAATCTTCTGTCTCTTTTTTTGATGGATTTGTAAATATTTTCTCAGTTTTGTCAAATTCAATAAGTTTTCCAAAAAGCATAAAAGCAGTATCATCGGAAACTCTTGCAGCTTGCTGCATATTATGTGTAACAATTATGATAGTATATCTATCTTTTAATTGAATTATAAGCTCTTCAATTTTCTGAATTGCAACCGGATCAAGAGAGGAGCAAGGCTCGTCAAGAAGGATAATATGAGGAGCCACAGCAATAACTCTCGCAATACAAAGTCTCTGCTGTTCTTCCAAAGTCAAAGTCAATGCTGATTTATGCAACTTATCTTTTATATTGTCCCACAATAAAACAGCTTTTAAACTCCTTTCTACAGTTTCACTAATAATACTTCTATTTGAACTTATCCTATTTACTCGCAAACCAAACGCAACATTTTCGTAAATTGAGATTGGAAAGGGATTTGGCCTTTGAAAAACCATTCCTACATTTCTTCTTAAGATATCTACATTAATTTTATTGTCATAAATATTTTTACCATAAATATTAATCTCACCACTAGTATGCACACCTTCTGTTATATCATTTATTCTATTTATTGACCTCAAAAGCGTAGATTTGCCACAACCAGACGGACCTATTATAGTAGTGATCCTCCTATCCACAATATTGATGTTTATATCCTTAAGAGCATGAAAATTTGTGTAATATAGATCAAAACTCTTTACTTCTATCTTAGACATTAGTTTTCCGAAGTCAACATAATTTAGTAGCATAATTAAGAGTGACAATTTTTATACAAATACATTTATTTTATACAACGCACGACACGCATAAGCATATAAACAGCCTTATAACATAAACTGTTTTGTGTTTATTTCCTTATCCAAATCTACCTGTTATATAATCTTCTGTTTGTTTTTTTTTAGGAGACACAAACAGTTTATCAGTCGTATCTATCTCAATAATTTTGCCCATAAGAAAAAAAGCCGTTCTATCACTAACACGAGATGCCTGTTTTACATTATTTGTCACAAGTACTATAGTGTATTTTCGTTTTAGCTCAACCATAGACTCTTCAACTCTCGCTGTAGATATAGGATCAAGTCCAGAACATGGTTCATCAAATAATATAACCTCAGGATTAATTGCAAGAATTCTAGCAATGCAGAGTCTTTGTTGTTGTCCTCCAGACATTTTCATAGCGGATGATTTCAATCTATCCTTAACTTCATTCCACAAAAATGCATCTTTTAAAGATTGCTCAACTAAAGCATCTTGCTCAGATTTTTTAAAAATAAGTCCAAGACGTTTTGGAGCATAGACAATATTTTCATATATACTCATAGGAAAAGATATAGGCATTGCAAAAAGCATACCGATACGTTTTCTTAACTCCTCCATATCCATATCAAAAACACTAGCACTATCAAGGTAAACATCACCTCTGCGCGAATATATCGAATCTAAATCACTCATTCTATTTAGGGTTCTTAGAAATGTCGTCTTGCCACTGTTTGATGGACCTATAATACTTAGAATTTCATTTTGAACAACACTGATATTTAATGATTCCAGTACACACTTCTTACCGTAATAGCAACTTAAATCCTCAACTTTAATTTTATCTACCATTTTTCATGCTTCCTGAAATAAACCCTAACGAAAATTGCAACAAAACTTATTGTTAAAATCATAAATAAAAGTACAAGAGCCGTGCCAAATATAATGTTATTTGGCATATTTGGAATTTGAGTTGAAATAATATACAAATGATAAGGCAAAGTCATAACTTGATCAAATATTGAATGTGGCAAATGCGGGGCATAAAATGCTGCGGCAGTAAACAATATAGGGGCTGTTTCACCTGATATTCTTGCGATGCTAAGTACTGCTCCTGTCATAATACCAGGAAGAGCATTAGGGAGAACTATATGTCTTATAGTTTGCCAGCGACCAACTCCGAGTGCCCAACTTGCTTCTCTAAACGAATAAGGCACACTGTTTAGCGCATTTCGTGACGTAGTTACGATAACCGGAAGTTCCATTATAGACAAAGTCAAAACCCCAGAGATAATAGAAACACCTAGTTTTAAAAACATAACAAAAATACCAAAGCCGAACAGTCCGTAAACCACAGACGGGACACCTGCCAAATTTACAATACCAAGTTTAATCGCTCTAGTGAGCGTATTATCTCTTGCATATTCATTTAAATATACTGCTGCACAAACCCCTGTAGGAAGAGTTAACATAATGGTACACATAACTATTACAAAAGTACCTATTATAGCAGGGAGAATTCCTCCTTCGCGCATTCCGTTTTTAGGCATAGATACTAAAAACTCCCAACTTATAACCGACATTCCATTTTTTACAATTATAAAAATTATCACGATAACTGGCATGATAGCTAGGGTAGACGCCAAAAATAAAACTAAATATGAAAGTTTTTGTGATAATTTAGGGTTAAATTTCATCATTTATTTATTTTTATTCTTTCCAAGAAACAACTCTGCTGCAAAATTTATTATAAATGTTATTAAAAAAAGCACAAGACCTATAGAGAACAATGCTTTATAATGCATGCTTCCACTAACAGTTTCTCCAATTTCAGCAGCTATTACGGCCGTCATAGTCCTTACTGGCTCAAAAATTGAATGAGGTATACGGGAGGAATTTCCTGTTACCATCATAACAGTCATAGTTTCACCTATTACTCTACCTATACCGAGCATTACTGCAGCTATTATCCCAGGCCTTGCCGTTTTTAGCACAATCCGTCTTATGGTCTGCCACTTAGTTGCTCCTAAGGCAAGTGCACCTTCTTTATATTGCCGAGGAACAGAACGTATAGCATCCTCCGATATTGTTACTATCGTAGGTATAGCCATGAAAGCAAGCATTACTGACCCTGAAAAAGCAGTAAGCCCAGTAGGAATATTAAACAATTTTCTAACACAAGGGACAAGTACAATCATTCCAATAAAGCCTATAACTACACTCGGAATCGCTGCCATAAGTTCAACTAGAGATTTTAAAATATCTCTCACATTCTTACTAACAACCTCTGAAATATAAAGTGCAGTCATAACACTAAGCGGTACTGCTATTAAACATGCACCTAAAGTCACTAAAAAAGAACCTACTAATAAAGAAAAAATGCCAAACGATACAGGCTCTGAATCAGGATACCAATATCGTCCAGCAATAAACTTAATAATATTAAAACCTCTAAAAAAAGCAAAACTTTCTATGAACAAAAAACTAAAAATTAAAATAACAAAAATTACAGATAACATCCCACACAAAAAAATTACTTTCTCAATCATAGTATCTATAATTTTTCTCATTTCGTTATATTTCTCCTCAATTGCAGTAAGCAAAAGCAAAACAACATATTACAAACTTTTAAAATCAATAAATAAGACATTCAACGAATTTAATAGTGTTTTTTATACACTTCTATAATTCTTTATTTTATTTTTTTGTTCTTTTTTTTTGATTGGTACGAAGCTAGTTTTTAGAACAATTTTTTGTCCAGCTTCAGATAAAACATAATCAATAAACATTTTAACAACGTTGCGTATCCTCATCCCATTTGTATAAAGATACAATGGTCTCAATATTGGATAAGTATAGTTCATTACATTTTCTAATGTCGGATAAACATATTCACTGTTCGCATTTACCGCTACCGAAATAGCTTTTACTCCACCGTTCACAAAACCTATACCGGTATATCCTAAAGCGTTAGGATTTTGAAAAACTTCATTGTAAATAGCTTGAGAAGATGGCATAATGAGCGATTGAACGGCAAATCTATTACAATTATCTTCATCACCACATCCCAGAACACGTTCCTCAAAGAATATGTATGTGCCTGAGTTACTTTCTCTTGAAAGGATCACTATTTCCCTATCTTCGCCCCCGACTTCTTTCCAGTTTGTAATTTTTGCTGTAAAAATATCTCGCAGCTGTTCTAAAGTCAATTTATTTACAGGATTATTCCTATTCACAATTACTACAATGCCGTCAAGCCCAATTTTAAACTCATTAGGCTCTATATTATTACTTTTGGCTAACATGATTTCTTTTTTTTCTATTTCACGAGAAGACATTGCAATGTCACACGTTCCGCTTACTAAGGATACAAAACCATTCCCGGAACCACCACCAGTAACACCTATGTTAAACGATGGATGTTGCCTGCTAAATTCTTCGGACAATTCTTGAATAAGATTTACAACGGTATCAGAACCTTTTATTTGCATAGAAGAAAAGTATTTATCCTTTTCACTTTGCGACTTTGTACAAGAACAAAAAAATAAAGACGTTAAAAAGAAGAATAAAACTTTTACAGAATAATATCTGGTGTGGTTGTTAAAACACATTACAAAGCCTTTAACTTTATACATTCCAAAAATACAATATTGATATTTTTTATCAATCCTTTTTTTCTACACACTACCTAAATAAAATTTTATCATTCCCACTCAATAGTTGCAGGGGGTTTATTAGAAATATCATAAACTACTCTATTAACGCCTTTAACTTCATTTATAATGCGAGAAGATATTTTTTCGAGCAATTCATGAGGCAATTTTACCCAGTCCGCGGTCATTGCATCATCAGAATTTACAGCCCTTATAGCTATCACATACTCATAAGTTCTAGCATCACCCATAACACCTACTGTTTTAACAGGCAATATTACGGCAAAAGACTGCCATATTTTTTCGTATAATCCTGCCTTCATTATTTCTTCCATCACTATATGATCAGATTTTTTTAAAATACTTAACTTATCGTCAGTTACCTCACCCAACGTTCTTATTGCAAGACCAGGTCCAGGAAATGGCTGTCTGTCTATAATCTCTTTTGGTATTCCAAGCTCTCTTCCTAAAACTCTTACCTCATCCTTAAATAAAAATTTTAAAGGTTCAATAAGTTTCATTTTCATCTTTTCAGGAAGTCCACCTACATTATGATGACTTTTAATTGGTGCCTTGGAACCTCTTATAGAAAAGCTTTCTATAACATCAGGATATATTGTTCCCTGCAAAAGAAAATCTATACCTTTTAATTTCTTAGATTCTCTATCAAAAACTTCTATAAAAGTGTGGCCTATAATTTTTCTTTTTTGCTCAGGATCAATTAGACCTTTAAGTCTTGACAAAAATGTCTCTTTTTCATTAACAATAATAAGATTTTTACCAAATATTTTACTAAATACTTCACGAACTCTTTCAGTTTCACCAAGCCTCTGTAGTCCATGATCTACATGGACACATATAAGTTGTTTTCCTATAGCTCTGTATAACATCACAGCCGCAACAGAAGAATCAACTCCGCCAGACATAGCACATAAAACTCTACCATCCCCAACCTGCCCTTTAATCCTCTTAACTTCATCAACGATATAAGATTCCATGGTCCAATCAGGATTTGAGCCGCAGGTATTAAATATGAAATTTCTCAAAATCTTTCTTCCGTTAAGCGAATGCTTTACTTCTGGATGAAATTGAACCCCATAGATATTTTTTTTCACATTTTCTATTGCCGCATAAGGAGAATTATCAGATTCTGCTGTTACCTTGAAACCTTTCGGGACTTTTGAAAGCTTATCACCATGACTCATCCACACTGTTTCCCTAGAGCCAAGACCATCAAATAAAGAACACTTACTTTTTATACTAATACTTGCAAGACCAAATTCTCTGTGCTTTGACGGATCAACCTTACCGCAAAAATACTCTGCTATAAGCTGCATCCCGTAACATATTCCAAAAATAGGAATACCAAGTTTCCATACTTTATCATCAGGCCAAGGAGCATCTTTTGAATAAACGCTATCATAACCTCCTGAAAGAATTACCCCCTTTAAATCTTTAAATTCATAAAAAGATCTAATTTTCTTATTCCCAGGATATATTTCACAATACACTTTTTCTTCTCTTATGCGCCTTGCAATCAATTGAGTATACTGGGAACCAAAATCTAATACTAAAATCATTTATTTTGCCTTTAATTTTTTTAAATTGTATCAAACTTTTGCTAAAGCTATTGTTTTCTGCTTCTGATATTTTCCTTCCCTATCAGCGTAAGAAATTTCACAAATATCTCCGGTTTCCAAAAACAAGACTTGCGCTATACCTTCGTTCACATAGACCCTTACAGAAACTGACGATATATTTGCTATTGAAATAGTAACATACCCCTCCCATTCTGGTTCAAACGGAGTAATATTCACAAAAATTCCACATCTTGCATATGTAGATTTTCCGAATGCAATTGCCAAAATATCTTTAGGAATTCTAAAATATTCTATTGTTTTACCCAAAACCATAGAATTTGGAGAAATTTCTATGTAATCTTCAACTTTTATATTTTTAAATAATTTTTCGTGGGGTTTTTTAGGATCAAGTACCTTTCCCTTTAGCTCTTTTTTTATAAACATAAACTCATTTGAAAGTCGCATATCATAACCATAAGAAGAAGTTCCAAAAGAAATTTTTCCATCTCTCACCTGCTTTCCCTCAAATGGCTCTATCATTCTGTGCTCAAATGACATTTTTTTTATCCACTTATCGTTTTTAATCATCAACTTTCAGTTCTTCCTTTCAACATAAAACTAAATAGGCACACAAAACATACATAACATAAAATTAAAAACACTTAGAATAACCACAACTATGACAAGTAGAACAACTTTCAAAAAAACTTAACATCTCACCACACTCAGGACACTGCGGACATGCACCTAGTAAGTTATTGGTTTGATTAGAAGTATAAAGTTTTTTTTCATTCTTGGAATTTTTAGACCCAGAAGCAAAAGCTTTAGACGCAAAAGCTGTCTTCTCATTACTATATGCTTCCAAAGCCTTAGCAATCGCATCAGCACACGATAAGATTACTCCACTATCAAAAATGATTGGTGAAGGACATCTTATACCCTTTAATTGATCTACAATTTCCTGTTGATCAACACCAGAACGCAAAGATAAAGAAATTAAACGACCCACCGCTTCAGCTTGAGACGAAGTACATCCTCCAGACTTGCCAAGTTGTGTAAACACTTCACATACTCCCGTACTATCCTCATTTACTGTAACATACATTTTACCACAACCAGTACGCATAAGGAATGTGAGCCCTGCTGTCTTCTTAGGTCGAGTTCTTGGAATTATATCCTGATTTTTTTTTTCTTTTTTGTTTACAAGATTCAGTACTTGTTTATCTCTACTCCCATCTCGATAAACCGTTATCCCCTTACATCCCATTTTATAAGAAAGAACATAGACTTTTCTCACATCTTCTTCTATAGCTGAATTTGGAAAATTAACAGTCTTAGATACTGCATTATCCGTAAATTTCTGAAAAGCTGCTTGCATTCTCACGTGATCTTCCGGACAAATGTCATGCGAAGTAATAAAAATCTTCTTTATCTCATCTGGAATCCCATTACATTTACAGATACTACCTTTATCTGCTATCTCATCCATAAGTTCAATTGAATAAAATCCTTTTTCCTTCGCAAGTTTTTTAAAATGCAAGTTCACCTCATACATTTCTTCATTATCAAGACAATTCGCCCTTTTATAAACAAGCCCGAAAACTGGCTCAATCCCACCGGAAGCAGATGCAATTATGCCAATTGTTCCAGTTGGAGCAATTGTAGTTGTTGTCGCATTTCTCATAGGATTTCCATTTGCGTAAATACTTTGCTTGAAATTCGCAAAAGGTCCTCTTTTAACTGCAAGTTCTTCAGAAGCACCATGAGATTTAGACTGAATAAAACACATGAGCTTTTCAGCGAGTGTAATAGAACTTTGAGATCCATAAGGTATACCTAAACAAAAAAGCATATCCGCCCAGCCCATGACCCCAAGTCCAACTTTTCTATTGGAACGAGTTACTTCCTGAATTTTTTGGACAGGATAATTATTCATATCTATAACATTGTCAAGAAAGTGAATGGCTGTTTTAACTGTTTCTTCAAGCTTTCCCCAATTGATACTACCATCTTTTACAAAATTACCAAGATTTATTGAACCCAAATTACAAGACTCGTAAGGCATAAGCGGTTGTTCTCCGCAGGGATTTGTGGATTCTATTGAAGCAATTTTAGGGATGGGATTATAATCGTTTATTCTATCTATAAAAACTATACCAGGTTCACCATTTTGCCATGCTTGGAAAACTATTTTGTCAAAGACCTCCTTTGCACTTAATCTCCTTGTTATCACACTGTTGCGTGGATTATAGAGATTATAATCCTCATTGTTTTCTAAGGCATACATAAACTCTTTTGTGATTGCAACCGATATATTAAAATTGTTCAAGCTGTCATTTCTATCTTTGCAAACTATAAAATCAAGAATATCTGGATGGTCAACCCTCAGTATCCCCATATTTGCTCCACGCCTCGTACCACCTTGTTTAATAGCTTCTGTTGCCGCATCGAAAACTTGCATAAAAGATATAGGTCCTGAAGATACTCCACTTGTAGTTTTAACTGTATCTTCTTTAGGACGCAATTTTGAAAATGAAAATCCAGTTCCACCACCGGATTTATGTATTAAAGCAGTGTTCTTTAATGTTTCAAAAATTGAATCCATTGAATCATCTATTGGTAAGACAAAGCAAGCAGAAAGCTGCTGTAATTGCCTGCCTGCATTCATTAAAGTAGGTGAGTTTGGTAAAAAATCAAGGGATGATATACTAATATAAAATTCCCTTATCAATGCATCTACATTCGTGTGTTCATCATAAATCTTATCTGCTTGCGCAATATTCTCAGCAACCCTGTAGAATAAATCTTCAGGACTTTCAATAACATTGCCATCTTTATCCTTTTTCAAATATCTTTTCTCAAGAACGTTAAGGGCATTTTTTCCTAATTTAACTCTATTTTCTGAAATTAATCTCTCTCTCCACTCGTTACACATTACCACCTCCAAACAACAAAACGCATTTTAACAATCCTCAAAATCTAAAACGTTTATGTTTATTTTACGTTGTTTTATCGCATAAAACAACTTGACTCCTATAATTACTTTTTGCTTCATATAAAGTTTTATCTGTCGTACTAATTATGAGAGTTGAATCACAAAAATGTTCCTTGGATTACAACTCATCCTAACGCTTATCGTTATATTAAATTTACCCCCGATTTTTTTAAAACATTGCATTTTGCACAAATTCTCTATCTTATTTGCTACAATTTTTATCTCCATCCTATACTGTGTGATTAGGTCACTAATATTTTATGGATTCTTCTCTCTTCTTTACCACATATCTGCCTACTAAACCACCATGTCCTGCAGCAGATAAAACAAGACTGACAAACAATACGGAACAAACACTTCATTTTTTTCATTGAATGTCTGTGCACTTATCATTGTTTATATTTTAAAAATAATCCAAACCTAGCATTAAAACACAGAATTCACAACTGCATAGTTGTGAAAATATCTTTTGGATATAAGTCTGTAAATCCACCACTCCTTGATTTCTTAGAAATTTCACTAAAAAAATATTCTTTTTTAAACCTAAAGAAGCTCGAGGAGTAAAAATTAAGCCTTCTTCAAGACACATATATCTACATATTCTACCCTCTTTATTATCAAAAGGATACAAAATAGTCACCCCCCCATAAGGTCAATTTTCTATTTTTAAAGGCCAATACACACTCTTAAAGCACTGTTTTCGAATTCTTCATTATATAAATTTTGTATATATGATATAATATGATGTATAGTACACTACACTTTTTAGAATCTTTCAGAAACTCTAATGAATTTATATTTCATTCCGTAAAACACCCGAAGATACGAGCGCTTTTCGGTTAAATTTATCTCTCTTAAAAATACAACACTTTACAATTTCTAACTTTTTCAATGGAGTTAGAAACTATTTATAAATATTCATCTTTTGAAATACACTTAAATATTTTTTCTACTATGACATAAGGTTGACTTAGTCTCTCCATATTACTTTCATATCTTTGCTTTTCTATTTTTAAACGTATACGCCCTAAAAATTTTCGTTGTTTCCATTGAATTAGCACATAGCATCAAAAAAAGCAAGCTCTTCACTATCACATCTGGTAGCAATAAACTTAATTTTTCTGAATTTTGTACGTAAAAGTGAAGAGGCCTGGAGCAAAAAAAACATCACCGTCTCTATATTTTTTAACGCCCAAGAGCCTTTTACCCATAAACCTATATGCAATTTTCTGATTTCTCTATAATTTTCTTTTCGTTAAATGTGGCCTGAAGTGACTGAAGAATTCCGCTTATTTTCTTGAAATCTCTTATACACTGAGTCAAATCTATAATTATCTTTTTTGATATTTTTCATAATCTACTAGTATAATTTATCTACTAATCATACTGTGCTTTTCAAAAAAGCATTTTTTAATGAGACACAAATACAGCTATTGACGTATAATCCAAAAAACTGCAATTATACAGCATAATAGGCGTTATCAGAAAAACATCAAAACTACTTTTCTTGTTCAATTTTTGACTTGTCACGTTAACTAATTGCAAAAGTGTAATTATCAATTAATTTTTTTCTTAAAATTCTCTCTATAAATTCAAAGTCTTTTAACCCACAAGAGCCACCCTATCTCTACCTTGCTGAGTGGCCCCCACTACGCACACGCAACCCACAAATCCCCAATACACACACATATATAATCTCGCATATACAATAATATATGTACGGGGAGGCACTCAGCCCTCAATAATAGTTATTAAAACTATACCTGAAAAAGATTTTTATCATTGGACATTTTTTTTGGAACTAAAAACCTATTAATCTTAAGTACAGTGTTTCCGGTTTTTAAAGATAAGCTCATCCTCAGACAAAATAGCAACAAAACAACACTCAAGCTCTCTTTTTAAGATAGAAAACTATTTACAAACCTTCTCTTTATCCTTATAAACAGGCAGACCTTAATATCATTTTTCTTCCTTTTAAATAATACCTAATGATTCGGCATTTCGGATAATCTAGGTCACTTTTAAACCTGTCAAAAAAATTATATATAATGTTACATATATAAAAAACATTAACGTCATCTAAAACATATTATTCCATAGCGGATTCAAATACCTTGTATTAGCAATTTTTTTTGCAGATTCAATATCATCATCAATAAAGTTTTCTTTTTTTACTTCGGTATTTAGCAATCCTGCTAAGCTCTTTGCAAAATCTTCTGAAAAAACTCTTTTAGCATTATAATTCAAATTTACATGGATGGCACCCTGGACAATAAGCCTACTACCACGTCTACGCAAACATGAGCCCACAATCTTTCTACCTTCTGAAATCAAATCATTTTCATAAAAAGTTTGAACACACATGTTGTTTATATCCCCTATTCTATCACATAAAATTATTGAATCGACACCAAATGATTGCAAAACCTTCTGTATTACCAGATGAATATTTTTATAAGTTTCCCTTTGATTATAAACATTCCAAAACCCTAATGACATAATAAAGCTATAAGATATATCATTGCGATGATTTACAGCAAGCCCACCAGTAAATCTTCTCACAAACTCAATTTCAGTAATACTCTCTACTTTTTGAAAATATCCTATCGTTGTATACGAATTATCCCAATAATAAATTCTTAATACTGGTTCATTTTTATATTTATTGAAAAGCACTTCATCAAGTGCCATATTCATTGCAGCACTTCTTGGAATATCGTCAATCCATTTAAGCATCAAATCCAGTTTCCTTTTCACGTTTAAGCATTTTCATTTTTTTTCTTACTCCACCTACACCAGAATACCCACCTATTTTTCCATCACTCCTTATAACTCTATGACAAGGAATCACTGGAGCAAAAGGATTTCGACTCAACGCCATACCTACAGCTCTTGCGCTTTTAGGAATACCTATTTTTCTAGCAATTTGCGAATAAGTCAAAGTTTCTCCCGCAGGTATTTCAAAGCAAGCTTTCCAAACTTTTACATAAAAAACAGGATAACCCTTCATTTTCTCTATAATATTTTTCGGTATTTTTTTCGTAACATTTTCCTAAAAACAATTCTAGCTAATGTCAAAGAGAATTAAAAAAACTTTTCACTCTAAGTTTTCTATGATAACTTAGGGCAAATCTATGAGCCTCATCTCTAACGGATTGTAAAAGTTTAAGAGCCTCTGAACGTCTACTTAAAATTAGAGGTTCATCTTTATTTTGTAAAAAAATCTCTTCATTACTTTTTGCAAGTGAAATCGCAGGAATCCGCAACTGAAGTTCCCTAAGTGCACTTAATGCAGATTTAAGTTGACCCTTCCCACCATCAACTAAAATTAAATCCGGCATCTTTTCATTTTTTCTTATTAACGATAAACACCTCCTAAAGACAACCTCTTTTATACTTGCAAAGTCATCTATACCATATACCGTCTTAATTCTAAATCTTCTGTAATTTTTTTTATCAGCAATTCCATTTTGGAACCTAACCATAGAAGCTACAGCATCTATTCCATGTATATTTGAATTATCAAATCCTTCTATTATCGCGGGTTGACATCTTAGTCCCAGAAAACTCTTCAATTCATTTATACTATCCGCTCTTTTGATAGACTGATTCATTTCCTCTCGAGTAACTTCATTTATCATAACTCTTTCAGACATACTCTGTAATGCATAAAGTCTATCTCTTATTTCTTTTGCATCCTCGTAACACATATTTGCACTTAAATCGGACATCTGTTCTTTCCACTCATTTTCCAGTTTTTTAAACTTACCATTTAAGAACAACTCAATTCCCTTAATTTTTTGCTTATATTCTTCCGATGCAATTTTACCAAGGCACGGACCATAACACATTTCTGTATGATAATAAAGGCAAGATTTAACATTTTTTTTCTTAGGAAGAAACCCCTCAAACAGATCTATTTTGCATGGTCGAATTTTAAAAACTCTCTTAAGCCATCGAATAAGTTTTTTCATATAGAAGAATTGCGGATAAGGACCAAAATATAAAGCTGAATCTTCAAATTTTCTTCTTGTAAACGTCAACTGCGGAAAATCTTCATTTATTGAAAATCTAATATAAGGGTAAGATTTATCATCTTTCCACATAAAATTAAAATGTGGTTTAATTTTGTTTATCAGTTGTCTTTCAATTATCAATGCTTCTCTTTCGGAAGTACATAAAATATAGTTTATCTTTCGCATGTGTGCAATAATAGCAGTGGCTTTAGAATCTATATCAGCATTAAAATACGACGAAATTCTGTTCTTAAGGTTTTTTGCTTTGCCAATATATATAATATTATCGGCCCCGTCGCACATCATATAAACTCCAGGGAGTTTGGGGGTTTGCATAAGTCTACTATTCTTCATGTTTTGCCAGAAACAACATTTGAGAGAATTGTCTTTAACTCTTCAGATTTTAAAGTATATAAAACTAAAATAAATATCGTTATACCTGAAACTATAGAAATGGGAACTGATATAAACAAATTATCAGAAATTTTACATACATTATAAGACACAATACCCATAATAACAGATGCTAACAAAGTTTTTAAAAATGAAAACAATATTTGCTTACGGTTAAGCTTACCTATACGTTTCTTAAGATATATGATGAGTAGTAATAAATTAAAATAGCTCGATAAAGACGTCGCAAGTGCAAGTCCACCTACACCTATTTGATACATTAGCACGAAACATAATACAATATGTAAAATCATAGTCCATATTGCTGTTTTGGCTGGAGTTTTTGTATCTTGAAACGAGTAAAAAGCGTTCGCGAAAATTTTTACTAAAGCGTAAGCAGGAAGTCCCAGAGAGTAATAAAACAAAGTATTGTTTGTCGTAATTGATCCTAAAGCGTCAAATTTGCCATGCTCAAATAAGAGCTTAACTACAGGTAACCCAATAACCATCAATCCTATTGCTGAAGGAAATAAAGTAAAAATTGCAAATCTTATAGAATAGCTAAGAGACCCCTTAAAACTTAACATATCATTTTTTAAATAAGCATTTGACATTATAGGAAGTGATACTGTTGCAAGTGCAATTCCAAAAATTCCCAGCGGCATTTGCATAAGTCTATTAGAATAATAAAGCGCCGACACAGAACCCTGCCCTAAAGAAGAGGCACATCTACTATCAACTAGTGCATTTACCTGATCTGCGGATAAACCTATTATTGAAGGTATCATAAGAAACATAATTTTTCTCACACCGGGATGCTTTAAATTAAGTTTGAATCTTAAATTCCAACCCAAACTTTTAAGCCTTGGGTACTGTATAAAAAAATGTAGCACACCCCCTGCAATAACACTTACTGCAAGTCCTTTAATTTGGCTGCCAGAAACAATTACAGGAGCAATAAAAAAAATATAAAGAATTTCTGAGAAACTTAACGCCGCTGGTGCAAGTGCTGGTAAAAAAAACGAATACAAAGTGTTGAGTATAGCAAGCAAAAAAGCGGCAAGGCATATAAAAAAAATAAATGGAAACATAAGTCTTGTAATTTTCATAGTAAGTTGCATTTTTGCAGGATTATCTAAAAAACCCCCAGCAAATATTTTTGTAAAAACAGGTGCAAAAAACATGCCTAAAACAGATACAATAATAAGTATTAAAAATAGAGACGAAAACACTGCATTTAAAAAATTTTGAGTTGATGTCCTTTCTTTTTCGTTTAAATATTTGTTAAATATCGGTATAAATGCTGCTGAAAAAGAGCCTTCTCCAAATACACGCCTAAAAAGATTAGGAATCCTAACCGCTGCATAAAAAGCATCAGCAAACATACCTGTACCAAACAAATTGGCTACGAGCATATCCCTTGTGTAGCCTAAAACCCTGGAAAGCAGAGTTCCTAAAGCCACCTTCCCGGCGTATTTTGTTAATATTTTATTTTTCATTTATAAACTCTATGTCAGGCTGTGATCTGAACCACGTGATTTGCTGCTTAGCATAATGCCTTGTATCTTTTGAAAATTCTAAAATTAAATCTTCTCGCGACATTTTTCCATCGAGATATTGTACAACATGACCATATCCTATAGCACTTAGTGCAAAGCAACTCTCATTAAAACCCATATCCAAAATTTTTTGTGTTTCTTCAATCATTCCATTTTTAATCATACACATACATCTTTCATCAATCTTGTTGTAAAGAATATTCTTCTCAATAAAAATACTGTAATGATTGAATTTATATCTTGGATTTTTAATTTTAAAATGCTCTTGCAAGGTTTTTCCAGAGAGTATATTCACTTCAAGTGCTCTTAACAATCTCTGTGGGTTGTTCTTATTTTTTTCAGCGGATTCTGGATCTAGTTTTAACAGTCTATCATATAGTTCAATATGAGATTTAGTCTTCAACTCGTCCCTTAAATCTCTATTAGTTTTAGGCATTTTGTCAAGTCCGTAAAGCAAAGATTTAATGTACAACCCCGTTCCACCTGCTATAACTGGAATTTTTCCTTTTCTAAGAATTTCAGTAATCTTCAAATCAGCATCTTCTACAAAATTCGCAACGCTATAAGTTTGATCGGGATTTATAATGTCGGTTAGATGTTGTAAAACTCCATTAATCTCACGAAATCCACTCCGCAAAAGAGTACCCTCTTTATTTAAACCAATATTTAAATATTTGTAAACCTGTCTTGAGTCACACGAAATTATTTCACCATTTCTCTCTTTGCAAATCTCAACAGCTTTTTTTGTTTTCCCACTTGCAGTCGGTCCGGAAACAACTATTATTTTTATATTCTTGTTCACATTCAATAACAAAAACAGCTATCTCCTTTTAAAGAATTTATCTAATTCCTTCAGAGATATCCTATATACTACAGGTCTGCCATGAGGACATGTAAAGGGGAGTTTGCACTTATTAAACAGGCTATCTATTAAACTCTCAGCTTCAGCAAGCGTAACACTATCACCAGCCCTTACGCTTGCACGACATGCTGAACGAATAATCTTATCTTCAATCTGTTTTATTCCTTTCACAGTTTTATCATTTTCAATATCTGATACTATTGTCCTAACTACATGCTCTATTGATACATCTCCAAGCAACGCTGGATATGCTGTAATTCTAAAAGAATTTTGTCCAAACTCTTCAACGATTATTCCAAGCTCATTAAAAAAAGCTATATTCGTCTTAAGAAGCTCAGAAAAACTCTGAGGTAAGTCAAAACTTCCAGGCATAGACACTTGCTGAACTTTAATAGCTTGATCTTCTATTTGAGAAAGATAAAGCTCATATTTAACTCTTTCCGCAACAGCATGTTGATCAAAAACACACAAATCCCCTTCGCTCTCAATAACAATATAAGTACCAAAGATTTGTCCAACAAATCTCATATTATTTCCAAAAAATTCCTCTTGTGAAAATTTTTCTTTTACAACAGTATTAGCGTGTTTACCCATGCCATAAATTTGTTTTAAAGCAGTGTAATTAGAATTGGGCTCAAGTGTGGATTTATTTGTCAAAAAACAGCTTGAAGCATACTCGCCATAATGTTTATCAGAACTAGATATATTATCATTCATTTTGGAATTTGTAGGTATTTTAGAATGTTCATGTGAAATAAGAGCATTTCTTAACAACTTCAAAAGCATATCATATATACTGCTTTCATTTACAAATTTCACTTCCCTTTTTGTCGGATGTATATTCACATCAATTTCAGATGGACTTATATCAACGTAAATTAATATTCCTGGATGCTTGTCACTCTGAATTAATTCTTTATATACCTGATAAACACAATGTGTAAGCCACTTAGGATAATTCACCGGCCTAGAATTTACAAAAAGATATTGATACCTTCTACTAGATAATTGGTAATCCCTCCCTGTAAAATAAATATCGAATGAAATCTTAGAATGATTGAACTTTACGTTTTTAACCGCTTCTGAAAAATCCTTACTTAAAATATCTGAAAACCTCTCTATTTTACTATTTGTTTTAGAGGCAAAAAAAATCGTTTTATTTTCAGAAAGCATTTTAAAAGCTACGTCGTGATTTGCAAGAGCCATTTCCTCAAGCGAACCTATAATCCTTGAACGTTCCGTAGAATCACTTTTCAAAAATTTTTGTCTAGCTGGAGTATTAAAAAACAAATCTTCAACTTCTGATATTGTTCCTTCCGCTCCAGACCATGGAGCAACTTTAACGTTTTTACCACCATTTGACGAAAGTTCCCAGCCAGAAAATTCATATTTTTTTCTAGTTTTTATTCTAAAATTTGAAACAATTATTATAGAAGCAAGAGCTTCACCTCTAAACCCTAATGAACGAATTTTTGACAAATCATTAAAATCTCTAATTTTACTTGTGGTATGTCTCAATATAGAAAGTTCTAAATCTTTCTTACTCATACCAAAGCCGTCATCAGAAATCCTTATAAGTTTTTTTCCAGCCCCTAATATTTCAACGATAATAGAAGAAGCAAAAGCATCTAAAGAATTTTCTACAAGCTCTTTAATAACATTTAAGGGACGCTCAATCACCTCACCCGCAGCTATTTTATTAACTGTATCATACGATAGAATATTTATTGACATTTTAGTTTCTTTTCAACAACTCACTGATTTTAACTTCTTTAACATTATTTCTTTCTGCATCTCATCATTTAGTCTAATTACAAAATTCATTCATATCGCTTTCTCCAAGTACATAACAAATTAAATGCTTCCATAGGATTTAAAGTATTCATATCAATACTTTTTAATTCTTCTAGAATCTGAGATTTATTGGTAGAAAAAAATTTAAATTGCAGATTATCATCATATTTTGGACTGATAGAATTTATCTCCAATTTACTTAAAATACTGTAAGCTTTTTTAATAACTTGACTCGGTATCCCAGCAATTTTTGCAACATATATCCCATAAGACTTATCCGCACTGCCTTGCACTATTTTGTGTAAAAATACAACCTCGTTATTCCATTCTTTAACACTAACACTATAATTTACTACTTCTTTAAACATCTTAGAAAGTCCAGTAAGTTCAAAATAATGTGTCGCAAAAAGCACTTTTGACTTTCTTCTATCCATTGCGAGAAATTCTATAATTGCCCAGGCAATAGCTATTCCATCATAAGTTGATGTTCCCCTTCCTACTTCGTCAAGAATAATAAGACTTCTTTCTGTATATTGATTTAAAATATTTGCTGTTTCCGTCATTTCTACCATAAAAGTCGACTCACCACCTGCAAGATTATCCCCTGCCCCTATCCTTGTAAATATTCTGTCAATAAGTCCTATCTCAGCTCTATGGGCTGGAACAAAAGATCCGATTTGTGCCATAATTACAATAAGTGCTGTTTGTCTCAAATAAGTAGATTTTCCAGACATGTTTGGCCCCGTAAGTATCATTATACCCGAAGAATCTTTAAATAAAATATCATTTGCTGTAAATTCGCCACTTTTCAATACTCTTTCCAACACGGGATGCCTGCCACCTTCAATAGAAAGGTCTCTGTCAGGTAAAATTTTAGGACAGGAATAATTGTATTCCAATGCATTTGAAGCAAAACCACAAAAAATGTCAATCTCTGAAATAATTTGCGAAGTCTTTAAAATATTAGAGCTAAAAGTAGATATTTCTAGTCTTAAAGTACTGAATATATTACTTTCAAGTATTAAGATTTTTTCTTGAGCAGACAATATTTTTTCTTCAAGAGTTTTTAGTTCTTCTGTCACATATCTCTCGCCAGTCACAACGGTTTGCTTGCGAATATAATGCTTAGGTGCCCGTGCAATATTTGACTTACTAATTTCTATATAATAGCCAAATACTGAAGTATAGCCTATTTTAAGGCTACCTATTCCAGACAAGGATCTTTCTTTAATCTCTAAATTAGATATATAAAACTTCGCATCAGCAGATATTTTTCTCAATTCATCGAGTTCATCATTAACACCACTTCTAATTACATTTCCATCTTTTAAAGACATTGAAGGCTCATCGAGCAAATACAATGAAATTTTATTTATCACTTGGTTATTATCAGGGATATTAAAATCCAACAAATTCACACACTTTATAATTTTAGAAATATCATTAAACGCCTCTAGGGAATACTTTAGCGCCGTCATATCTTTAGGATTTGCATTACCGGAAGCAATTCTTGCAACTATTCTTTCAATATCTGAGACAGTCTCTAATTTTTCAACCACCTTTTTTCTCAGATTTGAATTATCTATAAAAAATTTTATAACACTTTGACGATATTCAATTTTTGAAATATCTAAAAGCGGCTTTATAAGCCACTGTCGTATAGTTCTTGCTCCCATAGGTGTCTTTGTAGAATCCACCACAGAAAGTAATGAGTTTGTGGTTTTTTTATTTGATATAGAGCTAAAAAGTTCAAGATTTTTTATCGCAAGGCTATCTAAATACATAAAATTCGAATTGTTTATGTATTTTATATTTAAAAAGATACTAACACTTCGCGGTTGTACTTCTTTTATGTAAGCAAGTAATGCTCCGCAAGCACAAATTATTTCTCTTTTGTTAAGTCTAAATTCTTTTATGGCATCGTTGCCAAAAACGTCGCATATCATTTTTTTAGCATTTTCAGCATTAAAAAATAAGTCGCTTACATCAGAAATGGGAATTTTAATTTTTACTAAAAAATCTGAGATTAATCTATTCCGCATACTAAGAGAAGATATAACAAGCTCTCCTGGATTATATTTTAATATCTCGGTTTCAACAGATTTTAACGTTATTTTAGAAGTAAAAAAATCGCCAGTTGATATGTCAGCCACAGCAAATGCAGTAGACAACAAGACATCGTCAATAGCTAGAGACATTAAAAAGTTATTTTTCTTTGATTCCAAAAGAATATCTTCTAAAACTGTCCCGGGAGTTATGACTTTCGTGACTCCGCGTTTTACAATGCCTTTTGCATTTCCAGGTACATCAAGTTGTTCGCAAATAGCGACTTTCAACCCCTTTGTTATAAGTTTTCTTATATAAGAGTTTGCTGAATGATAAGGAACTCCGCACATTGGGATACCGTTTCTCTGTGTAAGTACAACCTCGAGAATGGGCGCCACCTTTACTGCATCATCACTAAACATCTCATAAAAATCACCTAGACGAAAAAAAAGCACCTCATTGAGATATTTAGTTTTAATATCCAGGTATTGCTGCATCAAAGGCGTTATCTTCTCAAAAGACTTTTTAATTCTCACACTCCCATATCCCCAAAAAAGACTATATCTTAACTTTTTCTAAACAATTTTAAATACTTTCCTATAGTAGACAAAAACTATTAAAAAATGTACGGCTTTACTGAATTTCTATTTAATTAAAAACACTATTACTTCGAAAGTTAAATTTATTTTTATATTTTTTAAAGCATACCCAATTCTTAAAGGCATATAAAAACTTATATACTTTATAAGTAAATATTACAGATCGAACGTAATTTCTTGTTTCTTTAAAAGATATTTCACTTATTTTTTCAGCAAGTAGATGATTTTTACTGTACCAATTTTCAACATTCCCTAACCCAGCATTATACGCAGCCAAGGCCAAAATTAAATTATTATTGTAGTGGTTTAAAAGTCTTCGTAAATAATATATCCCAAACATTATATTTATTTCAACCTCTTTGAGTTTACTATTTGAATAATTCATAATATTTAATTGTTTTGCAATCTCCAAAGCCGTTTTAGGCATTATTTGCATGAGACCCACTGCACCTTTATTTGAAACAACATTATGAGACAAGTTGGATTCCTTTTTCATGACAACTTTTACAAGCAAAGAATCAACACCAAAATAATCAGAATATTTAACAATATAGCTTTCATATGGATTTTTATTAAATTTTTCACTAAATAGTTTAACTTTGCTCTCAAACCTAAAGATAATAAATACCACAAAAATTGTAATTGCAACCGCGATAAATTCTTTCATATATAACACCAAATACATTTACTCCATATAACTCTATGCAGAAAATTACTCTTAATAAAATTACAGGACTTTAAGCAGAAATAAATAAAAATTAACCTATTACATCACCAAACAATGAATTTACTTTTGCTTCTTTTATAACAACATTAATGATCTTACCAAAATATTCTTTATTAATCTTTAGAAAAACTTTGCGTCCGTTTCTTGTTCTTGCCTCCATAAAATTATTCCAAATTTTTTCAACTAAAACTTGGCAGTTACTTCCCACCATTTTTAAAGCAATTTCAGCGGAAATTTTATTTGATTCTTTAAGTATGATAGCATGCCGTCTCTTTTTCTCTATCGTAGACACATTATCACTCATTTCAAATGCCCTTGTATTAGGGCGCGGCGAATATTTAAAGACATACAATCCGCTAAACCTTATAGCTTTCACTGCACTTAATGTACACTCAAAGTCTTCATCAGTTTCACCTGGAAACCCTACTATAATATCAGTAGTTATCTCTATATCAGGCACAGCAACTCTTAACTTCTCGATCAAAGCTAGATAATACTCATAAGTATACCTTCTATTCATTGACTGAAGAATCTTATTAGACGCAGACTGCATAGGAAGATGGACATGTGGACACGTTTTTGGATTTGTAGCTATAACATTTATCAAGTCATCATTTAAATCTTTAGGATGATTTGTTGTAAATCTAATTCTTTTAAGATTTTTTATCAATGCAACACTTTTCAGCAATAAGGAAAAGTCTACATTTCTATGCTTATACGAACTTACATTTTGCCCCAAAAGTATTATTTCCCTAGCACCATTTTTTACAACCAAAGAACACTCATTTATCACTGTATTATAGTCAAAACTTTTCTCAACTCCTCTCACAAACGGAACTATACAATAAGAGCAATAATTATTACAACCTTTCATAATAGTAATATGACTTACAATTTGAGATCTAGGGCTAACATTGGGAATTATTTTTTTAAGAGAGACTTTTAAATAACATAAATCCATAATCTTAGAAATACTATCATCAACATCTTTTGTACCTATAACTAAATCAACACTCTTAAAGCGCTTCTTAATATCATAACCGAGCCTTTCAGCAACACAACCCATAACAACTACTTTCATATCTAAATTTTGTTGTTTAAGTTCTTCTACTCTCCCAAGATAAGAAAAAGTTTTCTGTTCAGATTGCATTCTTACGGAGCAAGTATTTAGTACAAATACATCCGCATCTAAAAGACTATCTACTTTGCAAGCTCCACAAGCCGAAAAAGCAGAGTCGAGTTTATCGGAATCACACACATTTACCTGACAACCTAGTGTTTTAATTAAGTAATTCAATAAATTATACCAAAACACCTTTTTTATAAAAGATAGAGACTTTAATCCATATTTTAATTCAACACTGACATTGAATGAGAGAGACAATACAACTTGTCTCTCTCATTGGCTATCAAACCATTATATATCTATCCTCCAACAACACATAACTACAATAATACTCTTTCCTTTGTACAAAATATTCACACATTCTGCTTGTCAGCATTTATTTGTGAGCATTTATCGCATTTCTTACAATACCCCTTGTAAAGAAATCTACAATAACTTCACCCATTTCTTTCGCAATCCTTATTTGAGCCTCTTTTGTAGAAGCAGCAAGATGAGGAGTTACAATAACATTTTCCATTCCAACAATAGTCCAATCTTCAGGAGGTTCTTTCATAAACACATCTAAAGCCACACCTTTAATTTTTCCAGATTTTACGGCATAACATAAATCTTTTTCGTTAATTATAGGACCTCTTGCACAGTTAATGATCCTTACGCCATCTTTCATCTTTTTAATAGCAGCCGCATTTATCATACCTCTAGTACTATCATTTAAAGGAGAGTGAATAGATATATAATCGGCTTCCTCATAAACCTCATTAATACCTTTTATTTCTATTCCATTTCTCTTCGCAAAATTAGAATCTACAAACGGATCATATGCTACAACTTTCATCCCAAAAGCACTCATTCTCTTTGCAACTTCAGTCCCTATTCTTCCAAGACCTATTAAACCTAAGATTTTTCCAAAAAGCTCCGTACCCACAAAATTTTTACGTTCCCACTTTTTATTCTTTAACGATTTATATGCTTCGGGTATATTTCTTGCAAGGGAAAGCATAAGTCCTATCGTGTGTTCTGCAACAGAAAGCGTATTTCCTCCAGGAACATTAGCAATCACTATACCTCTCTTAGTCGCCATAGCTTTATCAACGTTATCTAAACCAGTACCAGCCCTCCCAATAAACTTAAGCCTGTCAGCTGCTTCAATTATTTCTGCTGTAACTTTTACTTCAGAACGTATTAAAAGCCCCTCATAATCCTTTATTAACTTCTTAAATTCCTCTAGAGAAGGCTTATTATACACATCAATTTTAAATTCCTCATTTGAAAATAATGAATCTAATCCCTCAAGATTATTATAAGTCATTAAAATTTTATACATCTCCACCCTCTTTTCTCTTCTCTAAATATTTTTGCGACAAATTTATCACGATTGCTAAACAAAAATGCTCAAAAAAAACCTATACTTCACCTCCAGAGTCTTAATTTTGATTTAGCACTCCCCCCCACACCACACAACAAACACACACCTAAATTTTATACTCTTTTTTACTTTGTTTTTAGCAACACCTCTTCAGCAGCCGCTACTGCTTTACCTTTCTCGATTTTCATACCAAGTTCAACTAACACCATTTCAAGGCATGCAAATCCAACAAGTAAGTCAGCCTTGCCTACATAACCCATATGCGCAAATCTTATAATTTTGCCCTTTAAATGACCCTGTCCACCAGCAATAGAGACACCGTATTTTTCTCTCAATATTTTAACTATCTTACCACCAATATCAGTTGGAACTGAAGCACTTGTAACAACTTCACAAGAAACTTCTCCAAAAAGTTTTAAACCAAGGGCCGTCATTCCCGCCCTTGCAGCTTTAGCAAGAAGTTTACAATCATTCCAAATATTTTCCAAACCTCTTTTATTAATGAGTTTTATAGATTCTTCAAGAGCAACTACTAGAGTTACAGGAGGAGTAAAAGGAGTCTCATTTGTAACATAAGATTTTTTATATTTTTTAATGTCAAAATAAAACTTTGGAAGTTTCGAAGTTTCAACAAGCTTCCATGCCTTATCACTTAAAGTTATGAATGCAAGTCCAGGGGCAAGCATAAAGCCTTTTTGAGAACCAGAAATTGTTAAATCAACCTTCCATTCATCAGTTCTAAATTCTTGACTTACGAGTCCAGAAATCGCGTCAACAACTAAAACAGCGTCTGTTTTTGAAACTATTTCACCGATAGTTCTAATATCATTTGTGACACCTGTTGAGGTTTCGGTAAATGTAGTATAAACGGCCTTAACATCAGGATTGTTTTTAAGAGCTTCTTCTATTTCAGCAGGTTTTACTACTTTCCCCCACTCAACACAAATAGAAATAACTTTTAATCCATATCCTTGAGCTATTTTTATCCATCTATTACCAAAATTACCACAACTTGCAACTATAAGTTTATCTCCAGGACTTAAAAGATTTACAACAGCTGTCTCCATTGCTCCTGTCCCCGAAGCAGCTAAAATATATACCTCATTTTTAGTAAGAAACACATTTCTTAAACCTTCCACAACATTTCTATAAATTGTTGCAAACTCATTTGTCCTGTGATGAATTATAGGCAATGCTTCCTTAAGAGCAACTTCTGGTGGAATTTGGGTGGGACCTGGTGTTAAAAGATAATATTTTGTCACTTTTTTTACTCCTTCCACTACTTTTTTTGTTTATTTTACTTCAGATAGTCCACATTGTATAACAGTGCTTACTCTTATTCCACAACTAATGAAATCACTTCGTCCATATGAGAGACAGGTATCATCTTAAGCTTTTTTATTACGTCCTCAGGTATATCAACTAAATCTTTCCTATTACTCTCAGGAAACAGTACAGTAGTTATCCCTTCTTTATGAGCAGCAAGAACTTTTTCTTTAAGTCCACCGATACCAAGAACTCTACCCCTTAATGTAACTTCTCCTGTCATTGCAATTTTCTTTTTTACAGACTTGTCCATACACACTGAAGCCAGAGCAGTTGCCAAAGCAATTCCTGCACTTGGTCCGTCTTTTGGCACTGCCCCTTCAGGTACATGAACATGAAAATCAGTTTTTGAAAACACATCCTCGTCTATTGATAATTTATGAGAAGCTGAACGAACATAAGTCAAGGCAGCTTGTGCGGATTCTTTCATAACATCACCAAGTTTCCCTGTAAGAACTAGAGAACCTTTACCCTTCATTTTATTTACTTCTATCGTAAGCACCTCACCACCAACATCAGTCCATGCAAGACCAGTTACTACCCCGATACCATTCTCAACTATCTTCTCTCTCTCATAATGAGCTATACCCAAATAAGCATCTAAATTTTCAGTGCTAATTTCTACTAATTTCAGCTCTTTATTGAACTCCAGCTCCTTTATTACTTTTCTACAAATATTTGCAATTTCTCTCGTAAGATTACGAACACCAGCTTCGTGAGTATAGTTCTTAATTACAGCACTAATTACACCGTCACCAAAAACAAGCTCTTCAGGTTTTAATCCGTGCTCTTTCAATTGCTTAGGAATTATGAAATCTTCTGCTATGTAATATTTTTCACTGTCAGTATAACTAGAAAATCTTATAACTTCTAACCTATCAAGTAGAGTATTTGGAATGTTATTTAATGTATTTGCTGTAGTTATAAACATAACATTTGATAAATCAAAATCTACATCGAGATAATGATCACTAAAAGCATAGTTTTGTTCAGGATCCAAAACTTCAAGTAACGCCGCTGAGGGAGTGCCTCTCCAATCAGAACCCATTTTATCTATTTCGTCAAGAATAAAAACTGGATTATTAGAAGCTGCTTTTTTCATTGACTGAATAATCTTTCCAGGCATCGAACCTATATAAGTGCGTCTATGGCCTCTTATCTCAGCTTCATCCCTAACCCCTCCTAAAGAAATCCTAACAAAATTCCTCCCAAGACTCCTAGCAACAGATTTCGCAATGGAAGTTTTACCCACTCCAGGAGGACCAATAAAACACAGAATAGGTCCCTTTATCTTTTGTACTCTAGATAAAACCGCAAGATACTCTAAAATTCTTTCTTTAATCTTTTTGAGACCATAATGATCTTGATCTAAAATTTCTTTGGCTCTTCTCAAATCCAAATTGTCCGGAGTTGATTTTTCCCAGGGCAGATCTAAAAACCACTCAAGATACGTTCTTATAACTGCAGCTTCAGGAGACATCGGCATCATTTTTTCAAGTCTTGCGAGTTCTTTGTCCACAGCATCCCTTGCACCCGGAGACATTTTCATTTTTTTTAATTTGTCCCTCAACTCATCAATATCTTTCTGCGCATCATCTTTTTGTTTAAGTTCTTTCTGAATAGCCTTCATTTGTTCAATAAGATAATACTCTTTTTGCGTTTTTTCTATTTGGCTTCTCACTCTGCTTTGGATTCGTCTTTCAATATTTAATATCTCTATTTCTGAATCTAGTATTCGAATTATTTTTTCTAAACGTTCAATTGGATTTATCAATTCAAGAAGCGCTTGTTTATCATTATTCTTTATGATAAGATGCGATGCTATTGTATCTGCAAGCCTTGAAGGCCCAGCAATATTATTTATAGAAACAAAAATTTCCACCGACATTCTCGGATTTAACTTTACATACTGTTCAAAAAGAACAACAGACTGTCTCATAATTGCTTCGCTTTCAGGAGTCTTTGTAACTTTTTCATCAAAAACTTTTAATCCTACCTCAACATACCCTTTATCACTCAACTTAAAATCTGTCCATTGGGCTCTAAACACCCCCTCAACAAGAGCCTTTGTACCATCTGTCATTTTTAATATTTGGAGCACCTCGCAAACAGTTCCCATATTATAAATATCACTGGGTGTAGGATCTTCAACTTGAATATTTTTTTGTGTAGCAACGAAAATAAGTCTATTCGTTGTCATAGCCTCTTCCAAAGCTTTGATAGACTTCTCTCTGCCTACACTAATAGGCAGTACCATCGTAGGATACAGAACCATTTCTCTCACAGGGAGAAGAGGAAGCACCTCAGGGATTTTTGATACTTCATTTTTATCACTAGTAAGTTTATCAAGTATATTCATGCAGGTTCCCTTGTGCTTTTATACACAAATTTAGGATTCTCCTTTTTCATTACAGTTTTAGCTGTGACTACGCTCTTTACAATTGAACCGTCATCTGGAATACTAAACATTGCATCAAGTAATAAATTTTCTATAATTGATTTTAACCCCCTAGCACCAGACCCTTTTTTCAGCGCCTCATCTGCTATATTTTTCAATGCTTCTTTCTCAAACTCGAGTTCGACATTTTCAAACTTAAACATTTTTTGATATTGTTTTATTAAAGCATTTTTAGGTTCTGTTAAAATGTGAACCAAGTCTTCTGTTGATAAACATTTCAGTGTTGCAAGTACAGGAAGCCTTCCTACAAACTCCGGTATAAGCCCAAATTTCACTAAATCTCCACCCTCAACTTCAGAAAGTGTATAACCACCATTCTTAGAATTACCTCTGTTATCTACATCTCTTACGAAACCCAAGGTTTTTCTTAATAAACGTTCCTCTATCATATCTCCAAGACCATCAAAAGCACCGCCACAAATAAAAAGAATATTCGTAGTGTCCATATTAATGTATTCTTGCTGTGGATGCTTCCTACCTCCTTGTGGAGAAACACTTGCAATAGTTCCCTCAAGAATTTTCAAAAGAGCTTGCTGAACACCTTCGCCGGAAACATCTCTCGTTATAGATACACTATCAGACTTTTTTGAAATTTTGTCTATTTCATCAATATAAATTATACCTTTCTCTGCTCTTTTTATATCAAAATTCGCACTCTGTATAAGCCTTAAAAGTATATTTTCAACATCTTCTCCAACATATCCAGCCTCAGTTAACGTAGTCGCATCGGAAATAGCAAACGGAACATCAAGCGTTCTCGCTAAAGTCTGTGCCAAAAGGGTTTTGCCTGTCCCGGTAGGACCTATAAGCAAAACGTTGGACTTCTGAAGTTCGACTTCATCTCCATTTGACACAGAAAATGAAGTCTCTATTCTTTTATAGTGATTATACACAGCTACGGACAAAACTTTTTTTGCATGTTCCTGGCCTATAACATAATCGTCAAGATTTTTTTTTATCTCGCTCGGTTTTGGCAATTTCAAAACAACTTTTTTTGACTCTTTTTTATTTAAAATTTCAAAAGTTTCCAATGAACTTCTTGCACATTCTTCACATATATAGACATCGTTGACACCTAATAATTTATTGGGACAGCCTTTATTACAAAAAATACAAAATTTTTCGTCAAAATTATTTTCCATTATAATCTTTTTAACACTGATTTTTACTCACTAGTACTGCCACCTAAAACTTAGAAGTTTCAAGTCTAGCCCTATTAAAATATATAAAAATATATACATATCATTTTAGACTTACTACCACTTCATCTACCAATCCGTATTCCTTTGCTTCATATGCTGACATATAATAATTTCTGTCAGTATCTTTTAATACTTGTTTTACAGTTTTACCAGTATGCTTTGCAATTACCTCTGAAAGCTTCTGTTTAGTATAGATAAGTTCTTTTGTTTCTATGTCAATATCAGAAACTGTACCAGATAGGCCATAAATTAATGGCTGATGTATCATTATGCGGGAATGTGTCAAAGCAAACCTTTTGTTCTTTGCTCCTGCCGCAAGTAAAACAGCCCCAAAAGACATTGCCATTCCCATGCAAATCGTGCTTATTGGACTCTTCACAAATTGCATGGTATCATAAACAGCAAGTCCCGCTGTAACCATGCCCCCAGGTGAATTTATATACAAACTTATATTTTTATCTGATTCCTCAGAATCTAAATACAAAAGCTGTGCTATCAAAGTATTTGCAGAATCAGTAGTAACATACCCTTCTCCATCACCGACAAAAATGACTCTCTCTTTAAGAAGCTTCGAATACAAATCATATGTTACAGCAGAGCCTTGATTCCATCTTTCTATTACTGTAGGTACCAATGATGACATCATTTTCTCCTAATAACTCATACTTACAACAACTCAACCACATCAATTTAAACTTTAATCCATTTTTTAACTCGATGGTATACGTCCCTCTATTATTTCAATCTTTGCGTCACTAATTAAAAAATCAAATAGTTTTCTTTCTTTCAACGAAAATAATATGTTCTTCCTGCTCTCTAAAAAAAATTTATCGATAATTGTTTCTCTACCAGAATTTAAAATCTTTATTTTATTTTTTTCTATTTCAAAATCAGAATCTGTTACAATAAGGCCCTCATTTTTATATATTGCATTTAAAATGTAGGAAAGCCTTATATTTTTTTCTGCTTCTTCTTTAAACTTTATGCTTTCAAGCTTAATCCGTTTTTGAATATATTCTTTAGAAATACCCCGACCTTCTAAATATCTTTTCATTTTTTCAAGTAAAGACCTTTCCTGACTCGCAATCAAAGATTGTGGAACTTCAAATTTATTACTGCCAAGTAAATATTCAATAATTTGCCTCTCAACATCCATATTCTGACGATTCTTTTCTGCAGATTCCATCGATTTTCTTACTTTTATTCTTAAATCTTTGACATCTTCGGCTCCCAAATCTTTCGCAAAATCATCATTAATTTCTGGAAGCTCTTTTTCTTTTATTTCAACTACTTTTATTTTAAAAGTTACGATTTTATCCGCCAAATTTTTGTTTGGATAATCCATTTGATACTCAATTTTTACATTTCTTTCATCTCCAATTTTCAAGCTTACTAAAGCCCTTTTAAATTCACCACGCGTATCCTCGGAATTTAAATCAAGCATATAGCTTTTGGTCGCAACCTCGGGAAGGATTTTGCCGCCAGAGTCAAAAGCATCACAATCAATAAAAACAAAACTATTTTCACCAACTTTATTTGATTTAGACGGAATAAGTTTCGCATTTTTTTCTCTTAAAGCATCAATACTCTTATCCAAACTCTCGTCAGTAATTTCAAAAACTTCCTTTTTTATCGGGATATTCTTATAATCTGTTATATCGATTTTCGGATGACATTCCACAGTAAAACGATATTTTAAATCCTTTCCAAAATCATAATTGAATTCATCAACCATTGGAAAACTGAGTATATCAAACTTTTCTTCCTCAAGAATACTTGAAATAGTTTTATTGATAACGTTTCTTATAGCTTTACTCCTACTTTCCTCAATAAACTTCTCCTCAATAATATTTCTAGGAATTTTTCCCTGTCTAAATCCATCAATTTTTGCTTGTCGTTGTATTTGAGAAAAAACAGAATTAACTTCATCTGCTACGACACTTTCAGAAACTTCAACTTCTACACTTACGGAGCATAACCTTTTATCAATAATTTTATGTTTAAAATCAACTTGTTTGTTTAGAGAATTCAACTCTGATTTTCCTTTTTAACTTTAAATTTGACTTCAAAGCGATATCACCACACATCACACACAAAAAACTCTTGACACACTGCGGACGGAGGGACTTGAACCCCCATACTTTCCAGTATATGGTCCTAAGCCATACGCGTCTGCCAAATTCCGCCACGTCCGCACCACGCGAAGCCAGAACCAAAAAACCAACCTCCACCCACACACCACACATGCAATTAACAAAAACCTGCGCCGCATAGGAGTTGAACCTATAGCCTAACGATTAAGAGTCGTTTGCTCTACCAATTGAGCTAGCAGCGCAACCTATCTTTTTCTCAAACAACTCTCTCCTCTGGGAGTGAAAATTCTAACAAACTACAACCTAAAAATCAACAACAAGGCATGTTTATAGTCTAATTACAATTCACTCAACCTTATTAACCTCTCTAACCCTAAAACAAAACTTGAAAATCACAGATACAAATTAAGATAACTTATTATCAATATAGAGATGAGAAGTCAATAAATTCAGTAAATATATCTTTTATGTAATTTATAAGGGAAATTCTATTTAATTTTAGTGTTTCGTCTTCTGCCATTATCATAACTCTCTCAAAAAAAATATCAATTAACGGCTTTATTTTTATTACCTTATCAAAAACCTCACCATACTCATCTTTCAAAATATGATTTTCAACCTCAATTTTTAACCTCTTAATAACATCAAAAACTGTTTTTTCAATATCCAAAATGAGCAGATCCTCTCTTACTATTCTGGGGATATTAATATTTTGTTTTTTCGCCTGATTTACAATATTGACTATCCTCTTAAATAACATTGTAATGGATAAAAAATCACATCTTAGTTCTGTATTTCGCAAAGCACTAAGTTTTAATCGTAAAGTACCAAGATTTTTAAACCTGTGATTCAATTTAAATACATTTGTAACAGCTTTTACTTCACACAGTTTATATCCTTCCAACTCAAAAATACTTTCTATTCTCTGATACAAAAAGTTTACAAGCCTTTCGTAAGCATTCCTCGACTTCAGATCATTCATTACATTTTTAGGTAAAAGTTCGAAAATTTTTCTCATGACATATTCTAAATCGCAATTCGGTAACTTTTCCATTATCATCCTAACAAAACCTACTCCTGCTCTTCTTAGCCCGTATGGATCTGCTGAACCTGAAGGCTCAAGACCTATTGAAAAACCTGTTATCAATGTATCTATTTTATCTGATAAAGATACTAAAAACGCGACACTATTTGAGGGAAGTTTTCCAGAAGCAGCCAACGGCCAGTAATGCTGTTCTATAGATAAAGCAATATCTGCGCTCTCACCCAATTTAAAAGCATAAATTCTTCCGATTATACCTTGAAGTTCGGGGTATTCAAAAACCATTTCACTTACTAAATCAGTTTTTGAAAACATTACTGCTTTTTTAAGCGTATCTTCATCAATCTGCATACTGAACTCTTTATTAAAAAGAAGTGCTATACGTTTAATACGTTCAACCTTTTCATAAACTGTTCCAATTTCATTATGAAAAATAACACCTTTTAGCCTTTCTATATTAAGCTCTAGTCCCTTTTTTAGATCGTTATTATAAAAGAATTCAGCGTCAGCGAGTCTCGCAGCAAGAACTTTCTCATACCCTTTCTTTACAACTTCTTGATATTCTGAAACGCCATTTCTAACGCAAACAAAATAATTTAAAAAATTATTATTTTTATCTGTTACTAAAAAGCACTTTTGACTTTTTTTCATACATACACTAAGTACTTCCAAAGGTAAATTAAGGTACTTTTTGTCAAAAGAGCACAATATAGCAGATGGATACTCAACAAGATAATTTACTTCATCAACAAGAGATTCGTCAACTACTACATTACCAACATCTTTAACAACAAATTCCATCGATTTTTTTATCATTACACATCTTTCTCTTTGCTCAACAATTACAGATCTGTTTCTCATTATTAAAAGATAATTTTCAGGTAAATCTACCTTTATCTTACCATCGTTATAAGTATGAAGTCCTATACTCCAGTTTGATGAAACTACATCTGCAATTTGAAATTTGATCACCTTGCTTCCATAAAGTGCTACTATATTTCTTATGGGTCTTGCAAATTTAAATCTACTTTCTTCCCATAACATGGCTTTTGGAAAAGATATCTCCTTTATTAGTTCAGAAAAAACACCCCCTAAAAGTATATCGGTTTCTTCACTTTTAGTTTTTTTTAAAAAAGACAGATAATCTCCTTTATCAGTTCTTTTAAGAACAAGTTTTTCTAGGGGTATGTCATTTTTTGAAGCAAATCCTCTAGCTGCTTTGGTATACTCGCCATATTTGTCCCTGCCAGCTTTCAAGGATGGTCCTAAAACATATTCAATTTTATTATCACTTCCCTTCGCAATATTTTCAACTATCAGAACAAGTCTTCTAGAAGTAGCACAGGTTTTAAGAGTCTCATATTTTAACCCTAAAGCATTAAAAGCTTCTGATGCAAGTTTTTCGATTTGCTTTAAAGCAGGCTCAATATAAGAAAATGGAATTTCTTCCGTGCCTATTTCCAACAAAGCATTTTTTTTATTTTCCACAATCAACTTTATACCTCTGTAATAGATTTTAAATATTCTTCAGCAATAACTTTAGCCATCGCACCTACCCTTAAAACATAATCAACTCTCTCGGAAACCGCGATGGCTCCCCGCGCTTCAAGCAAATTAAATAAATGGGAGCATTTCATAAGCGCATCATAAGCAGGAAGTACAAGTTTTATTTCAGTAAGTCTTCTTGCTTCTTTTTCCCAATCACTAAAGTGCTTTTTTAACAAATCAATATTAGATATTTCAAAATTATAAAGAGACCATTGTTTTTCCTCTTCAAGGCACATATCTCCGTAAGTTACATCATCGTTCCATTGCAAATCGTAAACATTACTTTTTTTCTGAACATACATTGCAATCCTTTCAGTACCATACGCAATCTCAACAGAAATTGGGTTCAAATCAATACCACCAATTTGTTGAAAATATGTAAACTGCGTTACTTCCATACCATCAATCCAAACTTCCCAGCCAAGTCCCCATGCCCCAAGTGTTGGAGATTCCCAATCATCTTCAACAAATCTAACATCGTGCTCTCTAGAGTTAATTCCTATAGCTTCTAAACTTTTCAAATAAATTTGCTGCACATCTCTAGGGGCAGGTTTCATAATAACTTGGAATTGATAATAATGTTGCAATCTATTAGGGTTTTTGCCATACCTACCATCAGAAGGTCTTCTAGAGGTTTCTACATAAGCCACATTCCATGGCTTTGGCCCTAAAGAACGCAAAAAAGTATCGGGATTAAATGTTCCTGCTCCTTTTTCTAAATCATAAGGCTGCCGTAAAAGACACCCTTTTTTCGACCAAAATTTCTGTAAAGTCATAATAATTTCCTGAAAATTCATACAATCCCCAAAATATCACAATTGTGCAATTGTAATTATATATTATTTCGATTTTAGCAAAAAAAACACAAGCGTATTTGACATAATTTCAATTTTTTAATTTAATGCCTGACGTGAAAAATGAAAGAATAAAGACGTGTAATCGTCCATCATGGAATGAATATTTCATAAAACTTGCTTGGCTCGTAGCTGAAAGGTCCACATGCCTGCGTCATCACGTTGGAGCAATTATAGTAAAAGATAAGAGGATTTTAACCACAGGCTATAATGGAGCTGCTGTGGGTTTACATAGCTGCATACATTTTGGTTGTTTAAGGAACGCATTAAATATTCCCTCAGGACAAAGACACGAAATATGTAGGGCAATCCACGCTGAGCAAAATGCAATTATACAGGGCGGATATCATGGTATAAGCACTAAGGGTGCAACACTTTACTGTACACACTCCCCGTGTGTACTGTGTGCTAAAATGATAGTGAATGCAGCTATTAAGAAGGTGGTTGCAGATGTTGAGTACCCTGACAATTCATTTAAAGAGCTCTTCTCAGCAGCAGGGGTAAAATTTCTTATCTTACGGATCAATAATTTTTCTATAAATCGCTTGCTGTAACTTTAATTATTAGAATTTTAAAAAAATATAGAATGCTACGCCTTAAAAAAGATACACTTTTTCATACACAGTAAACACCCCCCTACGCGCAAGTGTAGCTATTTTACGCCAAAACTAAAAACACAAATAGTGGCCCTCTCCCCACCACACAATAAAACCGAAACCATCGTAGTAAAACAATATACCTACAAGTACATCAGCCCCAAAAAAAAACAGCAAGTACGCATTTTTAAAACCATGCACTTCGGTTTCTTTTAACACTACTGACCCACCAAACCAAAAACTACAAATCTCAAAATATAAGCAAGGAAACTAGCAATCGAAATGACCAAAATATAAGAATTTTTAAATACCACTTTTTATAAGTTACTACACTCTCGGTGATTTCTTTTTTTGTCAAGGGATTCCCCATCCACAACGCAAAAGTAGCCTTGCATTAATAAGCCCCCCAACTCATACCAATGGTCTTGTGTATTTATATGTACAACCCGCTAAATTACAAAAAATCCGCATAACGCCAATAATCGTTAATGTAAGGCTAAAACCAAAAAAACAATATTCACACACCACAACGCACAAAAACAGACCGCACGATACACAAAAACTGCGATCCATAAATTTATAAACAACAAAAGCGTTCGCAAACCCATTGTGCTTTCGTTATACTCAACTCCGTTCTCATTCCAGACAGAGAGAGAGCTCCTGTAGCCCCTTTTACCTACTACACCAAAATTCTCTGTATTATTGCAAAAATACAACGTACACACACCAACCCGTTGCTAATAACATCTTGTAAGGGGTTGCCAATATTTGAATTTCTTAGCCACATCAAGGTCGTCAGATTACACAGAGGTATCACTTATTTCTCCTTATCTTTTTGTATTTAACTTTATTTTATATTTTATGTGCTCTGTGTGTGTATTACATTATAAAAATGTTCTAAAAAACAACCCTGTAATCCTACAATTAAATTATCCTCTGTAAATGTCAGTTCTAATTCTAACATCACTAGAAATCAGACCAACTACCCACACCATAAAATCGTTTGAGCTGATCTTATTGCAAATCCAAACCTAAAGCAACAAAATCTGCCCTGAAGAGGAATTGAACCTCCAACCTTATCCTTAGGACGGATCTGCTCTATCCAATTGAGCTACCAGGGCATAGCACCGCCTGTATTTTATTAGATCATACTAATATATTATAAGCAAAAACTAAAGATTCGTAACAAAAAGAAAGTGAATATTGTAGAAGAAAAAAAATGTTTTTTGTAATTTCAATATCTGTAAAATTATAATTTTTGGCGGTTCTAAACGAAGAACCCATGCCAACGTGATAAAGATATCATCCCCTCCTTCTAATAAAAATAGAATAGTTTAATCTAGGATAAGATTATTTGGAGCATAACTTAACGTCAAGCTTTACTATGGCAAAAATACAACGAAGTTATGGTAGGGTTTACATCATCAATGATAACGACTCCTGATAAATGGATTTGTCGTATGCAAAAGAAAAATCCAAAAAAAAACTTTTGAGATTTTAATTCAAACAACTAACGAGGATGAGAACGAAAAAGAAGTATTGAAAAATATAAACTGAAATTTTACAAGAACAGAAGAAACTACGGTTGCTAAAAATAGATAGTCTGCTAAACCACCTTTCTTAGCCAACAATACTTTAAATTAAATATTTTTCCATGCAGAATAAGTTTGGGCGGATTGAAAACGGGTATAGAAACATAAATAAAGCAAGTTTATGAAATTACAGAAGCAAATGACTTTTATAAAAAACGTCAAATGAAAATCATGTAACTTACATGCAACTTATAGGAACAACTTGATTAATATTATTGGTTACAATTTATTCCACAAGGAATAAAAGACGCTTATAATTATCTTATTTCTAATGCATGGAAAGGGAAGATGTTCAAATTAACAAGCGAAAAACCATAGAATAAACAAAAAGAATTCAGTGATATTAAAAGATAGAAAGCTGTTTTGTTAATTTTTTAAATTAAAAAGGATACTACGATTTGTATTGATGTATCTATTTTTTTATTTTTACTTCCAAAATTGAAGTTAAGTTAAAGTTGATGGCGGCCCCTACCCAGAGTTGTTTGAGGTTAATGCTGACTTATTCCTTTGTTCGCCAAAATTTTATAATGTTACATTTTTCGTACCTAAAATCTAAATATAAGCATATTTGTATGAGACGAAAGAAAAGGGGGAACATAAAAAAGAGAACAAGTTACACGATAACCAAAATCCATTATACATTTTCTTTGAACCTACTCGCGTTAGCATCAAGATAGTTACATACGATCAAATGAGATGAAAAAAAATAATTGCTCAGTTAACACACTCCTCGATCCAAAAAATTTAAACACCTCTGTCACTTGCCTTCGATAACTATTTTTTACAAAGGACATACACATAACTACTTCACCCCATGCCCATTTTATTCCCTATGTGCATAAGAATACATGAAACCAGCACTGAAACATAACATTTTGTAAGAATTAAAAATCCTTTCACTCTTACATCCTTTATATAAAAACTTAACTTCCTTAACTCAATTTTTGCGGATTTCCATTTCAACTTATCAGCATCAATGACATGTTTTTAATTTTCATCGCAACTCTGACAATTTCTTTTTTGTGTTTCGGAGCTGAAACTGTTTTAATATTAACCGCGTTTGTAAAATTTATATAACTACCAATTTTATTCCGTTCATAAAAACTTATGACTATAATTCTACAGGGATTTGTAAATTTATGGATTTACTTACAAAAACTTCAAAAGGAACTCTAAAATCATCTTATTTCGCAATTATAAAATTCTTTGTCACATCATCCAATCCAAATCCTTCAAAACTTTTTTTTTACATTTATCTAAATAAACTAAATGCATCTTTAAGCATCAAGATGTTGTAAGTTCTAATGATAGACAACTCTCTCTTCTGGGGGGGTGGGGGAAGAGAGCCGCCCCCACCCGTAAACCTACTCGCTTGGGATATCCTTTAAAACAGGTACAAATACACTTGCAGCTTTATTATGCCCTTAACCACAATTTTGCTAGTTCCCATATAAATATCCCTTCAATAGTACAATAACCCCGTAAAGTTATTGTTTATATAACAATTTTATCAAGCTATTACTTTTACTTTTTGGTATACGTAATGCTATTACATGTTGTGTTTAGAGATCTTGGTGGGTTTGCTGTTAAAAGTTTCTGTTAGTGAAAAACTGTCGATTTGTTTTGCATCCAATAAACCGCTTTAGGACAGCAAAAAAATTATGATGATAAAAGGTTTGGAGCTGAAGAAGTAGAAGATTTTTTAAGAATCGCTCAAACCAAGTCTAATAGAACAAAAGAGATATGTGAAATAATTCATTTTAGAAGGCTAATTTTTGAACTACAAACTTGCTGTTCACAACGGTACTAACAAGTACTGGTTTACTGGTTGTCTTCTATAATTATCTCAATACTTTTTTTGATAAAGCACACACACACAATCCACATAAGGGAGATGTATGGGCATTCAGTTTAGTCTTGAAATGCTACTTTGAATTAACTTTTAGTTATCTTGAATATACATTTATTGTGAATTATATACCGGTCACTTACTAACAAAAAAGCCTAAAAACAGAAATTTCTTCTAACTCTTCGTAAAGTCGGGGCGACTGGACTCGAACCAGCGACCTCACGGTCCCGAACCGAGCGCTCTAGCCAAAACTGAGCCACGCCCCGATTTAATTTTTACGGATCAGACCCCACACACCTAAAACCGCCATTATGGCATTGTATTTGTGATACTAAGCCACAATTTTATCCCCCCCCCCTATTTTATTCTTATAACTTTGTTGTTATTGTCAACAAAAACGATCTTTGGTTTAATCGGTTTATCAGAAAGTCTAAAGCCCATTATAATCACTTCCTCTTTCTCTTTTATAAGATGAGCGGCTGCACCGTTCATGCAGATTATACCAGATCTCGTCACAGACGCAGACGATTCGCCAGGAATTACATAAGTTTCCAGACGATTTCCGCTCGTGCTTGAAACTACGAGAACCTTCTCCCCAATCCAAAAACCAGCCTTATCACAAAGATCAGTATCTATAGTTATACTACCTTCATAATTAACATTGGCTTGTGTTACTGTAGCCTTATATATTTTTGAACTTAAAACAAACTTCATTATTTTTTATATCTCCTATATAAATTTTTAACATATCATCCACATTATTTGCTATCAAGAGTAATAACCCTATGAGGATAAGGAATTTTTATTCCCTCGTCGTTAAACTTTTTATAAAGATTTTTTAGAACTTCACTTTGCATAAAATTCTTTTTATACACACTTTCTACTTTAAAAATCAAAGTAAAATTTATTGAAAAATCAGCAAAATCTGTAAACTGCACTATGGGAATAAAAGTTTTCACGGAATCATCATATTTATTTACTATTTCTTGTGTTGCAAGTATTGCAATTCTTTCCACATGTTCTAAGTCACTGCCGTATGCTACTCCGCATTTTATCAATGCATTAACTCCAGACGACTTGTCCAAATGAAAACTTGTTACTATCGAAGACAATAACTTATTATTTGGTATGCTAATAATAGAATTCGATATATCCTTTATGAGCGTTGTCCTCCAGTTAATTTCAATTATTGTCCCCTCAAGACCTGTTAAGTCAATCTTAACATAATCTCCCCTCACAATTTGTTTACCTGCAATCATACTCACGCCAGCAAAAAAATTTGCAAAAGTATCTTGCAGACTAAGAGCCACTGGCAAAGAACTCAATCCCAGAGCAGCCAATACAGGCGTTAACTCAACACCGAGCTGATTTAATATTAACGCTAATCCTATGAGGATTATAACAAGTTTAATTATATTTATCCCGATTTTTTCAGTAACGGATTTTGATAAAAGTTTAGAAAGAATTGAAGCAAATAAAATAACCATGGAAAAAGCAAATAGTCCATAGAATAATCTATGAGCGATTGTATTTGTATTATTTATAGGCGCTATTAAAAAAGCAACATAGAGAGCCACTAGAAAAAACCAAAAAGAAATATAATTTTTTGATATTACAATTATTTCATTATTTAATACAAATCCAATCTTTGAAAAAATATTACGAATAGTTTTTGCAACATACTTTCTAAGAATAAACCCAATAGAAGACACCGCAACAAACAAAACTATGCTTCTTATCCAAGATGTAAAACCCTCTGAAGAAGTATGATTAAACAAAGATAGTAACAAATCCATTTTTTATTTTTTAAGATTTTCAATCTCTTCTTGGCACTTAATACAATATTTAGTCCAAGGAATCGCTTTTAACCTCTCAAATGGAATAATATTTTCACAATACTCGCACTTACCATAAATACCTTTCTTCTCTATTTTATCAAGAGCATCATTTACAGCATTCAAGGTTATTTTGTCATTTGAAACAAGTTCAAAGTACATTTCTTTTTCACTATTTTGACTCGCCGTATCTATCTCATCTCCAACATCATCAATATCTAAATCAACATTCATCCCTCTATGGGTATTGTTATTTGACTTGTTTAAAAGCTCCGTTCTCTTTTGTATTAATATCTTTTTAAAACTAATTAAATCTTTTTTATTCATTACTTTCTCCGTTAACTTGTAAAGACATTTACTGTTTTTAACATTTCCGTTTCTTGTCCACTTATTATTATATCTTTAGAAGACATATCTATAAGATAATCACATATTTCTTTTGTAATCCTCTCACCGGGAATCACAACTGGAATGCCTGGAGGATAAGGAGTAAGAGTTTGAGCTGCAATGTGGCCAACTGCCTTCTTTAAACTTAATTTCTTCGTGGTACCTGAAAGAAACACTTCTCTAGGTCTCATGACCATTTCCGTAGCAAGAGATGGAATTTTAAGTATCCAATTTTTCTGTTCGCCATGATATTTTTTGCTTATATCCTCAAGGACATTCACGAAAATTTCCACATCTGACTTGGTTGATCCCTCACCCATGATCGCAACTAAATTAAATAAATCTGCATAATCAAGCTGCACATTGTATTCTTTTGCAAGAATACTTTCAATCTCATAACCTGAAAGACCGGTTTTTGTAACATTCACCGTGAGTTTTGTAATATCTAGATCAAATCCTAGTTTTTGTATTTCCTGTCGCGTAGGACACTTCATTGAGCTAATGTTGCTGTTTATGTATGAGCGTCCTTCTTCCGCAGCTTCTATAACCCTGTTAAAGTTTTCTTCACCGTGCAGAAATGCTTGCCTTCTGGCTAAATCAAGACTTGCAAGAATTAAATAATTCGGACTTGTAGTTTGAAGCATTGAAACTATTTTTTTTACTCTGCCGCAATCAATAAGATTAGAATTAAAATGCAACACTGAACCTTGTGACATCGCAGATAAAATTTTATGTGTTGATTGAACGCATAAATCTGCCCCTGCAGTAACCGCAGACTCCGGCAAACGTTTATTAAAGAGTAGATGTGCACCATGAGCTTCATCAACTAAAACTATTTTTCCTCTCCTGTGACATAAATCAACAATTTTAGCTAGTTCAGTAACTACGCCATTGTATGTTGGACTTGTTACAAATACAGCCTTGGCCTCGGGATATCTATCTAGAGCATATTTTATTTGATCATAGGTTGAATTAAATATCAAATCAAGATTTTGGTCAATTTTAGGCTGAACCCAAATAGGCCATACACCAGACATAATTATTCCAGCCATAATCGACTTATGTGAGCTTCTTGAAACTATCACAGAATCGCCAGAATTACACGCAGCAAGAAACATGGCCATATTCCCAACAGAAGTGCCGTTAACCAAAAAAAAGGAATGTTTTACCCCATACGCTTGAGCCATAAGCTCTTGGGCTTTTTTTATAGGACCCACTGGGTCATGCAAAGAATCAACTTCATCAAAAACAGTTACATCAAACTTATAAACCTCTTCACCAGTATAATCTTTTAATTTTTTATCTATACTTCTACCATTCTTGTGACCAGGACAATGAAGCGAAACAACATTCCTTTTTGCATGCGCCAAAAGAATATCATATAACGGAGCTTTTAACTGCTTTGTCACAAGCGATTTAGAGGCCTTCTTAACCATTACCAACTCTCAAATAAATGCCCGGTAGAAGATTTGAACTTCTGACCCCTTCCATGTCAAGAAAGTACTCTAAACCAACTGAGCTAACCGGGCGTCATTTAAACACACAGGGCAGGTGCGGGCCGGAATCGAACCGGCGAAAAACAGTTTTGCAGACTGCTCCCTTACCACTTGGGTACCGCACCACGAAACACACTAATATATTTATGACCTACAAACAACAGGAATAAAACTACAAAGGCATTACCATTCAATTTTTTATTCAAAATCACACAAAAAAACAACACCACCGCAATTGCAAGACGCTTTGTGAATTATACTCTAAACATATAATCTGACAAAATAACAAGCAACAACAAACTTCTTTCTTCATTTCTTTTTTCTCTATATACGTGGCCTTATATTACTACAGAGCCACATCCGCAAAAAGACCATAATTAAGGTTTTAAATGCACATACCACTTTATTATTCTTTATAAGTACTTATTTTATTACAACTAATTCTATTACATTAATTCTTTTCCTTCTTAAATTTTATCAATAAACAACAGAATACTAAATATCTAACTCATTTTTAATACTTTTAATACTTACTAACAGTCTATCAACTGCAACTTCAAGAGCCATTATACCATTTGAATCATTAACAAAATTAATATCGGCCAAATCGGCCGTCCTCTTCAATTGTTGTCCTGAACCTTCTATTTGTGACTCTTTATCTTCAAGTTCAACAAACCTCTCCCAATTATCAGGATCCCCTAACCTTTTTCTATTTTGCATTCTTTTAAAGCGCAATAATTGAGGGGAATCAATATTCACTAAAACAAAATCCTTTCTACTCCTCAGTTCTTTAACTTCATCTGTATGTCTTATGGAAGTTACACAACATTTACCGTTTAAATCAATTTTTTCTAAAATTTTCTTTGCAAGGACCCCATTTCCATTTTTTTCTCTCAATATGGTTCCAAATACTATAAAATTCTCCCTTGCGAGCTCAACACCTGCTTTTCTCATCATTTCTCTAATAATATTCGACAAGGAACAATGAATGTATCCGTACTTCTTAGAGATATACTCTGCAATCGTATCCTTACCTGAACAAGAAAAACCCGTTAAACCAATTATCATCTTCTGCTTCTCTGCCCAAACTTTAGATAAATAACAATCATCTTTTAAATACCTACTAGATTAAATAAAAAAGGACCAACCCCCAATCCCCCTTCCACCTCACGAAGTACACCAGGGGGATGTAGCGAACAAAACTTGCGGGGGCAGGATTTGAACCTGCGACCTTCAGGTTATGAGCCTGACGAGCTACCGAACTGCTCTACCCCGCTAATAAACAATTCTCTAACTTTCGTGTTTGTACGATTGATTATACTAAAATTTTATTTTCTGTCAAATACTTTATCTGATTATAACAACCTACTTTCTTAAGAATAAATTAAAAAAACATCTACTGCATAACCACATTATATTGTTTATTAATTTTTATAGATATTATTTTAAAATACTTCTTCCATTGTTAACACTACAAAGAACACCTGCCATTCCTAATTATACGCTTGTTGTGCGTTATAACAAAAAACTTGTACTCTATCAAAAAATTTCCTCTAATCATAATCATTATACTATTGCGTACCTGTCAACGTCAGTATCATCCCAACGAGGTATCTACCTTATCTAAATACAACATTTTAACTTCAATAATTTTTAATTCATCGCAAAAATTAAGTATTTTTAATTAATAGATTCGGACCCTAAATTTTTATTACTTGTTTCTTTTTTATGCCTATCCATCTCATCAACAATATTTTTAATATCATTTCTTTTCTTTTCAACATGAACTTCATCTTTCATCAAAGAGATTCCCTTGACCATATTTACCTATCTACTGCACTTTAGTTGCATATAAGAAGTATTTTACAAGTTCGAAAAAAGCGCCAATAAAAGAAGCCTCATACTGACACTTTTATAGTGACCAAAAATCTTTTTGATGATTATTATAAACAAAAGCCTACTTAAACCACACTATTTTCTAAAAACCTGATACCATGCTCAGCTTTTTTTTTGAGATTTTGTATACAAAATAATTTAATTTTATTCCTAAAATGGATGTGACAAGTTTATGTTTACTTTTATCAATAACGATCAATTTTATTTATGGGGGGAGACCCTCTCACAAAACCACCAAAACACAACAGCACGCTTATAAATGATCTGACAAGATCTTTTAGGTCGAACTCTCTTTTAAAGCAACTATACGAGCATCTTTAGACGCAAGAACATCCTTATACTTAGAAAATCACTATTAAAGACTTTTTTTATTGTTTTTACAAAAACAGGATTCATTTATTTTTTTTCTATTATTTAACTTTAAGTAATTGTAGTGCCTTTATCCTTATTTGTAAGTTCTGCTTCAAAATTTGTAATCGAATTGAATTTTTTCTTGATTCAAGCTCAAATTAGTCTTGCTTTTATCGAATTGTATTATTTGCTTCTTTTCTTTATAAGTATTCTCTAAATGCTGCACCTCAATCAAGAAAGAACTATCCAAATACTTAATTTTTAAGCCGCAAACTTTCCCATCCCCCCTCCCTATTTATAATTTTATAGCGCTTCACTTAAACCTCTTTTTCAAGTGCTCTATACTCTGATTCCATTTCAACTTCACACTGCATCGCATGTTGAATCATTTTTATTCAGTAACGCTCATTTGTGTTTTTATTTTACTCAAATCCTTATTTATATTAGGTTTTGCCGTAATTAAAAATCAACTTTACCCTGTTCCATCCATCGAATAATCGTCAATCCCTAAAGCCACTATCTAGAAAACATATCCCTTACATCTTAATGACTTAGAGTCACCTATTTCTATTTTTTAAGTACATTACTCTCTTTATTTTTTTGACACTCTGCTCAGCATGAGGATTTTTTTCTCCTAACATTTTATTTTTATATTCCCTTATTTCTTTTAAGAAAATGATATATATAAAGATTACTTTACTACAATAACTAAAAGACATGAATAATTAACTATTTACACAACAAGCTGGTTAAAAAATGCCCGAAATTTTAATTACTACATATACTAAGTACAATATACAGCATACTTCTTATACATTTTACCATTCATCATCTCGGCGGTACGTTGCGTCATTATATTATCATCAAGCACCCATGAAAGTTCACAGTGTTTATAGCCATTCTTAACTGCATTTCTTAGACCTTCTTCATACATAACAGCTTCAATACCTTTATGTCTATATTCTTTCAAAACACCCATGATCATAAGTCTCAAGCTATCTATTTTCTTTCTATAATATAAAAATTTTAAGATTCCAAAAGGAAAAAACTTGCCGTTAAGTTTTTTTAAAACCTGGTTATAATCAGGTAAGGAAATAAGCATTCCAACAGGAAAATCTGCTATTGTCGCCATCATTACCATTTCCGGATCCATAAACATCTTTAACTTTGAGGCAATTTCAATAAACTCTTCATTGCTCCAAGGAACAAAACCCCAATTTTTTTCCCATGCACGATTATATATAGATATCACATCTTCTAAATATTTCTCAAACGATTTTTTTTGCATAGTTTTTATTTCTAACATTGGAAGCTTCCTTTTTACTATCGTTACAGCTCTTTCAAGTCTGCTGCGAACTTTTGAACCTTCTATAATATCCATGTCATAAGCATAAAGTTCCTTTATCTTTCTAAGACCACATCGTTCAGCAAGTCGCAAGTAGTATTGAGGAGTATAAACCATCATAATACTCGGCGGTAGATCGAATCCCTCTAATAAAAACCCGCACTCATCATTTGTCGATGGGTTCATAGGCCCCATCATTTTGTGTATATTTTGTCCTTTGAGCCAATCCTTCACTGCAGAAAAAAGAACTTCCGCCACTTCAATATCATCGAAACATTCAAAAAAACCGAAAAAGCCAGATTTGTCATTTTGGAATTTTATATAATTATGATCTATTATCGCCGCAATTCTACCAACAACATCATTATTGTCATTATAGGCTAAAAAAAGTTGTTTTTGTGCATGTACCCAAAAAGGATTTTTATCTTCCGAAAGAACACCTACAATACTTGAAATCAACGGTGGAACCCACTGACAATTTTTTGAATAAATTCTCCAAGGTAAATGAATGAACTCTTTAAACTGCTTTTTAGTATCTACCCTAACTACCTTCATTTATACTATTATACCCCCTCTCACACATCTCTCCTTAATCACTAACCAATAAGTCCTCTATAAAGTATTATGTGCACTTAAGCTAGTATATTAAACTGTTTGCCAACTTTTTCAAATTTTTCAAGAATAAAATCTAAGTTATCATCGGAGTGAGTAGCCATATAGCTCGTTCTAATTATAGAACGTCCTTCCTGTACTGCAGGCGTAACAACAGGTGAAGCAAAAACTCCTTCATCAAAAAGCATTCTCCACATCTTAAAAGCAATCAAGTCACTTCCGACGAATAAGGGTATAACAGGAGATTGTGAATGACCTGTATCATATCCCATGGCTTGAAAAGCTGATTTCATTTTCTTAGAAATTTTCATAAGTCTTGCTCTTCGCTCAGGTTCAGCAACAACTAAATCTAGAGCAGCATCTATAGCCCCAACACAGGCTGGAGGAAGACTTGCTGTAAAAATCATTGTTCTCGCATTGTGCCTAATATAGTCAACAACCTCAGCTTTACTAGCAATAAAACCACCAATGGAGGCCAAAGATTTAGAAGCCGTAGCCATCAACACATCAATATCGTCTCCTATGTTAAAGTACTCTCCAATTCCTTTCCCAGTCTCTCCTATTACACCTAAAGAATGAGCCTCATCAACAAATACCCTCACTGTGTATTTCTTTGCAAGTCTTAAAATTTCTGGCAAATTCGCAATATCACCCTCCATACTAAAAACTCCATCAACTACAATCAATATACCCTTCCCTTTATATCTAACAATTTGCCTTTCAAGATCAAACATGTCATTGTGTCTAAATCTTACCATTTCACCAAAAGATAAATGACAACCGTCTATAATTGAAGCATGATCTAATTTATCCGTAATTAAAATCTCATTTCTTCCTACTAAACTTGATATGGCTCCTAAATTTGAATGATGTCCAGTTGTAAAAAGAATAGCTTCTTCTTTACTTACAAATTTCGCAAATTTTCTTTCAACTTTTTCATGTAAATCGTTAGTGCCATTGAGAAACCTAGAGCCTGTACAAGAGGTTCCATATTTTTTCATGGCAGCTATAGAAGCCTCAATAACCTTGGGGTGATTTGCAAGTCCAAGATAATTATTGGAACAAACGACTACTTTTTTTTCACCATCAACCATAACTTCCGGCCCCTGTACAGATCCAACTTTGTGAAAATAAGGATAAAAACCTTTTATTCTAAGATCGTTTGCAGCTTTAAAATTAAAACATTTCTCAAAAACATCAGATCCCATTTTTCACCCTTTCAACCTAACAAAATATTCAAAAAAATTTATTGTTTAAATACCAGCTGTATGTTATTTTAGAACCGACTTCTAGAGACGTAAAATTAACATTCAAATCTCTTTTGGAAGGTCCGGTATCTCCTGTCCAATATTCTCTAAGTATCTCATTGACTTTCTGGCTATTTAATAACGCAGGTTTTCTGGTAAAATAAGATAAAAATTCCATTGTTACTCCAACAAACCTAAAAACAAAGTCCGGAATAATAATGGGGACTGTTTTTACATCAGCAGAAAAAGATATAATCTTGCCTATATCCGACCACGTATATGCAGTGGTATCGGCAAGATAATAACAATTATTGTTGGTTTTTATATTTTCCAAACAATCTATAGCGCAACTTGCCACATCTTTCACATAGGCCAACTGTAACAGTTTTTTCATTAACGTTACAGGCCTCAAGTGTTTATGCACTAATTTAAAAAATATAAATATATCATTGTCCCTTGGTCCATAAATGGCAGCTGGTCTTAATATAGTATATAACACCTTCCCAAACAAAACCTTTTTTACCTCTCTTTCCGCTACAAGTTTACTTAAACCATAATCTGAAATTGGACACTCTTTATCTGTTAGTTTTCTAAAGTCAGCCGACATTGATGGCCCCATAGCAGCTTGCGAAGAAATAAATACAAATTTTTTTAATCCGGGATTTATTTTTAAAACTGTCTTACACAAATCTTTAGTAATTTTTACATTTATCTTAAAATACTCATCCTTAATCATCGCACGCACAACACCAGCACAATGAATAATAATATCTACATCTTTAACAATTTTTTTCAAAAAATCTTTATCACTTAAATCACCGTATTTACAGTCTAGATACAAACCTCTTATCCATTTCAAGTCTGCTGTTTTCCTTAAAGGACATACAACATAGTGTTTTGCCTCAAGCAATGCTTCAACAACATGACTTCCAACAAAACCATTTGCACCTGTAACCAAAACTTTCAGCATATATGACCCCAATCTCAATCACCTTGATAACTCTCAATTACTTCACAACAATCTTCTATAACAAAAATCAAAACCTACTAATTATACGAACTTCTAAAACCGACCACACACACAGAAAGGTGATGTAAGCACGGAGGAGAGAGCTCTCTCTTAAAAAAACGACAGCAGAACACTCTACTATTATATATAATAAGAGACCCTTTGTGACGCATACCTCAACGTACAGATAGGATTACACCAGCACACTGATCACCAAAAAAAAGTTAGATTAACAATATTCATCCACAACAAAACTTAGTTCACCTGCGACTTGCACATACTTTGCCCTAGTCATTCAAAAACTTATGCTAACAGAAAAACAGAATCTGCTTTCAAGGAGAATTTGTGAAATCGTAGGCAAACACACAATTGACCACGCTTTTTTACACGTCGGATAAGCCCACACTTTTAGAACTTTAGAACTATAAATCCTAATCAGAATCTTATTTATCTATAAATTTTAAACAGACCTGGCCAATTTTATCTCCTTTATTATGTTTGGAATAATTTCATATAAATCACCCTCCAGAGCATAAGACGCAATCTGCATCATAGGACAACTTGCATCTTTATTGATTGCAATAATAATGTCAGATGAGTTCACTCCTACCATATGTTGAATCTGCCCAGAAATTCCACAAGCAATGTAAACTTTTGGAGTTACAGTTCTCCCAGTTTGTCCTATTTGGTGCATATCCGATATCCAACCCAAATCAATAGCCGCCCTTGAAGCACCTATAGCAGCACCCAAACACTCGGCAAGCCCCATGATGAGTTCAAGTCCTTCTGATTTACCCAATCCCCTTCCAACAGACACAATAATATTCGCATCACTGAGATTAGTAACATTAGCAGTATCTTTGATAAAACCCACAAATTTTGTTCTATTTAACAAAGTTTGTGTATCTACTTTATATTCAACAATCTCTCCCTTTCGCCCCACTTCTATTTTAGCTTCTTTAAAAACCTTATACCTCACCGTAGCCATTTGTGGTCGGTGGTTTGGAGTTAAAATAGTTGCCATGATATTTCCGCCAAAGGCCGGTCTTGTTTGTTGAAGATTTTTTGTTACAGTATCTATTTCTAATGAAGTACATTCCGCAGTGAGACCCGTATGAATCCTTGCCGCAACCCTCGATGCAAACGAACGTCCTATATTCGTTGCTCCCATCAAAATAATTTCAGGTTTTTCTTTTTCTATAAGCTTAATTAAAATACTAACATAAGGATCGTCTTGAAACTCAGTAAAAATAGGGTCATCACAAACATAAACTTTATTTGCTCCTCTATCTATTAACTCTTGAGCTTTTGACTTAATATCACTACCTATTAAAACAGCACCTAAAAACGTCCTGAGTTCCGTCGCAAGCTTCTGGCCCTCATTTAAGAGCTCGTATACAATATTTGATATCTTGCCACATCTCTGTTCTACATAAACCCATACACCTCTATACAAGCTTTTATCAATTTCAATTTGTAGTTCACATTTTTTTTGCTCTATTGCATCAAACTTGCAGATACGAACACACAATCCACAATACGCACATTTATTTAAATCTATGACTGCAAGCTTAAGTTTCTTATTATGCTCTGGCCTCTCAAGCATTGAAATTGCACCAAAATGGCAATTACTTTCGCACATTTTACAACCAACACACTTGTCAACCAATACTCTTATACTATCTTTCATTTAGATAACTCCCCAGGCAAAGTTTGGAATCTAAAGTATTCAAAAGCAGACAAACTCAGACATGCTTTTTTTTCTCAAAACTTAGCGAGGACACGCCAAATCAGACAATTTATTATTAATTCGCTACTATAAATTACGATTGCTTTGTTAAATTATTCCTAATTTAGACAGTCTTTCAACTAAAGCAATTGCAACCTCTTTTGCGGCACCGCTAATTTTCTCTCCACAATTTCTTTTGGTGGGTGGAGGTGTAAAGGTTTTTATAACTCGCGTAGGAGATCCATTAAGACCTGTTTTTTTAGTATCCGCACCTATGGTAACGGCATCAAGAATCTTAATAAACGCTTTTTTTGAAAACATTTTGCCTCTAAGAGAAGGCATTCTTGGAATGTTTATTTCTTTTGCAACTGTCAGAAGGGTTGGGATCGGACTTTCTATTAAGTTGTACCCATCTTCCATTACTCTTTCTACTCTAATAGACTTATCGTCAACTAGTTCTATTTTTTTTACACAGGCTACATGAGGTATGTTAAGCATTTCCGCAATTCCAGGACCAACCTGCGCAGTATCACCGTCTAATGCTTGCTTCCCACAGATAATAATATCATAATCGCCTATAAATCTTATTGCTAACGATAAAGTGTAAGATGTCGCTAAAGTATCCGCCCCTCCAAAAGCTCTATCACTTATTAAAAATGCTTCATCTGCACCTCTAGAAATAGCCTCTCTTAAAGCAGATTCAGCCTGCGGAGGTCCCATTGTAATAACAACAACTTTCCCGCCAACTTTTTCCTTAATTCTTACACCTTCTTCTATAGCATATTCATCAAAAGGGTTAATCATAGGTTCTACACCATCCCTTTTAAGTCTTCCAGTTTCGAGATCAATTTGCACATTTGTCAAGCTAGGAACTTGCTTAATACAAACAATTATGTTCATATTACCTCCCCATCATACAACATACACGCTACAACTCCCTATGTGTTCCCTATCTATCATTTATTTAGATTTTGACGCATATTCCTTAATAAGATTAAGGGCGATTTCATTTTTTTGAATTTGACTCGTTCCTTCATAAAGAGTCGTAATTTTCGCGTCTCTCATCATTTTTTCTACAGAATATTCTTTAATGTATCCGTAACCACCGAATATTTGTACAGCGTTTATAGTAACTTTCATTGCCACTTCTGAGCAGAAAAGCTTTGCCATAGCCGACTCTTTACTGGTACGCTTTGCTTTCCCCGAATCAATCATCCTTGCAGAAGCATAAAGCAACGCCCTTGCTGCCTCAATTTCAGTAGCCATCTCTGCAAGCATATGCTGTACCGCTTGAAAAGAAGCTATAGGCTGCCCAAATTGCACCCTTTTTCTTGCATAATCAACAGCTTCATTTAAAGCTCCAGTTGCAATACCCAGTGCTTGAGCCGCAACACCTGGACGAGAATTGTCAAACGCAGCTTGCGCTATCATCAACCCTTGACCCTCTCTTCCAAGTAACCTACATTTATGTATTTTACAATTATTGAACACAAGCTCCCTTGTAGAAGATGCTCTTATACCCATTTTTTTCTCTTTCTTACCAAAACTAAAACCTGGATCACCTTTTTCTAAAACAAAACATGATGTTCCCCTTGCACCTTGAGAAGGGCTCGTTTTTGCAAAAATCGTATACGTTTGCGCGTCTCCACCGTTGGTAATAAAACATTTTGCCCCATTTAATGTATAATAATCACCATCTTTGACAGCAGTTGTAGCCATTCCAGTAGCATCTGAACCAGCACCTGCTTCTGTCAAACCAAAAGCTGCAATTTTCTTGCCTGATGCAATATCAGGTAAATATTTCTTTTTTTGCTCTTCGTTGCCGGCTATTAAAATAGGGAGGGCACCTAGTGCTGTTGCGGCAAGCGACAATGAAATCGCCCCATCAACTTTACAAAGCTCCTCAACTACAAGCACAAGACCCATAACGCCCTTCCCAAAACCACCATATTCTTCAGGAATATACGTAGCAAATAAGTCGGCTTTGGCAAACTCTTTTACAATATCCCAAGGGAACTCCTCTTTTTCATCATAATATTCTCTTAAAGGTTTCATCTTTTCAGTTGCAACTGTTCGCGCGGTTTTAACTATCATTTGCTCTTCTTCAGATAACATATAATCCATAACCATGCTAAAACTCCTATAAATAAATAACAAAGAAAGATCGAATAAAATTCATTTTAATATTTTAAGCACCACTTATATTTTTACCGATGTAATGGTTAAAATCTCTCATTGCCTGTTTGGCAGCAGATTGATGGGCCTCTTTTTTAGAATTACCTATGCCCTCTCCTAACAAACTATCCTTAACATACACAACAACCTTAAATTTTTTGTTATGGTCAGGCCCAACTTCTTTTATTATCACATACCTAGGCAGCTCCTTATAAACAGACTGAGCAGCTTCTTGTAGTCTGCTTTTATAATCAGTAATCACTATTTCTTTCTGGTTATCCAAAAACTTCAAAACAAATTTTTTTGCATTTTCAAATCCACCATCTAAGTATATCGCTCCTATAACAGCTTCAAACACATCGCATAACAGACTATCTTTTGTTCTTGTTTTTTTCGTGTCTTCATTCTTACCTAGGAGTACATAATTTCCCAAGTTTATTTCTCTAGCCCAATCACTCAGATTAGAAGCTGAAACAACCTGAGCCTTAAGTTGCGACAACTTTCCTTCACTTCCGTGTGGATACTTTAAATAGAGATTTTCTGCAACAATTGCTGAAAGAATACTATCTCCTAAAAATTCCACGCGTCCATTATAATCTCTCTCCTCAGCTTCAATAACATAAGATTTATGTGTTAGAGCTACATTTAAAATTTTAAGATCATTGAACTTATAATCAATAATTTTTTGAAGCTCTTCCTGGTTTTTATTTAACATATCTCTTTATTATAACACTAGTATTATGCCCTCCAAAACCCAGAGAGTTTGAAATGGCACAATTAATATATTGCATTCTCGCAGTATTTGGAACATAGTCTAAATCACATTCTGGATCGGGTGTTTTGTAGTTTATCGTAGGATGTATAAAGCCTTCTTGCATTGCGAGAACAGTAGCTGCAAATTCCACAACAGATGCACCACCTAAAAGGTGTCCTATCATTGATTTTGTAGATGAAATAGGTATTTTATACGCTCTTTTACCAAAAACTTTTTTTATCGCAAAAGTTTCTGTCTTATCATTTAAAACAGTCGAAGTTCCATGGGCGTTTATATAATCAACTTCTTCTTTAGAAATACCAGCATCAATTATAGCTTTCTCCATAGCTAAAACAGCCCCCTTACCTTCAGGCTCAGGAGCAGTAATATGGTAGGCGTCGTTAGATGCTCCATACCCAGCAAGTTCAGCGTATATTTTTGCCCCTCTATTTAACGCATGCTCTAGAGTCTCAAGTACAATCATACCAGCACCTTCACCCATGACAAAACCATCGCGATCCTTGTCAAAAGGTCTTGACGCTCTTTGTGGGTCATCGTTTCTCCTAGACAAAGCCCTAATAGAACAAAAACCGGCTAGTCCTAGAGGGACAATAGCACCTTCCGCACCACCCGAAATCATTACATCTGCATCACCACTTCGGAGGAATTGTAAGGCATCCCCAATAGCACTATTAGAAGATGCACACGCGCTCGCAACAGCATGATTTATTCCCGTAAGACCATAATGAATAGCTATCTCACCAGGGAGCATATTTGCAATTATCATAGGTATGAGAAAAGGACTTACTTTCCTAGATCCATGTGCTAAAAGAATTTGTTCCTCCTCCTCAATCACATCTAAACCACCTATTCCTGTACCACTTACAACACCGATTTTTGACAAATCTTCGTTGCGTAGATCGAGACCTGAATCTTCAATAGCCATTTTTGCTGATGCAAATCCAAACTGTGTAAACCTCGCCATCCTCCTTACTTTCTTTTTATCAATAAATTGCCCCGGGTCGAAATTATCAACAATAGCTGCGAACCTCGTGGTGTACGCACTCGTGTCAAATGATTTAATAGCAGAAACACCCGATTTACCGATTTTTAACGCTCTAACAAACTCAACACTCCCCGTGCCTATAGGTGTGACGACACCTATTCCGGTAACAACTATTCTTTTGCTCATTTCAAAACCAAGACCCTATTTTGTTGTAGCATGAGCCTTAACATAATCTACAGCGTTTACCACTGTTTGAATTTTTTCCGCTTCTTCATCTGGAATCTCAATGCCAAACTCTTCTTCAAAAGCCATAACAAGTTCTACGGTATCCAAAGAATCTGCGCCCAAATCATTAACAAATGAGGCACCAGATACCACCTCAACAGGATCTACACCCAATTGCTCAACGATAATTTTTTTCACTCTATCCTCAAAATCCGCCATTTCGCGTATCCCTCCAATATTTTTACATCCTTTATCTATTTGTCTATCCCTATATCTATCCTAGTTTTACATTATAAAAAAAACATAAACGGGTCCAAGACTTAAAACTATAATCACTTTTCTCAACATTCCTCTTCTTATTTTGATACTTACATATAAGCACCACCATTAACAGATAAAACATGCCCCGTTATATAAGACGAATCATCACACACCAAAAACAACGCTGCTCTAGCTATATCAAAAGTATCTCCAAATCTTCCAAGCGGTATCGCAGCAGCCATGATCTGCCTTTGCTCTTTCGTTAACTTATCTGTCATAGATGTACGAACAAACCCAGGAGCAATAGCATTTACCAAAATACCTCTTGAAGCAAACTCTTTGGCGCAAGTTTTGGTAATTGCAATCACCCCTCCCTTCGATGCTGAGTAATTCACTTGCCCAGCATTTCCCATTTGGCCTACAACGGAAGTTATATTCAATATCCTCCCACGTTTTTGCCTAAACATAGGCTTACTGACAGCCTTAATACAATTAAATACACCCTTCAAATTAACAGCTATAACCTCGTCCCATTCTGTTTCCTTAATTCTTAAAACTAAATTATCTCTTGTTATCCCGGCATTGTTGACTAGTATATCTATTTTAGAAAAATTGTCAAGAGAAGCTTTGACTAAAGCTTTGCAACTTTCCAGTTTTGAAACATCCACAGCAACGGGCACAGCTTCGCAATTGTACTTTGTTACTATTTCACGAACTGCCTCTTGGGCGGACTTTATACTAGTTCCAGTAATCACAAGTTGTGCTCCCTCAGATGCAAAAACCTCTGCTATAGCTTTTCCTATTCCCTTAGATGAACCTGTAATAACTGCTGTTTTGCCTTGAAGTCTCATTTGCTTAGCTCCGCAAGCGTTTTTTGCAAGCTCAATGAATCCTCTATATTTAACGCTCTTTTTGACTTGTCTATTCCTTTTAAAAGTCTAGATAAGATCCTACCTGGACCGATCTCTATAAATCTATCAAAACCTGCAGTAATAATGTTATCTATGATTTCGTTCCATTTTACGGGACTTTTAATTTGATTTACAAGTTTTTCCTTAACAAATAACCCATCAGTAGTTAACAGCGCATCGCAATTTGTAAACACTCCAAAAGACGACGCTACATTAAAATTATACTTATCGAGCTCTTTTGACATATTGTCTGCAGCTGAAGTCATAAGAGAAGAATGAAACGGTCCTGAAACATTTAAAATAATACATTTTGTTGCTCCAGTAATGGTCGCAACTTTAATTGCTTCATTTACAGATAATAAATTTCCGGATATAACGATCTGTTCAGGAGAATTAAAATTAACTGGTTCACAAACACCAAAATTCGAAACTTGCTTACATATGCATTCAACAACAGATTTTTTTAGACCAATAACTGCAGCCATTGTGCCTGGATTTTCTTCAGACGCTTTCTGAATAAATTCTCCTCTTGCTTTGACTATCGCCAACCCATCTCTAAAATTAAAAAAACCAGCCGCACACAAAGCAGAATATTCACCTAAAGAGTGACCTGCAGCAACAAAATCATCGGCTGAAATATCATACAAGTCTTTAAAAACTTCAAAGGCAGCCATACTAACTGTGAATATTGCAGGCTGCGCATATTTACTGAGTTTTAAAACTTCTTCAGGTCCCTCGAATATAATATTTCTAAGCTCATCTCCTGCTATATCAATCACTTCTCTAGCTTTTTGATATTTATTATAAAGGTCCATTCCCATTCCAACTCTTTGAGCACCTTGTCCAGAAAACATTAACGCTATTTTAGCCATCGTACACCCTCAAAAAACTACAAAAATCCTATTTTAAATAAAAGATACACATGTCTTCTTAAAAAATAAACTTTAAAATCTTAGAAACACTTTATTTATCCTGCCGAAAAATACATTTCTAGCTCTAATTAAACTCGCATAATTAAATCCTAATAACTGCAGCTCCCCATGTGAATCCACCGCCAAAAGCCACTAATTCTACAATATCTCCATTTTGCAATCTACCAATCTTTATAGCTTCATCCAAAGCTGTAATCGTAGTTGCTGAAGAAACATTACCTGTCTTATGAATATTTACAAAAACTTTATCCATAGAAATACCCATTTTCCTTGCAACTGCTTCAATTATTCTCATATTTGCTTGATGGGGAATAAAAAGCTTTATATTTTCAAGAGTTTTTTCTGAAAATTCAAGTGCTTTTTTGGCAGCAAGAACCATTTTTGGAACAGCCACTCTAAAAACCTCCTTACCATGCATCTTTATTGTATGTAATTTTTTATTCACAGTATCTATTGTTGCAGGATTAGATGTACCACCCGCAGGTAAAAAAAGTGAATTTGAATACGAACCATCGGCTCCTAAAAAAACAGACAAGATATTGTCTGTTTCATATGAAGCAGACAATATCATTGCGCCTGCACCGTCTCCAAATAAGACACATGTATTTCTATCCGTCCAATCCGTAATTTTCGTAAGCTCATCAGCACCAACCAACAAAATCCTCTTATACAACCCTGATTCAATAAAGGCTCTTGCAATTGAAATTCCATATATAAAACCACTGCACGAGGCTAACAAATCAAATGCTGGCACTGAAGGAATATTTAACTTTGCTTGTAAAAAACATGCCGTTGATGGAAACAGCATATCTGGAGTAACTGTCGCAACAAGTATCATATCTATTTGTTCGGGTAAAATATTTGCAAATTTTAAAGCTTCTACAGAAGCTCTAAAAGCAAGTTCTGAGGTGGGCTCATTTTTTTCAGACATTCTTCTTTCTTTGATACCTGTCCTTGCACTTATCCATTCATCAGATGTGTCAACCATTTTTTCTAAATCAACATTTGTAAGAACTTTTTTAGGAAAATACGAACCTGTTCCTGAAATTTTCACACCTATTTTTTTTTTCATTTATCCATATCCCCTACCTACCTACCATATACTGCTATCGCTTCTTTAATTCCAGTTGCAAGGTCATGCTCCACAGCTTTTACTCCAGCAAAGATCGCATTTTTCACTGCTTTCCCATTTGAACTCCCATGTCCTATTATACATATTCCATCAACACCCAAAAGTGGTGCACCACCAAATTCGCTATAATCAACTCTTTTTCTTAAATCTTTTATTGCAAACCATAAAAAAGGGAGCGATGCCCACGCTACAGGATGTTGCCTCAATCCTTTTTTTACAAGTTCGAGCATCATTTCTGTAAGCCCTTCGCCAAACTTCAATATTATATTCCCCACAAACCCATCACATATGATTACATCTGCCTTCCCTCTGGGAATATCTCGACCTTCAATATTTCCTACAAAATTTATATCAGCTTTTTTAAAAAGTTCAAAAGCCGCTAAAGCAATCTTGTTACCTTTTATAGGCTCTTCTCCAATTGAAATTAATCCAACTTTAGGCTCATCTACACCAGCAATTTTTTCACAAAATAAACTTGACATTATTCCAAACTGAAGAAGATACTCAGGCATACAATCTACGTTCGCCCCCACATCAGCAATTACACAAAAACCATTAATAGTAGGGAATATCGTTGAGATCGCAGGCCTCAAGACACCTTCTATTCTTTTCAAATAAAAAAGCGCCGCTGCCATAGCAGCTCCAGAATTACCTAGAGAAACAAAAGCATCAGCATCCCTATTCGCTACAAGTTGCGCGCAAACACATAAAGAAGACTTCTTCTTCTGCCTTACGGCTTTTACAGGATGCTCGTTCATGGAAATAATCTCAGGTGCATCCACTATTTCTATATTAAGTGACGTGAGATTATATCGCTTGCTATACCTTAGCAGTTCTTTAGCTATAAGCTTTTCTGGACCTACAAGAACAACCTTATGTTCAGATGATTCTCTAGCCGCAAGAACTGCTCCTTCAACTGTAGAAACCGGCGCAAAGTCGCCTCCCATAGCATCGAGCGCAATTATCATTTCTTAACAAGCCCTTGCTGTTGTGCCTCATCTGACTTTTTAACATTTTTAGATATAACAACAAACTCCCCATTATAAAAACCACACCCAGAGCACACCCTGTGCGGAAGCTTCGCTACATTGCAATTTGGGCATTTACTTGGATTTGGCATGCTAAGTTTCGAATTTGCCGATCTCCTACAGTCCCTCCGATGAGGACTGTGTTTTCTTTTTGGATTTGGCATTTTTTACTTCCTCCAATCGTATTTATTCAGCGACCTTATCAATACTCTATCATAAAACTCATTATTTTCTCCATAATATAAACATAACAACTTTTGTAAACTTTATTCAACGATTTATTAACACCTAAAATTCATCAAACACGCAACCACATAACAACTAAAAACAACAAAATCAAAATTAGAATTAAAAAAGCAGACTTTTTATCTGCATTCACACAGACAAGCCTTTGATTCTTTCGCGATCATCAACTCTTCATTTGTGGGAATTACCATAACTTTTACTTTAGAGCTTGACGATGAAATTAATCTCTCTTCATTTGATTCTACATTGTTCTTTGCCAAATCCATCTCGATTCCCAAAGCATGTAAATTAACACATATCTTTTCCCTAACAAATGGAGAATTTTCGCCTATTCCAGCCGTAAAAACTAATCCTTCAATGCCATTTAACACTCCGTAATAGGCACTTATATATTTTTTTACACTATAACAAAGCATTTCAAAAGCGAGTTTTGCCCTTTTATTCCCAGATTCAATTGCTTTAAAAATAGTTCTCATATCAGCTGAGAGACCCGAAATACCTAGTAACCCACTTCTCTTATTCATTAAAGTATTTAAAGCGTCACTGCTATTTTTATATTGTCGAGGATAGACGCTTAAAATGTAAGGTATAATAGCAGGGTCTATATCACCACACCTTGTCCCCATAACAACTCCTTGAAGGGGAGTAAATCCCATAGAAGTATCTATAACTTTTCCTCTTTCAATTGCTGTCACACTACTGCCATTCCCTAGATGAACTGTAACTAACTTAAGTTTATTCAGAGGGGTCTCAAGCATCGCAGCTGCTTTCCGAGAAACATAGTCATGTGACATCCCATGGAATCCATATCTTCTAATATGATCTTTTTCATAATACTCATATGGAATAGCATACATATAGGCATAATCAGGCATTGTCTGATGGAAAGCCGTATCAAAAACTAAAACAGACGGAATTCCAGGAAGCATCTTTTCTATAGCAAGAACACCAGCATAATTAGCAGGATTATGCAAAGGCGCTATTGCAAAGTACTCTTTTAAATCCTCTTTCACTTTTTCAGTAACTAAAACAGACTTTGAAAACTTGACTCCGCCATGTGCTACTCTATGTCCAACAACTGCAATTTCATTTATATCTACAATACTGCCGAATCTTTTATCCAAAAGATTTTCAATTATAAGCTCAATAGCTTCTTTATGGTTTGTAACTTTCACATAATCTTTTTTCTCATCGATATTGACATTTTGTCTCTTATAAAGTGCCTCGGGAAAACCAATACATTCAACTACCCCCCAAGCAACTTTTTTTTCGCTTACCATCTCAAACAAGGTATACTTAATCGATGATGACCCACAGTTAACTACTAATACTTTTAATATTTTCATATGGTTAAAATCTCTTTTACATCAAATTGTATTTATTGTGATCGTGCTTAAAATAAAACAATTCTACTTAAATAATACCCACCAATATCAAAGCTAAACACAAACATCGACCTCACCCTTATTAAATTCATTTTTCATTATGACAGTTATAACTTTCCTGCACAAACATTATATTTATGTTATTCAAAGCTTTTTAATTATTGCTTGTCCCATTTCTTTTGTTCCTGCAGTACCACCTAAATCATAAGTAACATATTTCCTCTCCATTATAACATCCGACACTGCTCTCTCGAGTTTTGACGCAGCAGCTACTTCACCTAAATATTCAAGCATGAGCTTTGCGGAAAGAATTAAAGCTGTTGGGTTTACTTTATTTAGTCCTTTATACTTAGGAGAAGAACCATGAACTGCTTCAAAAACTGCAATATCTTTTCCCAGGTTTGCTCCGGGAGCAACACCGAGTCCGCCAACAAGTCCAGCACACAAATCTGAAAGAATATCACCATAAAGATTTGGAAGCACTATAACATCATAAAGTTCTGGTTTCTGAACAAGTTGCATACACATATTATCAATTAGTTTTTCTTCATATTTAATCTTACCCTCATAATTTTTTGCAACTTCCCTTGCTGTTTCATAAAATAACCCATCAGTATACTTCATTATATTCGCCTTTGTAACGGCAGTAACTTTTCCCCTGCTGTGTTTTAGTGCATATTCAAAAGCGTAACGCACAATCCTCTTTGTAGCAAAAACCGAAATAGATTTTACCGATATTGCAGAATGCTCCCTCACCTTACCGTTTGAAAGCTTAATTATCTCCCGAGATTCTCTTGAATTCTGTGAATACTCAACTCCTGTATACAAATCTTCAGTATTCTCTCTTACAATGACTAAATCTATATTTTTATATCTCGAACGCACACCGTTATAAGTTTTACATGGTCTAAGACAGACAAACAAATCAAGCTCTTTCCTTATTTCAACATTTACGGAACGAAATCCTACACCTATAGGGGTCGTTACTGGAGCTTTTAGGGCTACTTTATTTTTTCTTATAGAATCCAAGGTGGCCAAAGGGAGAGGCGTTCCTTCTTTTTTCATTACATCAATACCTGCTTGTGCTATCTCCCAATCAATTTTCACACCAGTGGCTTCGACAACTCCCATTGTGACTTCAGCAATTTCAGGCCCTGTCCCATCACCAGGAATAACAACAATCTTATGTGCCATAATTTATATACTCAACTCTTTTTTTATGTGAGACTGTGTTGTAATATATCCCACCCACCGTTGTCAAAATAAAAACTGAATCGCCAATTGCCTCAATTAAGCCACACACAACGCTACATATCCCATTTTTATATTCCTATAAATGCTCTCCCCCAACGGCTGCCATAAATTTGATATCTCCACCACCTATAGCCTATTTTTTATAAATAAGCCGACCTAATATTTCCGAAACAAGCAATGTTCCTCCACCCATAAGAATACCCAAAAAGGAATTTATAAATCTCAACAAGTATGTCCCATCTAAAGTTAAATTTACAAAACTCAAAAAAATACCAAAAATAATCAAAAGAGTCAGAAATACCGCAGGTTATTTATCCTATAAATAACCTATCACTTATTAAGATACATGAGTTTTATGCACATTGCCATCAACATCTGTATACTTACTGCTTTGTATAGCTTTTTCTCGATAAATCAATAACATACTTTTTCAGCTCTTTTTCCACACAATCAGGCACAAAATCAGCGACATTGCCCCCAAGCATTGCAATTTCCCTAACCATACTAGACGAAATAAACGTATAAGCCTGATCTGTCATTAAAAATATCGTTTCAATTTTCTTATTCAATTTCCTGTTCATCAATGACATTTGAAACTCATACTCAAAATCGGAAATAGCTCTTAGTCCTCTTATTAAAATGAAAGAGTTAATTTTCTCAAGATAATTTACTAAAAGACCTGAAAAACACGCTACTTCCACATTTTTTAAATTTTTCGTAATTTTCTGAAATAAATCAATCCTTTTATCCAAGGGGAAAATATGCTTTTTAGATGCATTTTTCGTTATGGCAACTATCACTTTCGGAAACAAACAAGATGCTCTGGATACAATATCCAAATGTCCGTTTGTGGGAGGATCAAAACTTCCGGGATAAACTGCCAAGATTCCTTTAGTCATATATCCGAGATACATATTATATCTTATTTGTTTCATCAATTAAATAAAACCGTGTCTTGAGGTGAATCTACTTAGCATTTCACTTCAATACAGAATAATAAGTAAAGAACAAACCGGAGAAGGAGGGATTTGAACCCTCGATACGGTTTCCCATATATCAGTTTTCGAGACCGACGCCTTAAACCAACTCGGCCACTTCTCCACATTTCAAAACTCCAAAACAAAATCAAACCTTTCTTAACTAAGCTTTGACTACTCCTCATACCAGTCAGCCTGTCAAATATGCATGTAATCATTGATTCTTAAACCATTTAATTAAAAAAACCTAAATTAGCGCATACACACACCCCCTTAACTCTTAAACATCTCCTATTAATAAAGCCACGACTTTGGCATTCCTTTAAAATCTTTAAAATAATCTCCTTTTTTGTTCTCTTTGTTAAAAAACATATCCGTTGTTTTAGTACTAAGTTGGAAGAATACACCAGGTTTTAAATGGCCGGACGAATTTTTTTCCATTCTAAAGTGTATACCTAAATTATAACAATGCAAATTCCTGTAAATTTTAAATTCAACCCCAGTCATTTTAAAATGCAATAAGGAAGTAGAAAGTTTACTTTTAGTTGCTATTTCCATATTGTAATCAAATCTCCACTTAGGACCAAGACACAATCCAAATCCTAATATGTTAGAAATCTTGTTGTCTTTATAAAAAATATTAAAATTTAAGTAAGATTTATTTAATTTTCCAATTTTAGAATAAACCTGAAAATAATCAGTTTTAAATGGGTATAATAATTGAGATTGCTTTAAATACGCGATTATAAAACTTTTAGGATTCCATGTTATTTCCGTAATGAAAGGCAATTGTCTCTCGCCGATTTGAAAAAAGTTTTTGACTATCGTCGCATCTCCAATATGAATATAATCTACTAAAGAAAATCCATTAGAACCATAACCATTGTCACTTAAATTATCTATACTATTAAAAACATTTTTCCTGTTTTTCTTTACTTCTCTTAAACAATAATTTAAGTCAAAGTCTATCCAGTCCGTAACTCTAAATCTTAAGTTTAAACACCCAAAACACCCTACAATAAAAGCATCATGAACACCTCGTCTCAACTCATCTTTTTGATTCCCAAACATCTCTAAAGTAGGCTTTAATGTAAATCTTTCCAAAAAATTAAAACTTCTTGTCAAACTATAACTTAAATGCACAACATCGCTAATTGTACTTTCATTATACAGACTATATCTACTAGCATAGGAAGAAATATGACCAGCATTACAGTTATTGTATAAAATAGTATCGTATGCAAATCTAAATTTATGCATTATTCCCCAAAAAATATCTCTAGGATAGTACGTAAAACTTATTTTAGGACGTATTAAAAACATTTTTTTATAATCATTCACTAAAATAGTATCATAAAATCCATTATATTTTGGCGAGACAAATCCAATACTTAAATTTGAATTATCTTTTTGTCTAGTTAAAGCCATACAAAAACGCTTATAATTATTATAATCACTTAAACTACAAAAATTATAAAATGCAGTTGCATTAGATCTCATGACCCAAACACCATCATCATCTATCACCTGGAAATAGTTAAACTTTGCTCTTAACTTATTATCATCGGCATCATGACAAACGTGAATAGTTCCGTGTGCATTTTCAGTTTTATATTTAAACGATCCGTTCCAGCCAACTTTTCCTGCAAAAGGTTCAAACGCGAGCATACAAGCTAAGGACTTAGTTAACGGATACGAAAACGTCGTCCTTAAAGATAATCCTTTTTTACTATAGAAAAGCATGGGCTTCATTTTGAGTTTAGATAAAAAATCTTCTTCATTTAAAGACTTTGTAAATATAGGTATGTAAAACACTGGAATTTTGTTGATATAAAGAATTGCATTATGGATGGTTACCCTTTTATTTAACACAACCTCCCCTCTTTTTACTTTAAAATAAATATGAGGATTATCTAAATCACAACTTGAAAGTCTTACATTATTCATATTCGCTTCATTTTCATTTCCTTCAATATATTCTGCTCGCACAAATACACTAGAAGAATATCCAAAAATTTCTTTCATACTGCCGCTTTTTTTGTCATAGTTATACGTAGTGCTATCTGCATAAACTACACTTCCAGGCTCTTTAATTTTAACATTACCTTGAGCATTTATAATTTTTTCTTTGAGAAAAAACTCAATATAATCGGCATACATTTTTTTACCTTCCCACTCAATAGCAACGTTCCCTTTTACTGAAAAACTATCTGCTTGCTCGCCGCCATATTCAAGATTACTCGCGGTTATATTAATTTCAAAAGCGGAAACGCTTAAATTAAATAACAGTGCTGATGCTAACAATGCAACAAAAGCAATTATTCTTTTAAATTTAAATAATGGTTCATATATTTCTAAATTATTGCAAATAATCACATGTATTGTTCTTAACCTATCTTATTTATTTTTAGACAATCCTCTTAAAACTTAAAAAATATTCAATATTTACATGAAGAGTTGTTCTATACGCTTTAAAAGTTCACCAGCGAGAAAAAGGGAGCCTACTGCAGCAATCACTTCATTCTCTCCCACCGTATCGAAGACATCCTCTACTGAATTTACTGTAGAAATTTTATTAGGTTTAATATATTTTGAAAATTCCCGTTTTAAAATGTCGTAACTCAAAGCTCTATCATTATTCACTTTCAGTAATATTATTCTCTTTGCAAAAGAAGCTACCTTTTTTATTATGTATTCGTACTTTTTTTCCTTCATGATGACAAAGATAAAAATTCTTTTTTCATTCGAAAAACCGAGTTGCTCAAACGTTTTAAAAAAGGCATTAATACCTTCAATGTTGTGTGCACCATCTATAATTAATTCAAAGCTTTTGTTCCTCCAAACAACTCTTCTTATGTCAAATCGCCCTCGCCAAACTGCATTATTCAGTCCTGTCCTTATGTCTACCTCACTCAAACAATATCCTTTTCTATTTAAAAGCTCCGCAGCAAAGATAGCAACTGCAGCATTAACGAGTTGATGAGCACCTAAGAGTCGCACTTTAATATCTACTAACCTAATAGCTTTGCTTACATAATCGAACTTTTGTCCACATACCTCATTCTTACTATTAATGCCCTCAAAATCTTCTCCGTATAGATATGGCCTTGACTTACTTTTAACTATATTTACAGCCTTAGAAGGTAATTTACCACAAATGACATAAGAATCTTTCTTTATTATTCCAGCTTTTTCAAAAGTTATCTTCTCAATACTGGTCCCAAGCACTTCTTGATGCTCTTTTGCAATAGAAGTTATTATGCATATTAACGGCTTATCTATAACATTTGTTGCATCAAAACGACCACCAAGTCCTGTTTCAATTACAGCAACATCAACTTTTAAATCAGCAAAGTATATAAAAGCTAATGAGGTCAAATATTCGAAATACGAAAGTTTGTATTTTAACGCTTTTGCCAAATATCTTTTTGATAAATCACTAAAAATTTTTCTTGATATTTCTACATCATCAACTTTAATCCTTTCAGTAATATTAATCAAATGCGGGGATGTATACAAAGCTGTTTTATACCCACCTGCTTTACAAATTCTGGATATAAAAGTCGCTGTCGATCCTTTTCCGTTAGTTCCAGCAATGTGAATTGCTTTTAATTCAGCCTGAGGATTACCTACGCTCTCTAGAAACCCTTCCATTCTTGAAAGCCCTGGCTTCATACCTTTATATTCTTCTAAAATTCCAAAAAACATTATTTATCGTAAAAAAATTTCAATATTTTAGCAAGAACATCTTTCATGTTTTTTCTTTCTACAACAATATCAATCATTCCATGCTTTTCCAAGAACTCAGAAGACTGAAAACCTTCTGGGAATTGTTGTCTTATAGTTTGCTCAACAACTCTAGGACCTGCAAAACCTATTAAAGCCTTGGGTTCTGAAATATTTATATCTCCAAGCATGGCATAGCTTGCAGCAACTCCACCAGTTGTGGGATCTGTTAAAATAGAAATAAACGCAAGTCCTTTATTAGCAAGTTTCGCAAGAGCAGCGCTAGTTTTAGCCATTTGCATGAGAGATATTATACCCTCTTGCATTCTCGCTCCACCTGAGGCAGAAATAATAATTACATGGTATTTTTTTTTCATCGCTCGTTCTATAGCTCTTACTATTTTTTCACCCACAACAGATCCCATACTGCCACCCATAAATCCAAAGTCCATGACCGCAATCACAACACTATATCCACTCACTTTTGCTTCACCTGTAATAACAGCGTCATTTATTTCAGATTTCTCTATCTTGTCTGAGTATTCTGGAAAATCTAAAAAATTTACAGATTTGATACCTGCATTAATCTCTTCAAAGCTTCCTCTATCAACAATGAATTCGACTCTTTCGCGGGCATTAAGTCTCGCATAATAACCGCATTGAGGACACACCATAAAATTCCCTTCAAAATCTTTCTGCAAGAGGATACTATCACACTTTCTGCACTTAGTCCAAATACACGCAGGAAGCCCCTTCTTATCAAATATATTTTTAACTGTTGTTCCCATTCTTGCCCCCACACACAAAAAAACTTAATTTTACTTCAACAACAAAATAGTGCCTGTATGTATCCTCAATATCATATTGTAAACAACATCAAAACTCAATATCTTAGTTAAGAAACCCTTCAGTCAACAAATCGCCTTGGTCCAAAATACCTAAAAGCTTCTTATCCTTATCTACAACCGGTATATTGTCTATATTGTATTTTTTCAAAATTACTGCCGCTTCTACAGCCATCTTCTCACAGTACACAATTTTTGGATTTTTAGTCATGACAGACGTTATATTTTTCCAGAGTACGTTCTTATCAGTCTGTAGATGTCTCAGCAAATCACCATCTGTAAAAAACCCCACTATTTTATCATCGTTGTCAACGACACTTGTCGCTCCAACTCCTGTACTCGTCATAACAAATAAAGCCTCCTCAACAATTGCAGTTTGTTTTACAACAGGATTGCGATTTCCCTTTCTCATAACATCACACGCTTGAGTGGTAAGCCTTTTACCTATCGAACCAAATGGATGCAACACAGCTAGATTTTTCTTTTTAAACCCCTTCAATTTAGAAACAGTAATAGACAAAGCATCCCCCATTGCAAGCATTGCAGTTGTAGATGAAGTAGGAGCAAGATTATATGGACACGCTTCTTTCTCAACACTACAATCAATAATGTGCTTACTGTCTTGCCACACATTAGCTAAAACCTTACCAGTCATTACTATAACTTCTATTTCTATCTTTTTTAAAACAGAAAGGATTTCTTTTATTCCTTCAGTTTCACCAGAATAAGAAAGCATTATCACAAGATCATCTTTTATAAGCATACCTACATCACCATGCAAACCGTCAGTTAAATGTAAGAACGTCGACGGAATACCTAGAGAAGACATAGTAGAAGAAATCTTTCTACCTATTAAACCAGATTTACCAAGTCCTACAATAACAACATGTCCTTTGCAATTTTTTATTAAAGAGACAGCGCTACCAAAGTTAGAGTCCAAGTGCCCTAACTGATATTCTATAGATCGAGCCTCTATTTTTAAAGTCTCAATTGCAGTTTTGAATTTTTTCATTTTCAATCCTAAGTCTATAGACATCTTTAGTCTTTCATTTACTTCCTAAATATTTGCAAAACGTAGTTTTGTGTTACAACGCCCTCCACATAACAACTTTCTCATAAGGGGTTTTTAACACTGGCATTCTTATCTTTGATTAAAGCAAGAATAAACTATACATACCAGTAAAATTCCCTACCAAACTTATACAACGCCAGTTGCATAACAACATTTCATCACTTTTTGTAAATTTTACTATTAAAGTTAAGTAATAATACAGTAATATAGTATCTCACCTACTGCTTTCTTCCTCAGTAGCGCCATTTGATGTAACTTTTGTGAAGAAGCAACTTCTGTGTCCAGTATGGCACGCCGCTGATCCAATTTGATTTACTTTCAAAAGAATGCAATCACCATCGCAATCATAATAAAATTCTTTTACTTTTTGTATATTCCCTGAAGTTTCGCCCTTAACCCAAAAAGTTTTTCTGGAGCGACTCCAAAAAGTAGCTTTTTTTGTTTCAAGAGTTCTTTTAATGGCTTCCTTATTCATATAAGCTACCATCAAAACTATATTACTCGTAAAATCCTGAACTACGACTGGAATAAGCCCCTTATTATCAAATTTTAAATTTTCGCTAAAATTACTCACAAAAAAAACCCTCTCTTTTAACAATTTACTTCATCTAAGTTTTTTTTTCATATAAAGCACGTACAGATTTAATTTGCGAATATTATCATCATTTTTATAACCTCTACCTTTTATATCTCATATTTTTCAATCTGTCGCTCTAACAAATATACTTTTAGATTTTAAATAATTTTTAACTCCTTTTATACTCAACTCCTTATAGTGAAATAAAGAAGCAACAAGTATTGCCGAAGCACCAGATTCGCAAGCTTGAAAAAAATGCTCTATCTTTCCAGCACCACCAGATGCGACTACAGGTATTTTTACAGAACTTGAAACTTCTTTTAAAAGCTCTAAATCATAACCATCTTTTGTACCATCCTTATCCATGCTAGTTAACAAAATTTCACCAGCTCCCAATTCCGTAACTTTCCTAGACCAAACAACGGCATCAATCCCAGTGTCTATCCTACCACCATGAATAAACACATTCCATCTATTCTTTTTTACTTTCTTTGCATCTATAGCAACCACCATACACTGAATACCAAATTTATCGCTTGCTTTTTTTACGATTTTAGGATCTTTAACCGCAGAAGAATTCAGTGAAACTTTATCCGCACCTGCATTTAAAAGATTTCTTATATCCTCAACAGTCCTTATTCCTCCACCTACTGTAAGAGGAATAAAAACTTTTTCAGCAACCCTCCTCACTAAATCAATTGTAGCATCACGTCCTTCATGAGTTGCTGTAATATCTAGAAATACAATTTCATCAGCACCATCCAAATAATATTGCCTTGCCAATTCAACAGGATCACCTGCATCCTTTAAATTAATGAAATTTGTTCCTTTAACAACGCGTCCATTTGTAACATCCAAACATGGTATTAATCTTATCCCTAACACTTTACCTCTTTTTTAGTCCAGCATTACATTGTCTAATTCCTAAATTCAAACAAAAAAAATGCTCATTGAACTTTTTTTACTGCGTCCTCAAGTTTAAAATCACTCGTATATAGTGCACTGCCGACTACTGCAGCAAAAACACCCTTCTCTTCATATTTTTTAAGCTCAATCAAATCATCAATAGTTTTCACACCACCTGAAGCAATTATCCTCAAACTACTTTCACACAATTTTTCAAGCCCCAGTAAATCAGGGCCTGTAAACATTCCGTCCCTGGATATGTCAGTATATAAAATCTCCTCAACCCCTATTTTCTTAAGTCTATTTACAAGCTCTAAAATACCAACCTGAGTTATATCTTTCCACCCGCCTATTGCAATCTTACCATCTTTTGCATCAACAGCAACAATTATTTTTTTAGGACCATACTTATCTATAGATTTTCTCACAATCTCAGGATCATAAATAGCAGCCGTTCCCAAAATTACATACGAAGCACCCATATAAAAAACTTCCTTTATTTTATTCATATCTCTTATCCCACCACCTACTTCAACTGGGATATCAACTTCCATACATATACTTTTAATAATATCCTTATTTATATTCATTCCATTAAAAGCACCATCCAAATCAACGACATGTATACGCTGCGCTCCTTTTTCTTTCCAAAGTTTTGCAATAAAAACCGGATCAGATGAATAAATAGTCTCAGCATCAATCTTACCTTGTTTTAATCTTACCGAATTTCCCTGCCTTATATCAATTGCCGGTATTACAATCATTTATTCACCTCATTTACAAAATTACTTAAAATTTTTAATCCCCTTCCTCCACTTTTTTCAGGATGGAACTGACTACCCCACAAATTTTTATAGGCCACGGAAGAACAAAATTTTAGACCATATTCACACGTACTTGAAACATACATAAAATCTTCTGGAGTCACATAGTAAGAGTGTACAAAATAAAAGTTTTCCTTATTATCTATTGAAAAAAACATTTTTTTTGCATATGAGCTATTCCCTATATTTACATCATTCCAACCCATATGTGGAATCTTTAACAACTCATCTTTAAACTCAAATTTTTTCACTTCACCAGATATAAGACCAAGTCCCTCATGACTACCATTTTCATAACCTTTAGTAAAAAAGAGTTGAAATCCCAAACATATTCCATAAAGCATTTTTCCGGAATTCACATAATCACGTATAGCTTTATCAAAACCTTTTAATCTTAAAAAATCTACTGCAGGGCCAAACGCTCCAACGCCCGGAAGTATTGTACCTCCAAAATTTGAAATTCTTAAAGGAGAATCAACAACATACGCCTCAGCATTGCAATAATGCAAAGCATTTATAACACTTTTAATGTTACCAAAACCGTAATCTATAACTGCAACTTTTGTTCGCCGCACTATTTTAAAGAACTCCTTTTGTTGAAAGAACAGATTTTTTACTTTTTGAATACAGCAATGCTCTTCCTAAAGCATGGCCAAAAGCTTTGAAGACAGATTCCGCTATATGATGGTTATTCCTTCCTTTAATCATTTTAATATGCAATGTAAATCCAGCATTATTCACAAGAGCATAAAAAAATTCCTGTATTAAATCATAGTTAAATCCACTTTTCTGGAACCTTATATCTACCTCATAGTTTAAACAAGATCTACCAGATAAATCTAAGGCCACATAACTCAAAGCCTCATCCATAGGTAGAAGAAAATGCCCATATCTTACAATGCCTTTTTTATCTCCAAGAGCTTTTTTAAAAGCTTGACCAATAACAATCCCGGAATCTTCAACTAAATGATGTTCATCTACATAAGTATCTCCCACAGCTTTAATTTTAAAACCTATCCCCGAATGCATAGCAAAAAGCTCAAGCATATGATCTAGAAAACCTACAGTAGTTGATACTGACGATATAAAATATTTATCGAGATTAATCTCAATAGAAATACAAGTTTCCTTAGTTTCCCTCACAATTTTTGCTCTTCTTTGATTCATATTCTTATCTCGGAAGATTTTTTATGATACTGCATACCTTCAGACTGTGCAAAGCTAGCAACAGTCTTATACGCCTTTTTATTTTTCTTACTCATTTCTATATATGATGACCTTTTTAAAAATGTCATCACTGAAATACCACTTGAAAATTTTGCAGACCCATTTGTAGGTAAGACATGTGAAGGCCCAGCCCAATAGTCGCCAGAAGCAGTAGGAGTTTGATAACCCGCGAAAATAGCCCCCGCATTTCTAACATTTTTCAATAAAGCTTTATAATCCTTCACCAGCAATTCTAAGTGTTCAGGGGCTATGTCATTAACTTTTTTAATGGCCTCACTCAAGGAACAAAATTCTATTTTCAATTGTTTAAAAGCTTCTTTTGGAAGTAACTTCTTAACTTCAGATATTTTATTTTCAGATTTACATAAAAGATAAGCTTTCGCCATAGGATCATGCTCTATCTGAGCCATTATATCAGCAACAACATAGTCCGTAGGCACATTCTCGTCTGCAACTATTGCTACTTCACTGGGTCCAGCAAGGGAATCTATACCCACATATCCGAAAACCTGTCTTTTAGCTTCATTTACATAGGCATTCCCAGGCCCTACAATCATATCAACTTTCTTCAACGTTCTAGTTCCATAAGCAAGTGCCGCTACAGCCACTATTCCACCAACGCAGTACACTTCTTCTATTCCACACAGTTTCGCAGCAAATAAAACAGCACTGTTCATATTTTTCGGCGGAGTGACCATCACTATCCTCTTTACACCTGCTGTTACAGCAGGAATTGCAGTCATAATAACTGTCGACGGATAAGCAAAATGTCCCCCCGGTACATAAATACCAACAGAGTCTACAGGCGTATAAAATTGCCCCACTTTTAAGCCATCTTTCTCATATCTCCATATCTTCTTAATTTGGGAATATTCATATTTATGATACTCTAAAACATTTGAATAAGAGGATCTTATTGCATTCTTCAGCAATTTCGGGACCTGACCAACAGCATCATCTATTGTTTTTTGACAAACCTTACACCCTTTTTTGGATGAATAATAATTCACACCATCAAATTTCTTGAGATATTTAAAAACAGCCCTGTCGCCATTTTTCTTTACATCTTCGACTATACCTGAGACATAATCACTAATTTGTTTAACATTATTCATATTTTTAGTTTAGCACTACAAAAAAATCAAAGGTTTTGACGATACGACGATACAATCATAATTTTCTACAAGCTACAAATCAACCTTGTATGAACTGAATATTGTAGAGATTCGTGTAATATCCATTTAAGCCAAGAAGTTCTTTATGAGTTCCAGATTCTACAACATTGCCAGATTCAAAAACATATATTCTATTGGAGTTAATTATTGTAGATAGGCGATGCGCTACAACTATTGAAGTTCTATCTTTCATTAACACTTCAAGACCTTCTTGTACCATTCTTTCCGATACAGAATCTAAAGAACTTGTAGCTTCATCAAGTAAAAGTATAGGAGCGTTTTTCAACATGGCCCTTGCAATAGATATCATTTGTTTTTGTCCACCCGATAAATTACTGCCCCTTTCCCCTACAAACGTATCATACCCTCGCTCTAGACTTATGATAAAATCATGTACTGAAGCTCTTTTTGACGCTTCAATAGCCTCATTACTTGTAGCACTAGGCTTACCCATTAAAATATTATTTTTAATAGTGTCATTAAAAAGCACAACGTCCTGCGACACAAAAGCTATATTATCTCTTAATGATCTTATTCCCACATCCCTTATATCCTCGTCATCGATTTTTATACTTCCTCCCCAAACATCATAAAACCTTAATATTAAATTTATCAGAGTGGACTTTCCAGAACCCGCAGACCCAACCAATGCAATTTTTTCCCCCTTATCCACCTCCAAATTAACGTCACGCAAAACTTCGATACCTGGAATATAGCCAAACTTAACACCGGAGATATTTATAACTCCATATGTTGCTTTAAATATTTTTGCATTAGGTTTATCAACTATTTTAGGAATCTGATCCATTACTGTAAAAACACGATCAATAGCTGTTATCCCAACTTGGATATATGAACTAAAATTCGCCAAAGATTTTAGTGGCTTATATGATGAAACTATGGCAAGTAAAAAAACCATAAAATCGCCTACAGTAAGACAACCGTGCATGATTCTGTATCCACCATAAATAAGGCTTGCAGCTATAGTAACTCCCCCAAAAAACTCCATCAAAGGACTTAAAATGTCACTATTTTTCGCTAGCTTCATTTGAAGGTTTGCTATTTCAGTAACACCATCTTCTATTTTTTGTGACTCAATTTTTTCCATGTTATAAGATTTGACAATTTTAATTCCTTGAAAAGATTGTGTTAAAAGCGAATATAAGTTACTAAAAGAAATTTGCTGTTTAGAAAAAATCTTTTTTATTTTTTTTCCAAAATACACTATCGGGTAAAACACTAATGGGAAAAGTATAAGTACAACTATGGCCATATTAAAACTTTTCCAAAACATAAGAGCAATCAAAAAGATTGCCGAAAATGCATCTTTAATAACAGTTGTAATTCCTCTTAGTACAGCATCCTTTATAGCATTCAAATCGCCCACAAAATACACTAGAAGGTTCCCTGAATTCCTTTTATAAAAAAACTCTAAATCCTGAATAATAACTTTTTCATACAAATCACTCTGAATCTTTTTCGTAAAATTTATTCCAAGCTTTGTCATACTAATGGACTGCATATAACTTGCGATGCATTTAGCACCAAAAAAAAATACAACTTGAACAGCAATCAACCCAAGAGTTTCTTTTTTTTTAGCTATAAATAGTTCATCAAAGATAGGTTTAAGCAAATTAACTGATAATGCCTCTAAAGCTCCAAACATAACCATAAAAATAACTGAAAATACTAGGAGTTTTCGTTGGGGAAAAATATAATCAACCCAAAGACGCTTTATTTTTAGAAGAACTTCATGACTTATGCAAGTATTAATTCGTTTTTTTATATTTAAAAAAATACTCATTTTCTTACCTTACCATGCCGAATCTGTACAAAACAGCTAGTCACACCTAGCTCATAAACAAATCCACTAAAAACAAAAAACTTTGTTGAATTTGTTAAACTTTCATTGTAAAAAAACATTCACCATTTCTCACACTATCAGCACAACTTTAGTTACATTACAGACTTTTTACTTTAACATGTACAGCAAAAATATGCGTTAATATATATTATGATCGGTCATCAAACAACGTTCTTCATATCTATAACACGCATTTTCTTCCATTTACCAGATCTATATCTACAATAAAAACTAATTGCAAGAGCTATGCTATAAGTCAGCATAAAATACCACGCGACATATATTCCAAATTTAAAGACTACCACAATAAAATATGTTGGTATAATTACAAAAACCACACTGAAAGTTGTAAGTATCTTCATAATAAACACTGTATCACCTGCACCTTTGATGGCTGCTGCAAAAATTATTCCACTGGCATCAAAGATCAGGTAGACTGCCAAAATTCTTAAAAGATTTATAGCCATTGGTCTTATATTATCCATTAACAAAGCTTGTGATCCATATGAAAATGGATAAAGGAGCTGGTTTGGCAACAAAATTAAAACAAAAATAACAATCACTGAATAAGCATATACTATATGGGCAGCGGACTTAACACTCATTTTTGCAAGAGATACTTTGTTCCTACCTAAATAATTACCAACCATTATCGACATCGCCATACCACACCCAACAAGAGGCATAACAATTAGATTATTTATATTTAAAACTATATTGCTAACTGTAAGTTCTGCAATACCAAGCGTTCCAACTATGAGTATAAAAATTCCAAACCCCGTCATATCAAAAAAGAATTGCACTCCATTTGGAAAACCATAGCGTAATAATCTCTTCATAAAATTAAAATTAGGTTTAATACACCTTGTGTTATAGTTACTGTTTCCCTTTGCAACGATCATAAAAACATAAGTTATAAACATAATAGTTGAAGATATATTGCTTGACCAAGCTGAACCAAGAATACCCAATCTCGGGAAACTTAGATATCCAAATATCAAACAAATGTCTAAAATAATATTTATTGTAACGCCATAAACACCAACTAATAAAACCACTTTAGTTTTACCTCTTCCTGCATAAAAACCAGACAATGCCGCTACAGAGAGGGTTGGAAAAGCGCCATAACACAATACTTTAAAAAATTTTACCTCTTCACATGCTACAATATAAGGATGCCCTATGTTCATAAAGATACTTTCAGAGAAAAAAGAAAAACAAAGAATTATGAAAGCTGCTACTAATGCTAAATAGACACTTTGCCAAATTACAGGACCTATTGATTGGTATTCCCTCTTACCATAATATTGCGCTACAAAAACGTCTACATACGCCAAGGTTCCAAGAAAAAGAGTAACAACCGCCCAATTAGAAATACCAGCCGGTGCGGAGGCGGCAAAAGCCTCCCGGGAATACAAAGAGAGAAAAGTCCTGTTTATAAAAAGCTGAATGGCCCCAATACTTGTAGAAATTATAAGAGGGATTGCTATTTTAAAAAACTCTAAGTACCCCCCAGCAGTTCTATATTGTCTTTTTATATTATTAAAAACACTCATCGTAAAAAAATATCCAACTACTTTTGTTATACATGCTATGTTTCGGTACAAGGCAACTTACCATGCTATCGTGCTAATTATATCAAAAAATTATAGACATGGAGATTTTTAGTTGCAAAAAAATAAAAAAAACTTATTTAACGCACTGCCGGTTTTCGTTTTGGCAAAACAAGGAAAAATAGAAATATGACTATTTTTCAGAAATTAGATGATGCTTATATTTTTGTCACCCACTCCTATCATGAAAAAAGTATTCAAAACAAACAGATAGCATAAAAACTCATCAAATAACAAAACACACAAAGAATCTTTTATGAGACAAAATATAAAAAATTGATTGTATTATTGTGTATGCAAAATATGCAAAAAAAGTAAACTCAAAAAAGCGAACTAGAATTAATTGTTAAAATACTAAAATGCGGCGATGTATGGATATAATGTGATACATGATGTATTTTTATTTCGCACGTGAAACAAAAAAATAATGAAATTACAGGCAACAAGGAAATACTGTTAGAACAATCCTACAGGAAAAACAGAACAAAATACTTAAACCAAGAAAAAAAGAAGTAATTAAACTTTCCTATATTTTTTTATTTACAATTTTTCAATCAATGCTGTTATTAATTTGCACTTTTCGTTACTTTAATAAACTTTTTCAACTAACTGAACAATATCAATTTTAATTTCAATAAAAGTAAGGATTTAACATACGTCAATAAAATCTTTTTTATCAGAAAAGTACTTAGATACAAGTTTTTTTAACACAAAATTTTTCTTTTTTGATAATGTAGGATCGTCATCAATATTTTTCTTTGCGCAATTTTTTGCGTACTCAACGATATCAACATCTCTTACTATATTACCAGCTTTAAATTTTGAAAATCCGTGCTGGATCGTCCCTGTCAGTTCTCCCGGACCACGCATTTTAAGATCTGCCTCAGCGATCTTAAATCCACAGTTTGTTGATTCCATAATTTTAACCCTTTCACTCGCAGATTCACTTTTTGATCTTTGTATAAGATAAAAATAAGATTGTTTATTGCTTCTACCAATCCTACCTCTCAATTGGTGCAATTGTGATAGTCCAAATCTTTCAACATTTTGTATTATCATCACCGTTGCATTAGCTACATCCATGCCTACCTCAATCATCGTTGTAGATATTAATACGTCAATTTTCTTATTCCTAAATTTAGTCAATATTTCATCCTTTTTTGCTGATCCCAATTGGCTATGGAATAATCCAATCTTAAAATCTCTAAACCATGTCTGAGACAGTATCTTCGACTCTTGCACAACAGATTTTAAGTCAAGATTTAAAGAATTATCAATAAGCGGATACACTATGTACGCCTGATTGCCATTCTTAAGTTCTTCAATCGTTTTTTGATACGCATTTCTCTCATCAGAAACATAAGTTATTACAGGAAGCCTACCAGGCGGCAACTGTTTAATTATAGTTACATCCATTTCTCCATATATAATCATCGACAACGCTCTTGGTATAGGTGTTGCGGACATAACCAATATGTCAGGGTAAGATGCTTTTTTTAATGCTGCGGATTTCTGCATAACACCAAATTTGTGTTGTTCGTCAACTACTACTAATGATAAATTTGCAAATTTTATCCTGTCTTCTAGCAATGCATGCGTGCCAATTGCTATCTGTATATCGTTACTCTTAAGCCCTGATAATATCATTTTTCTTTTATCTTTTTTTCTTAATGATGAACTGGTTAACAACGCAATTTTAACACCAACTCCTGACAGCAAAGTTAGTATTGTGTAGTAATGTTGTTCAGCTAATATTTCAGTCGGGACAATAATCATTGCTTGATGGCCATTTTCTATAGCAAGTAATACCGCGCTTAATGCAACAGCAGTTTTTCCGCAACCAACATCACCAATTAGTATCCTATTCATAGGATATTTGCCCCGCATGTCAATGAATATATCCTTTATTGCCTTTTTCTGGTCACCCGTAAATTCAAATTTTAAATTTTTCTCCAATTCCTCCAGCAAATTAGACCTCAGCTCATATTTTTGTTTTTTATGATTTTTTTTAAAATTATTTTTCGATAAATACAATATAGATTCCAATACAAAAAATTCCCGCAAAGCAAATGCTCTGCGAGCATTTTCAACATCCTTCAAACTATCTGGATAGTGGATTTTTTCTAATGCTGTCGACGCGCTCATTTTTAGTATCCAATTACAGTCAGGTGGCAGCTCTAACACATCGGGATAAATACATGAGTACATACGCAACACATCATATATACACATCCGCATATACGTCTGATTTATTTTTTTTGCAGTGGGATAAATGGGAACAATTTTATTGAAGAATAAGGGGATATCACTCTCTTCCCCTACAATCTCATACTCGTTTGCGAGTATAAAATTGTCATTGCATTTTATTTTTAATTCACCATAAATATAAGCGAAAACTCCTGACTTAAAAACTCTTTTTATAGAAGCAAATACATCAATACTAGAATATATTTTTCTCTTTCTAAAGAAGCGAGCATGGGTCATATAAGTTCTGTCGAATATCTCTATGTCTAGAAGGCAAAGTCCATTTAGAAACCTTCTCTCATATACCTTACCTATTTTACCGAATATACAACAATTTTGTGATTGTTTGAAAGCGTTTTTTATAGAAACAACTTTTCTTCTGTCCTGATACCGACTTGGGAAAAAAGTAAGCATATCCTCAATAGTTTTTATTCCAAGCTTTTCAAATGCCCGTATACGCCCATGTCCTATTCCCTTTAAGCATTGCAATCCACTTTCTAAATTTAACATGTTCATTACTCATGATATAAAATAGTCTAGATTTGACTCCAAACAACAATTAAAGTACAATTAGCTTCTATCTTTCTGAAGAGGTATAAAAAAATGTCTTACAAATGCGCAATTTGCAACAAAGGCTCCAGGTCAGGGAATACAATTAGTCACTCAAATAGGGTTTCCAAAAGAGTTTTTAGACCAAATCTTCAAAGTTTAAACATTATTATTGATAAAAAAAAAACACGTAAATATGTCTGCACGTCTTGTATTAAATCAAGTAAAGTTAAAAAAGCAATATAATTCAAAATGGCCATGTAAATTTTATTTTAGGTTACAAACCTTTGTCTTGCCGTTGTTTAGTTAGCTGGATAAGATAATCTCAGCAGCTCTTCTACTTACTCCAGGAACTCCTAGTATTTTTCTAAAAGCATTCAATTCTTTAGCTTTGCGTATGTAATTCTCAAGCTCCAACTGTTCCAATACTAATGCTGCAATTTTTTTTGGTTTTGCATTGGTTTGCACAAGCTCTGGAATGATATTTTTATCAGCTAAAATATTTACTAAAGTTATGTACTTCACTTTTATGATTGCTCTTATAAAAAAATAGTTGAAATATGATAATTTATATATAACAACCATAGGAACTCCCATTAACGTATTCTCAAGACTTACGGTCCCAGAAGGGCAAATTGCAAAGTCTATTGATTTTCTTCTTTCAAAATCTCCTGATTGACAAAACTCAATATATTCCGGCAAACGAAAAACAATACTATCAGTTGCACTAAACATTATAAATTTTGCATTCAACTTACATTTGAGTATTTTAGCAGTTTCAAGAATCAGAGACATATGACGTTTGATAGTATTCTTACGACTACCTGGAAACAAACCTATAACAGGGGGATTGAAGTGTCCAAAACTTTTTTTTGGAAAATTTTGTCTTTTCGGTACCTTATCTATCAAAGGATTTCCAACAAAAATAGCGTCAATGCCACTACTCCTATACAATTTTTCTTCAAACGGTAAAATCACAAGCATCTTTTTGACTGTTTCGGCAAGCTTTTTTATTCTACCACTACGTGAAGCCCACACTTGGGGACTTATATAATAATAAACAGGGATTCTTAATTTTCTAGCAAGTCTCGCTACGAATATGTTAAATCCATAATAATCAACTAATATGATTTTATCAGGGCATTCTTTAACAAAATAACTTTTAAGTTTTTTTAAAACTCTCCTTAAATATAAGAATTGTTTTATAGGTAAGAAACCGAAGGCATTTATACTCACTATATTATCGAGGAATTCATCAGTAACCAGTCTTAGATTAACACCACCAACAGCAGAAACATAACACAGAGGACTGATTTTTTTTATCTCCTTTATAAGATCTGAAGCGTGTATATCACCCGAAAAATCTCCAGCAGAAATAAAAATCTTACTGCTTATCATTTTTTAATCCCAAATAACACTTTTTAGTTCTTCGCAAATTTTAATTTCTAAATTAGCAATCATGTCAATTCTTAAATCAACTTAATTCCACACCAAAACATTTCTTATTTTTATTACTCTAAAAAGTCATATTCTTTAAAATATTAAGTGCTAATTCAACTGCATCTTTACCCTGCTTACCTGTAACACTTGGCTCCCTACCGTTAATAATGCTAGTCAAAAAGTTATCAAGTTCATAAAAAAGGGGTTCATTTGAACGCAGTTTAGGTTTTTTAATCTCTATGCCAAAAGGAGAAATTATTCTTTTTCTGTCATTTTTCTTTTTATAAATTTTAAGGCTTTTTTTTGTATAATCTATAGAAATATAGCTGTCAGATTGAAAAATTCTTATCCTCCTATATTTCCCTATTGAAATTCTGCTTGCAGATACATCTGCTACGCAACCGTTTGAATATTTTAATCTTACTTTTGCAATATCTTCATTATCAGACAAAACCCTCGCACCATGCGCTTCAAAAGAAGTAACTTTATCTCTTATGAGAAAAAATAAAATATCCAAGTCGTGTATCATCAAATCTAATACTACACCTGTGTGATTAACTCTGGAATTGTACGGCCCCAATCTATTGACTTCAATAAATTTTGGATTATTTATAAAAGGCGCCGCCGCAATAACAGCAGGATTAAATCGTTCAACATGTCCTACTTGTAAAATTAAATTTTTAATTCTTGCTATTTCTATAAGTTCTTCAGCTTCTTTAAGATTTAAAGTAAAAGGTTTTTCAACAAGACAATGTACATTATTTTTTAAAAGTGACTTCGTTGCTTTATAGTGATAAGGCGTTGGTACCGAAATTACTGCTGCATCAACTTTTCCTAGAACCGCATTGAAGTCAGTAAGATAATTTGTTTTGTTTGTTTTTGCAATTTTTCGAGCTCTTTTTTCATCTATATCAACTACAAACTCAAGCTTTGAATTAGGATGGCATTTTAAAATTCTCGCATGATGCTGTCCCAAACAACCCGTTCCGATAACAGCAGTTTTTACTCTCATTTTCTATATCCACTTACTATTTTAATTATCCTATCCACATCATTCCCCGACAGAGACGGATGCACTGGAAGCGATAATACTTCCCCTACAGCTTTTTCAGCTGCTTCACACATTACAGATCCGTATCCAGACCGTTCGTAAAGCGGTTGTCTGTACAAAACACTATCATAATACACTCCACTATCTACACCATTATCTGTTAGATATTCAATAAATTTGTTTCTTTCAGCTGATGAGAGTCTTACTGTATACTGATGAAAAACATGTCTGCAGTTTTTAGGAACGTAAGGTGTTTTTAAAAAATCTAAATTTTTAAAAGCCTCATTATACTTTTTAGCGTTTACAATTCTCTTTTCAATCCAGCTTTCAAGCTGCTCTAACTGAGCTATGCCTATCGCAGCGGCAATATTCGTAAGTCTATAATTGTAACCTAAAGTTGTATGCAACGAATGACTGTATCTACCATGATTTATAAGTTGTCTCCCATATTTATCAGCTTCTTCGTTACTTGTAAGAACGATACCACCTTCACCTGTCATCATATTCTTTGTAGCGTAAAAGGAAAAAGCCGATGCCTCACCAAAGGAACCTACTTTTTTATTTTTAAATTCAGCGCCATGCGCTTGACATGAATCTTCGATAAGTACAAACCCATATTTTTTCTTAAGTGCGACAATCGCTTCCATATCGCAAGGCAATCCATAAAGGTGAACTATTAAAACAGCTTTAATATTTTTTTCTTTTTTTAATGCTTTTTCAATTTCAATTGGACTTATATTAAAAGTTCTAGGGTCAATATCCACAAAAACAGGTCTGGCACTACAAAAAAGAATTGAATTTGACGTGGCTATAAACGAAAAAGGTGTTGTGATAACTTTATCACCAGGTTTAATCCCACACATCAAGAGAGCCACATGGAGCGACGCAGTCCCATTCACAGTTGCAATCCCAAACTTCGTACCAGAATACCTTGCAAAAGACCTTTCAAATTGCTTAACATATTTACCGCTTGCAAGAACACCCGAGTCTAAAACTTCTTTAATAAGTCGGTCTTCTTTTTCCCCAACGATAGGACATGCCATGTTTATCATATATACTTTTCATTAGATTTTAAATCTAGCTAGCAGCTATAGTTTCATTATATAGATATTATAGTAATTCCAATTTTCTTTGCTATATCCAAAGCTTCATTTTTATCTAATATCAGAGCAGCATTAGATTCTACTGCCATTGCCCGGATTCTATTTTCTTTAAGAGTATAGATTGTATTAATACCTATGACCGGAAGATCAAACCTAAAATCTTGATCTGGCTTTGCCACTTTGACAACTATGGCATTCTCACCTCCAAGTTTATAAGCACGTTTAATACATTCATCTGTACCCTCTACTGATTCAACAGCAATAACAGATCCATCCTTCACTACTACTACCTGGCCAATGTCCAAACCTGCTACTCCTTTTGCTATTTTATATCCGAACCCAACGTCTCTATTTTCCCTGGCTGAAAGCTTCCTACCAGATAGCAATCCTTTTTCAACGAACAAGTGTTTTAAATAAACATCAGGTGAGATAAGACGTATTCCATCTCTTTCAAACTCATTGGCAATTGCCCCTAAAATCGTATCTGTTTTTTTATTTACTAAACTCCCCATCACTTTAATTGCACGCCAATCCATTTTTATAGCAGAATAAATCCTAACATGCTGCACCTTTCCAGCCATTACAACATTTTTTACGTTTTCACTTTTCAAGGTATCTAATATTTTTTGAAATTTTCCAATGGAAAACCAATAAATTTTATCACAAACTTCGTTGAGCCTTAAATCTGCTTCTTCTTTCAGTGCGATACAAATAGTCCTGTCTCCACTTTTCCTTATCTCTTGAGCAACTAAAAATGGAAATCTATCGCTACCTGCTATAAGTCCTATATTTTTCATATTTCTCTAAATTAAACACTACAACACAAAATTATCTATATTTTAAAACCACCAGCAACGCATGATTAACTTCATATACGCAATTTGTATAGTATAACTATAAAGCTTAAAGCATATTTTTTCACCCATTTCTAGGTCTCGCAATTCCTCTTTTAGAATTCTTTATAAAAGTTACTATATCTTTAACGTAAGGTGACGCAGAATTTTCAAGTTGAACTATAGCATCTTTTAAAGCTAATTTTGACATGAATAATATTTTGTAAGCCTTTTTTATGTTATCAATCTCATAAATTTCTATTTTTCTTCTTCTTAATCCCATAACGTTCAACCCAGCAAGAACCGCTCTGTCCCCATATACTGTTACACAAGGTATAATGTCCATGCTAACCATTGAACCCGCGCCTATCATTGTGAATTTTCCAATTTTACAAAACTGATGTACTCCTATACATGCACTCAAAACTGCATGATCATCTACTTTAACATGACCTGCAAGTCCTGTTGAGTACCCAATTACTACTCCATCTCCAACTACACAGTCATGAGCTACATGTGCACACGACATAAGTATACAATTTTTTCCAACAATAGTATTACCACCAGACGCAATTGTGCCTCTGTTTAAAGTAACACATTCCCTCACTATTGTATTGTCACCTACTACAACTTTCGTTTTCTCACCACGATATTTCAGATCCTGTGGGCAACTACCTATTGAAGAGAAACTAAAAATCTTACAATTATTTCCTATCTCAGCATTCTCAATGAATGATTGACCTTGTATTTTTGTCCCACTTCTTACAATTGTATCCTGGCCTATAACAACATAAGGACCTATCTCCACATTCTCTTCAATAACTGCATTTTTGTCAATAACAACTGTTTTATGTATCATGAATAAACGCTCTAAAAACAAAAAAATTAAGTTGAAAACAGGGGGGCAACAACACATTCTCCATACAGCAAACAGACCAAGTACCAAGCAAAACGAATCTCTACAAATTCATAGTAGATTTTATAAACAAATAATAATCTTTATTTTTTATCAACAATAATAAACATAAATTCAGCCTCAGCAGCCAACTTCTCCCCAACATAAGCCCTACCTTTTATTTTACCACGTCTTCCACTATCCTTAATTGTTTCTACAAATAATTCTAAAACATCCCCTGGCCTCACTAGTCTACGAAATTTTGCTTTATCTACAGATGTAAGATATGCAAGACAGTCTTTCATTCCAGGTCTAGATAAAAACATGGCACACGACGCTTGAGCCATTGCTTCTATAATTAAAACTCCTGGCATTATTGGAAAGCCTGGAAAATGTCCCTGAAAAAAACTCTCATTTCCACTCACAAGTTTATATCCAATAGCCTCTGAAGGATTTGCCCTATTTATTCTTACTTTATCAATCATTATAAATGGATACCTATGTGGTATGTAATTTAAAATTTCCTCGTGATTCAACACCATCTCCGTTTTTACTAACTTTGCTTCTCTAGTATCACTTATTATCTCTGAGGTTTTATCTTTTTCAACAATTGCTTTTTTTAAAAATTCCTTTATAAAACATACGTTGCTTCGATGTCCTGGTTTATCAGCAACTATCTTAGCCTTCACAGGCTTACCGGCTAAGTAAATATCACCTATCAGGTCTAGGATTTTATGCCTTACAAATTCATCGCTATAGCGCAATGGTTCTTTATTATGGATACCATCTAAAGCTATAATTATCGCATTATCCATAGACCCACCTAAAGCAAGTTTGTTTTTTTGAAGTGTCTCTATTTCATAATCAAAACAAAATGTCTTAGCAGGGGCGATATTACTTAAGTAAAAATCCTTGGTTAACCCACTGAAGGACATTTGCTGAAACTTTAAAAATGGATGATCGAAACCTATGGTGCATTCTATTTCAAGTTTATCTGATGGATAAGCAGATATTTTAGTTCCATCGAGCTCAAAATATATAGGTTCATTGATAATGTAATACTCTTTAGGAGAATTAAACTCTTTCAACCCACCTTTTAAAAGAATTTCCGTAAATGTTTTTGAACCACCATCCAAAATCGGAGGCTCGTTGTTATTTATTTCTATAAGCAAATTGTCAATTCCAACAGCAAAACATGATGACATAATATGTTCAATTGTATGAATTTTTATACCATTTTTTTCAATGACACTTCCCCGAACAGTCAGTTCAGATGAAACATTCGAACATACAGCTTCAACCTCAGGGTTATTAGGCAAATCTATCCTTATAAATCTAATACCATAATTAGCATAGGGCGCAGGTTTTAAAATTACAACACTTTTATTGCCAGTATGAAGCCCAATACCTTCGATAGAAACTTCTCTTAAAGTAGTTGTTTGCCTCGCCATACAAATTTATCTATCTCCCAAAACTTTTTATTCTTTTCAAATCCCGATATATCTCAGGCAATTTTCTCATCAATACTCTTATCTTTATACTCTGTTTAATCGGAGCTATAGGATTCCCCCCAACTTTTTCGAAATCTTTAATACTCCTTGTAACCCCAGATTGTGCTGCTATCATTACATCATTCCCTATTTTTAAATGTCCAACAAGCCCAGTTTGACCACCCACAGTAACATTATTCCCTAAATGTGTTGAACCTGATATTCCTACTTGCGAAACAATTATACAGTTTTTACCAATCTTGACATTGTGTCCTATTTGAACAAGGTTATCAATTTTTGTCCCATCACCTATTTTAGTGACACCTACAGTAGCTCTGTCAACTGTGGTATTGGCTCCAAGCTCTACATCGTTGCCTATTTCAACTTTACCTATCTGTGGAATTTTTTGTATTTTTCTTTCATCAGTCACCGTAAAACCAAAACCATCCCCTCCAATAACAACTCCAGCCTGAACAATAACCCTATCGCCTATCACTGTATAATCCCCTATAAAAACATTAGGGTATATAAGACAATCAATACCGATTTTTACGCTATTACCTATGTACACATTTGGGAATATTTTTGTGCTATCACCGATTTCAGTACCACTTTTAATTACAACATTTTGTCCTATACATACATCCATCCCTAACTTCACATTGTTCGCTATTGAAGCAGAAAAATGTATGCTTCTCTTTTCTAAATTTAACATTTCTTTCTCAACAATACTAAGGATAATACCGTAAGCATACTTAGGGTTGGGCACTTTTATTATATTTTTATTTGTAAATTGCGAAACATCCATATCATCTGCAACAAAAATAACTCCGGATTTACTTTTTAACGCTTCGGAAAAATACTTCAAATTTTCTAAAAACGAAACCTCGTCTTCTTTTGCGACTAAAAGTTCGTTAACACCTGTTAAAACAACGTCTTTATCACCAAAAAGTTTTCCTGAAACAATTACTGCAAGTTCTGCTGCTGTGATTCTCATTCTATACCCTTATAACCTTTACAATTCAACTCCTTGTATAATCTAATCCTCATATTAAAACATATTTTTAATATCTTTTAAAATACATTCTTCCACTCATTAATATTTTCTATTACTTACCTAAAAAATACTCCTTCCTAAGGTAAAGTAAAATTTCAATTCACCTTTACCTTTACCTTTAGACCCATCTAATCTATACGCCCAATCAAGCTTTATGGGAAGTATGGGTGTCGGCATTCTAATTCCAAATCCCACGCTTTGATAAAATTTTTTCCCTATTTCTTTTCTTTTCCAAGCCCCTCCTACATCATAGAACAAAAATCCTTGAATAATAGTTTTTTTTATATTAGAAAATATCGGGAATCTATATTCAATATTCATTACCCCCATAAACTCGCCACCATCGTGAAGATTAGGTTCATCTCTATCATACCCCCTTACACTATCCACTCCACCTATATGGAACTTCTCATATATAGGAACCAATCGATCCCAATAAGATGTAACTAGTCCCGCACGCAAATTGGCACTTAATACAAATCTCAAAAATGTTGGAAAGTACCATGTGGAATTGGCAATACCCCTAACAAAATTTTTATTACCCCCTAACATATCGCTTGCTATTTTTAAAGCCACAAGCTGTACATTCCCTTTTGAAGGATTAAAAATGTAATTTCTTGAATCATACAAAAAATTAGAAAGGACACTTGATATTTTGCCTTTTTCTCTTTCCTCAGTTCCACCAGCAATAGTTGAATAAAAATCAACATTTTCATATCCATACCCAAACGACAAAGTTATTCGTTCACTAATTCTAGGGCCAAAGTCCACCCCAACCCCAGTTCTTCTATCACTTTCCACAATAGTTGATAACGCTTTAGAATTATCAAGATGGTCCCCTCTACTCTCAATATCATTTCTTTTATAAACATTCAAAGTCAAGCTCATGTTTTTATCAAAAATCCATGGTTCCATCCAACTAATTTCATAATTTTTTCTTCTTTTGCCTATTTCACAAATCAAATTCAGCTTTTGTCCCAATCCAAACATATTTATATGCTGGAGTTGCACTAATCCGGTGAGAAACGCAGACGAGGAATATCCAATACTAACACTACCAACAGATTTTTTAGTACTTTCCAAAATATGAAGCCCTATATCAATAGTATCAGATGCCTCAGTAGGTAATTCATTATATTCCACATTCTCGATAAAACCTAAATTATAAATTCTTTCGATACTTCTTAATAACTTTTCTTTCATTAATACTTGCCCTGTTTTCAGAAGCATTTCTCTCCTTAGCACCTTATCTTTAGTAGAAACAAGTCCACTAATATAAACATTACCTAAATAAAAAACTTCGTTTTCTTCAACTAAAAAATTTACATTTATTACCCCATTAATATCTTCTTTACTAAAACAAGGCTTAACTACCACTTTTAAATATCCTTCATTGAAATAATATTCATGAATATTATTTACAGTTTCTTCAACTCTATGTTGATCAAAAATTTCACCCTCTTTAATTTTAATTATCTTTTTCATCTGCTTATCATCAATGACGAAATTTCCGCTGCAAGTCACAGAGCCCACTTTATATTTATTACCCTCATTAATATTTAAAGTTAAAAATATTTCTGTTTTAGCATCATTGTACTTAGCAGTTAAAGAAACAAATTCATAATCTACGAAACCATTGTTTTTATAAAATGTCTCTATGGATTTTAAATCCATTCGATAAACATCTTCTTTAAATATTTTTTTTAATTTTATCTTCATAATTTTAAGGAGTTCTTTTTCTTTAAAATAAACCATTCCCTTGATTTTAACGCCTCCCACAACGATTCTATTGTTTTCTGTTATAAGAAAAGTTATTGTCATTTTATTTGTATCCACATTGATTGTAGGATAAACCTCTATTCTACAATCAACATAGCCTTTATTTCTATATAAAGTATTTATCTTTTTTTTAGTTTCCTCAAGCTTTGAAAAATCGTAATAATCTTTCTCCTTTAACGTACTTATGCTATTAAGTTTACGCGTAGAAAACCCTGAATTCCCCCTAAAAACAATACGTTCTATGAAAGGATCTTCATTAACTTCAAAAACAATAATTCCACTTTGTTTATTGAAATAAAACTTAACATCATTAAAATACCCTAAGCCCGCAATTGAAGTTACATCTTTTCTTGCCTGATATTTTGAATAATGATTCCCTTTTTTGAGATCTATAACTGATAAAACACTTTTTAAACTCACATTTCTCAATCCCTTAATTAAAACATCTGAAATTAAATAACCACTTGCATAAGAGTACACATAAAAAAACGCAAGGACAAATACTAAAATAAAGACGTTACGGATCTTCACTAAAAACCTCTATTTTAAAAAGATAACACAGCATTTAAAATTTTCTACTCGTTTTAACAGCAGTACAATTATCATAATTTACAAAAAAATATCTCTTCATCGAACCAACGGTAAAACAACACCTAAAATTACAATATCATTTATTTTTTTTGTATCAAACTCAGGACAAAAAAAGCACACTCATGAGCATTGCTGTATATTCATCTGAAGTTCATCTTTTTCTAGTCAATATTCTTCAAACTTTCAATGGTCCAGACAAAACTCTTTTAGGCATAGTATCAAACAATCCGACAGGTTATGATTCCATATCGCCAATATCTAATGAAAACAAAGAATACGGCATCTTCTTTTTTAATAATTACTAATGACAGTATTGTGTGTGCCCACTAATCAAATACTAGACCCCCACTCTGTGTTACAAAACATAGCTTACACTTAGTTGCAAAGCTGTACTTGCATGAAGAATATTATACATTGAAAGGTTGCATCTTAAAAACAGTATTACCAACGCTATCTATAGCAACAATCAACGGCATATTCTCAACTTCAAGTTTATAAATTGCTTCAGGGCCCAAATCCTCAAAAGCTATTAAACCAACCTTTTTTACAGTTTTAGAAAGAAGCGCTGCGACACCACCTGTGGCAACAAGATAAATTGCACTGTTCTGCCTTATGGAATCAACAACAACTTTAGAGCGAGAACCTTTGCCAATCAAAAATTTAACGCCTTCCTTTAAAATTCGGGGCGTAAAAATATCCATTCTTGAAGATGTAGTAGGACCACACGCACCTATAATCGCACCTGGCCTTGCAGGTGACGGTCCACAATAATAAATCGCCGAATTTTCTAATTTGAAAGGTATTTCTTCACCACAATTCAACATTTTTACAATTCTATCATGAGCAGCATCTCTTGCAGTATAAATAGTTCCTCTAATTAAAACCTTTTGCCCTGCTTTTAAAATTTTATGATCAAAAGTCAAATCCTGCAAATTTACTTTCATATTATATTATGACTGTTTTTCTTCTAAATGAATGACATTGAATGTTCACAGACGCTGGCAAGGAAGCTATATGAACAGGCTTTGTTTCAATAAATACCGCTAATGCCGTTGTTATTCCACATATTCCCATAGGACCAATATCTAACTTATTTATTTCATCCAATAATTCTTTTTCTTTTTCGCTATAAAAAATATTTTTATTCTCACTACCTATTTCACGAATTAGGGCTTTCTTTGACATAAGCCCAACTGAGGAGAAATCTCCTCCTATGCCAACACCAACAATCAGAGGAGGACAAGCATTTCTTCCCTTTTCATTTAAAGTATTTAAAACAAATTCCTTTATTCCATTCCAGCCCGCTGATGGAGTAAGCATCTTTAATGAACTCGCATTTTCGCTTCCGCCACCTTTAGCTAAAAAAGTAATTTCTATTTTATCGCCTGGCACTATTTCAATATAAATATTTGCTGGTGTATTATCTTGAGTATTTTTTCTTTCAAGTGGGTCAAGAACAATAGATTTGCGTAAATAATTTCTTGTATATCCTAAAGAAACACCTTTGTTTATTGCATAGTAAATATTCTCACCTTCTATACTCATACTATCTCCAAGCTTCACAAAGAAATTCGCCGTACCTGTATCCTGGCATAATGGAATTCGCCTCCCTTTTGCAATAAATGCATTTTCAATAATTTCCTCCAAGATATCTCTGGCTATGCCCCTTTCAAAAACAACTCTTTTCTCTAGAGATTTTAAAACATCCATGGGGAGTTCAAAATTTGCATCAGCACATAAATTCTGAACAGTATTTATGATAGTTCTAGATTTTATTTTTCGCATTTTTTATATAACCATTCTTCATCATTGTTTCAGTTATAGCCCTACTCCTTTTTATTATTACTCTTGCACCATTAAAAATTTCATCATAACTCAACTTTTTATGAGCAACTTTTTCCTTTATTGCTCTCACTCCTATCGCAGCGGCAATCTTAGGAAAAATTTTCCAGTCGTCCATACTGGGAAGAATTTTATCTGGCCTAATCTTATTATCTGCTATACAAGAAGCAAGCTCCACCGCAGCTGTTATACACATAGTGTCTGTAATTGTAGACGCTCTAACATCAAGAACTCCACGAAAAACGCCAGGGAACCCCAAAGAATTATTTACTTGATTTGGAAAATCACTTCTCCCAGTAGCCACCACAGCTGCTCCCGCTTCTTTAGCTTCCCACGGCCAAATTTCTGGCGTAGGATTCGCACATGTAAAAACTATAGGGTTCTTAGCCATTGCTTTTATCCATTCCTTTTTTATTACACCTGGTCCGGGAGTTGACAGAGCAATAACAGCATCTGCATCTCCCATTGCTTCTTTAATTCCGCCACTCAAATTACCAACATTTGTATTCACAGTTAATTTCCATTTTTCAGAATTCGGCGTTAAATCGCTTCTGTCTTTATTAATAATACCATGCAAATCGACTAAGATTATATTTGCAGGATTCACACCATAAAGAGATAAAAGTTTACATACACATATATTTGCAGCACCTGCACCTATCATTGCAACCTTAATTTTATTTATTTTCTTAGCAACAACTTTCAAAGCATTTATTAAACCAGCAAGTGTCACAAGTGCTGTTCCCTGTTGATCATCATGCCAAACAGGTATATGGCACTCTTTTCTTAAAGTGTCTAAAACAGAAAAGCACTTTGGTTGCTCTATATCCTCTAAATTTACACCACCGAAAGATGGCTGTAATATTTTTACAGTTTGTATTATCTCTTTTTCATCTGCACTACCAAGGCATATAGGGTACGCATCAACTCCGCCAAGATATTTATACAAAAGAGCTTTTCCCTCCATAACTGGCATTCCCGCTTCAGGGCCTATATTACCTAAACCTAAAACTCTTGTCCCGTCACTTACTATCGCAACACTGTTCCACTTATTTGTATATTCATACACAAGTTCCGGTTTTTTAGAAATATCCTTGCATACTTCTGCAACTCCCGGACTGTACCATATAGAAAAATCATTAAAATCTTTTATTTTGCATTTTGGGACAACCTCAATTTTTCCTCTATAAAAAGGATGTAATTTTTTTGCAAACCTAGACGGCTCACGCGTCATCTCTAAAAGCTTTTTTATATCAACTTTTTTCTGTTTTTTCATCTCATTCTCCTATCCGCTACACTAAAATCAAAACTCAGTCTCATCTATCAAGCAATAACTTTGCAACCGCTCATCCTCTAAAAATTTTATAAAAGAGGCTCTGTTTAAAATAACAATAAAAACAATTTTTATCTTAAATAAAATCACAACCAAAAAAAGACACACTATAAATATCACGTACATCAAATTCAAAATTTAAATTACCTGCTCACTTAAAACTGCAAACCTTAAATATCTTTTACTATGTTGCCCTTATACAATATCACAATCCCTCAGATTGTACACTTCTAGACACAAACAAGTCAATGAATACTTAAACAAATCCAAACGACTTAATTGTCAGACTTGCAACTCGCACTTTATACTACTTTCCCACCCATCACTCTTTACTTTTTTTCATAAAAAACTAAAAACTATATCGCTATAGCTAAATTATTTGTATCCTACTGCTTTAATTGTCGGGTTATTTAAATAAAATTAGAAATTATTTATTATCCTTATTAGTATATCAACACTTGTTAGCCTAGTTAAGGATAAAATTGCAAATGACACATGGCCAAAATTTTATGTATTATTTTGAAAATATAAAAATAGAAAGGACTCAATAAATAGTGAATAAAGAGAGAAATAAACAAATTATAGAGGCAAATGATACCCATTTCATGCTTCAAGCTATAGAGGAAGCCTATAAAGCGAGAAAGGCAAAAGAAGTGCCTATAGGAGCAGTTATAGTTAAAGACGGAAAAATAATAGCAAGAGGTTTTAATAAATGTATTTTATCATCTGACCCTACAGCTCATGCTGAGAACGTTGCATTGAGAAAAGCTGCAAAAAAATTAATGAATTACCGTTTGAACAATTGTTCTATATATGTTACAGTGGAGCCGTGTGTGATGTGTGTAGGGGCCTTAATAAACGCTAGGATAGAAAAAATCATCTTTGGTGCGTTTGATAAAAAAATCGGCGCTTGTAGGAATGTATATAAAGCAGCAATATGCGGAAGATTCAACCACAAAATAGAAATCAAAGGTGGAGAAGAAGAGTACTTAAGTGCGGAGTGTGCGAATATCATCGAAGAATTTTTTAAGAAAAAAAGAATTGGAAAACAGTAGTGGGGGTGAATAGGGCTCGACGGAAACGGTTGATGTAGTGACAGCAGGTCGGAGTTAGTCGATGGCTCTGTGAAAATCGACTGAAGAATAAACAACAATAATTTAGTTTCAATGCAGAACTTCAAAGTTTTTGTATCGGGGATGTTTTTGGTGGGTCTTTTTTTTGGGATGAGAAAAAAATCCAAAGGCTTCGAAAATCTTGGAGCGATGCCAGTGGCTGCTTAAAGCAGTTACGTTTTATCTCAAACACCTGCTATGAGAATAGAACGACAAAATGGCAGGTTAGTTTTAAACCGCTCGTGTCGTCAGTTTAAAATGAAATTAAAACGATGCAAGTTTATAACGCAATCCTGTCTGGAGGCAGTGTTATAAATGAAAAAAAATCCAGACTAAGCCTGTAGCGGTCTTACTGAAGCATTTTCGGACGCGGGTTCGATTCCCGCCACCTCCACAACTCCGCATGAGTGTCACGGAAGTGCTCGTAAACCAGTGAATGCGTTGCTTGTCTACAATCAAAAATATTTTTTATTATGGTGTGTTTTTATGAGAAAAAATATTCACGGTATTTTTTGGCTTGGCAATTTAATTCATTATGCTGTTGGCGTGTTTTATAGATGATAGATGAGAGATAGTGAGACGAGAAAAAAAGCGTCACTTTCTTTGTGTGCTGCTTGCTTTGTTGTTTTTAGATTCAATGGAACAAATTAAAATGTATTTGTAAAAAAAACAAATGACCAAAGATAGTGAAATTTATGTAGATGACAATTACATCTGACAAGACATAGATTCCATTAAACCGATACGAAAAAGTATAAATCATAACTGTTGTAGTCAAAAAAAATTATAAAATTGATAGCAATGTGCAGTAGCTAAGATTGGGTTATCCTTGGTGTAACTACTTTAGTTAGTCGGGTTTTTTGATAAATAGTTACGGAAACATGGAAAGGATTTGCTGGAACAAATACAATAGTTTGTTTTAAAAAACGTAAAATCACATAAACTAATTTCAGAAGTTCAAGAAAGATTATTGACATTAAGCTAATAAAAATTCAATTAATCTGTTTTGTTGTTTTAAAATTCATTAAAAATAAAATTTTGTATTACGGTTTTTTTATAATTATAGAAATGGTTGTAATTGCCCGATAGTGTAATTGGCAACACGTCTGCCTCTGGAGCAGAAGTTTCCTGGTTCGAATCCAGGTCGGGCAGATGAGCCTCGGTGTAGCCATTAACACACAACATACATGTTTGATCGAATTTTGATTAAAAATCAGTGTTTTACGAAAAATAGTGTTTTACGAAAAATTTTGGTTCATTTATGAATTAAAATTATATTTATACGTATATACCTCTATCTCGTCCACTTTGATCCTATCAATAATCAATACTAGAGCAACTATAGTGGTGAGTGCATGTAGAATAAATGCCTCAGTTACCATCTTTATTAATCGGGTTAAATCTAAATCTACCACTCATTTAATTGCCTTATTATCTCTTTTTCGCGTGAATGGTACGTAATGGTTTTATGTGCCTATTCGCTCTGTTTCCGTAAGTCCCGCTTTTGTAAATATGACCTTTTGTACTTCAGAGGCAGATTCTTCAAGAATCCATAAACATCTCTAAACTCTATTTTACATAAATTTTTATTATATGAATCACTGTCACTCTTTATGCATTTGTCAATCACATCGGCTGTAGTTATAACACTGAATTCCTTACTTTGCTATATCAATTTTATATAACTTACCCAATAATAAGTAACACTGCTCCTTTTAAAATTTAAACATCAGTGTAAAAATTGACTTCATCTCTTAAAAAACATAGAATGGTTCACATGGAAGCGACAATTAAAATTAACTCAGAAAAATGTAAAGGGTGTGGTTTGTGCATAAAATTTTGCCCAAAACAGTGCATATCTTTCTCAAAGCAATTTAAAAAAATTGGGTATCACTGGGCAGTTCTAGAGAAAGAAAATGACTGTATAGGCTGCGGCTTTTGTTTCATGATGTGCCCGGATATTTGTATAGAAACTTACAAAAGTAAAAGTGTGTGTGATGAAAAAACTACTTAAAGGTAACGTTGCCCTTTGTGAGGGTGCAATTGCAGCGGGTCTTGAATCCTATTTTGGTTACCCAATAACACCTCAAAATGAAATTCCAGCATACCTATCAAGAAAGATGATTGAAATTGGAAGGGTTTTCGTTCAAGCGGAATCTGAAATTGCAGCAGTAAATATGGCTTTGGGTGCGGCAGTAACGGGGGCAAGGGCTATGACATCATCATCTTCACCTGGAATATCCTTAAAACAAGAGACAATTTCTTACATGGCCGGAATGCAAGTTCCTGTTCTTATAGTAAACATTCAGCGAGGAGGACCTGGACTTGGAAACATTTCTAGCTCGCAGTCAGATTACTTTCAAGCTGTAAAAGGCGGAGGACATGGAGACTATAGAATAATTGTCCTCGCACCAAATTCAGCGCAAGAAATGTACGAAACAGCTTATGACGCTTTTGACTTAGCTGAAAAATACAGAACTCCCGTTATGATACTTTCAGATGGTATAATAGGTCAAATGATGGAACCTGTAGAATTTAATAGGGTAGAGAAAAAAGAATCAAAATTAAAAGAAAAAAATTGGGTTCTTAATGGTTGTGAAAATAGAGAACCAAGATCCATTAAATCGCTATTTATGGAAGAGGGCGCTTTAGAAAGAAATAATATCGAACTACAAGAAAAGTATAAATTTATATCCGAAAATGAAATCAAATATGAATTGTATATGGCAGAAGATGCTGACATTATCATAACTGCTTACGGTATTTCGTCAAGAATATCAAAGTCCGCGGTAAAACTTGCAAGAAAGAATGGTATTAAAGCAGGTCTTTTAAGACCAAAAGTCCTATGGCCATTTCCGTCTAAAATTATAAACTCCTTAGCAAAATATAGTGTAAGATTTTTATCCGTCGAACTAAGTTGTGGACAAATGATTGAAGACGTAAAGCTTGCTCTAAACGGAAAATCTAAAGTTGAATTTTTAGGCAAAGCAGGTGGCGAACTCGTCACAGAAGAAGAGATACTTAATAAACTAAAAACAATATAATCAAATTTATAAGTTAATGATAAGTATAGTTTATCGATTTAGTCGTTATTTAATAAAATTTATATGAAAAGAATATTATCAAGACCAAAAAGCCTAAAAGATATAGCTTTATCATATTGTCCGGGCTGTGGACATGGTATAGTTCACAGAATTATCGCTGAGTGTATAGATGAATTATCTATAAGAGAAAAAACAATAGCAGTAGCTCCTGTAGGATGTGCTGTTTTTGCTTATGACTATTTTAATTTTGATGTTACAGAAGCGCCTCACGGAAGACCGCCAGCTATTGCTACGGGTATAAAAAGGACAAATCCAGACAAGTTTGTATTTACTTATCAAGGAGATGGGGATATAGCCGCAATAGGAATGGCAGAAACCATACATGCAGCAAACAGGAGCGAAAACATATCCGTCATATTTGTGAACAATGCAAACTATGGTATGACAGGCGGTCAAATGGCTCCCACAACACTAGTAGGGCAAATAACGACTACTACCCCTTTTGGCAGAGATCCTGAAAAAGAAGGATACCCTATAAAACTTTGCGAATTACTTTCAACATTAGAAGGCTCAATATATTTAGAAAGAGTTTCGATTCATAACCCAAAAAACATAATAAATGCAAAAAAAGCAATAAAAAAGGCTTTCCAGTACCAAATTGACGGAAAAGGTTTTTCTATGATTGAAATTATTTCGAACTGTCCTGTAGGTTGGGGTATGTCTCCACTTGAATCAATAAAATGGATTGAGGAAGTGTTTATAAAATCTTTTCCATTGGGTGTGGTAAAAGATAAGGCAACTTAACATATGAGTGCCTTTTTTATCCTAGAAAAACGCCAACGAACCTGGCTAGTTGTCTCAACGAGAACCTTTTTACCTTATTACAATTTTTGAAGTAGAAACAAGGAAAGAGCAAAATGTAGAGGCATTATTTGCTCCTGACGAGTAAACCCGCGCATCCATTCGATTATAAAAACGAATATGCAAGCAACTCAACGTTTATATGAACTCCACAAAAGCTATCCCAGATTTTTACTATATATTATATAAGTACACAACCTTGATTTTTTAATTAGAATGATAGTCTCAAAGACTAGATTTAGAACAGCAGAGCTTTAACAAACATCCTGCCCAGGGAGAGGTATTTAAAAATCGAATACGCTTCCTTGGTCTACATAAACATCTCAACACTTGTGTGTCTATACACCCATTTTATGCGGTAATTATCAGAGTGCTGTACAAGTTAGCTACAGTGTATGTGAAAAAACGAAGAATACAAAAAGTTAACAGTCTTTACTTACATTACATACAGCATACTGAACAAATCTGTTCTCTAGATACTTGAAAAACTGGATGTGACGTCTTTTCTTACAACCAAAGTCATGAAAAGCATCTCAATTAATCTAAATATTCGCGCAATGGCTTACTTCTACTTGGATGCCTTAGTTTTCTCATTGCCTTGGCTTCAATCTGTCTTACTCTTTCTCTAGTCACTCCAAATTTTTTCCCAACTTCTTCAAGAGTACTAGGATATCCTACACCTATACCGTATCTTAAACTTATAATTTCAGCTTCGCGCGGAGTCAAAGTATTTAATACTTTTTCAAGTTCAAGTTGAAGTCTATATCCTTGAGTCTTAGCTACGGGATTTGGACTGTTTCGATCTTCTATAAAATCTTCTAAACGAGAATCCTCCTCTTCTCCCACAGAACTTGAAAGTGAGACTGGCTCTTGCATCATTTTTAATATTCCTCTTATCCTATCGTTAGAAAATCTTAACGCCTTTGAGTATTCTCCTACAGTAGGTTCCATACCCACATCCTGTTGATATTTCTTCTTAATTTTAGTAAGTTTTGACATAAGTTCTTTCATATGAACAGGGATCCTTATAGTTCTTGCTTGATCTGCTATAGCACGATTTATAGACTGTCTTATCCACCATGTAGCGTAAGTTGAAAACTTAAATCCCCTCTTCCATTCAAATCTTTCTACAGCTTTTGATAAACCAAGATTCCCTTCTTGTATTAAATCTGACAATTCCAGATTACTTAACCCAACATGCTTTTTTGCAATCGAAACAACAAGCCTAAAATTTGCTTCAATAAGCTTCATCTTATATCCGTGTATAACATCTTCAAGTGTTCTAATTTTTCTATCGGTTTCAAGCATTTCCTCTGGGCTTACAACAAAACTCTCTTGTAAGCTACTTTGCCTCTCTAAAAGATTCTCAATATTCTTCATATCTTCTAAAGCATCTTTTGCAGAAATAGTAGTATGTTTTTTAAATTTATTTGCAGAAATTCTATGTAAATTAAAATCCTCAAATAATACCCGCAAATTAGGAATAGAAATTTTATACTTACGCTCAAATCTACTCAAATCATCTCTTACTTCATTTAATTTCTGAGCTAATATTTTAATTTTATTTATAATTCTCCTAATTTTATCCTGATTAAGATTAAGCCCTATAACAATATTGATAATTTTAGAACGAAGCTCCTTCACTTTAGCCTGATAATTTTCCCTGCTTTTTTTTGACATCGATTTAAGTCTTAATTTCTTTTCGAAAGTATTTATAGTCTCCTCGACACAGTCTATTTTTTCTACAGCCGTCTTTATTTTTACACCCATTCCTTTTAACTGCGCCTTAGATTTTCTTCCTCTCGGCATAAGTTCCTTCGGCGTCATTTCTTGTTGTCTTATAAGAGCTTCCCAGTTTCTTATTTCTTTTATAATAAGCGGTGATTCTAAAATTATAAATTTTAACTTTTTTTCATTTTCTTTTATGTTCTTTGCAAGTTCAATTTCTACACATCTTTCAAGTAACGGAACTCTTGCCATTTCATTTAAATACATCCTCACTGGGTTCATGTCCTCTTCTTCATTCATAACTTTTACAGATTGTTCTATAGCCTTAGTATTGTTTTTCTTTTTAATGTAATTAGGAACACATCCTCCATTACTCAAATCCCCTCGCTCTCTACTACCAAGATCAATCAAACTCTGAAATAGTTTTCTTTTTGTCATTTTCCTGAACCTTTTAAAAGAGCCGTTAATTTCTTATATTCGTAAAATATTTTTTCATCTTTTTCTTTTTTACCTTCACTCATCAAAAGAATTTCTTTCTCAAGCTGCAGTCTATCTCTTTTTAATTTACTAGTCCTAATATCTTTCAAAATAGTGTTAATAGCTTCTTCAACGTTACTATATTCTATTGTACTTAGCGTTAGTTCTAAAAACCAATCTCTACATTCTTCTGGTAAAGTGTTCAATATTTCGACATCACTTAGACCTAAAACCAGAAGATTAAAAACCCTCCCGCATTTTTCATTTTCAAAATAATCACAATTCAATTTTTTAACATAATTTCTATTGTTTAAAATAATGTTTAAAAGATTTTCCTCTAGAGGCATTGAAGTCTTTCTATCTTTAGTAACATGCGACGGAACTAGAGCACCATAATATTGCAAACAATCTTTATCTCTGAGTCTAAATTCATGCTTTTTTTTAAATTCATTCCAGATTATTTCTTCGCTAATATTTATGTACTGCGCAACATTTTTTACCCATTCCCTCTGAAGTATTAAACTTGGACTTTTTGCAATAAAACTCAAAAGATAAGATACAATTTTCACCTTTTCTTCAGGTGTTGTTTCTTCACTCTTTAAAAACAAATTGCCATATAACTTTACCATAAAATTTATCGGATTTTTAGAACTACTTTTAAGAAGATTCAAAAAGCTTTCTTTCCCAAACCTGTTAAGATACTCATCAGCATCTACATGTTCAGGTAAAGTTGAAACATTACATTCCACAGCATTTTCAACTAAAATTTCAAGAGATCTCTGGGTTGCAGCTCTTCCAGCCTCATCGGAATCGAAGAGTAGTGTCACGCTATCTGAATATCTTGAAATCAATTTAACATGATTTTGATTAAAGGCAGCTCCAAGCGTAGCAACCGCTCCTATCACTCCAAATTGCTGTGAAATAACAGCATCTATATACCCTTCAAGAATAATAATTTTTCTTACTTTGCGTAATGCCGGTAAAGTCTGATATAATCCATAAAGATTCAACGATTTAAGATAAACAGCAGTTTCAGGAGTATTTAGATATTTAGGATCATGATTAAAAATAGTTCTTCCGCCGAACGCCACAATTCTGCCTTGAACATCAAAAATCGGAAAAACTATTCTTTCAGACATATATTCAAAAAAAAAACCTCTTTCGGTTTTTGTTACTAGTCCAGCTTTCAAGAGATCTCCAATCATGTAACCTTTTTTAAAAGCAAACTCCAAAATTCCTCCCTTTGGAGCGTACCCTAATTTAAACTTATCTATGGTCTCACGAATTATCCCGCGATCATCAAGGTATTTTCTTGCCTTTTCGGCATAAGGACTTCCAAGTAAACACCTATGATAGAACATAGCCGAACTTTCTAAAATATCAAATATTTTAGTTTTTTCAGATACTTTTGCTGCATCTTGCCTTACATCTTTAATTTCTATATTTGCCATTTTGGCAAGTTTTTTCACTGACTCATACCAAGATATATTATCAACAAGCATTACAAACTTGAAGACATCACCACCAACATTGCACCCGAAACATTTAAAAATCCCTTTCCCAGGATTTACTAAAAAAGATGGGGTTTTTTCATTATGGAACGGGCAACAAGCTCTCCAGTTTTGACCAACTCTTTTTATATCTGGCAAATACCCCCTTACTATAGACTCTATGCTGTTTGAGAGGCGTATCTTCTCTATTATATCTTCAGATATAGGCATTTTATTTCTATCTCTTAAATCTTCTAAAGCCCGAACACTCTATAAACTTAAGTCTAGCGGGAGTCTTATTTTCTAACTTGTCAAAAAGCAAGTTCATCCCTAAATTGTCGGAAGAAATATGTCCGGCTAATATAACATTTATATGATGCTTTTTAGCTTCTAAAGCACCTTTAGAGCTTAAATGCATCGAAACAATTGTTCCTATTCCAGCAATTTCAAGTTTTTCAAAAGATTTAACAGACCCCTCAGTCCCACCCGTCATATCAACAAAAACTTTTCCACAACGAGAATAATCATTCCCATTTAAAATAAATGGTGCATGTCCAATCTTCGACGCATGTTGATACTCTGGATATTTATTCAATAATTCAACAATTTCTTTCAAATATGTCGGATTCAAGGTTTTTATTTCCCTTTGCAAAAACGAAACAACATGATTATCTGCTACGGTATGAGCTGTCATAACAGGTATATTCAACAGTTTTGCCATATCATAAATTCTTTCATTATTTTGAGGTAATAAACTTCTTTGAACTTCCTTAATTCTGTCAGAAACAATCTTTTCAGCAATATTTATAGGAACGCCTTGTTTATTCAAAATATCAGCTTGCATCCCTATGATGTTGTAGAACGTGGAGTAAGCGTAACCTTCAGGATGATGAGCTATGATCAAATCAATTTCATTCCCAGAATCTATAAGTTGTTTCGCAAGTAAAACTTCTTGACTTTCTATATCTATACCAACCATAACAGTCTTAATTTCTATGTTTTCATCGCCACAAAGAATTCTTGAGTCATAGTAAGGATTCGTAAGACTTTCTACATCGTAATTTTCCTTTTTCATGTCCGATAGGGCATCATATTCTTCTTTGCGCTTTAACAAATCTAGTTTGATAACATCCAGCCCTCTCGGATCCACTTCAATTCCTTCTTTTATAAAAAAACCATGCACATCCTTTAGTTTCATATAATCACCTCAAAACAAAAGAGAATCACATACTAGTAGCTTGCCTTAGAATAACAAAACAATTATTTCAACAATCACTTTGCCCACCTACTATCTTTAAGCATTTTACGACGAATCTTTCTTTTTATCTCTGCAAGTTTTTCTTTTTTTAAAACACTTGGAGCCTTATAAAATTCACGTTTTTTTATTTCCTGTATTACACCATTTCTCTCGCACTCTCTTTTAAAGCGTCTAATGGCTTCTTCAATAGATTCACCCTCGCGCACTTTAATATTGACCATTTCTTTTTAAACACCACCTTTCTATAAAAAGATTTTTTTCTACCCAGGAGGCCAATTAAAAACTCGCCCTCCAAGGAGATGATAATGCACATGAAAAATTGTCTGTCCTCCATCTACTCCACAGTTATTTATCACACGAAAACCGTTCTTCATTTCAGAGAACTGTTTCGATATTTTTGAAATTACAATCTGGATATGCCCCAATATCCCTTCATCCTCCTCTAGAGCCACATCCAGGCCACTTATATGTTTTTTAGGAACAACCACGATATGTATTGGAGCTTGTGGGTTTACATCTCTAAAAGCAAAAACCTTATTATCATCATAAATTTTACAAGATACAATTTTACCTCCAATTATTCTGCAAAAAAGACAATTCCCAGACATTTAAGACTCCTAACGTTATAGCATATAAAACACTAAAAAACTAAAAATAAACTGTAAACTGCACTTACTGCTTTTTTACATATACTGGAAAATTTAAATCTCCACATCTTTGTTTTAAGGTTTTACCATATTCTTGAAAAATCTTAACGCTACCAACACATCTTTCGAAATCTGAGTTGCAAGAGCTCCAATACTCAAAAACTTTTTTTCATCTCTTATTTTTTTTAATAGCGTAATTTTAGTCTTTAACTTTTTCCATTTACCTTGAAAACTAAAAATATGTGTTTCTGGAATTATTCCGTTCTCAAAATTGAACGTAGAACGTACTCCTATATTTGTAATCGCATGATGCTGTATTTCACTTTGTGAAATACAGCTTATATATACACCTTTGGGAAGCAGCTTATCACCGTTTACACAAAGATTAACTGTGGGAAACCCGAGTTCCTTGCCTATCCACATACCTTTAAATGGAATACCATAAAAAGAATAATTCCTACCAAGCAGTTTCGCTGCGTTTTCTATATCGCCTTTTTTAATCAGCAATCTTATGTAAGATGACGAGATTGGCCTTGAATTATATCTTAAAGGTTCAAGCACGTTTATTCCCATATTGCCATTTTTTGTTTTCTTGCTAAGCCACTTAATATCGCCATTTCTATTCTCACCAAAAGCAAAATCAGAACCACAAACTATTTCAGAAATTTTAAGAATTTTAACCAAAAAATCATCGAAAAACTTGTCAGGATTATACGATAAAATTTTAGATGGTACTCTTACCACATAAACCTCATCCACTCCAGAAAACTTTATTTCTTCTACTTTTTCCTCACACGTTGTGAGTAGTCCGCTCACTTTCTTAACAGGTTTTTCAAGCGCAATTATCACGCTTTTTAAATTATTCTTTTTTGCGACAGATAAAGTTTTATTTATAAGAAATCTATGTCCTTTATGGACTCCATCAAAAGTTCCAATAGCTATTACTGACTTTTTATTCATCTTATATACAAATATCTACCCACTTGATACAGCAATTTTAAAAAGGTCATCGAATGATCTCAATTTCTTAATTACTTTATCAACATCATTCACATCTTCAAACTTTAAGACACCTACTTTTTCTCTCCTAAATTCCTTAAATTGTTACACCGCATTTTAAAAAATTTCCAGAATCTTGTGTGAAGGTTCTTATAAAAGTTTCACTCGATTTAATACTCTATTTCTACCCCTATAACATATAAACACCCTTATTGTAAGGTAATGCATAGAATTCTTTTACTATAATTTTTCTGGATTATCTTTTTGCTTCCAATACCATACACCTTGCAAACTCATAGAACTTTTTACCATTATATTTTAAAGTCGAAGAATAAATTGTTGGGATTTTAAAAACTTCTTCCTTAAACACTTTAGGCTCTTCAATTATCATTTCAATATCTTCTTTCATAAACTTACCCTGCAATTTGTGAATTTACCTATATCAGAACGAGCAAAAGCCAAGTAGCTGCAAAATCTAAAGCACCACAATATTATTACTTACCTTCCTAACATCCAAAACCCTTTTCAATTTTATAAGCAACTTTAAACGAAGCGATATTTAATGATTTATCCAAAAGCAGCAATCCAGAAGTATCATCACAGATCATAACTATTAAGTTTTTCTTTTAAAACATTGCTTATTAGTTTGATTGAAGCATTTATTCCAGTCTTGATTATACAACCCGCAGCATTTTTATGTCCACCACCACCAAACTTGCGCATGACTTCCAAAACATTAAAGTCCTTTACAGAACGGCAACTAATTCTTGTAGTTTTTTTATCTATTTCTCCAAAAAGACACCCAATTTTTACATTCTTTACTTTTAGAGTATAATTTATTATGCCATCTGTAGTAAGGTTTTTTGAGCCGAGTTTTTTAAACATATTTCTTCTTAAAACAATATAAGAAACATGATTATTGAGAATTGTTTTTATTCCATAAAGCGCCAATCCACGCAGTCTTAAAGTATTAATGGAATTGTTCTCATAAATCTTTTTATAAATATCGTTTACATTTATACCAAACCTCATAAGCCTAGCACAAGCAACATGTGAATCAGGAGTAGTATTTGTTTGCTGAAAGCGACCCGTATCATTCAGTATGCCAGTGTAAAGACTTTCCGCTTCATTTTTTGTAAGCTTAACTTTCATGTACTCTAGAATATTTAATACAAGTTCTGCGGTTGACGCTGAAGAAGGAACAACATAGTTTACATTCCCAAAATTTGTATGCGCAAAATGGTGATCTATATTTATTATCTTTTTCGCTTGTTTAGGAGTAATTATATTGCCCATCCTAGAAAAATCAAGCGACTCCAAAACTATTGCGCAGTCAAACATATCGCCTTTTTTTGCCATTCTTTTTATTTCATCAGTACCCTTGAGAAACTTTAAAAAATCAGGTGTTTCGTCAGAACTATAAACACAAACTTTTTTGCCAAACCTTTTTAAAACAGAAGCAAGAGCTAAAGCTGAACCTAAACTATCTCCATCAGGTTTCACATGGCCAGCAACAAAAAACGTCTCCGAGCGCCTGATTATCCTAGATATTTTAGAAATTTTTTCTAAATCCGACGAGCCAATCTTTATTTTTTCATTAATTTCCATTTATCAGGTAACAAAACCTACCCCTAAACCTAATATTCTAACTACTACATCTGATTTTTTGTTAAAACATTATCTAAATTTTGTACTAATTTGCTACACAAATAGAATAATAATTAGTTTTCTTCTTCTATCCTCCTAAGAAGATCAAATATCCTTGAAGCATTTTCACTAGTATTATCATAAACAAAAGATATTGTAGGAGCACGTCTTAAATCTAGGCGTAAAGATAATCGATACCTTACATCTTTTATATTTTCTTTCAAAACCCTATCTATTTTTTTCTTATCTTTTTTTGTACCAAAAACCGAGTAATAAATCTTACAGTTTAATAAATCATCTGTAAGTTTAACGCCTGTAATTGTAACAAATTTTGTATCTAGATTTCTTATTTCTCTTATAATTTCAGCTGTAATTCTATGTATAAGCTCAGCAATTCTCACAGATCTTTTACATAATGACGGCATAGCAGTTAACCCTTTAGAATCTAAGAATTTACATCTTGCAGGCGAGTTTTTTTATTAAACACATAAATACCCTGCAGAAGCAAAATTCCAAAACAAATAATTCCGGAATGACAATCTATTTTAATATCTTTTAATCTTTTTATCCTTTTTATCTTTAATAAAATAATACCATTATAAAAACAAGTATATCAGTTACTATCTAACTTTCTTATAATTTTTTCTGTAGTATAATTTTCAATTATATCTCCTTGCTTTACATTAGAAAAATTTTCAAGACTAATCCCACATTCATAGCCTTTTTCAACTTCCTTTATATCATCTTTAAATCTCTTCAAAGAAGAAATATTCCCTTCAAAAATAATAACGTTATCTCTTAAAACTCTTGTGCTTGTCCCTCTTTGCATTTTTCCATCAATAACAGAACATCCAAAAATAGTTCCATGACTTGACAATTTAAACACTTGCCTTACAACAGCTTTTCCTAGTATTTTTTCTTTCATATAAGGATCAAGCAATCCCTCCATAGCAGCTTTAACATCCGCAATCAAATCATAAATAACCCTATAAACATTCACGCTTACTCTTTCAGTTTCTATAAGTTTCTCAACTGCAGCATCAGGACGCAAATTAAATCCAACCACCAAAGCATCTGAAGCAACCGCTAAAGTAATATCTGATTCTGTAATTGCACCTGCACCCTTGTGTATTATTTTTAAACTTATTTCAGGAGTAGAAAGTCTTTCCAAGGCATCAACTATAGCACCTAAAGAACCCTGAACATCTGCCTTTAGTATTACTCGTAAATCTTTTGCTTGCCTTAAACTTATATCAGCAAGAGATAAATGATGTCTCGGTTTTAAAAAAATTTCTTTAGCTTTTTCTTTCCTTGATTGCAAAATTTGCCTTGCCTGCGACTCACGATCAACTACAATAAACTCGTCACCCACTTGAGGTAGTTTATTTACACCTAAAATTTCAACAGGAGTACTAGGAAGTGCCTCAGTAAGTCTTTTTCCGTGTTCATCACTCATGGCTCTCACTTTACCATGAGTGGTCCCTATAACCAAATTATCACCAATCCTTAAAGTTCCATCTTGAATTAAAAGCGTCACAACCGTCCCTCTCCGCGAATCAAGCTTAGCCTCCACAACTACTCCTTTAGCATTTTTAGCAGGATTAGCTTTGAGCTCCATCATCTCAGCTTTAAGTAGAATCATTTCAAGTAGTGAATCAATGTTAATTTTTTGCTTTACAGAAATATCAACCATTATTGTATCGCCACTCCATTCTTCGGGGAGCAAACCATAATTACTTAAGTCCTTCCGTATTCTTTGAGGATCTGAACCAGGTAAATCTATTTTATTTATTGCAACTATGACAGGCACGTTTGCCGCTTTTGCAAGATTTATAACTTCAACAGTTTGCGGCATAACACCGTCACTTACAGAAACTACAAGCACAACTATATCGGTAACTTGGGCCCCCCTGGAACGCATTGCCGTGAAAATCTCATGACCTGGAGTATCCAAGAAGACAATACTCTTCTCATTAGAAACTTTAACTTTATAAGCCCCTATATGCTGCGTAATCCCACCATATTCACCCGCTACAACATCGCTACTTCTTATCACATCAAGTAAAGAAGTTTTACCATGATTAACATGCCCCATGATCGTAACAACAGGAGGGCGCGACTTCAATCTTAAAATATCTTCTTCTCCAGTATTTATTTTTTCTTCAGAATAAACCGATGCAAGTTTTGCATCATAGCCAAACTCACCAGCCAAAATGATAGCTACATCAGTATCAAGTTCTTGATTTATTGTAGCAACACTTTCTCCTAACGAAAGAAGTTTTTTTAAAACTTCTCCGCCTTTAAGTTTCATTTTGCCAGCAAGCTCTTTCACAGTTATAAATTTATTTATTAAAATTGTTCCTATGTACTTGCTCTTGTTAACCTCGGATTTGAGTTTTGTATGTTCATTTGTGGCAGTTTTCTGCTCTTCTTGTTTTTTAGATTGTTCTAAATCTGTAAGCTCTTGATCTACCGACTTAGGTTTTTGTTCTTTAATTAGTGTACTAAAGCTGAGAGAAGACAATAGGTCATTCTTGGCTATGGGAATTTGTTGCGCATTCACGACAACAGATATTTCTTCCAATTTCTCTTCTTTTGCAAAATCTTCAGAATCGTGTTTTCCTACAAGATTTTTCTCATAATCGTTTTTTAAAATCTTTTTTCTTTTTGAAACACTTGCATTCCTAGGAGGACGAGATTTCTTAACTTTCATTTTAACAGATTTTGTTATAAGTCTTGCCTTTGCTTTTTCAGTCACAGATTTTTTCTTAGTCTTTTTTTTAACAACTGAAATAGCAGCTTTGTTCAACTTTTTTTTAGAACCTGATACAGATTTTCCCTTTACATTTCTCTTCTCAAAATCTTTTACTTTATTAATTTGTTTTAATGGCATAAACGCTCCGCTTATCTCTTAAATGCTTTTCTTATTGCTTTAATAATTTTTTAGTCCATAAAACTTTAACCAGACGAAGTGACAAATCGCCAACATTTTATAAATCAGGATTTAATTAAGCGTTTTCACCTCTTCAGCCTTATCACAGCTTTCCTGCACTTTTTGCTCCTCCGATTTTACATCGATATGCCAACCAGTAAGCTTTGCAGCAAGTCTTACATTATGTCCATTTTTACCAATGGCTAAAGACAACATACCGTTGGCTATTAGAACTTCTGCTTTTTTATCATTATCTGAAACAATAACTACAGAAATAACTTTTGCAGGAGACAATGAACTGGCTATATATTTTGCAGGATCCACAGAATAAGATATTAAATCAATCCTTTCTCCTCTTAATTCATCAATTATAGGTTTAACTCGTGACCCCTTTATACCTACACATGCACCTACAGGATCCACTTTAGGATTGTGAGATAATACAGTTACTTTTGTTCTAATACCAGCCTCCCTTACTACATTTGTTATTTCTATAATTTTTTCGTAAATTTCAGGAACTTCAAGTTCAAAAAGTCTTTTTATAAACTGAGGACTTGCTCTTGATAAAACAATTCCTGGACCTCTAGTATTTTTTTCAACCTTCAAAACAACAGCTTTTATATGTTGCCCGATATTAAATTCCTCTTTAATTACCTGTTCACTCACAGGAAGTATAGCTTCAGTCCTACCTAAGTCAACAATGATACTATTTTTACTTGTTATTCTGTATATAACACCGTTTACAATTTGTCCAACTTTTTTTTGCATCTCAGTAAATAATAAATCTTTCTCGGATTCCCTTATCTTCTGAACTATAATCTGTCTTGCAGTTTGTGCAGCAATACGCGCAAAATTTTGAGGGTTAAGGGGTATTTTTATTTCACAACCAACGCATGTGTCCTGTTCAATCTTTTTTGCGTCTTCAACACTGATCTCCAATAATGGATTTACAACATCTCCAACAACAGTTTTTACTATATTTGTAGCCACTTCTCCAGTATCGAGATCAATTCTTGCTTCAACATTAGCATTCTTCCCAACATGTTTCTTATAAGCTGATACAAGTGCGCTTTCTATAGTTGTCAAAATATCTTCTCTTTTTAATTTTTTATCTTTTTCAATCTGTTCAAGAGCTATTAAAATCTCACCCTTTTCTGCCATTTAATCCTCCATATTCTATATCATCCGTTATTATATTTTCTCCCTCTTCTACATCAAAAAAAACATATCTCTAAAATCCCGTTATAGAAACCATTCATATCTAAAAAGAACCAAAAACACCACCAACACTTTTACAATCGTTTATAAATCACACCATCTCTTTTATCAAGAAAAATTCTTAACTATCTATCCGTCACTTTTCATAACATGCTATAGTATCAACCATCCCAATTTTTTCTCTTTTTCTGCGATTTTACATAAGTAAATTTATTATTTGTTTTACCTTTCTCTTCATAAAAAACAATCCCTTAAAAAAAGCGGGAGGCAACACACGTCGCCTCCCGATATAATAAACTTTTCAAAAACAATTATATCGTTTTATATCTTACTCATAATAAAAATTCCGGGTCCCATAGTTGATGAAATAGAAATATTTTTTATGTACTGTCCTTTCGAACTTACAGGTTTTACTCTCATAATAGTTTCTAATAAAGTTTTTATATTACTCACAAGTTTTTCTTCTTCAAAAGATATCTTTCCTACAGGAACATGAACTATCCCAAAAGAATCATTTTTATATTCCAATCTTCCTTTTTTAAGTTCCATAACTGTTTTAGCAATTTCAAATGTTACAGTTCTTGACTTTGGATTTGGCATAATACCTTTAGGACCTAAAATCTTTGCAACCCTACTTAAGTCTCTCATAACGTCAGGCGTCGCAACCAAAATGTCAAAATCAATATTACCTTTTGATATGTCGTCAATCAAATCACTAAAACCAACAACATCAGCGCCCGCTGTTTCAGCCTCTTTCTGTTTTTCACCTTTGGCTAAAACTGCAATTTTTTTTACTCTACCAACACCATACGGGAGAGATAACGTCCCCCTTAATACTTGATCGCTTTTCTTAGGATCAATTCCCAACTTGATATGAGCTTCAACAGTTTCATCAAATTTCGCTTTTGACATTTTTTTTAGTAAAGTCACAGCTTCAGTCAAAACATAAACCTTACCTTCATTAATCAATTTTTTTGCTTCTTCTAATCTTTTGCCCATTTACTTTCCTTTTGTACAGCGCGTCAAAAACTCCATAATTTTTATTTAACTATATCAACGCCCATACTTCTTGCAGTCCCTTCAACCATAAGTTCAGCTGAACTTAAATTCCCATTAGCATTTAAGTCCGGAAGTTTTTGTTTGGCTATCTCTTTTACCTGTACTCTAGTAATTTTTCCCACCTTATTTCTATTAGGAACTCCAGAAGCCTTAGCAATGCCAACAGCTTTCTTAATTAAAGCTGACACAGGAGGCACTTTCGTTATAAATGTAAATGATCTATCTTCAAATACAGTTACAACCACAGGTATCGTCATACCTTGTTCCATTTTCTTTGTACCTTCATTAAACTGTTTGCAAAAATCCATAATATTTACGCCTTGCTGCCCTAAAGCAGGACCTACTGGCGGCACGGGACTCGCCCCTCCTGCAGGAATTTGTAATCTAATTATTGCCTTTACTTTTTTGGGGGCCATTTCTTATAACTCCTGTACTGTTCTATAAATATTAATTTAATTAAATGAGATAGAACTTTAATTAATTATTACACTTTTTCAACTTGTAAAAAATCGAGTTCTACTGGCGTAGGTCTTCCAAATATAGTCACCATAACTCTAAGTTTACCCCTTCCCTGATTAACCTCATCAACAATACCTATAAAATGCTTAAACGGTCCTTCAACAATACGAACACCTTCTTCTTTTTCGAATGACACTACCGGCCTGGGTTTGGAAATACCCGGACTGGCAATTAGGTTAAGAAGATTTTCAACCTCACTTTTAGCCATTGGAACAGGTTTAGCATCACCTAAAAAACCTGTGACCCCTGTTGTATTTCTAATAAGCCAGTAAGTCGTGTTATTCATAGCCATTTCAACAAAAATGTAGCCAGGATAAAATTTTCTTTTTTTTATTATCTTCCTATTTTGCTTTATTTCAACTACCTTTTCAGTAGGAATTAATATTCGAGGAATAGTATCCTCTATACTTAAATTTGCAACAGTCATTTCCAAACTTTTCTTTACTTTGTCTTCATGCCCTGAATAAGTGTGAACAACATACCATTGGTTTGCCATTTTTTACTCCAACTTAATAACTATTTAACATCCACAGTCCATCTTACACCATTATAGTATAGTACGCATAATCACATTTAAAAGCAAATCCACAATGCTTATAAAAATAGACACAGTAGTAGCAAACACAATCACCACTAGCGTGGTTCCTATAACTTCCTTCTTCCCAAGCCATGTAACCTTACTAAGCTCATAATATGCATCTTTTAAAAACTGCACAAATATTTTAATAAAATTCACTTTGCACCTTTATTCCTTAAACAACACGCCCATAAAAGACAGGGGCAGAAGGACTTGAACCCTCAAAGTCGGTTTTGGAGACCAACAGTTTACCGTTAGCTTATGCCCCTACCCGTAAATTCAAACTAATTGATCATTTCGTTTCTTTATGGTCAGTACTCTTTCCACAATTTTTACAAAATTTCCTCAAGGCAAGTTTTCCTTCTTGCTTCTTATTTTTAGTGAAATAATAATTTCTATTTTTACACACATTACATGCCATAGATACAATAAATCTTTCAGCCATCCTATTTAGCTCTCCGATTTCGCTTTTATATTTATATGCCTTCAACTGAGGATTTTAATTAAATTACTAAGTACTACAAAACAGAACTTACTTCCTTCAATTAAGATTAACAATACAAATATAACTTTATTTTAAACGAATTATGATCTAATCAATCTAATATTTCAGTAACGATACCTGAACCGACTGTTCTTCCACCTTCCCTAATAGCAAATCTTAACTGCTTCTCCATAGCAAC
>JAIRYQ010000001.1 GCA_031267715.1 Candidatus Endomicrobiellum glyptotermitis | reverse complement strand
GTGCCCTATCGTACCTATATTAACGTGCGGCTTACTCCTGTCAAATCTCTCCTTTCCCATTCCTTTTTCCTCACACCATTTATTTATCAATACTTGTTACTTGTTGAAAATACACTTATCAATGTCAATCAATTTATAATTTAAACGCATTCAGCCGAGGACGGGAATCGAACCCGCGACCGCCTCCTTACCAAGAAGGTGCTCTACCCCTGAGCCACCTCGGCGTATCCTCGAAAATACACTATTTAAACAAGTTACTAAAAAGCGGGAGACGGGAATCGAACCCGCGTGGCCAGCTTGGAAGGCTGAAGCACTACCACTGTGCTACTCCCGCGCGCTACAACAAAAGCAGCCATACATCCAACATCCAGCTCTGGGGGCGGATGGATTCGAACCACCGAAGGGCAAGCCCGCCAGATTTACAGTCTGGTGCATTAAACCACTCTGCCACACCCCCCCATCTACACATTCCAGTAACTACCAACTAGCAAACTCTAACACTTTAACAACAACATTCAACTTATCTCTACACGACAGAAACACCGACCTTCGTTACTTCCTGTACAAACAACACAATCATTTTCTAATATACCAAACCTAATTGCGTAACACCATATTACAAACAATTACTAACAATTATCAATATCACTCCACTCATGCCGAGCCCAATCGTATTGTACACGTAACAGCACGTTTATTATACACAAAATTAAAATACTTTATACATGTCTTAATAGACGGCTCTATTAAATTAACTATAAATAGTTTAGTGCTATGAAAAAGAAAACACCATTATCTTATCGTTAAGCAAAACCAGCATTATAAGAATGATTGTTTTCTATTACCCCCATTTTATCCTAGCAATTTATATATTTCAATCTCGCAGCGTGATTATTCCAGACTAATTTTAATCATTTTGATTATGTGTAATAAAGTATGTATGATATACACATAGAATTTTACGCCAGTTTAAATTAAGCGATGAAATGATCTTTGGCAGAACTGGAAATTCTTTCAAAAAGAAAATTAACTGTATAAATAAAAAAGCGATTATAGAGAATATTTTGTCTTCTTCGTATAGGATTCTGGGGGGGGTTGTCTTAAAACTTTACAATTTAATGGCTAATAAAAAGGTGCGCTAAAATAGAGATTTCTGAAAAAATATTCATTATTACTAGAAAAAGCACGAGTATTGGTTCTTCAAAAAAAAAAAAAAACAAGTTAAGACGATACGAAAAAAATGGCTATAGCTGCAAGTTCACAAAATGTAGAGGAAACGATATTATGAAAATAAATGAGCTTATAAATTTCCGAAGCGAATGCAAAAATGCCTTAACAGAAAAAGGGTCTATAAATATTTTATCATGGAGAAGTAAAAATAGCAGCAAAAGTAGAGCTTTCATCAGTAACATTTTTAAAAAATAAAATATAGTGAAGTAAGTGAAATAAATGTTTTATATGACCAAGATGATGGGTGACTTTGAAAATGAAGAAGTAAAATTTACTAAATCTCCAGACATTCAGAACATAAGACTCAGAGACAGTATACTAAGAGTAGAAACTTCCGCGGTTGTTGCTTACGCTCCAACTTTAAACTATTCCAGAGTTTCTAAATGAAAAAATACCATATATATACTTTTGGCTGCAAAGTAAATCAATATGAATCACAGCTTATTTCTGAGAAATTTAAAAGTGATAATTTTAAATATACAAGGGATCCTAAGGAAGCCGATATTATCATTTTTAATTCTTGTACCGTAACTTCAAAAACCGATAAAAAATGTGAGTATTTTTTAAGAAAAACCACAAGACTATCCAACAAACCCAAAATAATACTTACTGGATGTATCGTAAAAAACAGAGGTAATTATGTCAAAAAACTTTTATCTTATAGTCATGATATAGAAGTAATAGCAGATAAAACAAAACTCTTTACCGATCCTCAAAAACAAACAGTTTTAGGCTTTGATAGACATTCAAGGGCATTTCTGAAAATTCAAGATGGCTGCAACAGCTTTTGTAGCTACTGTATAGTTCCATATGTAAGAGGCATTTTATGGAGTAAGCCCGAAAAAGAAGTCTTATCGGAAATTGAAAATCTCATAAAGCACGGTTATTCCGAAATAGTTATGACGGGGATAAATATAGGAGAATATAGAAGCGAATTGTCAAAAACAGGACTTTCAGAACTTATTGAAAAAACAATAAAAATCCCTTTAAATTTCAGAATACGAATCTCGTCTATTGAATTAAATGAGATTGATGATAAATTGATTGAGCTTATTAAGGAAAATCCGGAAAAGATATGCCGTCATTTGCATATTCCATTGCAATCAGGTAGTGATGAAATATTAAGGCAAATGAACAGAAAGTATTCATCAAAAAAGTTTGAAAAAAAAATAAATAAAATAGTGCGGATTTTGCCAGATATCGCGCTTACTACAGACATCATTACAGGATTTCCTAATGAAACTAAGAAACATCACAGAGAAACGTGTGATATTATAAAACGAATTCTATTTGCGAGACTACATATATTCAGATATTCTGATAGAGAAGGCACGAAAGCCTCAACGTTTAAAAATAAAGTTCATACAGACGATATTAAAAACAGGTCAAAGGAATTATCTGAAATAAATTTTGAAAAAAGAAAAATATTTTTAAAGAAACACATAGGTACAAAAAGAAATGCCGTAAAAATTGGAAACTGCAAGGCCCTCACTGATAACTACATTAAAGTAGAAATCCAGGAATCTAAGAACAATGACCATCCAATATACCACTCTGCACCCAAATACCCGGACACAAATGCACAACACATCAGACGTAATCAACATTCACAGTTATTTTTAAAAAACGGCATCTTTAAAATAGAGATAACAGAAACCTCTAAAGTTTAACGGAATTAACACTTAAACATAAAAAATCAATAATCTCTATTTTATTTATATTTTCGACGTTGCAACCATAAATAACTCATTTAAAAAACTGTCCCTAAGTGTACGTCAATATATTTTTCTACAGCTTTCGGCAAAGAACGACATCGTCAATGTCAAAGCCACTATGATGCCACATGGATATGAAGTATGTTCATCCCTTAAAAAAATTACCACGTACTATATAAAATTAGGCACCCTGAAAAATCTTCGTCGCACATAAAATAAACGCCTTCACACAATATTACACAACATTGTTTTTTTGAAGATTATTGTGCAGTTTTAGTACACACCACCACTCCCGCAACCTCATAAACATTAACAGGTGTTTTTTTATCCCATCATAATTAGCAACTCATCTGACTTCATAAGCCAATTCTAAAACTTCAAACCTTCTCAAAAACTTGACTCATAAATTTCCGGCTTCAGTATTCAAACTTTTTGCTGTACCAACTATGGTTACTTTATTACAACATTCCAAAAGATCAAATTCTCTTCTCTTGGTACAAACATATTGGACTGTATTAATAAACACAGATACTGTGCAACTAAAAGGCATCTTTGCCTTTATGAAGTATATAAGCGTCTTTTGTTGCCGTTCATTATTTCCTTAATAATTCTCATTTTTAACCCGGGCGATAACACAACCATCATCGCATAGAATTTGGATATAATTTTTCCTGCTTCAATCAAAAAACTTACATACACCACTAATGATGACAAACCTATTACACTAAGGTTTTTCAATGCATTCCACTTAATCATAACTTTCGCACCAGTTGAAACTTCTTCGCTAGTCTGAAAAATAAACACAACATTATCATTTTATTCTTAGTTCATTTTCTCTTTGATTCAAAATTTTCACTGCCCACAACAATGTCCACTCTTTCTAGATTTACATTCAATATTACTGGTCCTACAAACAGACAAAAACATCTACACCATCTCGCAAAGCTATTATTTTTTTTCCGAAAAACACTCCTCTTTTTGTGATGCACCAAATCCCCGGTCTTTTTTCTATACGCTCATGTGATACTTTTAATTCCTCACATTTAAACTCAATAAAGCCCGTGGAGCCAAATTCACTTCCACTAATTTTAGAATTCCTACGTATATACCTTTTTTATATCTAGAATTTCAGATTACAATCCAACTTTATTTACGCTCCTAAATGCTTTATAGTGCAACAAACATTTTCAGCAATATCGCTTGCAATAACACCAGAAGTACCTCTACATTTTTCGACAAATTCACCAGAAAGTCCATGGACAAAAACCGCAAACTTTGCAGCTTCAAACATGTCATCCATAACATTTACAAAAGAAGATATTATTCCGCTTAAAACGTCCCCGCTGCCGGCAGTAGCCATTGCAGGTGTACCAGTATTATTTATATATGTTTTTTTACCAGAAGACACAACAGTATTATTTCCCTTAAGGACGCAAATAAGAGAATTTTCTTTAGCAAAATCTGCAACTATTCTCTCTCTATTATTTTTTATTTCAGCAATATCTATATCTAAAAGTTTAGAAAACTCACCCAAATGCGGCGTTACTATAAGTTTAGCCGTTGCATTTTTAAATTCGTTTGAAATGTTATTAAAGCAAGCAATACCAGCAGCATCTAAAATAACCGGAATATTAACAGAATAAATAATTTTTTTAATAAAATCATGCAATACACTAAAATCTGTTTTTAAACCGGGTCCCACAATAATGGAAGAAATTTTTCTACAATTAATAAAATCAAAAATTTCTGTTACTGTCTCATACACAAAAAACATTATTTCAGGTTTCGAAATCGAACAAACTTGATTTAAAACATCATCTTTGACAGCACAAGTTACTAGCCCAGCACCAGAACGTAACGCCCCTAAGCAACACAAGACACCTGCACCCGGCATAGCTTTTGATCCTGCAATTACTAAAATGTGACCATAGTTATATTTATGACTATCTGGGTCTCTTTTTAATTTTAAAATAAAACTTCTGATTTCTTTTTTTTTCATAAAATATTTTAAAAAACAATCGCAAACGCAATAACATACTTACTAGTATGGGATAATGAAATATCTATTTTCTTACACCTCTTATTCTTAATGTAAACGTGAGGCCTACCAGTCTTACTTCTTTTGATTGAGATATCAGTTATCGCAAACTTCCTATTTTTAGAACTCAGCGCTTTCCAAACAGCTTCTTTAGCTGCAAAGCTGGCAGCAAGATGCTGTAAAGGATTTTTTCTAGCAATTGAGTACGATATTTCTTCATCTGAAAAAATTCTTTTCAAATATTTTTTATCCTTTATATATTCCGCAAACCTCTCAACCTCCTCGATGTCAACACCTACATTGATTTTCATTTTCTACGTTTCTCTCTCAAGAAAAGATAAAACGCAACAAAACTATTCAACTGTAACGGACTTAGCAAGATTCCTTGGTTGATCCACATCACAACCAAGGAAAACTGCAATATAATAAGCTAAAAGTTGCAACGGAACTACTGTTATAAGTGGAGATATAAATTCATTGATTTTTGGTATATAAATTACGTAGTCGCTTTTACCTACAATTTCTTCGTCGCATTCACTTACCAGAGCTATAACAGTTCCACCTCTAGACTTGACTTCCTCTATATTTGAAATCATCTTTTCGTAAACCCTACCCTTAACAGCTATTGCAACTATAGGCATAGACTCGTCAATTAAGGCTATTGGACCGTGTTTCATTTCACCAGCAGCATAACCTTCAGCATGAATATACGAAACTTCCTTCAGTTTTAATGCACCTTCTAGTGCGATGGGATAATTTACGTGCCTACCCAAATACAAAAAATCTCTTTTATTTACGAATACCCTCGCAATATCCTGAAGCAGCTTGATATCCTTTAAAAACTCACTGATTTTTAACGGAACTTCCCATAATTCACTTAAATATTCTTTTAATCTTTCCTTTGTAAGCTTCCCTCTCTTACTAGCCCAGTCGAAAGCAAACATATAAAGGATAGCGAGTTGACTTGTAAAAGCTTTTGTTGATGCTACACCTATCTCAGGACCGCAATGGGTGTAAATTACGTACTCAGCCTCACGACTAATACTTGAACCTACAACGTTACACACCGCAAGTGTCCGACAATTTTTACTTTTTGCAAGCTTTAAAGCTGCTAAAGTATCCGCTGTTTCACCAGATTGTGAAACAATTATAACCAAACTTTTTTTATTTAGGATAGAATTTCCATATCTAAATTCCGAAGCAATATCAACTTCAGTGGGTATTCCTGCAAAATACTCAAATAAAAACTTAGATACTAATCCCGCATGATATGATGTTCCACAAGCTACAACATGAATGTTTGAGATATTTTTAATATATTCATCCTCAAGTCCAATTTCCTCAATATGAACTCTACCTTCATTTGGACAAATTCTACCTCTAAAAGTTTCTTCTATCGTACGAGGCTGCTCAAATATCTCCTTCAACATAAAATGTCTATAGTCACCTTTCTCAGCTTGAGCTTCACTCCATCGTATGTTTCTTATTTCTCTATTTTTTACATTGTTTCTAATATCTCTTATAATTACTTTCTCTGCCGTAATTTCAGCTACATCTCCATCCTCAATGAAAATTATATCACGAGTATAAGGAAGCAGGGCCGTAACGTCAGATGCCAAAAAATTTTCCCCCTTACCAACGCCTATAACCAAAGGAGCATTCTGTCTCACACACACTATCCTACCAGGCTCGTATTTACATAATACTCCAAGAGCATAAGAGCCTTTAAGTTCACCTAATGTTTTCTGAACGGCATGGAGTAAACTACCTTTATAATTTCTCTTTATAAGATGCACTATCACTTCACTGTCAGTCTCAGATTCAAATTTCTGGCCGTGTTTCAAAAGCTCATTTCGCAGTTTAATATAATTTTCTATTATACCATTGTGAACAACAGCTATACTTTTCGTAGAATCTGTATGTGGATGGGCATTTTTTTCAAATGGTTTTCCGTGTGTCGCCCAACGAGTATGTCCCAGTCCTATATTCGCAGTTATAGGGTTTTTTAAAATATCTGATCTGAGATTGTAAAGCCTACCAACTTTCTTTCTTACCTGTAATTCTTTATCAACAATGACAGCAATACCAGAAGAATCGTATCCTCTATATTCAAGTTTTTTTAACCCATCAAATACCACATCCACGCTATTTCTTTTTCCCGCATATCCAACAATTCCACACATATTTCAATTCCCGCCAATAAGTTCTTTCATATTTTTTACAGCCATTTCAAGACCTGTAAATATAGACTTTGCAATAATCGAAAAACCTATGTTAAACTCATTTATACCAGAAACTTTACAAAATTGCTCTATATTATCATAATCCAACCCATGCCCAGCATTTACTAAAAGTCCTTTCCTTATTGCTTCTTGTGATGCTTCAAAAAAAAAATTCATTTCTTCTTTAAATTCAATGCTGTTTATTCCGTTTTCTCTAAAAATTTTTGCGTATTGTCCTGTATGGAACTCTACTACATCAGCCCCTATATCACTAGATGCCAAAACCTGTTCTACATCCGCATCAATAAACATACTTACAACAATTCCAGCGTTTTTAAGCCTGTCGACAACGCTTAGAAGCTTGCCTTTCTGGCTTTTAACATCAAGACCACCTTCCGTTGTAAGTTCCTGTCTTTTTTCAGGCACTATGCATACAAAGTCCGGTCTTACATCCAAAGCTATATTAACCATCTCGCCACTCGCAGCCATTTCAAGATTAAAATTCGTGTTAATAGAATCCTTCAAGTCATAAACATCTTTATCTTGAATATGCCGTCTATCTTCTCTCAAATGTACAGTTATACTATCAGCTCCATTTTTCTCACAAATCGCCGCAGCTTCAACGAGTGAAGGAAAATTTTCCCTCCTCATTTGCCTTACCGCAGCTACATGATCTATATTCACTCCAAGTTTTGTCATCTTATTAAATCACACCCTCCTTTCTTTCATATTAATTAAATCTCTTATCAAAAGGGACAAAATACTCATTTAATAAATCATCTTATGTTAATTACAAAACCAAAAAAGCAATCCCTAAAGCAATTAACTTAAGGGGCCGATCTTCCCTTATTTTGATATATATTTTTTTCATTTTTATTTTAAAGATTCACCACTGCTATTAATTATTTCTTTAAGCTCCAAAAGTTTAGTAAAACTCAGAGGGAGCAAACACCCAGCATCTGAAATTTTATCATTAAATATTATTACAGCTCCATCATGCAAAGGTGCAGATTTAGCCTTAAAAATTGGAAGCAATAACTCTTTTGAAATATTTGCATTTAAAGATAATTCCAGTCTCTGTAAAATTTTTCAAGTCCACCTCGTTCTCTATGGATATATTTTCTACCTACCATAGACATATTCAAACCTCTCACAACTTCAATAATTTCAGTCACATAAGAATCTTTAATTTTTAGTCTAAATCCGTAAATCTGTCCACCAACTTGAGTTAACACATTTCTGATTTCAATTTGAAATACAACAGAAAAGATAATGACTGCGCGGAAAACCAGAAATTTTCTAAAATCCACAATGATGCTTTTAATCGCAAAAATTTTGCAACTATCGTAAAAAAAACAAAATCATGAATATGCCAAAGATTATTTATATCGCCCTCGTTTTCTTGATAACTAGAACACAATTCTATAAAATACTATTGCAAGCACAACGACATCAACGGAGCTAGAGCTACACACTTATTGTAAACATTTAACAGAAACTCCAAATACGGTGAGATTATAATACACACACTATCTATATACAACCTTACCTATTTAAATAAAATTTTCATTGCAACTTCTGGAGAATTTCAACTATTTTTAAAACATTTACTGTTTCTTTTACGTCATGAACTCTCAAAATGTTGGCACCTGAAAGTGCCGTAAGAAAATTCATAGCAATAAAAGCCGTTTTATCCTCATCTCCAGCAAGAGTTTTTATAAATTTCTTCCTCGATACTGCGCCCACAACCACACCAAGACTTGAAAAAATGCTGATATTTTTTATCAACTCAATATTGTGTTCTAAATTCTTTCCAAAACCTGGACCTGGATCAACCGCAATACATTCTTCAGATATACCAAAACTAACCGCATATCTTTTGCGCTCCATAAGAAATTTATACACCTCTGATGTACAGTTTTTATAGAACGGAAACATTTGCATGTTTTTAGGTATACCTTTCATATGCATAAGTATTAGGCCCGCTTTAGTGTCTGCAACAAGTTTTGCTAGTTTTTCTCTGCCTCTTCTCAAAGCAAAAATATCATTCACTATATCTGCACCTTCGTCAAGAGCTGCTTTTGCCGTCTCATATTTATAAGTATCCACGGAAACAGGAATACAAACATCCCTCCTTATTTTTTTTAGAGCAGGGACTAATCTCTTTATTTCCGTTTTTGCATCAATAAAATCTGTGCCTGGCCTAGAAGACTCTGCGCCTATATCTATCATCTTAGCACCAAGTTTCTCAAACTCAATAGCTTGCCTAAGCGCCTTGTCAGAATCTGTAAGCCCATCTCCTGAAAAAGAATTGGGATCCATATTTATAATACCCATAACGATGGGGCGGGATAAATCAAGATACTTATCAGCGTATCTAAAAACCTTTTTCTCACTTAATATTTTATCAAGTTCTAAAGCAACTTTCTTTAACCCAAATGGTTGTAATTCAAGCTTGCTTATTAACTTTTTAATCTGATTTATGGTAGCAAATAAAACTGTATTTGACGTACCGTATTTAAATTTACTAACGTCTATACTTACTATAGAATCCGCTCCGACAGAAATAGCTTCTTGTTTTAAAACATTTGCCGCCCTATTGTCTATTTCTTCAACAACTATCGGTTTAATAAAACCTTTTTCTGCAAGAAACTTGTGTACGCCAGAACTACAGTCAACACTTTTTACAAGTTTTAAAGCATCGCTAAAATTATTAATAATTGCCTTTCTTATAATCATTCAATTGAGCAACAACTTTTAAAGTTAAGTTCATGCGTAAAATTCTCTAAAAAAACCAAACATAACTTTTTTTACACTTTCAACAGTGACATAGCCTCAGAACGAGTTCTCACATCTTTTAAAAATACGCCACGCATAGCAGAAGTAATAACCTTTGAACCAGGTTTCTTAACACTCCCCATAGTCATGCATAAATGTTCTGCTTCAACAACAACCATAACACCATGCGGTTTTACATATCGCATTACAATATCTGCAATTTCCTTTATAAGCCTTTCCTGAAGTTGCAGTTTACTCGCAAAAACCTCAACAAGTTCTATAATTTTTGACACACCAATTATTCTGTCTTTTTTAGGTATATATGCTACATTTGCCTGACCAAAAAAAGGAAGCAAGTGATGCTCACATATAGAATAGAAAGGAATATCTTTAACAAGAACTATTTCCTCATGATTCTCTGTTACATAATGCACTGGAATAAGTTTCAAAGGATCAATACCATTACCCGACAGAAATCCTTTATAAAAATCCGCAACTCTTTCCGGAGTACGTTTAAGCCCCTCTCGCTCCAAGTCTTCACCAAAAGATTCAAGCAAAAGTCTTACAGCTTTCTGAGCCTTTTCTCTATTAAAGTTAAACGTTTTCACCTTATATTTTATTTTCTAAAACCTGCTCATCTATAACTTTTTTCTCAACTATACTTTCTTTTTTATCATCCACATCGTTATTTAAAGTATTTTCAGACAAAGAAACTAATTCTTCTCCTTTTATTATTTTATCTATATCTTCGCCACTCAAGCTTTCTCTTTCCAAAAGACAATCCACAATCTCATTTAAAAAGTTCATATTTTCTTTGATAATCTTTGAAGCTCTACTTTTTGCATTATCTATAATACCTTTAACTTCCTCATCTACAAGTTCAGAAATTTTTCCAGAATGCCTCACATCTCTTGAAATATCTCTCCCTAAAAACACCTCTTCCTCTGGACCTTTTAGAGATATAGGACCTATTTTATCACTCATACCGAATTCTGTAACCATTTTCATAGCTACACTAGTAGCTTTGGATATGTCATCTCGAGCACCTGTGGTAATCTCTGAAAACACGAGTTCTTCAGCAGCGCGACCACCAATATATATTGCAAGACTATCTGATAACTCAGCTTTAGAAGATAAATATTTGTCTTCTTCTGGCAACTGAAGCGTATATCCTAAAGCAAGTCCTCGCGGTGTTATCGAAACTTTATGAACAGGATCTGCTGTCGGCATAAACTTCGCAACAAGAGCATGTCCCGCCTCGTGATAAGCAACAATTTGTCTTTCTTTGTCAGACATTAAACGAGACTTCCTCTGAGGGCCAGCGATAACCCTGTCTATTGCTTCCTCCATATTTCGCATACTTACAGATTCCTGATTGTCTCTCGCGGCAAGAAGAGCACCTTCATTCACAACATTCGCAAGATCTGCACCAACGAAGCCCGGAGTCCTTCTTGCAATAACATTTAAGTTTATATCGCAGCCAAGTTTTACCTTTCGTGAATGCACATTAAGTATCTCTTCTCTATCTTTAAGATCAGGGCTTGGAACTACCACTTGCCTATCAAATCTTCCCGGTCTTAAAAGTGCAGGGTCTAAAACATCCGGCCTATTCGTTGCAGCAATCAAAATTACACCCTCTTTGGTTTCAAAACCGTCCATCTCAACAAGAAGTTGATTTAGCGTCTGCTCTCTCTCATCATGCCCACCTCCTATACCTGCAAACCTGTGTCTACCCACAGCATCAATTTCATCTACAAATAGTAAACACGGTGCGGATTTTCTACCTTGCTCAAACAAATCCCTAACTCTTGAAGCGCCAACACCTACAAACATTTCGACAAATTCTGAACCACTAGAAGAAAAAAATGGCACACCAGCTTCACCTGCAACAGCTTTTGCAAGCAGTGTTTTCCCGGTACCAGGTGATCCGAAAAGTAAAACGCCTTTAGGAATCTTTCCTCCAAGTTTTTTAAATTTTGATGGATTTTTCAAAAATTCTATTATTTCCTTAAGCTCCTCTTTAGCTTCACCGCAGCCCGCAACATCTTTAAAAGTAACTTTTTTCACAACGCTATTCTTCCCAGCAAGCTTTGCTTTCGCTTTTCCGAAGGAAATAGCTCGTTTATTTCCACCGCTCATACCTCGCAACATCCAAAACCAGAACAAAAGTATAAGAATTATAGGCCCCCAATTCAATAGCAGAGGACCAATCCAATCATTTTTCATTGTAGCTGAAAATTCAGGTACTTTATTATCCTCCATATCCTTTACAAGATTAGGATCGGTCATAGGAATAGTCCTAAATTTTCTCAGAACCCCATTACTATCTCTAAAATATCCTCCAATGAGTTCCGGACCAACTAAAACCTTTGATATATTCCCCGCTCTTATATACTGCTTAAACTGAGAGTACTCGAGTTCAAAATCCTGCGATCTCTGCTTAACAGAATTAAAAACCATAAATATAACAATAAACAGCATTACCCAGAAAAACACAAACCATGGATTTTTCTTTTTCATCTAACGAACTCCTTTAATTTACATGTATAAAGGGCAACTCCCTGAAAAACCCATTACAATCAAAACAACCTATACAACAACAGAATCATTGCCCGTAGCTAGCAGTCGCTTCTGAACAAATACATCTACAACAGGTACCATCCTTTAACAAAATATACGAAACCGGGGTTACGCACACATCTTTAATCAATCGAAGTACAAGCCCTAACACTTTTAGATTTTTTTGAAATAATTTCTCTAATGATTAAAAAATGATTAAAACCCAAAAGTCGTGCCATTCTCAACAATACCATCCAACGTAGGTACATCCATACACACACACCATTTCTCTTTAAACTTTGGAAGCACTTCTGTTTTTCTGCTGGACACACCCATAAACATGAGCTTGATGAAATAAAATCCATTTTAGATTTTACATTTTCTGAATCACGCACTGACGTAATAGCACAAAAAATAAAATCACAATCTGAAACCTTAGCAATCAAGATTTCCCTATTTTATAATCATGATCCGCAAATTCAATGATTCTTTTTCGTTCGTATTAACTTTTCAAAAAAAAGAACGTCCATATATATTATCGATATCTCCTCTCTCTATAAATTCCTACTCCTAACAAAACAAACCCTCTTGGGCGTCATTTTAAAAACCCAATCAGAAGATAACTTAAAAGTAGTCCTATCTAACGATAAAATCTTATGCATCACAAAGTTGATGTATGAATTATACTTACGTCGAGGCAATATGTTTTTTAAAATCCTAAACTGCACGGCTCTATTATACTGTAAAAACATCGTCAAATCAAGCAAAATTCGATCTTTTTTCAATTTTACACATTTATTCAAGAAACCGATTGAAATTTCATTCAAATACGCATTTTCCCTGCTCTGTATGCAAGTTAGGGCAAAAATATGTTCCACAAACATAGGATTTATCTTTTCAAAAACAGGCATAAGTGACAACCTTATTTTATTTCTTGTATATATATCTGAAAAATTAGACTTATCAACACAAAATTGAAGATTATGACTCTTAACATATTCTTCTATCAATTTTCTTTTAACCGGAAGCAACGGACGTATTACAGCAATGTTTCTTTTTAGTTCTCTTTTCTGGGGTATACCTATAAAATTTCCAGTTCCTCTCAAAAGCCACATGAGTACAGTTTCGGCATTATCATCTGCATTATGTGCAGTAGCAATTTTATTACATCCGTATTCACTCGCTATTTTTTCAAGATTTGAATACCTTAATTCTCTTCCAGCTGCCTCGATTGAAATAAAATGAGTCTTTGAGTATTCTCTTACAGCTATTTTTTCAAGGAAACACTTAACTCCAAATTTTAATGCCAAACTTTTCACGATATTTGCTTCTTTTAAAGATTCTTTCCTTAAATCATGGTTAAAATTTACTACTAAAAAATCAATATCCACCTTCTTTGCAAGACGCCAAAACATGTGCAACATACAAACAGAGTCCATTCCTCCTGAAATCGCTAAAACAATCTTATCTTTCGCTATAATAAAATCATTTTGAAAAATGTTTCTATAAAAAATATCCCAAGCCTTCACACTTAAAAACCTTGGGGAGAAATATCTTTTACTGAAAATTTTATAGAAAGAGAAATTAGCATCATAAAAAACTCCTAATAAACGCAGTGGTGTACTTGGTTGGATGAATCGCAATATATCTGTTATACCACATTGGACAAAACTTATCTTTAAATTCTCTCAAAAATGAAAGGTTATAGTTAAAATGTTCGGCAAACATAAACATTTTCGCAAGGCACTTTACCATCTCATCTCCACTTTCTATCGACGGAAAGTAAGCAAGTCCCAGATCAAACATTTTATATCCGTTTTCTTTAGCCCATAGGATATTTTTAAATACCATGTAAGTAAAAATATCCTTATCCTCATCACACTTCACATATCTTATAATTCCAGAGGATACTTCATTTTCGTTTTTAGTTTTTGCAATCACAGAAAAGGCAAGAATTCTATCATGTTTTTCAATTATTGCAAAATCCATATCTCTCATATAAGATTCGTCATATTTCCCTGGTACAAATTTTTTATCAACATAGTTCGCATTTTTCTTCCACTCATCATTTATACGAGAAAATACATTCCTATACAGTACGAATTTTTCAGATTTCAGCACTCTATATTTAAAACCCATGTCCTCAACTTTTTTTTCTATATAACAAAAATATTTGAAACACTCTGATTCTTTATCAAAAACTTTTAAAGAAATTTTTGCTTCCTGCCCTATTTTAAAGGTATCAAGCCCTATATCTTTGTAGACTTGCACATATCTGTGATCCACACCTACAAAAGCAAGTCTCGCTGAAGCACTGTCTGCAATTTCTTTAAAGTCCCACAATAACTCGTTTTTGTTCTTGTTATCACGTCTACCAACAGGATCGCCTAAAACAATCCAACTATTTCCCAGTTTTGCATACATAATAAATGCATTTTTTTTATCGTTCACAACACAATTTTTATCATGAGACAGCGCATTGAATGAATACGTATAATCTGAAAAATCAATTATATTTTTTATATCTTGTCTCGTAAACAAAACAGTTTTTTTTAAAAAACTCCTTGACATTTGCTCCAAAATAACTATGAAAATTACAATGCCAATACCAATACTTGACCTTAAAAATCTCGCAGTGTCCGCACTATTGCCAAATATACTTTCGAACAATACTTTCAAACGCATCCACGGAAAAACAGTTTGTTTGTTTACGAAAAATCCCATCCATACTGATAAAATAAAAACCACAATAATAGCATTAAACCACCATATACTAAACGCAGTATTCAGAATTGAAGTGTTCCTGTAAAAATACTTTTTTGAAATTAAAAGCGCAATCGACAGCACTACAAGACATAGAAGAATTAAATATGACTCACCAGTAATAACTACAAAAACAATAGCAAAACTTACCAAAATGCACGCGGTTTTCCACGCACTTCTAATTCTAAGTTGTAAGCCTCTTGAGATAAAAAGCAATCCCAACGCTACAATACTTAATAAAAAATGTGATAAATCTGCCACCCATCTCGGGAACAAACTCAGAATAAATTTTAATCTACTCATATTAGAGGATATCGATGTTGAAAACATAGCAATCACGCTTGTAAAAAATGACAAAAACGCAATAACTTGAACTATAAACGAAGAAACAGTTTTACCAAAAATTTTTGCCGTTTTCTTGAACTTTTTAGTGATAATAATTATTTCAAAAGAACCCAATAAAACAAGCGCTATCAAGAGCGGAAAAAAATAAAATATTGCTCTATAAGCTAACAATCCACCTATAATCTCAGGGTTATTTAAGGAACTTGGAAATAGTGAAGTAATAGAAGCCTCAAAAATCACTATTCCACCAGGCGTTTGACTTATAATCCCTAGTAATTGAGATACAAGAAAAATCTTAAGTAAGGCAAAATATGGGATTTCTCCAACTGGCATAAGAACATAAAGAACAAAAGAAGCGATAAGCCAATCGCATGTGGCAACTAAGATCTGCAAAGAAACAATTTTAATATTCGGAAAAGTTACGGTCCATTTAAACAACCCTATCGGCTTTGAGCGAAATACACTTAATAAAATATACGAAACCAGAATAACAATAAAAAACAACCCTATTGTTCTAGCAGAAAAATTAAAATCAACGATGCCTTTTAGAGAAATAGGTGTAAAAATAAAAATAAATCCTCCTATTAATAAAAGTCCAGTCCAAATCGTTGCTGAAGAAAAAAGGATGACTTTTGTGACATCAGCTATTGAAACATTGTACAGCGAGTAAAGCCTATAGCGTATTGATCCACCAAAAAGCATCGAGTATCCGGTATTACTCCCTAAAATATTGCTTATAAAACATGTGAATATTATATCTTTAGGCTTAAGCGAAATTTTTTGATTTATGTATTTAAACGCTATAATATCATATCCACCCAAAATCAGATAATATAGTATTGACAAAAATGAAGCTACTATGATTCTGCTATAGAGAAGAGTTTTTAAGGCGTTTTTAATTTCACTATAGCTTATGTTTTTTAATTGATTGCGAAGAAATAACAATGCCATAATAAAAAACAAAAAACTTAAACCTATAAGAATATATTTTATAAACTTTTTCACAGTAATAAACCTTTTAGCCCTAACCAACGCTTAAAATACTAATAAATCATTAAAAACAAAAACGATCGACCATCCTGTATGCAAATATCTGGGTATAAGAGACTTGTTTTTATTGACGCCAATACATTTGAAATTTGATAACTATATTTTTCTAAATACAGTTATCCGATAATACTCATTTTCTATACCTTCATAACATAAGGCAAAAAATGAAAAGTTTTCAGTCTCACACTACTGTAACACTGCATAAACCATTATTTTCATATAATTTCACTTTTAGCTCAAAAAGAGAAGAAAGTTTGTCGCTATTAAAGACTTCAGCGCGTTTTCCATCGGCAAATATTTTCCCGTTTTTGAAGAATATAAATCTATTCATCTCCGGAATAATGTCGGATACCAGATGAGTTACAAGTATTATTTTGGTTCCGTAAGACAAAATCTTTCTCATTGTATTGTAAAGTTTTACAGATGACGCTATATCTAAACCATTTGACGGCTCATCTAAAATTAAAACTTTCGGATTATTTGCAAGAGCCCTTGCAATCAAAAATCTTCGCGCTTCACCAGACGACATAGTTTCAAGTTTTTTATGTCTTAAACAAGACACTTCCATAAATTCAATAATATCTGCAGCTATTTTAGTCATTTCTTTCGTAACAATATGATTATTAAACATACCAATGCTAGAAAAAAAACCGGATAAAACAGCCTCAAAACCCGTTATCTTATTATGAAAACTATACTGTAATTCATCTGTTACTATTCCAAGCATACTACGTAAATCATGTATATTCCATCGTTCAAATCCAAATAACCTACAGACCGTATCACCTCCAGTATAAGATGGATAAAATCTACCAGTTAGAAGCTTTATAAAAGCAGATTTTCCAGAACCGTTTGGGCCTATTATCACAACATTTTCATCAGAATTTATTTTAAGGCTAATATCGTCTAAAATTTTTCTAGCATCACGTATGACAGAAACTTTTTTAAATTCAACGAAACTACTCATGCTTGTACCTCTTCTGACCATGAAATACACACACCTATGAGTATGGATTCCATAAGATGTGGTTAGCAAAATAAAGTATAAATAAATTCTTTTACGTATATGTTACACTACTAGTTGTATATCGTTACCTTGCAACAAAGCAGCTTAGCAATATTTAAACATTTTATAAAGACTGTCAGGGCTGAGGTGGTGGAATGGCAGACACGCAGGTCTCAGAAGCCTGTCTCCCCGAAAAAAGGGACGGTAGGGGTTCAAATCCCCTCCTCAGCACAAATCTGGAGATTGGATTGATAAAGCCCCTCCATGCATGTCGGTCAAAGCTTTTTAAAGCAAAAATTGCTAGCAGAGAAAATAGACAGCTCACCGAATAGAGAAAACACCAATTTTATAGTACAATTAAAATATGTCTGACTTAAACATAGATCTACTTAAATACATCGAAAGATTTGTTAAAAAAAGCGAACTTAAGATTTGCAAGAAACTCAACTTTATATTTGTCAAAAATAGAACTAGAAAAACTAGCGTTGCACAGATGGAATAGAAAGTAAACTGCGCTTTTATAATTATGGCCTTTGCGTGTCTAAAGATTATATGCGTGTAGTGGGGGGGGCACCTACTAAACACTATTCCTTTGGGAGATAAAAATTGACAAGTTTTTTACTGATGCGGCAAGAGAAATTAAGATAGAGTGCGATTTGTGCAGAAATTACGATACAAATAATTTTTAAAATGATATTAAAAAAAGAAGAATTGCTTTCAGAAAAAAATTCAGAGACTTGAGATAAATTATTAAAGCAGTCTCTCAAGGAAGCCATTGTTAGTAAAATTATTCTCTCAGTAGTATTGGTTTTGATCAAATGGGTGAAATTCATTGACGAAACATTACAAGACAAGCAAAAGTATCACAACAACAAATAATTTCCCAAGATAAAAAAATAATGTAAAGAAGGTTGCTTTATCCCACTAACAACATAATTGCCACTTTTATCTAAATGTTCGTGAGCCGATTAAAGATTTTTATGAGGAAGATAGAAATTTTCATTTATATTCCGACGGAAAGCCTGTCACTGTAAAGAGCATTGCAAAAGGAAAGATGATTTTAAAATAATTTATGGATTTACTATTGGAAAGAGTTGGTGTTTTTTATACAATCAAAACAAACCAGATTTAATATGTTAGGACAGTTGCGGAAGAATATGCAAAACTTATATAAGATTTAATTGCATAGAAGATTTCTACAATAACAATAATGTGCGGTTAAATTGTTTATAATATAGTGTCAGAAAATTGTTTGATGTTGACGCGATCACAGCAAACTCCTGATGCCTGATGATTTTGAAGCGAATCAGAATGTTAAAACATGAGATAGCATCGTAAACACATACTTGACAATTTGTTCAAAACTAACGATACCAAAAAACATTTCAACAATTATTGTAAAAATCTAATGAAAATAGTCGAATAGCTGCTTGAAATCCAAATTATCTTTTTTAGTATTGGAATATTCATTATAAAGAGTATCTTTTGATTTTGCCAGAATTAATGATCTTATTCCATATTCTAATGCGATTGAAACTTCAATATAAGCACATAACTTATCACACACTTTAATCAAACTTCCATTAATAGCATTATATTTATTATAATTAAAATTCATTGCATTAGCAACTTTTTTTATATTACCATCGTCAATAATCTTATCTGAAAACTCATCTTCTACAAAATACCGCATTTCTAAATGCCAGTTTAACGGAATTAAGGGAAGTATTTTGTTATTAATATGCCTCTTTTCATAATGTTTTATTATATCTTCAAGACCAGAAATTGAAGTTTTTACAGGCTTAATGATGTCCTTAGTTAAAATCTCGGGAAGATCATGAAACAACGAAGAATAAAAATTATTAAATCTTCCCTTATCTGAAGTTTCTATCTCAAGTGACAATATGTACGCAAATATTGCAACAGTAAGCATATGTCCTAATACGTTTGTTTTTGGTATTCTAAAAGCATGCGACCATCTTTGCTGAAATCGTAACTGACCACATAAATCTAAAAATCCATAATACTTTTTACTTATTATTAATTTCCTCACGCCCACCAAATCGTCAAAAGCATTAACACTATATTCTATTTTTTGCTTTGTTTTTTCTATGTCATAAATCATTGAATTCCAAGGATAAATTATGTCAAATTCCCATTTTGTTGACAAACAATGAGCTGCTTTTAAGATTTTCTTTTCATACGCTGCATAATTTGACTCTAAAAGATATTTAGTACACCTTTCATCAAAGTTTTCTTTTAAAGCTGATAAATCATCACTTAAATTTTTTATAACCCATTTATTTAGTTCCTTTTCTTTTTTTGACATTATTTCATGGAAAATTTCAGGTTTTAAATCGGTAAGCATTATTCTTTGAAAAAATTCGAAAATTCCACCCTCAATGAGTTTTATCCAATTAATCAATTTACCGTCTTCTTCTTCAAATTTTGCAATGATATAAGCAATTATCATTTTATGAGCTTGCTTATCAAGTTCATAAAAATTAAGAGGACGTATATGATCATTCCATCTCAAAATATTTGCAGCTGAAAAAATTCTTAAAATTAAATCTTTTGTTATCATTATTTTTTTAAATACCACTCCCTTTCCTTAATAGATAATTTTTCAATTGAATATCTTAACATTGTTCTTGGCATAAGTTTAGAATATGTATTTAAAAACAAAATAAGCGGCTTTATATTCATCTTACCTATCTCTCTAAGCATCCAGCCTGATGCTTTATGGATTAAATCGTGTTTATGTGACAGAAATAATTTTGATAACTCTAAAGTTTCCGCAAATCTTCCATGTTTTATAAAATAGAGCGTCGAGACCATAGCTATTCTTTCTTTCCAAAGGCTCCCAGATTTTGCGTACTTCCATAAATCTCTTAAAGAATTTCCATGCCAATAGTGTCCCGGAATACATGGAGCAGACAAATCAACCAAATCCCAATTATTAATATATTTGAAATTTTTTAAATATACTTGCATTATATTGAACCTCAAATCACTATTGGCTTTCTTATATGCTTCAATTAAAATCATCAGTGCAACAACCCTCAGCTCATGAATCTTATGCTGTAACAGTTCTTCGGCATCTTCTAAGGTTATATCCTTAAAATATTTTATCGCTATAGACCTTAGTTGTGGAACTCGAATTCCATAAAAAAGATCTCCTTCGCCATATCCTCCTCTGTGAGTTTGAAAAATTTTTGCTTGATACCATGCGAAAGCTTTATCCTTACACCTATCCAAATCCTTAAAAAGTTCTTTTTTTAAATCTGTTTTCATAAATACAAAATACAACACTAAAATTATAAATTAAGGTTTGTTCATAAAAAGATTGCTCTATAAACTACAAAAATTGCTAGATCTAACTAATTATTAACTTAATCCAAAGGCATTTTACTTTAATATTTTTCATACAATATACGATTCATATGTTCTTTTAAGCAACAACCCGTAAAGGATTTTTTAACTTTAATTACATGCTCTGGAGGCCCTTCCACAACAACTCTACCACCTCTTTCTCCACCATAAGGGCCTAAATCAATAAGCCAGTCAGCAGTTTTAATAACATCAAGATTATGTTCTATAACAAGCACTGTATTGCCTGAATGCGAAAGTCTACGTAGTATATTAATAAGTTTTTCCACATCGGCAAAGTGTAAACCAGTAGTCGGTTCATCAAGAATATACATTGTTCTTCCTGTGACCCTCTTTGAGAGTTCAGTTGCAAGCTTAATTCTTTGCGCTTCACCTCCGGAAAATGTAGTCGCTTGTTGTCCTATTACTATATACCCAAGCCCAACATCGTTAAGCATTGTAAAAACCCTTTTAAGTTTGGGTATATTTTTAAAAAAATTTACACTCTCTTCAACTGTCATATTTAAAACCTCATCAATATTTTTACCTTTATATTTTATCTGCAAAGTTTCTTCGTTAAACCTCTTTTTTTTACAAACATCGCATTTTACGTAAACATCCGGCAAAAATTGCATTTCAATTGTCAAAGTTCCATCACCTTGACAATTTTCGCACCTTCCTCCCTTCAAGTTAAAGGAAAATCTTCCAGGACGATAACCTCTAGCTTTCGCCTCTGGAACTTGCGCAAATAGATCTCTTATTATTGAAAAAGCACCAGTATAAGTTACGGAGTTTGATCTCGGAGTCCTCCCTATAGGTGTTTGATTAACAATTATAACTTTATCTATATTTTCAATCCCATACATATTTTTAAATCTTCCAGGCTTTTCTTTTGATCCATAAAGTTTATACGCAAGATTCTTATATATTATTTCATGTATTAAAGTAGATTTGCCACTGCCAGATACACCAGTGACACAAACAAAAAGTCCAAGCGGTACTCGCACGTTTATATCTTTTAAATTGAATTGTTTAGCACCTTCAACTACAAGCCATTTGTCCGAAGGTTGTTTTCTTTTTTCAGGGAGTTGTATCCGTAAATCACCTCTTAAATACTTTCCCGTTAAAGAGTTTTTAGATTCCAATATTTCTTTCACTTTCCCTTCCGCCACCACATAACCACCATGTGCTCCAGCACCCGGACCTAAATCTACTATATGATCTGCTAGTCTAATTGTGTCCTCGTCATGCTCAACAATAATTAAGGAATTGCCTAGATTTCTGAGCCTTATTAGAGTTTCTAAAAGCTTACTGTTATCTCTTTGGTGGAGACCTATAGATGGCTCGTCGAGTACGTATAAAACCCCAGTAAGACCTGAACCTATTTGCGTCGCTAAATGTATTCTCTGAGCCTCACCACCTGAAAGTGTCCCGCTTCCCCTATTCAAACTTAAATATTCTAAGCCTACGTTATTTAAAAACTGCAATCTTTCGCAAATCTCTTTTAAAATAGCTTTACTAATAATCTTATCTTTATCGTTTAGAACGATTTTATTAAAAAAGTTGAATGCTTTTTCAATAGACATTTTTGTAATATCAGAAATAGATTTTTTATCAATTAAAATTGATAGAGTTTCCTTTTTAAGTCTTTGTCCCTTGCAGAGCGTACAGACTTTTTTACACATATATTTATTATAAATTTCTTCTTTCACAAAATCAGATTCTGTTTCTCTGTATCTACGCTGCATATTTGTTATAACGCCTTCAAAATCGCCATTCCCATAAAGAAAAATTTCTTGCTGTTTTGTAGTGAGTTCCTTCCAAGGAACATTTAAAGATATATTACTCCTTTTTGCCGTTTTAGCTAAAAGTTTCCAATAATAGCCACCCCAACTGCTCTTCCATCTGTTAGTTCTTGTCGTTATTGGTTCGGACCATGCAATAATCGCTCCTTGTTTTATAGAGCGATTTTTGTCTGGTACCACTAAATTCTCGTCAATTTCCACCTTATTTCCTAAACCCCCACATTCCGGGCACGCTCCAAAAGGCGAGTTAAAAGAAAATAGTCTCGGTTCAATCTCAGGAAGACCTACTTTACAATTAGTACAGGAGTAATGTTCGCTGTAAATCGTTTCCGTAATAAAATTTCTATTTTTTACCACTGCAACGGAAACTGTCCCCCTTGACTCCTTCAAAGCTGTCTCAATTGAATCAGCAACCCTTGAACCTATGTTTTTATCAAGTTTTATTCTATCTACTAATATATCTATAGAATGTTTTTTATATCTGTCCAATTTTATACTTTCATCAAGCAAATATATATCTTTGTCAACTCGCACTCTAGAATATCCATTTTTTGCAAGACGTAAAAAAAGTTCTTCATAAGTACCGGTTCTTCCATTCACAAGCGGCGCAAAAATATTAATCATAGTTCCATACGGCATATTCATAATTTCATTTATTATTTGTTGAGCAGACTGAGGTCGAATCATTTTTCCGCAATTTGGGCAATGAGCAACACCTACTTTAGCGAACAAAAGTCTCAAATAATCGTATATCTCAGTTACCGTCCCTACTGTAGAACGCGGATTATGCGCCGGCTTTCTTTGTTCTATTGAAATTGAAGGAGATAAACCCTCAATAATATCCACATCCGGTTTCTCTATAAGTTCTAAAAATTGCCTGGCATAAGCAGATAGAGATTCCACATATCTCCTTTGACCTTCAGCATAAATAGTGTCAAAAGCGAGAGAAGATTTTCCAGAACCTGATAATCCTGTAATAACAACAAGTTTATTTCTAGGTATGTTGAGGCTTATATTTTTTAAATTATGTTGACGAGCACCGCGGATTTTTATCGTATCCATCACACCCTCTCCTTTTTTTACACACCAACTAAATTTTATTTAAAATATTCCAACAAATATTTTTGTTAGTCTCAAAAATATCTTACAAGAGTAAACCAGTACAATGATGATGAAAAACCGCACGTGCAAATAAAAATCCCTATATATAACACTTACATTCCAACCACGCAATCTCCACAGTTAATCCTAATTTTAATCAAACTATCAAAGCAACACCTATCAACTAAACTGCTTTATTTTATTTACAGCTATTGCTGTGCTTTTGGTATAAGATAAAATGAAAGGATAACCGATACTAAAATGTACGCCCTCTGTTTTCTCTCCTACAAAACGCTGCTCAATTTCGTCTTTTTAAAACACCTATTTTTCTCTGTATGTCTTCAAAAATTCTTTATTTTAACGAGAAACAGGCAAATAATTCTATATTGATTTCATCCCATTAATGCACAAAAACAGCAGGTTCATCATCTATTAAAAACCAATATTTCAAAAAGGCTTGGGCATCCAATCTTTGAATACCCTTCTCTAAAAATCGTAATAGTTTCCATGCACAGTCTCCGAACATATATACACACCACCCAGGAAAAATATCAGGATTTCAGGCACACAAAAATACACTACAACTTAAAACTGTTAATTTAGTCTCGAAAAAAACTCTCGTGTACTTCGTACACGCTCTCATTATCAAATTGTACAACACACAATACTCCACACTTATAGAGACACCACTTCATCATTATTTAAATGAAGTCTATTATCACCACACTACACACTCTTACACTTATATATATACATAGCCCCCACCATAGAGACACAGCCGTATTCTTATGTTTTTCTGCGTTCATCATTTTTTACTTCACAAACACGTTCCCATTTTCTATGTAACGTTCACAGCATGAACAACCCCTCTTTTTACCATGTGTCCACCTTCAAAGACAAGCTAAAACTCTGCAGACTCCACAAGTTTTAAGTTAGAGCGATTCTTTTTACTAAAATTCAACACATATACCTAACGCTATAGTTCTTTTATTTTTTTCATGAGATCTCCCACGCCCGCAAATCATATCTCCTCCCAAAAACCACAAACATACCAAAAAAGAGACACCATTTTTTTGACGCCTTTAGCGTTAAACTAAACCCTGCCATGTCACACTTTCTATGTGTACAAAGTTAAATATAATCTGACTTTTTTATATCTATCACGTCACTTACTTAGATCTGCTTAATCATAATAGTATTATCTATAAGTCTTGTCCGTCCTACCTATATAGCTACTGCAAAAACGACTTTTCTAGTGTTTTTACCTGCAAACGACAGATCGTTAAAATCTAAAATTTCAGCATAATCAACTTTACCATCAGGTATTTTTTTTAGTTTATCCAGCACACTTTCTTTTACAAAATTTAAATCTTTAACCTTAAAATCTTTCGATGCTTCTTTTAAAATCCTAGAAATATTTTCACTCGCTTTATTCTCTTCAATACTTAAATAGTAATTTTCACTTGAAATAGCAAGACCGCTTCTTTCTCTTACTATAGGACACGGAATAATTTTGGTTCTAAAGTTTAAATCCTTAGCCATTTTTTCTATGATTTTAAATTGCTGAAAATCTTTCATCCCAAAATACCCCCTGTCAGCATAGGACATATTAAAAAGCTTGACTACTACCGTAACAATACCTCTAAAATAACTTGGCCTGAATTTGCCACATAAGATGTCTTGTAAAGTTTTTACCTCTACAAAAGTTTTATGATTTACCGAAAACATATCATTTACTGTTGGCACAAAAACGTAATCTGTATGGTTTTTTCTGCAAATCTCCACATCCTTCTCGATGGTTCTTGGATACTTTAAATAATCTTCATCAACGACAAATTGCATAGGATTGACAAAAATTGACACTATAGTAATGTCATCATTTTTTTTGGATTTTGCAATCAAAGAACTATGTCCCTCATGTAAAGCACCCATCGTAGGAACAAGGCCAATTTTATCACCGTTTTTAACGTGATTTAAAGCGACTTTCTGCATTTGTAAAACATTCTTTATAATTCTCATTTGTAGATGTTACTTTCCTGTGGAAATTTCCCTTCTTTCACTTCATCTATATAATTCTTCACTGCCGTCTTTATTATCTTGCTAATATCTGCATACTTTTTAACAAATTTAGGTGTAGGATTATCGAACATACCAAGCATATCATCAATAACCAACACTTGTCCATCACAATAACGTCCCGCACCAATACCTATTGTGGGGACCTTCAAGCAAAGAGTAACCTCTTTAGCAAGCTGCTCAGGAATAGCCTCCAAAACAACTGCAAATACGCCAGCTTCTTCTATAGCTTTAGCATCACTAATCAACTTATTACATTTATCTTCCGTCCTACCTTGAACTTTAAAACCACCAATTTTATTTATTGCTTGCGGAGTAAGTCCTAAATGTCCAACAACAGGAACCTTTGCATTTGAAATTGCCTTAATCTTGTCTACAATTTCACCCCCCCCTTCAACTTTAACTGCTTCCGCGCCACCTTCTTTAATAATCCTAGCTGCATTTTTGACAGCATCTTCAACACTTATTTCATAAGACATAAATGGCATATCAGTAATGAGCAAAGCACCACTGTTACCTCTTTTTACCGATTTTGTATGATATATCATGTCTTCAACGGTAACAGGGAGGGTGTTCTCATATCCTAGTTTTACATTCCCAAGAGAATCTCCAACTAATATCGCATCTATATCTTGTGAAGAAATAAGTTTTGCGGTAACATAATCATAACAAGTAAGCATCGTTATTTTGTCGCTAAGTCGCTTTTTTTCTAAAATTGTTAAAATCGTTTTTTTATTCATTTTTTTCTTATAAAGCCCCCCCTTCTCTATTTTTTTGTTTTTAACTACTACTTTTTGACAACCACAACTACCGCGGCTTCATCCACTGGATTAAAACTAAAGTATAATCCTAGTCTTTTGATGTTTAAGTGTCAGTGATTTATCATGTAAAATGTCACTTATTTTTTGCTTTAAAACCGGATGCACAAAGTTACCAGCTATTTCACACAATGGGATCAAGACAAACAGTCTACTTTGTAACCTTCTGTGCGGAATAAATAAATTATGTTTAACACCTGGGATAACATCAATGTCAACAATTTTTCTACCAAAAAAAAGTATATCAATATCAATAATACGAGGCCCCCATCTTATCGTTTTTTTTCGACCTGAAATGTTTTCCACATGTTTTATGAGCATAAGCAGCTCAGTCGGATTTAAATTGGTCTGTACCTTAACCACAATATTATAAAAATTCCTTTGTTTAGGACCTACAGGTGATGTCTCGTAAAAAGAAGACATTTTATTAATATCTACAAGTCCACTGCTTTGCAAAAGAGAAGAAGCAAAAAGCATATTCCCTACTCTATCGCCTATATTCGACCCTAAGCTTAAGTATATGCTTTCCACTTTAGAATTAACACACTTCATGAAAGCAAAGTAACATTTCTTATACCGCTTTTGATGTGATTTCGTCAGGATTTATGGAGCTTATCAAGGAAGTTTCATCTATCGCTTTTGTACAAGCTATGATCTCAGTATGCCATTTGGCAATTTTCATTAGTTTTTTTTCAATCCTTACCTAACCTATAATAGAATTATATGATCTACGTACATTTTCAACATACAAAAGTACTTCTTGCAAATGAGAATGCCTCCCTTTTTTTCTGTTTTTTGTATGTCGTTGCTTTTTGTGCCAGCAAAAAAGTCCGCAGATTTAACCATCTTCCACCCATAATATCATGTTCCGATAAAAATACGCAGGATAAATTCAAGTTTTTACAATTTGTCATTTGGCATCAAAGCAACCACTTCCCTTGACTCTGTTTTTATATTCTCCACAATTATGAGGCGTTCCACCCCCCCTACCACATTCTAGTCGGTTAACTCTGTCTATCTCCTAAAACAAACACTCACCTAATTACTTGTATCATAATTAATTACAACAGACAAGAATATCACTTAACAAAAATAATGAATTATGATATTACTGGCATAATAAAAGCTAATTTTATTTTTTTAAAATTATTCCATAAGTCAACTTAAAAGTGATAAGGGGATTAGGATTTATAATCTATCTTTTGTTATGAATGAGTTAAAATAGTTGATAATTTGATAAATCTTACTCCAAAAAAGATAGAGCATAAAAATTGACTTTTTTACCAAAAATGTATAGAATGGCCCCTGCTATTTTTGTTGACATTCTTATGGCGGCGTAGCTCAGAGGTAGAGCAGAGGACTCATAAGCCTTTGGTCGTAGGTTCAATTCCTACCGCCGCCATTTTTTGGTTTGATTATGAAATTATGAAACAGGTAATAAGTATAAATTTAAAAGTAAGTAAATATGATATTATTGTTTCACAATCTGAAAACGATTTTTTTGCTAGCTTAAAAAAAACAATAATAACAAATACATTTTTCGTCATTACTGATGAAAATATAGAGAGGCTCCATTTAGAGTATTTTACAAATTTATTAAAACAAAAAAGTTATAACGTTAGAGTTTCAACTATACCAGCTGGTGAAATCGGAAAAAGTATAAAAAGTTTATCCATTTTATATACCAAAGCTCTTGAGGTAGGTATAGACAGAAAAAGTTGCGTAATAGCTTTAGGTGGTGGCGTCGTTGGTGACGTTGCAGGATTTTTCGCAGCGACCTATATGCGTGGTATAAATTATGTTCAAGTACCCACAACCTTACTTGCAATGACAGACTCATCGGTCGGAGGAAAAACCGCAATAAATACAAGAGATGGTAAAAATATTGCCGGGGTATTTTATCAACCTAATTTTGTTTGGATTAATTCTTCCTTTTTAAACACTCTCCCTAAAAGACATATTAAAAATGGACTTGCTGAAGTCATAAAATATGCTCTTGTTTTTGACAAAAAGTTCTATGATTATTTATCTAACACGATCAACAATGAACTCATATCTTCAAAAGATTTTAATTATATAATTTACAAAAGTTGTTCATATAAGGCTAAGGTTGTTGAAAAAGACGAAAAAGAAACAACTGGTTTACGAGCCGTTCTAAATTTTGGACACACTTTCGCTCACGCACTTGAGACACTTACAAAATATAGAAAATTTTTACACGGAGAAGCAGTTGCTATGGGAATGCTTTTCGCTGCAGAACTCTCTTTAGTATCAAAAACATGCAGGCTGGAAACATATAAGGAAATTGAGAGTCTATTAAAAAAAGCAGATTTTATTTTGAATTTAAAAATCAATGAACAGCGATTACTGACACTTATGAAAAAAGATAAAAAATCTATTGATAAAAATATTAAATTCGTTCTTATAAGAAATATAGGTAAAACAGTCAATGCCCACGTAAAAGATAATCTTGTTTTATATGCCTTAAAAAAATTTTTGAGGTAAAATAAATGAAAAAAATACTTATTGTTAATGGCCCTAACATAAACATACTAGAAAAAAGAGAGACTGCTATTTATGGAAGCATTAGTCTTAAAGATATTGAAAAAAGTCTAATAGCTCTTGCAGAGAAACTTAAAGTAGGAGTTGATTTTTTTCAGTCAAATCACGAAGGTGAAATCGTAGATAAAATTCAAAACAGTAAAAGCGGTAGGATCTCTGGGATAATCATAAATCCTGCGGCATACACTCATACATCCATAGCTATAAGAGACGCTTTAGTCTCTGTTTCCGTGCCGACAATTGAAGTCCACATTTCGAATATCTATGCTAGAGAAAACTTCAGACACAAGTCTTACATTGCCCCAGTGGTCATAGGGCAAATCTCGGGCCTCGGCATTGACGGCTACCTTTTAGCACTAAAAAAATTAGGGGCTGTCAACATAAATAATGCCTTTGAAATAGGATAAAACGTATAAAGCTCAATCTAATGTCTATTATTGCAATTTGTCAAGATCAAAAAAGACCTTCGAGAGGGAAGCCTCTAGGGTCTTTTTTTTAAGTTCTTGATTTTATAAACTAGATCTTTTTTATGTTCGCTGCCTTGGGACCCTTGTCTGAGCTCACAACTTCAAACTCAACACTATCACCTTCCGCCAAGGATTTAAAACCCTCAGACTGAATAGCCGAATAATGAGCAAATACATCCCCTGATCCATCATCATTAGAAATGAATCCATAACCTTTTTGGTCGTTAAACCACTTTACTTTACCTTGCGCCATTGCCACAACTCCTTATTTTTTTTCTGTCCGGTCTTACCGGACAACAATTAAAATACAACTACACCCCCCCTCGATTGCCTTAACAGCGATTATTATAGTAGAATAGTTGTGCGATTGTCAATAATGGTTAATAATTTAAGACAACGATGGTATAAGTAAACATCAAAAAAGCATGAAAGACAAAATATTAAAATTATTAAATAAATATCAAGCGGATAGTATGCTTTTTACAAATAATGAAGAAATTTTTTACATTACTGGCGTAGAAATTGGTGGATTTTGGCTTTTATTTTTAAAAAACAAAACATATATAATATGTCGGAAAATGGTTATAAATCAAGTAAAAGAATATTTCAACAGGCAAGACCTATGTATCAGATGTACAGATTCATTTTTTCATGAAACCGTTGCAGAAATCTTAAAGCAAAATAAAATAGACACTTTATTGATTGATCCTAAATATATGAACGCAGCAAATTTTATATCAATATACGAGAGTTTAAATTATGAAAAAATTAATATTATAAAAAAAATAGGCATTTTGGATGATATTAGGCTAATAAAAAACATAAATGAAATTAAAAATCTAAAGGAAGCTTGCCAAATCGCATCTAAAGTATGCAACACAATTAGATATGAATTAAAGCCAGGTTTAAGCGAACTTGATATTCATTACAGAATACTTGAATTATTCGCCAAAAATCGAGTAGTGGAGAGTTTTAGTCCCGTAGTCGCTTCTGGAGTAAACTCTGCCAACCCTCATCATAAGAGTTCAAATTGCAAAATAGCTAAAAATGACATAATAGTTATAGATATTGGTTGCATATATAATAATTACTGTTCGGATTTGACGCGCACTTATTTCCTAGGAAAGTCTTATGATAGGAGTTATAAAAAGGTTTGGGATATCGTAAAAAATGCTCAAAATGCTATCTTAAAAGGAATAAGGTCAGGATTACAGATATCGTGGGCAGATAAAACAGCAAGAGACATTATAGAAGCAGCTGTATATAAAGAAAATTTTATTCATAATACTGGTCACGGAATAGGTATAGGAATTCATGAAATACCTTCGTTAGCACCAAATGCCGAAGGTATTTTTTTAACGCACATGATAGTTGCAGTGGAACCCGGCATATATATTGAACATGAATTTGGTGTAAGAATTGAAGATACAATATTAGTAAAGGAAAATTGCTGCGAGGTTTTAACTTCGGCAGAATATTAACTTTGGAAGTAAAAATGATATCAACGTCAGAGTTCAAAAATGGTATTAATATTTTAGTTGATGGGGAACCTTATCAAATTCTCTGGTTTCAAAACCATAAACCCGGTAAAGGTGGCGCCATTATGCGCGTAAAACTTAAACATCTTAAAAAAGGAAGCATTATTGAACGCACCTTTAAGTCAGGAGAAAGATTTGAAACGTTAAACGTTACAAGACAGAAAAAACAATTTTTATATAAAGAAGGCAAAAATTATAGCTTTATGGACATAAATACTTACGATCAGATAACAGTTCCTCAAGAAATTTTAGGAGCGACAATAAACTTTCTCAAAGAAAACCTTGAAGTTAATTTAATATATCTTGAAAACGAACTCATAGGTGTAGAGCCTCCTGTGGTCATAGTAATGACAATAGCAGAAACAGAGCCTGGAATTAAAGGTGACTCTGTTTCCAACATGACAAAAATAGCTAAACTTGAAACTGGGGGCAACATTCGTGTACCTCTTTTTATTAAAGAAGGCGACAAAATAAAAGTTGATACAAGAACCGGAGAGTATGTGGAAAGAGCACAAATTATAAGTTTAAAGCCCAGTCAAAATGAATGACACAAAACAGCAAAAACTTAATTCAAAGTTTAAAATATTACTACGTTCCAATTATGAAATGATATAGAGGTAAAAATGAATCCTCAAAAAATCAAAGAATTTTTAAAATCAATTAAAGACACAGATATTGGAGAGGTGCGATATCAAAGTGATGAAGATTTCTTTTATTTTAAAAAAAATGACGTGAGTGACGTGACAAGAACCACAGCAGTACATATAAAAAACAAGATTATTCAAAAAGAAGAAAAAAGACTTGCGCTAACTTCCATAAAATCAACAACAGTAGGCACATTTTTCAACGTACAAAGCAACAATAATCTCCCGTTCGTTAAAGAAGGAGATAGCATAATTATCGGACAAAAAGTAGGGCAGATCGAAGCAATGAAAATCATTAAAGATGTGTACTCTAATGCAAAAGGCAAAATATTGAAGGTTTTGGTGTCAAACGGCCAAGCGGTTGAATATGGACAAGAATTATTTTTAATAAATAATACGGACGACAAAAATTAGTGTAAAACACTTGATTAATACTTTTTTTAATGAAAATTTCAAACTGTAGTCGTAAACAGGAGATAAGATGTTTGAAAAAATTCTGATTGCCAATAGAGGAGAAATAGCCTGTAGAATTATAAGAGCTTGCAGAGAATTAGGTATTAAAACCGTTGCCATACACTCAGAAGTTGACAGAGAGAGCATGCATGTAAAGCTTGCCGATAAGGCTATATGCGTTGGCAACGCGAGCGCCTCTGAAAGCTACCTAAATATTCCAAGCATTATAGCAGCCGCAGAAATCTCAGGAGCAGATGCAGTTCATCCGGGATATGGGTTCTTATCTGAAAATACTTATTTCGCGGAAGTTTGTGAAACTTGTGGACTTAAATTCATAGGTCCCTCAAAAAAAGCAATAGAGCAAATGGGCGATAAAATCACAGCGATAAAACTTATGAAAAAATCAGGCGTTCCAGTAATTCCTGGTTCAGAAAAACTCGTCAATATCAATGATTCAAAAATTTTTGCTATGGCAAAAAAAATAGGTTACCCTATCATTATTAAGGCGAGCACAGGTGGAGGCGGAAAAGGTATGAGAATAGTTGTATCTGAGGAAACTCTGCAGAGTTCTGTAGTTACAGCACAAACGGAGGCAAAAACCTCATTTGGGAATTCCGATGTATATATGGAAAAATATATAGAAGAATCACATCATATAGAATTTCAAATACTTGCAGATAAATACGGTAGGACTACCTATCTTCCAGAAAGAGATTGCTCTATACAAAGACGACATCAGAAACTTCTTGAAGAAAGTCCCTCGCCGCTAATAAGCGATGCCTTGAGAAAGAAAATGGGCAAAGTAGCGAGGAATGCCGCCTCATCTATAAAGTATGCTACCGTAGGCACAGTGGAATTCTTATTAGACAAAAAAGGCAACTTTTATTTTATGGAAATGAATACTAGGATCCAAGTGGAACATCCAGTCACTGAAATACTTACAGGTATAGATCTCGTTAAAGAACAAATAAAACTTGCTGCAGGCGAAAGACTTTCAATTGATTCTGAAAAAATCAGAATTACAGGACATGCCATAGAGTGTAGGATAAACGCTGAAGATCCTGACAGAGATTTTGCCCCGTCGCCAGGAAAAATTGGAAAATTATTTTTGCCAGGAGGACCTGGGATAAGATTAGACACACACGTTTATTCTGGGTATACAATACCGCCCTTTTACGACAGTCTAATAGCAAAAATTATCGCTTTAGGTAAGAGCAGAGAAGAAGCTATTGCAAAAATGCAAAGAGCACTAGGAGAAGTTGAAATTGAAGGTATTAAAAACACTTCTTCTCTTCATAGTAAAATTATGGCGAATGAAGAATTTCGAAGCGGCAATGTAGATACATCTTTCCTTTCAAAACATATTTTTGAAAAACAATGAATAAGTATGATAATTCTGTAATTTTTTAAACATAGAGTTTAACCAATGACTACTAAAAATCTCATCAAAAATCTCATAAACGACAGTATTGAAGCAAAAAAAGAGATGCTTAAACCTAAGCAGATTGAGTATATTTATAATGTTGCAAACAAAATTGTTGAAACTTACAAAAACAACAAAAAAACAATTACCTGCGGAAATGGCGGCTCTGCCGCTGATGCTTTACATTTTGCCAGTGAAATAGTTGTAAGATTTGAAAAAAACAGAAAAGCCGCTCCTTCCATCTCTCTATCTGAAAATATGTCAGCAATAACTGCTATTGGCAACGATTTAGGTTATGAATTTATTTTTAGTCGTCAACTTGAAGCCTTTGCCAGAAATGGCGACGTATTAATAGCCATATCAACGAGTGGAAATTCGTTGAACATCATAAAGGCCTTAGAGGTAGCAAAAAAGTTATCTGTATTTAAAATAGGTATGACAAATTCTGAAGGTGGAAGAATGAAAGACATGTGCGATTTATGTTACTGCGCTCCATCAAAAATTACGGCTAGAGTTCAGGAATGCCACATACTTTTAATACACATTATCGCGAAAATCATCGAAGAAAAAATTTTAAATTAGTTTTCGTCTTCTAAACACAAACCGAAAAAATAATATTTTCTAAAGTTAGAAGATCGATGAACTAGATTAGTGCTTCAAAACTTTAACCATAGATTCAATAGTTTCTACGCCGATCAAATCTATCTTGCCTTTATATAGCAATCTTTTTAAATTATCGCTCGGTATTATTGCTTTTTTAAAACCGAGTTTTTCTGCTTCAAAAACTCTTTCCGCTGCAAGGGCTACAGAACGGATTTCACCAGAAAGGCCAACTTCTCCAAAAACTATCAAATCTTTAGAGCAAATAAAACCTAAACTCGCAGACATTATAGAGCAAGCAACAGACAAATCTACAGAAGTTTCTTTTATCCTTACTCCACCTGCAATATTTATAAATACATCCTGCATCCCAAGAGATAGACCTAATCTCTTTTCCAAAACTGCTATAAGGATAGTAACACGATTTGCGTCATACCCAGAAACCATTCTACGTGGCACTCCAAACACACTTCTTGAAGTAAGAGCTTGAACTTCCAAAAGAAAAGGCCTTGTTCCTTCAATTGAAACAGTTACAATATTACCAGAAGCATTTAAAGTACGTTCCCCTAAAAAAGTAATCGAAGGATTAGAAATTTCAGAAAGACCCCACGAATTCATTTCAAAAATCCCGATTTCACTTGTAGGTCCAAATCTGTTTTTATAAACTCTTAAAATTCTATATGTATGTTGCCGTTCGTTTTCAAAATATAACACAGTATCAACAATATGCTCTAAAACCCTAGGACCCGCTAAATCACCTTCTTTTGTGATATGACCTAAAAGAAACACAGTTATACCCTTCGACTTTGCGACTCTTAGTAACTCCGCCGCTGTTTCACGCACTTGCCCAACTGTACCAGGAGCACTCGAAAGTTCAGGATGATAAGTCGTTTGAATTGAATCCACAATCAAAAATTTAGGTTCTATTTTACCTATGGCAGCCATAATGCTCAGAAGATTTGTTTCAGTAACTAAAAAAATATTATCTTTTTTTATTTTAAGTCGTTCAGCACGTGATTTAACTTGTGAAGGAGACTCTTCACCCGACACGTAAAGAACTTTATTTTCATAACTCAAAGCACTTGATATATGTAACATTAGCGTAGACTTTCCGATTCCAGGTGCACCGCCTAAGAGTATTAAAGAACCAGGTACAATCCCCCCCCCCATCACATTGTCAAACTCTTTTATTGCGGTTCGATATCTTAAAAAATCTTTAACCGAAATATCATTCAATTTTAAAACTTCAGACGAAAAATCTGTAAGTCGTTTAGATATAAAACACGACTTCTGACCAGATATTGAAAATTTCTCTTCCACAAAACTGCTCCATGCTCCGCAAGACGGACACTTACCAAGCCATTGAGCAGAATTGTATCCACATTGTTGGCATAAAAACCTATTTTTTTGCTTTTTCACATTCATATAAACTAAAAACATATACCTCAATCATAATAATGTAAGGCTATCCATGAACTTATAAACCAAACAAATCAATAACAACAACTTGCCTGTTTTCCTTACTGACAAAACTCAATCCTATTCTCATTCTCAAAAGCAAATAATACTATTTTTTTAGCAATAACGGAGATAAAACTTGTAATTCCACAAAGCACACACGCTATGGGACAACAGGATCTTCTTTCAACTTTAAATTATCCTTGAGAAAATACAAATACCCTTCAATGACACAACACACATCAACCTTTAACGCAACACTAGTGTTTCTATCATCATCACATTCACAGCTTTCTCAAAACCCTCTAAAGACGAGGCAAGAGATAATAAACCTAAATAATGCCCATCTTATCCTTTTAGAAAAAAAATTCTATCTTTATTTCATTTTTCCCGAGAAACAATAACACTTTTATCTCAACTTTCTATCTTAATCAAAATTTAAACCCTTAATAACAACGCTAAATTATGAAAGTATCTTTTTCATAACCCCTTTGAATTCTTTTATAAATCTTTACTATCTCTGCTATTATACACAATACCTTGAACAAATAAACTTGGAGCCTTATTTAATAAACTCTCTCTAACCTCTGTTTTGCATGACAGGTTAATTACACTATAATCCTCGGAATACGTGAGGATATATTACATGTAATTTCATAATTTATAGTGTTTCGTATTTTTGCGATTTCGTCAGCTTTCACATGTTCCTTGCCCTGCATTCCTATCAAAACCACTTCGTCGCCAACAGCAACATCCTTTACCATAGTTACATCTATCATCGTCATATTCATTGTTATTCTTCCAACAATCGGACAACGTTTTCCACGTACCAAGACGTCCGCTTTATTAGACAATAATCTATTATAGCCATCGTTATAACCAACAGGTATTGTAGCAATAAGAGATACTCTATTTGTAACAAAAGCCCTTCCATAACTCAAGCAAAAACCAGATGCAACTTTCTTCAAAAACGTTACTCTTGTTTTCCATGACAAAACTGGCTTCACTTTTAAAAACCTTTCTGAAAATTTAAAAGGCGTAAGTCCGTAAAGGCCTAATCCTGGGCGCACCATGTCAAGATGCGTACGCTTACTTTTAAACAATGCCGCTGAATTTGCAGCATGAGCAATGAATTTTAATCCAAGATTCGCACGTGCAAATCTAATAATTTTCGTAAAAGTGCTAAGCTGTAATTGTGTGAAGACAGGATCAGTGTCCGCAACCGCAAAATGAGTATACATGCCAGCCATGGCCACTTTGTCACTCTGTGCGATTTTTTGCAGTATTGAATATGCAGCTTCAGATAACGATCCGATTCTTCCCATACCAGTATCTATCTTAAAATGAAAATCAATTTTCTTATTTAATTTTATCGCCAAATTTTCTAGACTTGTAAACTCCGATATCTTAGAGATTGTAAGGGTTAAAGAATGGGCTACCGCAACTTGAAAATTCTCATAAGGAAAAACATTTTCTAAAATCAAAATATTAGATTTTAGATCCGCTTCTCTGAGGATTATACCTTCTTCAAGTGAAGAAACAGCAACCCAAGCCACACCAGCTTCTTGTGCTGCCCTCGCAAGTGCAACAGCACCATGACCATAAGCATCGGATTTTATAACGGCCATAATTTTAGTGTCTTTTGCAATATATTCTCTTATCTTTTTTAAATTGAAGTGAAAATCACTTTTATCAATTTCCACCCAGTTTTGCCTAAAAAAAATTGTTTGTTTCGTCCCACTCAATTTACTATTTGAAACTACCCTAACAGATGTCTGTTTATTCATTAAGAATTATTCTGTCTTTGAGGATTCATCATAAAATTTCATATATTCACCCTCAAAAACTAAACTCACCTCTCCCGTCGGTCCGTTTCTCTGTTTCCCCAATATAAGAGTAGCTTTTTTCTGTACTTCTGGATCTTCTCTGTTATAATACCCTTCTCTATAAAGCATCGCAACTATATCGGCATCCTGTTCTATCGCCCCTGAATCTCGCAAATCGGAAAGTTGTGGCTTACTGTCTTTCCTTCCTCTATCTTCCGTCCTCCTTGAAAGCTGCGACAAAACAAGAACTGGAACGTCCAAGTCTTTCGCCAAAGTCTTAAGGGATCTAGAAATATCAGCAACTTCTTGTTGGCGAGATTCAAGCTTTCTATTTGAAGAAGTACTTATAAATTGAATGTAATCTATTATTACTAAGGCAAGTTGGGTGTTCTTTGCTTTAAGTTCAGCTGCAAGTTTTCTTGCTCTAACCCTTATCTCCATAACACTTATACTAGAATCATCATCAATAAAAATAGGAGCTTCAGCAATTTTTTCTGCAGCAGTTGTAAGTCTTGGCCAATCCGCACTACTATATTGTCCGTTTCTCAATTTGATAGCATTGACTCTGGCTAAGGAAGAAAGAAACCTAAACATCAATGCTTCTTGTTTCATTTCCAACGAAAAAATAGCCACCGGTTTCTTTTGCACTACAGCTACGTGCTCCGCAACGTTCAGAGCAAACGCAGTCTTACCCATAGACGGACGCGCCGCTAAAATTACAAGTTCACATGGATGAAGACCGGTGGTTTTTGAATCAAGATTTGCAAAACCAGTAGAAAGCCCTGAAACTTTTCTCGGATCAGAATGCAGCTTTTCAAGGCTATCCAACATAGGTCTTACAAGTTTAGAAACAGTTAAAAAACCTTTTTTTACGCCTTTACGTTGTGATACACTGAACAAAACTGCTTGCGATTTATCTAACACTTCTTCAGGTGTACACCGCTCTTCAAACGAATCTTCAACTATTGCAGTACCAGCGTTAATAAGCTGCCTTAATATTGACTTATCGCGTATAACAGAAGCATAAGACTCCACATTTGCAGCAGTCTGCACAAAATTAATCAAGTCCGTGAGATAAGGCAGACCTCCTATTTTATCAAATATTCTCTTTTTTTTAAGAGATTCGGAAACAGTTAATATATCTACAATCTGACTTAATGAATAAAGCTCATAAATTGCTAAAAAGATTTGTTTATTTACGTCGCTGTAAAAATCATTCTCATTTATTACGTCTACAACTTTTAAAATAGCCTCTTTTTCTATGAGCATTGCGCCCAATGCAGCTTTCTCCATCTCTATAGACTGAGGTGGAACTTTAAAAACATCTGATATTTTATTAGAACTAAGATTATTCTTTTTCACTTATAACAGAAAGCTTTATTTTTGCAATAACTTCTGGATGAAGTCTTATGCTTATCTCATGATCGCCTATTTCTTTTATACCATCAGGAAGGAAAATATCATGTTTTTTTATCTCAAAACCATTATCCTTAAAAATTTTTGCAAGATTTAAGGCAGTTACTGAACCAAAAACTCTACCGCTTTCGCCAACTTTAACTTTTACAACAAATCTCAAAGCCTCCATTTTAGAAGCAATTTCTCTAGACTTATCTATCAATCCTTCTCTTTGCTTTTCAAGTCTTACCCTTTCTTTTTTAAAAATTTTAAGATTTTGAGCATTTGCCTCCATAGCGAGACTCATAGGAACAAGATAATTCCTAGCAAAGCCAGCAGCGACATTCTTAATTTCACCTTGCCGCCCAACATTAGTGACATCAGATATTAGTATAATTTTCATCTCCTCTCCTTCCGATGTGTATCTCATAACCATGACTACGTTCAATTAATTTCTCTGTAAAAGAAACATTCCCCCGCAAAAAAACTCTAATTCACTGTAAAAGGCAAAAGGGCAAGCATTCTCGCTCTTTTAATCGACCTGCCAAGCTTTCTTTGATGCTTCGCACACGTACCTGTTATGCGCCCCGAAAGTATTTTACCTCTTTCAGTTATAAACACACGAAGTGAACTTACACTTTTATAATCTACTTCAAATTTATCCGCACAGAACCGACAAACTTTTCTTCTTATTGAACCACCCCTCTTGAATTTCCCATTTATTAGGCGTCCTCGATTATTAACTGAAGAATTTTGAGATCTCATCCGTGATCCAGGTCTCTTTACAAATGCCATTTTTTTCTCCTAATCCGTCAAAACGGTACATCATCATCAGAAGTACCATCATCAAGTTGTCCAGAAAATTCGCTTATATTGCCACTGGTATCGGCTATTTTTACATCTGATGTCAACTCCTCCTCTTGCTTAATTACAGCAAGAAACTGTACCCTTAAAGCCCGAACCTCTAAACGACTTCTTTTAACACCGTCACTACCTTCCCATTTATTAGTTTGAAGTCTTCCTTCCACATGCACGGGTATCCCCTTTTTCAAGTGACTACCACATCTTTCTGCCTGATCACCCCAAACAACGATAGAAACAAAAGTAGGATCAGCATCTCTCCATTCACCTGTAACAGCATCTTTTGTTCTCCTGCCGATAGCTATATCAAAAGAACATACCGCCTTTCCGGTATTTGTACGTCTTAGCTCAGGATCTCTAGTAAGTCTACCAACAATAATAACAATATTTTGTTCTGGTAACCGAAAACTATTCCGTTGATTGCTCAGCTGGCTCATTTACTTTACCTCTATTATCATACTTATTTTCGTCATTTCAACATTAAGGTCCTACCATTTTATCACTTTGCTTTACAGCGGAGAGCTTTGCTGCAACCTTTTTATCCCCACTTTTAAGCGTAAGAAATCTCATAATTGAATCATTAAATTTAAAAAATTTCTCAAGTACTTTGATCATCAAGCCATTTCCATCAAATTCAATATAAACATAACTCCCTTCATAAAATTTGTCGATTGGACAAGCAAGTTTTTTCTTACCAAGCTGCTGAACTGCTTTAACGACTCCATCTGAAGTTTCAATAACTTTTAGTACTTTCGCAGTAACTTCTTCAACCCCTTCAGTTGACAACTCAGGAGAAACAATAAACGTACTTTCATAGTTCATATTTCCACACCTTTTCACTGGAATTCCCTCAAAAATTTTAAGAACCTAGTTTTACACGAACAAAGCAAAAACCGCAACTTATACTTACCCTCCATACGAAGCACATGTTATATAAAATAAACAATTTTTTCAATAGAAAATCATTTGAAAATCTTCTTAAAAAGACTGTCGCTTTGAAATTGAGCACTTTTTGGAACTTCACCCATAGATTTCGCATATTCAAAAAGTGCTCGCTTTTGGATATCATTCATGGATTTAGGAACAGAAATATTTATCTTAACATAAAGATCTCCCCTACTTTTTCTTCCAAGTTTTGGAAACCCTTGTTCACGCACTCTCAAAACAGTTCCTGGTTGAGTAGATGAAGGAACTCTTACTTTTACATATTCTCTCAAAGCAGGCACATCATACTCAACCCCCATTGCGGCTTGCGGAAAAGAGATAGAAATTTCCGTATATAAATCATCGCCATTCCTTTTAAAACCAGCAGTTTGTTTCATATGTATTACAACGTATAAATCTCCTATTGGATATCCATTGGCACCCCCTGCATTACCTGAACCTGGTACTTTTAAAGATGTACCTTCATCAGCACCAGCAGGAATTCTTATCGTAACGGATTTTCTATTCTTTGTAGTCCCCTCACCTCTGCACTCATAACAAGGTCTATCTATAACACTCCCCCTGCCCCTACATTGCGGACATTCTTGGCTGAGCGAAAAAAAACCTTGGGAATATCTTACTTGACCTTTACCCTTACACTTAGGACATTGCTTTGGAGAAGAACCGTCTTTACTGCCAGTCCCATGACAAGCCGAACAAGCATCCTTTCTTGGTATACTGATTGAAACTTCCGCACCATTCATTGCATCAAGATAAGAAATTTCTAAATCATAGCGTAAATCCTCTCCACGCCTCTGGGAATTTTCGCTGCTGCGCTTGCTACCACCAAAAATATCTCCAAAAATATCTCCAAAAATATCTCCTACATTTGAAAAATCACCACTATATTGAGTATACCCCCCACCACCGCTACTGCTGGCGGCAGAATCGTGTCCAAAAGTATCATATTGCTGCCTCTTTTGAGCATCAGATAACACTTCATAAGCTTCATTTATTCCTTTAAATTTCTCTTCAGCTTCTTTATTACCTGGATTCTTATCTGGATGATATTTTAGAGCCAATTTTCTATAAGCTGATTTAATTTCATCTGAAGAAGCATTTTTACTAACTCCAAGCAATTCATAATAGTCATATTTCATTCTATTTTGTTCCTTAAGCACTTACTCTTTTAATTTACTCAAAAACTTTTTTACCTATGGGGCTTTTATACCCATGCTAACTAAGAATCTCTTACTACCTTTAATAATGCCTTAATTTTAGTATCCACTATCTGACACCAACAACCTTCGACCCCCACAACATCCCCCATCCTGCAACCCTAAATATCTCCATAACTGAAGAACTAATTAATACAGACGAGCAAAAAAATCTCGTACATATTTTTACAGTTTTTTTAATTTTGTCAGCCTAAAAGAGAAACATCACTTATTTTTTATCTTTATCTTCAACCACTTCCGCATCGACTACTTTTTCTCCACTATTAGAAGATGTTTGACCGCCATCACTAGATCCCTGCTGTTGCGAACCACTACCTGTATTTACATTTTGGCTTTGCGAAGCTCTATATATTGCCTCAGCAAGTTTATGTGACACTTTTGTCAACCCATCCTTGGTTGATCTAATTGGCGCTATATCATTGCCCTTCAAAGCATCCTTCGCCGCAATCAAAGCTTGCTCAACTGAAAGTTTATCATCTGCAGAAATTTTATCGCCATGCTCCTTTAAGTTTTTTTCCACTGAGTAAACAAGATTATCAGCTTCGTTTCTTACTTCAATTTCTTCTTTGCGTCTCGAATCCTCAGAAGCATACTGCTCTGCTTCTTTAACATATTTGCCTATATCTTCCTTTGAAAGTTTAGTTGATGAAGATATTTTAATAGATTGCTCCTTCCCCGTACCCTTATCCTTTGCAGAAACATGTAAAATACCATTTGCATCTATATCAAAAGTAACCTCTATTTGAGGAACCCCTCTAGGCGCGGGAGGTATTCCATCAAGCATGAACCTACCAAGAGACAAATTATCCTTAGCCATAGATCTTTCGCCTTGAAGAACGTTAATTTCAACGCTTGGCTGATTGTCAGCTGCCGTTGAAAATATTTGAGAGCGCTTTGCCGGAACTGTAGTGTTCCTGTCTATAAGTGCTGTTCTTACGCCACCCATAGTCTCAAGTCCAAGCGTAAGAGGGGTAACATCTAAAAGAAGAATGTCTTTGACATCTCCCGTTAACACCGCGGCCTGAATAGCCGCTCCAAAACACACACATTCCATAGGATCAATTCCCCGCTCTACTTTTTTACCTACATAATCTTCAACAAACTCCTGTACGATTGGCATTCTAGTAGGACCGCCTACTAGAATTATTTTTGTAATCGTTTCTGTTGCAAGTTTTGCGTCTTTTATTGCTTGTTCAATAGAAGTCTTGCATCTTTCAACAATAGGTCTTACTAAATTCTCGAGTGTCGCTCTAGTAAACTTCATCATTAAATGTTTTGGGCCTGTCCCATCTGCTGTAATAAACGGAAGATTAATGTCAGTTTCTAGAACATTTGAAAGTTCGATCTTCGCCTTTTCAGAAGTTTCTTTTAAACGCTGAACAGCCATTTTATCTTTCCTCAAATCTATGCCGTTCATCTTTTTAAAATCTTCAGCAATATAGTCAATTAAAGCATTATCCATATCAGTTCCGCCAAGTTGAGTGTCCCCCGAAGTCGAAAGAACCTCAAAAGTCCCTTCCGCACCCATCTCCATAATCGTTACATCAAGAGTTCCTCCTCCAAGATCAAAAACCAATATTTTTTGTTCTTTGCCGACCTTATCTATGCCATAAGCAAGAGATGCCGCTGTAGGCTCGTTTACGAGTCTTACAACTTCAAGACCGGCTATTGCTCCTGCATCTTTTGTAGCCTGCCTTTGATTATCATTAAAATAAGCCGGTACTGTAATAACAGCTTTAGATATCGTTTCACCCAAGTAAGCTTCCGTATCTTTCTTTATCTTTTGAAGTATAAAGGCCGAAAGCTGCTGGGGAGTAAATTCCTTGCCATTTACATTATATTTATAGTCTGTACCCATTTTTCTCTTAAAGGCACTTAAAGTTCCTCCAGGATTTGTAACTGCCTGTCTTCTTGCGGGTTCACCAACTAAAAGTTGTCCATCCTTCGTAAATGCAACATAAGATGGAAATGCTTTGCCCCCCAATGTTGTCCCCTCAGCTGAAGGAATAAGAGTTATCTTTCCACCTTCCATAACAGCTGCCGCGGAATTTGACGTCCCTAAATCTATCCCTATAATCTTTGCCATTTGCTGTCCCCCTCTTTCTTCTCCATTTTTATTTATAACGAATTTTTCTAACTTTAACTTTACGCAACAAAATTGAAACTCATCACAAGCCTAATCCATTCATCTTAAATCTAGAAAAACAGCAAAAAAATAGTAGTCTAGTCCATACTTTTTATATTCTTTGCAACTTTAACTTTTGCTGTTCTCACCAATCTTTCATTTAGTTTATAGCCTTTCTGATAAACTTCTAAAATCTCCCCATCTTCTTCTTCGCTATCAACACAATCTAAAGCTTCGCATAAAGTTGGGTCAAACTTTTTACACTTTACTTCTTCAATGCCTTCTTCTTTTAACATTTTTAAAAACTCTTTGTTTATCATTTCAAGCCCGAGCGTTATACTTTCAACATCGCTTCCAGCCCTTACACTCTGCAAGGCCTGCTGAAATACATCGTAAATATTAATCTGTTTAAGAAGAATTTTTTCCTTTCCCCACTCCAAATAATCTTTTTTTTCTTTTTCAGAGCGTTTTCTATAATTTTCAAAATCAGCTTTGAGTCTCAAAAGTTGATCATAAAAATTCTGCAATTGTTTTGTTTTCTCTTCAACCGATTGTTTCAAAATTTCAAGTTCAGAAATTTTCTCATCTCTTGCCTCATTATAACAACAATCTTGTTTTTTGTGGCCATTTTCAACATCTTTAACTCCCTGCTTCTCGTTTTCCAAATTGCCCCCCTCTCAAAACTACTTATCTATCCTGTCTTTCACTAAAACTGTTTGGATATCTCTCTAAAAAATCTGTTTAACACCTCGGAGACTTGACTCACAATCGATATCATTTTTTCATATTCCATTCGTTTGGGACCAATAATCCCCAACACGCCTATTGCACACTCTCCATTATTGTAAACTGTCGTTATAACACTTAAATCTTTAAGCTCAGTAAGAATATTTTCCGAACCTATTTTTACATTTATACCATCATTGTTAAAATCTCTATTTATTATTTCAATAAACTTCTCCTTGTACTCTTTAAAGTTAACAAACGATTTTATTAAATCAAAATCATTAAAACTTGAAATTGTAATCCCGTTTGATGCTCCGTCTATATAAACATCATCTTGTATATTATAAAAAACATCACTTATTTTTTCAGCAATTTCAAAAATTTTAGCTTCGTTCTGCCTAAAATTTCTAATCTCTAACACGATTTTCTTATTTGCTTGAGCAACTGATACTCCTCTTAATTTTTCATTTAAGAAATCTCTAAGCTTGCTCATCTGTTCACATGTAAGGCAAGCTTTTATCTTTTCATGCTTTATCATCCCACTTTTAGTAAGCAAAACAACCAAGAGATCTTCTCTTGAAATTTGTACAAATTCAACACTTTTTATCTGGTCACATCGAGTCTTAGGTGTCATAACAAAACCCGTATACTGCGAAAGTCCTGATAAAACACGTGAAGTTTCAGAAAGAAGTGCTTCTATTTCGCCATGTTTTTGCTCATATTCTCTTTTTATTCTTTCTTCTTCCTCTATTGCAAAATTTTGAAGTTTTACGAGGCTATCAACATAAGATCTATAGCCCTTATCAGTAGGAATTCTGCCCGCTGAAGTATGCGGATGGGTCAAATATCCATCACCTTCAAGATCCGCCATTAGTTTTCTGACAGTAGCCGGTGAAAGGGAAATGTTATATTCCTCTATTAAAGCGCTAGATCCTACCGGCTTCCCTGTCTTAATATAATGGTGTATAACAGTATCTAGTATATGTTTTTTTCTTCCTTTTATAACTTCCAAGGATACATGTCGCATCCTAATCCTTATAAAAATTATTTTAAACAAGCAATTTTTTATTTATAGCACTCATAATGCCACAGTGCTATCATTGTAGCAGTAACATCATATTGTGTCAAGACTTCTATAAATAAGCATAAGAATTGACAAAACACATAATATATCATAGTATTCTCGTATGTTATAATTATCTGATACGTCACAACTGGTTGTTAGTGTCTCTGGTTGTGATAAAATGAGCTATAAACCAAGAGAATAGAGTGCAAAATAGGATAATAATGGCGGGCTTTGGAGGGCAGGGTGTTCTTGTAGCGGGGGTTTTGATTGCGCAAACAGCAATGGAGGAAGGTTTGCGTACAACTTGGCTTCCGTCTTATGGAGCCGAGGTGCGAGGAGGCATAGCAAGTTCCACGGTTATAATATCAAGCGACAAAATAAGTTCTCCGATTGTTTCTGTTCCAAATATATTAATAGCATTAGATGGGGAATCCTTAAATAAGTTTATGCCGAAAATGGCCTGTGGGGCTCTAGTAATTGCCAACTCTTCAGTTGTTTTACAAAATAAGAATCACAATCCGAAATTCTATTCCGTGCCTATAGGTGATATTGCAGATAAAACGATTAAAAACTTGAAAACTGCAAATATGATTGCGATAGGATTGCTAGTAAAATTGCTTGAGGAAGGCGTTTGTAGCCCTAAAAACACGAAAGAAAACAATAAAAAGTCTCTTCGTTTGGAAAGTGCATTGCATGCGTGCGAAAAAGTATTTGAGTCAAAACATCAATTTATCGAAATTAACAAAAAGGCAATTCGTACAGGATATAATTTTATAAAGTAAAGATTTTTAACCATCAAACATCAAATTATTTTGCTTATTGGCTTAATATTGATATACACTTAAGAGGTTTCTTCATGATAATAAGGCCAGCTAAAGTTACGGATACAAAAGAAATACACAAAATTATTGAATATTACGTAAATAATAAAAGAATGTTACGTAGATCTTTCAGTACACTATATGAAGACATTCAAGAATTCGTTGTATTTGAAAACAGGGGCAAGATAATTGCTTGTGGTGCACTGCATGTTTTATGGGAAGATTTGGCAGAAATAAAAAGCTTAGCGGTATTAGATGAATATCAAAGACAAGGAGTTGGCAGAAAAATAGTTACTAGCCTCCAAGAAAATGCAAAAAACTTAGGAGTAAACAAGGTTTTTGTATTGAGTTTCGATTCAGAATTCTTTGTTAAACTTGGGTATAAAAAAATTCGAAAAGAGGACTTGCCACTCAAAATATGGCGTGAATGTATCGATTGCCATCTCTTTCAAGGTTGTGGCAAAATAGCATTAGCATTATCTCTTATTGCAGAATAATTTTTCCCCCTAGCCGAGATGGTGGAATTGGCAGACACGTGAGACTCAAAATCTCAAGTTGCTTAGGCAATGTGCGGGTTCAAGTCCCGCTCTCGGCACGTAGTTGTAAAATACTTGTTGATTTTTAACGCATTTTACTTCATAACAACAAACAGCATATAAAGTATTGTGAGAAATTCGGTGTTTTTCAGATTTTTCTAAAATGCGGAACAAAAATGTCAAGTGCCTCTTCTTCTGCAGCACTAGTCTGCGCTAAAACTCACTCCTATAAACCACAACCCACAAATAAAAGACTCTGCTTTAGAGAGAGGCACGGTTTTTGGTCAACAATTGCTTGCTACACCTCTCTTTGTGGTCCTTATACTAAAGAAAAATTATTTTTCTACCCTTTCGTTTTCCATGACAAGGGTCTTCAGGATAAATAATAGGAAACGGCAGTCATCTTCATCTTTTGTTTTTGATAAACCATAATTATGTTGATTGTTCGAATTAGTAAAAAGCGGCAGGACAGATTAATGCTTTCTAATTGTGACACTCCTATTTACAACGTCAGCATCATATAAAACCGCCACCATGATCATGAAAAATCCCCTAAATAGTTTTTATAACATTCTTTTGCACCTTTTTGAAATTCATTCTTCTTAAGTTTAAATTATATTTCACACTCCAAAAAACTTTCTTCGCTTTTTTTGTAACATGTACAATATCTTCACCTCTTACAAAGTACCTGGAAGCTTTATCTGCATCACATCACGTGAGATCGACCCCCCCTTTTTTTTTATCAAAAAAAAATGACAGTGCTTATCTATCTAAAACCACTTTTAAAAGCATGTCTCTGAAAAAAGATAACACACACAGTATGAATCGTTTTTTTTAATAAAATTAGTTTTCTTTATTGCCTAGATGATTACGGATTCTAAATTGCACGCCAATTTCCTTTGCGATTTTTTCAACTTTTGACGTGTCAAAACCAAGAAATTCTACAGCAGTTATAACAACTTCAGGTATATAGTTTTTTGCCTCTTGAGCAAATTTTACCACTTCGCCAAAAGACTCTTCTTTAAACATTGGCTTATTGATTTCATTATGCTCTTTAGGATTTGATCCATTTAAACTTATTGATATAACATCCACAAGTCCTTTTAATTCAGGTAAAATATTCTTACCATAGTAACGATTCGCAAGGCCAGAAGTGTTGATTCTTACTTTTCCACCATTATCTTTTATCCACCTTGAAATTCTTTTCACAAACTCAATATTAATAAGACAGTCTCCATACCCACAAAAAACCACTTCATCATACTTTTTAGGATCTTTTATTGCAGTTATAACCTCTTTAGGAGACGGCTCTGCCTCAAGTTTTAAATCATTCCCCATAAACTTGTTATTTCTCTTGCGCTTTATACAGTATGGACATAACATCATACATCTGTTGGTTATATTCAAATATAGGTTATTCCCATAAACGTAAGAAATTGTGTTCATGCATAAACCCTTTTAATAAAGTTTTGTTGTCAGGCAAGTATGATCATACTAATAACTCTTAGAAGCACATTATTTTTTAATAACTCATTTTTGTAAATTAACAACTCTATACCCCTATACCCCCGCCTGCTTTAACACACATCAAACAATTTTAGCGCATTTTGCGTAGTCATTTGCGCCGTTTCATTAAATGGCATTTCTTTTATTTTCGCAATTTCTTTTAATGTTTCAACTATATAAGACGGCTCATTTCTTTGTCCTCTATATTTTTGAGGGGCAAGATACGGACAATCAGTTTCACATAACAAATTACTTATGTCAGTTTCAAAAACAACTTGTTTCAAACTATCCGATTTATTGTATGTCAAAATCCCACCGATTCCAAGTAAAAATCCCGCTTTAACAAATATTTTGGCTTGTTTTAAATTTCCAGAAAAGCAGTGCACTACACCTCTTGAAACAGTTTTATATTTTTCTAAAATATCGATCATATCTTCATACGCATCACGACAGTGAATAATAACCGGCTTATTGTATTTATTAGCAATATCAACTTGTTTTATAAATAACTCTCGTTGAAAATTAGCATTTTCCATAGAAGAGCTATAATGATAATCCAATCCTATTTCACCAATAGCTATACACTTTTCATTCTTAACCAAAGTTTCTAGCCTATCAAAATCCCCATGAATTACTCTTGACACATTATTAGGATGAATTCCAAACGATGCAAAAATGTCATCTCTTTTTGAAAGCTCTAAAGCTTTATCCCAGTAATTAACTTCACAAGCTATCTCAAAAATCGCTTTCACGCCTGAACTAAAAGCATTCCGTATAACAACTTCCCTATCGGAGTCAAACCTCACATCCACCACATGAGCATGCGTGTCGATTATCATTCTATAATTTACCCTTAATCATCCACAAGTAAAATATCAAAAAAACATTTATAACAATGTCACCTTAAATACAGAAACTTTAATGATAAGAGATTTTTTAATGATAGTTAAACCAAGTGCGGCATTACAATTTTTATTTTTCAATCCTTGGAAACAAAATTTCCATCATATTTGACTTTGTCTGCTGAGCTGAAAATCCATCTTCGGGAATTATCATGTCCGCAAAATATTTTTTTGCAGTTTCATTTATATTTCCTATTCCACCCATCATGTTCCATATTCTTTCAGACGATGTCGGCATAAACGGCAACAAGTATATCGCAATAATACATATTGCTTGCAAATAAGAACTAACGCAAGAGGAAAGTTTTTTTGTATCTACTTTAAAAAGCTTCCACGGAGCGTCAATTTCAATTTGTCTATTTATAAGCGTAATCACACCCTTTAAAACTTCGGCAGCTTTATGAAATTGCATATCATCCATACTTTCAGCGAAACTTTTTCTAAGAACCACAGCTACTTTTCTTGCCAGTTGTAAATTAACTGTGATTCGTGACACCTGAAAATTAAAATATTTTTCAACCATTTTTATAGTTCTAGAAATTAAATTTCCAAGATTATTCGCTAAATCGGCGTTATATTTTGACGTTAACTCTCGCCACGAAATATCACCGTCAGGACCAAAGGGTATGAAGGTCACCATAAGATATCTTGCAGCATCAATACCATATTTATCAACAAGTTCTCTTGGAGATATAACATTCCCCAAAGATTTCGACATCTTATTCCCATTTAGAGTAAAAAATCCGTGCGAAAATATTTTCTTAGGAAGCGGAAGCTTAACAGCCATCAAGATTGCAGGCCAAACTACTGAATGAAACCATAAAATGTCTTTTGCCATCAAATGCACGTCAACCGGCCAATATTTTTGAAACTTTGCATCATCCGTTATATAACCTACTCCTGTTATATAGTTTATCAGCGCATCAACCCAAACATATACTGTTTGTTTTTTATCAAAGGGAAGCGGAATCCCCCACTCTACAGCGATCCTTGAAAAACTTATATCTTCAAGACCTAGTCTTAATTTTCCTATAATCTCATTTTTTCTCTCCTCTGGCTGTATTTCTATATACTCTTTGTGATTTGGATTAGATATCCTTTTTAAAAGTTCAAACTGAAAAGACGACAGTCTAAAAAAATAATTTTCCTCAGATTGAACTATTGATCTCGTCTTATGAAGCAGACAACTTCCACTCTCATCTAAATCCTTTTGAGAATAAAATTTTTCACATTCTAAACAATATAATCCTTCGTATTTTTTTTTAAATATAAAACCGGTTTTAAACAAAATCTCTACTATCTCTTTAACCGAAATAAGATGATTTTGTTCTGTAGTGCGTATAAATTCTGTATAAGAAATGTTCAAAAGTTTCCATGCTTCTTTAAATTTAGCACTCATCTCATTGCATAGATCCTGCGGGGTTTTGTTTTTTTCTCTTGCGGCCGCAGCAATTTTTGCTCCATGTTCATCAGTCCCAGTAAGAAAAAAAACATCAAAATTATTTAATCTTTTCCATCTAGCAATAACATCAGAAGCTATAGTAGTATATGAATGTCCTATATGAGGAACGTCATTTGCATAATAAATCGGAGTCGTAATATAAAATTTCATTTATTTTCCATTAACCCCCATGGGGCTATATTAATTGCGTTTTACTTTCGTGTTTTTAATTTGCTCTATTGTGAAGATTTTAAGCGTCTTGTTTCCAAAATCAACAGTTACTATCTCCTTTATACAATCTATCGCTACAAGTCTAGCTTTACCATCCGGAGTAAAAACAGTTTTTCCTATTTTAGGTAGATTTTTCTTTATATTCTTATAAGCTTCATTTTCGTAAGATATACAACACATAAGTCTACCACAAAGCCCGGAAAGTTTTGTCGTGTTTAAAGACAAGTTTTGTTCTTTAGCCATATCTATAGTCACAGAATTAAAATCCTTTAAAAAATTCCGACAGCACAAAATTTGTCCGCACGTCCCGATTCCACCAAATATCTTTGACTCATCTCTTACACCTATCTGAACCATTTGTATTCTTGTTCTCAAAACATATCCAAGATCTTTAATAAGTTTTCTAAAATCAACTCTCATCTCAGAAGTATAATATACAAACAGTTTTGAACGGTCAAAAATATACCGAACACACGTCAACTTCATGTCTAGATTATAATTTTTAACTTTTCCCAATACTACACTCTGAGCTTTTAAACTCTTTGCCTCATTTTCAATAACTTTCTTTTTGTCATCGTCAGTCATCTTTCTCAGAACTTTATTTGAAGTACTTTCATTTTTTAATACGCCTTCCACTTCCTCGTAGACTGTTCCGGCTTCAACTCCATGTTCAGTTTCAACTATAACTTTATCATTCTGTCTTAAACTAAAACATCCACTATCAGCATACACCTTATCTTTTATGTTTCTAAGCATTACCGCCACAACCATAAGAAAATCACACTCCCTTACCACTAAAATACCACATAACTTACTTCCAAACTAAAACGCACAAGCCTGTCTACCAAATATTATTCTGACACATTAGAAACACATGAACACATGCCTATATCCTATATATATTGTATTTATACATCACATGTTTAGCCATTTGTTCATAACAATACATCTCACACACCTCCATCACAGATCTAATAAGTCAAAAAACAAATTATCTAGAACCATCTGAGCATTTACATTTCTAAGTAGCAGCTTCTTTGAAGTAATTAATAATTCAATCGCAGGGGCAATTACCTTTGGGTAAGCTCTAAAATCCTTTTTCGATTCATATATCATTGCATTGACGCATCCCAAAGCAGCATTTTTCCTGGCAATATTTTTAGACAATTCTAAGATATCAGAAATATAAAAGCTCTGGGTTTTTAATTTAAACCATAAAGAAGGCTCATCTTTTTTACTTTCATCGGCAAGCTTTTTTGCATCTCCTATAGAACCCTCGCTCAAAGAAGCTATCTTTTGAATTTCTGCATTGGACATTGAATAATTTGACATAAGCCAATTTGAAATTTCAACTATTCCTAAAGGCTGAAAAAACATAACCTGCGATCGTGAAACTATTGTCTGAGGGACTGTCTCCTTATGTTTTGTAATTAAAATTATAACCGTATCTTCAGGCGGCTCCTCAAGAGTTTTAAGTAACGAGTTTGAGGCCGCGAGGTTCATTTTTTCAGCAGGTTCTACAATGAAGAACTTTAACTTCCCCTCGTACGTTCTAATCGAAACCTTTTTCTGCATATATCTAATGGTCTCTATTTTTAGTACTTTTTGCTTCTCTAAATCACTTCTTTCAAGCTCGGCCTGCTTGGCAAAATCTATAAAATGTATATCTGGATGAATATCTCTCGTTATTTTTTCACAAGATATACATTTTTCGCAGGCAGCTAAATTAGTTCTAGTAAAATCATTTGCGCGGCAATTCACAACCTTGGCAAATTCAATGGCGGTAAAACGCTTTCCTACACCATCAATTCCAACAAACATATAAGCCTGTGCGATTTTACCGCTTTTTACTTGAGTTGAAATTATCCTTTTTACTTTTTCCTGACCTAATATTTTTTTAAACATTTACAAAACCTTATCTACAATATCTTTTACCAATATATGCGTTTTTTCAGCCGTTTCCTGCGTTTTAACAACTTTTATTCTTCTAGAATATTTTTTCGCTTGCTCTAGATACCCTTTTCTTACATCTTCATGAAACCGTATAGATTTTCTCTCAATCCTATCTCCACCATAGCCATAGCTCTTTCCATTTAATCCCTTTGCTCTACTTAAACCATCAAAAGGCATTACATCGAGATACAATGTCAAAATTGGTTTTAGTCCAACTGAAGCAATCGAGTTTAACTTATTTATAAGCTTTAAATCCAGTTTTCTTCCGTAGCCCTGGTACGCAACAGTAGCGTCTGTAAATCTATCGCAAACAACAACCTTCCCCATTTCTAAAGCGGGATAAATAAGTTTTTTGATATGTTGTGCCCTCGCGGCCTCAAAAAGAAAAAGTTCGCTTAAGGGAACAATATCCGATTTTGGATCTAAAATAATACTCCTTATATTCCCTGCTAAAACAGAACCGCCGGGTTCTCTCGTCAGAAGTACATCAAAACCTTTTCTTACAAGGTACTCACTTAGAAGTCGAGATTGCGTAGTTTTACCAGAACCATCGCCGCCTTCAACAGTAATAAAAATGTATCTCTTTCTAATAACCATTTATGCACACAGCCTTGTTTTGAATTATAACATTTTATTATAATACACAAAATTAAAGGGGTAAAAGGAGCATTCGATAAATGAGCGTTTACACTTTTTTGATACTTTTTTTTGTTGTCACAATATATTCTATACAGACAATAGCAGACCTACTTAATATTAAAGACCTCTCGAGTAGTATCCCATTAGAATTTGAAGGATATTATGACAAAGAAAAATATGTAAGATCGCAGGAATACTTAAAAGCAACCACAAAGTTTTCTGTAGTTTCATCAACATTTTTTTTAGCAGTTCAAATTATTTTCATAATTTCAGGTGGTTTTAATTATGTAAACACAATAGCAGTTTCTTTTGGCCTCGGATCAATATTAACTGGATTCATTTTTGCGGGTACGCTTTTTTTTGCTTACGAAATATTAAAAATACCTTTTTCGATCTATTCTGTGTTCACAATAGAGGAAAAGTTCGGATTTAACAAAATGAACATAAAAACTTTTATTGCAGACTTGCTGAAATCATGGATTATAACCATCATAATAGATTCCATTATTTTCGCTGCAATATTATGGCTTTTTATAAACGCTCGTAAATATGCTTGGCTATACGCCTTTGCATCTATTGTTGTCTTTGAACTTTTTATAACTCTTATTGCACCAGTAGTCATAATGCCTTTGTTTAACAAATATACCCCTTTAGAAAACGGTGAACTTAAAGATTCTATTGAAAAATACGCAAAAAAAGAAAATTTTAAGATGAAAGGATTGTTCAAAATGGATGGTTCAAAACGTTCTACGAAATCGAATGCCTTCTTTACGGGAATCGGAAAGTTTCGTAGAATAGTTTTATTCGATACTCTCATTCAGAAACATAGCGTTGATGAGTTAACAAACGTTTTGGCGCACGAAATGGGTCACTTTAAACTTGGACATATATTAAAACACATGATTTTTTCATTCTGTTCAACTTTAATTATGCTGTTTGTTCTTTCGTTTTTTATAAATGAGATATGGCTTTACGACGCTTTCCTGATGAATACACGGCCAATACACGCTGGAATAATATTTTTCTCGTTTCTTTATGAGCCTATATCTCTGATGGTATCAATAGTCTCAAGCTATTTTTCGAGAAAACATGAATATGAAGCAGACACTTACGCAGTAAAGACTTACAAAAAGCCAGAAGCCATGATAAACGCTTTAAAAAAACTTTCAGTTGATAATTTATCAAATTTATATCCTCACAAATTCAAAGTGTTTTTAGAGTACTCACATCCTCCTGTTTTAGAGAGAATTAAAGCGATAAATAAGATTCTTTTTTCTAAAGAGCTTTAAGATTTTCCACAAAAACAACAAACCTATGTTCAAATAATTTTACTGAAAGTTTAAAATATATCAACTGCATAGGCGTATTGTAGTTTTGTAGCTAGCAACTTGCCCATACTACTTAAAAATCCTTTTATAATTAAGATGTTTTAAATATGGTGGGGGAGGGGGGGGAGGAAGACCTAGCGAAAGTACAATTCCACATCAAATAGACGTAATTAAAACGGTGCATGGAGAGATTGGCGCGGGAGACCCATACAGCCCCACAAAATCAATAAATATATAAAAAGCCCTAGAAGCCAAAAAGAGAACGCTTACAAGGATTACAGAAGTTTTAAGCATTCCGCGCCCCCGGGGTGGGGGGCGGCGGGGCTCCCCCCCTCCCCCCACCACCCCGAGACACGGGTACACCCACTCGCGTGCGCCATGCGTCTGTTTTCGACATTAAAATTGATTTTAGCAACGCGAAAACAAATAGAAAAAGCAACTTAAAGAACTATGACGAGTTTAAGCTTTTGCGCTCTATAAAGTGGTCCAAAGCGGTAAATTGTTCAATCATCTTGACTGAAAAGTCGGCTATTTTAATTACCTGCGGTTTTGTAACATATTAAAATATATTGTCAAAAAATCGCGCAAATTTAAGTATTGTTCCTCAAAAGTTGACAGAAGTAGTCATATTAAGATTACACGCTGCACATGCGCAAATTACATAAACACAAATACCAAGAACTCGATTTTCTACTAAAAAAAAACGACATACCGCGATTTGCACACACATACGCAAAAACAACTCTAAAGATCTATTCAGAAAATACGGCAATAAAATCAACAGATATAACAAGACTCCTTTCTATGAAATCTTTAGCGCTAAAGATATTTTTATAAAATCTTTTGAAGTTTACCGCAAAAACAAAAGCATCTCTAACGCTTTCGAATTTACTTTCTCGCATACAACAACAAGTACAAGAAAATATAAAAGTAGGCTACTTGACTAAACATTATCAGAGCTATATAGTAAAATTATAAAAAATTTAACTAATTGCAACGTCTTAATGGGTTGAACCCAAATTACAACGGGAAAATATTGGATTCAAGCTCCCGAGAGAGAGAAGGGGGGGCTTATAAAATAATAAAAAAATGAGTTGTCAAGCGATTTATAGGAGGCATCTATTCGTTAAACGAAGACGTAGGAAATTCTATATCCGGGATCAAAATACTTCCAACAATTAATAGTAACTTAAAATACATTTTTCTAGCACATACAAGTAACCATAACAGCAAAATTGAAACTGCTTTAAAAACTACAAGGAAGAAGACCCCCCACACAAGCAAAAAACATTCAAAATATCAAGCTTTTTGCTGCTAAAAGAAGATATAGAGAAGTCCCGTAACAAAAATATAATCTAATCAGTTTCAAAATAACAATAAACGATGATTTATATATTTCGATCTAATAAATTCACCCTAAAAGCATAACCGCACTTATAAGATAAATATCGTCAGAAGTAGAACCTCTACTCAAGTCACTTGCCGGGAGCGCAAGACCTTGAATTACTGGACCAATAGCCTGAAACCCGCCGTACCTCTCTGCAATTTTATAACCGATATTACTCGCATTCAATTCTGGAAAAATAAAAATATTAGCATTACCGGCAACTAAAGAATCTGGCGATTTTTTCTTCCCAATGCTTGGCACTACGGCGGCATCGAATTGAAGCTCACCGTCCACATTTATATCGTTCCGTCCTACAAAGTGCGACCTAACAAGTTCCGTAGCTTCCTGAACCTTTAATAAAATTTTATTATTTGCGCTTCCTTTTGTTGAGAAAGAAAGCATCGCAACATTCGCTTGTTTGCCAGGAAAAAGCTTTTTAAAACTCTCAACTGTCGCAATGGCAATATCTTTTAAAGCCATGGCCTGCGGATCAGGATTTACGGCACAGTCGGCAAATACTATAGGGTCTTTTGCAAGACTATGCCCCTCTGGAGGTATCATAAGAAAATACGACGAAATCATTTTTATGTTCTCGGCAGTTCCTATTACGTGAATAGCAGCTCTCAAAACGTCTGCTGTATCATAAACAGCACCGCCGACACAAGCATCACAATTTCCACTTTTTAAATACATCATTGAAAAGTAGAGGGGATTTTTTAAGAAATTCAGTACCTTCTCCTTAGTCATACCTTTCCTAGTTCTGACATCAACAAACTCCCTAACTTTCTCTTTATCAAGGATATCTCTTTCCATTTTGACAACTTCAACACCTCTCAAATCTATATCGGCTTCGTCTGCGATTTTTTTAATCTTTTTCACATCATCAGTCGGCAAAATAACTGACGCTATATCGTCTTCGGCAAGCTTTTGAGCTGCTTTTAAAACTCTCACATCAAAACCTTCGGGCATAATTATTTTACCTTTTTTCTTCCTCGCTAACTCTAAAATGTATCGCCTTATGTTCACAAACATATCTCCTTAAAAATAAATCAGTTGATTTTTTATAGAAACCCGACCTTTAAAAAAATTGCAAGTCTGAACTAACTATAAATATCACAAATATATGGAGGCTCACCTCATTTTTTAGCTTTGCCCTGATTTGCCACTGCTTCCATTGCTTTCCTAACAACATCAGGATCACCAAGGTAATAATTTTTAATAGGTTTTAAACCTTCATCAAGCTCATAAACCAGCGGCATTGCAGTGGGTATGTTTAAACTTACTATATCGTTATCACTTATATTATCTAGATGCTTTACCAGAGCTCTTAAACTGTTACCGTGCGCTACTATGATAATTTTTTTTCCAGATTTTATTTTCGGAGAGATATCTTCTTTCCAATATGGTACGACTCTCATCACAGTATCTTTTAAACATTCCGTTAGAGGTATCTCTCTTTTTAAAATACTTGAATACCTAATATCCTTCCCAGGGTATCTTTCATCATTCTCATTCAAAGACATAGGTTGAGCATCGTAGTCTCTTCTCCAAATTTTTACTTGATCTTCACCGTACTTTGCGGCTGTTTCAGCCTTATTTAGTCCCTGCAAAGCTCCGTAATGCCTCTCATTTAATTTCCAACTCTTAACCACTGGGATCCAAAGCAAATCCATTTTATCAATTATATTCCAAAGAGTTCTAACCGCTCTCTTAAGAACAGAAGTGTAAGCCAGATCAAAAGTAAAACCGTCTTTTTTTAACTGTTCACCAGCTATTAAAGTTTCTTTATTGCCTTTTTCAGACAAATCTACATCTGTCCATCCGGTGAACCTATTTTCTTTATTCCAAACACTTTCGCCATGTCTTACTAAAACAATTCTATACATTCTTTTACTCCTTGAATCTCATTCATAAATTTATAACGATTAAACCAAAAATTCAACCTTTTTACAATTCTAAGTTAATTAATACAGCAGTTTAAAAAAACAAAGTTATACCGAAATAAATTGTATTATTCATAAAATTCGCTGACTTTACATTTTCTCCACTACAAGAACAGCAATATATCCGTCATAATAATACTTTACTACAAAAGGAGAAACTATGTTGCCATTCTTTATAAACAAACATCTTTTACTTTTAAAGACTATAATTCTATAACTCAACAGAATCTTTCGCATTAAGCAACGAAAGTTTAAAAACTTTCATATTATGGAAGTAAAACTTTAACCTAACAGAACTTTTGATAAAGGAAAAATCGAAGATTCCTCTTAGAAACCTCCTCGCGTTCAGAATACTCAAGAACTACCTTCTATGTTAACGTTAACAAAAACAGTATTGTCACGAATTTTACATTTAATGCTAGAGATATTGGAAGCGTTCTCTTTATCACTACGGTAAATACCACAGATACACTTCTCCTTGATACTTGTGTATCTCGCGACGCGCATCCCATAAGTAAAGTCAATCTTTAAATTATTGACAAATAATTTTTACTTCCAATATCTTAATGTTACCAACTATGTATTCTACATCTGAAAAAAGTAGGTGTCAAAAATAGTATAAGACATGCTCATCAGGTCTAAAAAATTTTAAAAAAGCACCCTAATTAATCAAAAACAAATTAACGATTTTGGATTGAAAATTCTAAAACGATGTCAAAACAAGCAGTTAAGACTATTTATCGCAAGTACCAAAATGTTACACAAATATATCATCTATCTAGGGTAGCGTTTTGCGTCTTTAATTATAAAGTTTACAGCTTGTTTTAAGGTCTTACACACAATAAATGGCTTTATTTTTTCACTTACTATTATGGCATCTTGTTCTTTTTTCCCATGTCCCGTGAGAACCAATATACCCTTGCCACCCATATTAAAACCAAACAAATAATCTCTTATACTATCCCCAACAGCATAAGATTTCTTAAGATCTATATCAAAATCTCTTGCTCCATTTAATGCCAAGCCAATTTTTGGTTTTCTACAATAACAGTCATCAAAATCAGAGTGTGGACAATAATAAACAGAATCTATCTTAGCTCCCTTGGCCTTAAGCAAAGACAAGAGTCTTCTATTTACTTTTATTAAATCTCCCTCGGTAAACATTCCCCTACTAATACCAGATTGGTTTGTGACAATTATTATCTTAAAGCCTGCTGCGCGTAATTTATTTATGCTTTGCGCACTAAATGAATAAAGTTTTACTTTTTTTGGAGAACTCAAATAATTCCTATCAAAAATAACCGTCCCATCCCTATCTAGAAAAACCGCAGACGTTTTGACCTTAACACTTTTTGTTCCCATTGTTTTCTTCCAGTTCTAAACTGCGGTTCCACAACAAGCACCGCAATTTTCTCTTTTATATCACCGCTAACATTTTTCAACTTAACAGCATCTTTTGCCGTAATGATAAAAAAAGAATTCTTTTCTTTTAGGTTAAATATTTTTTTTATCATACTATAGTTGTAGCCAACATGGTCTCTTAATATTATATTACCTTTTACTTTTATTCCAGATTTTTCAATAGAATTCTTAAAGCCTTCCGCAAAACCTACAGCACTCAAAGAATACACAGTAGATTTTTTTAAAATTTCAGCATCAAAACTTGTATTTAAATCGACAGTTTTATATTTAAAATTACCATAATATGTCACAAAAGGCTCTTGACCTGATAAAACAAAAATTGATTCTTCCAATTTTTCTAGCTCTTCATCCGAAATCATATCTGAATTCGTAATGAGCACAATATCAGCTCTTTTTAAAGTTTTTGGACTTTCTCTTAAAATTCCAGCAGGTATAAGCATTCCATTACCAAAAGGATCCGCCGCATTTACACATACAATATCTAGATCTTTTTGAATACCACAATATTGAAAACCGTCATCTAAAACATAAACATCGGGGTTCACTTCGCTTTCAAATCTCAAAGCGTTCTTGTATCTATTATGTCCGACAATTACAACAGTTTTAGGAACACTTCTCGCAATCAATAGTGGCTCGTCGCCACTATTTAGAGCATCAACTCCAACGCCGCCGCCGCTTAAAAGCAGAGGAACCCTATTATTCCTATAATAACCACGTGTCAAAACTGCAGGTTTTAAATTATTATTTATAAGTAAATTTAAAACTTCTATTACAATCGGAGTTTTACCAGTCCCACCCCACGTGATATTGCCTACGCTTATAACAGGTTTTAAAAGCATTCTCGGACTCTTAAAAGTTCTGTTAGCTTTGCATAAAATAGAATAAATCAAAGAAAACGGATACATCGCTAACGTAAGTTTGTTTAACATAAACATCTACCGCACTTTTTCACTCTTTATCCCCCCAAAATTTTACATATTCTAAAAAATAACACAAAAAAAGTTATCCATGAATCACAAAAAACTTCTTCAGTAATTTTAATTTTCACATAACCTTTCTCTCATGTCCTATTTAAACTTCAATTTATTTCATAAGAACAAAAAAATAAACTAACAAATATTATTTTATATTTTAAAATCCAACTGAAGTTCTACGCGTAAACGACGGCCTAAACAAATTGAGCTTACATCTAACTCAAATATAACCACTATTTTGTTATAATGTACATTATGAGTAAAGACATCGACTCTATACAAAACAAAACTGTAAAATATCACAATTTTTAGATGGTAAAGAAATTATATAACATATTCTTGAAGAGAAAAAAAGAATTAGAGAAGTCTTTTCTTCCGCCCATGAATGCGATATGTAAAAAATACGTAGGTGATGGAGTACAACCTTAGAACTTGTCATAGAGTTCTTTTCTAATTACTGTAAACAAAATTCTCCATACTGTCATTGCGGCTTAAGAAAAGACAATCAATATCCAACACTTATCACACAAGGAGCCGCAAGAAATTCGTGGAATTTATTTAAAAAAAAGCAAAAGGCTTTAAGATATTGCCGTTACGATTGAACGTGGACGAAAAAAAACCTTTAAAGAATGATGCTATAAGTCTATCCACACAATGTCGGCACGGAGAAGGGCAGCTGCTCAAAATTGAACCCTCAAACAAGAATCTTTGCGGATGATAAACTTGTCATAAAATTTAGCTTAATAAATAAAATGTGGTGCCTAGAAAACATAAAAATGGGAAGGATTCAGAAGTGATATTAGGACTCCCTAGACAAATATTAAAAAGTATTGTAAAAAACATTTATACATCTCAAATCCACTCCTATAGATTGGTTAGAATTTGAATTATCGCTTAAAATTACAACATCTCGCCGTTTACTTATGGTCCAATATTAATATACCCGCACCTGCAAAAGAAAGCGATAGAGACTTTTGAATCAAAAAGTGACGTTTAATCGCTTTAACGCAAAGCGGAGCGAATGTTATATCATGATGTCAAGTGCTACTTGTGAAAACAACTTATAAAAAATAAAATTAAATCCATAAGCAGACATCATATTAACAGGGGAAGAGATTTTACGTAAGACAAGTTTAAATTTTAAAATAGACCGTTATATTGTTTATTAAGAGGCTTAAAATGAAGGTGCTAATCGGATTAAGTGGTGGTGTTGATTCTGCAGTCGCAGCTTATTTGTTAAAAAAACAAGGCCATGAAGTGATCGGTGCAATGATGTCTATATGGAATAATTCTTTTAAAGTAACGAAAATTAAGAGTTATGATACCTGTTTCGGACCTGAGGATGAAGATATTGAAGCGGTACATAAAATAGCCGATTTTATTAAAATTCCTTTACATATAATAGATTGCCGAGAAGAATACAAAAAGTGTGTCCTTGAAAATTTTAGAAATGAATATAAAGAGGGTCGTACACCAAACCCTTGTATTTTATGTAACGCCTATATCAAGTTTGGAGTTTTTCCCGCTACAGTAAAAAAAGCTGGGATCGTATTTGAAAAATTTGCCACAGGACATTACGCAAATATAGTTTTCGATAATTATCACAATATGTATCAGTTACATAGAGGCTCTGATCTAAATAAAGATCAAAGTTACTTTTTATACAGATTTACGCAAAAAACACTTTCAGAAACTCTTTTTCCTATCGGCAAGTACACAAAAAAGCATGTGAGGAGCATTGCGAAAAAAATAGGGATTCCAGTAGCTGAAAAACCTGAAAGTCAAGATTTCTACTGTGGAAACTATAATGACATTTTAAAATTTCCAGTAAATCAAGGGGACATTGTAGATAAAAACGGTAAAATTCTCGGAAAGCACAACGGAATATGGAATTACACAATAGGAAAACGCAAAGGACTTGGACTTACCGGCGGAACAAATAATCCTTTATACGTCATAGATATTTTATCTAAACAAAATTCAGTAGTAGTAGGTTCAAAAGAAGATTTATATTCATCGTCACTTACAGCTGAAAAAACATCTTGGTGTTCAATTCCTAATCCCAAGGATTCCATTGAGGCAACCGTAAAAATCCGCCAACAACACAAACCAGCAAAAGCAACCATCACTCCAAAAGGAACATTTTTGGTAAAAATTAAATTTTCTGAACCTCAAATATCCATCACTGTAGGACAAAGTGCAGTATTTTATAAAGACAATATCGTTCTAGGCGGCGGAATAATACGCAAAACAACGAGTTAAATTACCGACAATATCAATTTTATCCCTTTCTTAATAAAAAAACATTCAGTGTTGCGTTATTTGTGTGTTAGATATTTTCTAAAAGCATTAAAATACGCAAAATATTAAATACTTTTTATACACTTACTTTTATGTTAATCTATAAAATCTTGTGCATAAAATAATTTCCATATCTTCCAATCTTTTTAAAAAAAACACTCAATAGAGGACGAGGGATGTAATTAGTAAGATAGGATTCAAGGCAATTCCATATTTGTTCATCTTCTACCCCACACATGCAATCAACTTCATCGCCAGAACAACTTGAAAGCCTTTTTATGGTATTTTTAATATCCTCACTAACAAAAGTGTTTGCGCGCTGCAAATAATCCGAAAAAGCATAACCGGAAAGCTTTAAAAAACGTAAAATAAAAGCGATAAGAGCGCGTTTGGAGTACTTACAAGTTTCAAGTATCTCCCAAATTCTTGCTATTAAGTCGTATTTTTTAGAGTTCTCGAGATTAAAGGGAGTAAATTTATCACTTATTTCTGCGGCGTACAAAGCATATGAATTTTTATTTAAATCCGTCTTTATTCTCATATTGTTTTTAATTATACTCGCCCCAATAACTTTAGATCTCATAGCAAAATGAGTGTTAAAAACCAAGAATTCGCTTTCAGTTAAAGGTTCAGTTGCCGATGAAAGCTTTGCTGCAATTTTTTTTGCACTAGGAACAATAGCTTGAATTTTCCCCCATTCGTAAGAATACAAAGTTATAAGTTTATCATGTTCGCTCTGTGTCTTTGCGTTAAGAACCAGTCCCTTTATCATGTAGTACAATTTACTCAATCCTCGCACAAACTTATCCCATATAAACTGACAAAGCAAAAATAAGCCCATTGCTTTTATCTCAACCATTATAAAACAAAAACTTAAATATTTCATCCTGCCTATTAAACATTTTATCCCTGTTTGCAACATCATAATCCGTATATCCGCAAAGATGAAGCACCCCGTGAATTATCAAATACGCAAGTTCTTGTTGCCATGTATTGCCATACTTCTTCGCTTGTTTCTGTGACCGCTCTTTGGAAACATAAATGTCACCCACAAAAATTTTCGGAATTAACAAAAAAGATATAACATCGGTTACACGTTTTATTTTTCTATGCTTTGCGTTGAGACTTCTTATTTCTTTATTGCTCACAATTACAAAATTTATTTGATATTTTTCTATTTTTTCTGACTTCAAAGTATTCAAAGCAGCCTTTTTAAGAATTGATATATATCGTTTTGGAAAATTAATGAAATTTACATTGTTATTTTTTCGCCCTATACTCAATCCTTGCATGATAAATACCTATAAGATAAGAGTTGAATTTATGCTGTCTCTTATTACTTTTTTAAATCCCTCAAAGTTATAGGACAACATGGAAAACTTGACCATCAACAAGATTTCTTATCCTTAACGCAGTTGCCTACAATTCTATACTAACGGATACGCAACTCCAGAAGAATCAGCTATCATAACTATTGCAAATACTATATTTCGGACATGGATACCTGAAACTTTCTATACCTATCACAGGACTTTCTTCCAAAATTCTATGGTAAAAAGTATGTATTGATGTTGTTCCGTGTAGAGGTGATGCTGTTCAAAAATATTAACAATCTCATTGTCGATATTATGCTTTCTAGACAAAGCGACGCCGTCTTTAACATGTGAGATTAAAATCAGAAAGTTTAATTAATTTAATGTTTGTTGTCCTAGAAAATAATTTTTCAAATAGCGGTATAAAAACAAGCAGAAGAATAATCGTGAACACACTGTTTAGTATGCCATAAAAAAGTTATATTTAAGCTGAGAAGTGTCCATGTTTTTCCAAAAAAATAAAAGATCACCGCTATCATCGCTATGCAGCTATCGCTTTTGCAAAAAGAGCTTTAAAACCTATGCTTATAAGGTCAGCTCTTCTCCGTGTGTTTTGCATGTTTGTCATGGCCAAAACACTACTGCAAAACATTACTAGAAAAATATCAAACTTCATGTCATTTAAAAATGTTATAAGCAAACTTAAAAAAAACCGCATATATCATCATCTCCCAATTTTTAGCGATAAAAACATCGCCGACATAAGAGCAAAGGCAAAAGCTGAAAACGCAAAAGGAGATATGTGTACTTCTTTGAAACCTGAAAAACAAATATTGCGATAATAAAAAGCGGATACAGCAAAACAATTGCGTCATTATCTCTTAATATTGCCTTTTCTATACTTTCAATCTGAATAATAAAAAACCATACTGGCCATAATAATAACAGTTGCAGATATACCTTTGTAACTTCATGCCAAGTTCTGTGACAAACATACAAAACATCACTACTATAGTGAAAATCAATGAAACAATAGTAGGTATTTTAATTTCTTTTGAAAATAAATTTTTTGGATACCGTATAACTGGACCTTTACGGATATTCTACCTTAAGTCTTCTTACAAACTCCAAAAGAATACTTTTTACCAAAAATCTCACTTTTTCCTAATAGGTTGTTCGTTTTTGCACTCCACATCACCAGCAACATATAATCTTATTCTTAGAATAATTATAATCATAAACAATAAATATTAGGAGGGTATAATTTTTATAAAAAACAATCCAATTTTTATCTAAGCAAAACTAAACACTAAAGTTTCTAACAAATTCTTAGATTTACGAAAGTTATAGCTTGGCGTAACACTTGCATTCAATCGCAGTCACAAAGCCGAATCACGACAAATTGAATGTCGCAGTCAAATTGCCCCCCGATCTTATATAATATTACATATTACACTTCACTTTTTTTATCAGCACTCAGCCTCCATATAGTTGTATTTGTTAAACATATGATTCTAAAATTTGAATGCTTATCACAAAGTTATTTGTAAGCCTAACTCCTCCAATTGCTTATCACTTACTTGGCTTGGAGCATTTGAAAGAATATCAATCCCTTTTTGCGTTTTAGGAAAGGCTATAACTTCTCTTATTGATTCTTCTCCTAAAATTAGAGCACACAACCTGTCAAAACCTAGCGCCACACCCCCATGTGGAGGCGCCCCATAGCTCAAAGCCTCGAGTAAGAAATCGAATTTTTCTTTTGTAGAGTCCTTCTCAATATTTAAAATATCAAAAATATTCTTCTGAACATCACTTTTGTGTATCCTTATTGATCCACCACCAAGCTCCACACCGTTTAAAACAATGTCATAAGCCCTCGCCCTCGCCTTGTCCGCATTTTCTTTCGTAATAAGGCCTTGTAAACACTTAGGAGCCGTAAAAGGGTGATGTAATGCCTGCCATCTGCATTCTTCTTTATCCCATTCCATAAGAGGAAAATCAACAACCCATAAAAAATTGAATTTATTTTTATCTATAAGTTCACATTCTCTGCCCACTTTGAGTCTTAACGCTCCTAAACTTTGAACAACCACTTTTTCATAATCAGCAAGAAAAACCACTAAGTCACCGGGGTTGGCGCTAAATTTAGAAACAATCGCTTCTATTTCATCTTCATTAAAGTACTTTGATATATTTGACTCCGCGCTGGTATCGGTAATCTTCATCCATGCCAAGCCTTTAGCCCCGTAGTCGCCAACGAATTTTGCAAATCCATCGATTTCGGCCCTAGAAAAACTTGCCCCTTTTGGAATACATAAACCTCTTACAATTTTTCCATTCAATATCGCTGATGAAAATACACCAAACTTAACGTCTTTAAATTCCTGCGTAAAATCTTTTATCTCCACTTCAAATCTAGTGTCAGGTTTATCAGAACCATACCTCAACATCGCATCATCGTAAGATACTCTTTTAAATGGCATTTTTAATTCAAGACCTAATAGAACTTTAAAAACTCTTACAAGCATTCTCTCAACGATATCCATTATATCTTCTTCATCTGCAAACGAAACTTCAATATCAACTTGTGTGAATTCAAGTTGTCTGTCTGACCGCAAATCTTCATCCCTAAAACATTTAGCAATTTGATAATACCTATCAAAACCGGCGACCATCAAAATTTGTTTAAAAAGTTGGGGGGATTGAGGTAAAGCAAAAAAATCTCCACGTTGAAGCCTTGATGGCACCAAAAAATCTCTAGCACCTTCAGGAGTAGATTTTGTTAAAAATGGGGTTTCAATTTCTAAAAATCTCTCCTCATTTAAAAAATTTCTTATTTCTCTTGAAATTTTATGACGCATTATAAAATTTTTCTGAAAATTCGGACGACGCAAGTCAAGGTATCTATACTTTAACCTCAACTCCTCACTAACAACACCACTATAATTTGAAATTTCAAAAGGAAGTCCGAGCGAGGCATTAAACACCTCAAGGCTATCAGCTACAAGCTCCACTCTTCCAGTAGGTATGTTTAGATTTACTGTACCATCAGGTCTGCATCTAACTAGGCCCTTAACGAGAATTACATATTCGCATCGTAGATCTTGAGCCACTTTGAATACTTCCTTATTCCAAGGCTGGAAAACAATTTGTAAAACTCCTTCTCTATCTCTTAAATCAACAAAAATCACGCCGCCATGATCCCTACGCGAATGAACCCATCCGCATACAATAACTTCCTCTCCCATATTACTCTCTCTTACATCGCCACAATAAATATTTCTCTTCACAAAATCCTCTTCCTTCTACTAGATCAAAAAGTTACACCTATTATTGGCAGATGAACACAAAAAAAATCTACCCTGAACACGATTTTCTTTATTCACATGCAAACATACATTTATAAAAAGCAAATACTAACAACAACCGGAGACATACTCGTATTTTTAATTATTTGTAAAAAACTATCTCTTAATATTTAAAATATTTTTCAAAATACATGAGTGCAATAATTATTTTCTAGTATACTATTTTGTCTGTTTTTAGCATTTCAATCACTTCTTTAAACTTACAATTTCTCTCAAAACAAATTCGTCTTCACCGGTATTTTGCCCCATATATTTCAAGACTAAAAACCATAAGAACTCACATAACCTCATTTAAAAGCAGTCTAGGACAAAATTATAGAAACCCCTCTAGTCATTTAGCTCTATACCCAGTCTCTTCCTCAAATTCTCTAGCCACGGACCCAAAAGACATTTCATCTTTATTAATTTTACCGGTGGAGATTTTACAAGTAATTCGATCTACAAGATATCTGTACTGTCTTGTTAAAACGATATTTTCTTTATCAACAAAAAGGAAGAACACCCGGCTACATAGCAAACCAAGATGATACATACGCCATCTTTTACAACATGACCGTTTTAAAGCTTGACTTTATATCACAAAAAAACCTATCCCGATCCCGTACGTGATATGTAATATTCTTTTTTAGTATTTAGCACAAAAACAAACAGAGAGCATTAATACAAAATCCATTCCAGCCCCTATTTACATCATGCAATTGTATACATGCGTGTGAAATTATAAATTTAAATATATTAATATCTTTTACCCTCCAAATTTCTTCTTTAGATCCGACAAATGATTTATTAAATCTACAGGAATTTTATTTCCAAACTTTGCATAAAATTCTTCTATCATTGATATTTCTTTTTTCCAATCTTCCCTATCAATTTTCAATAATTTTTCCATAGTTTCTTTTTTAATATCCAAATCAATCAAATCTATGGAATTCTCTTGGGGGAATAAGCCTATTTCACATTCTCTGACACCAACTTTTCCTTCAATTCTATTCAACATCCATTTTATAACTCTGGAATTATCTTTAAAACCCGGCCACATAAACTTGCCATTTTCGTCCTTTCTAAACCAATTTACCACAAATATTTTAGGGGGGGTTTTTACCCTTTTACCAATATTTAGCCAATGCTGAAAATAATCTCCCATATTGTACCCACAAAAAGGAAGCATAGCCATAGGATCACGCCTTACATTTCCTAACTGTCCACTTGCAGCTGCAGTTGTTTCAGAACCTATTGTAGAAGCAGAAAATACACCGCTACTCCAATCTTTAGCTTCATATACAAGCGGAATTGTATCCTTTCTACGTCCACCAAAAATTATCCCCGAAATAGGAACACCTTTAGGATTGTCATATTCTGACGAGAGGGTAGGACAGTTATAAATCGAAACTGTAAATCTAGAATTTGGATGAGCCGCAGGTTTTCCAGAATTCTTATCATATTCTCGCCCCTGCCAATCGTTTAAATTTGATGGGATATCGTTTGAAACCCCTTCCCACCACGGAGTATTATTAGAATTGTCAATAGCCGTATTCGTAAACAACGTCGGATAAAATTTATTATTCTTGAGTGTTTTCATCATAACAGGATTTGTACTTAATCCTGTTCCAGGTGCTACACCAAAAAAACCAGATTCAGGATTAATCGCATAAAGTTGCCCGTCTTTCCCAATATTGATCCAAGCTATGTCATCTCCCAACGTCCAAATCTTATAATCCTTAAATACGGGTTCTAGCAGAGTAAGATTAGTTTTTCCACATGCGGATGGGAAAGCTCCAAGAAAATACATTATCCCACCTTCAGGAGACTGCACGCCCATAATAACCATATGCTCAGCAAGCCAACCTTCTTGATAGCCTAAGTAAGAGGCGATCCTTAGAGAATAACACTTCTTCCCAAGCAAAGCATTCCCACCGTATCCCGACCCGAAACTCATAACAAGATTTTCCTCAGGAAAATGCATAACAAACCTTTTATTAGGATTTACATCACCTATGGAATGAATTCCTCTAAAAAAATTTGACGAATTGTCTATTCTTTCAATAGCCTGCTTACCTACTCTTGACATAATTCTCATGCTTAAAGCAACATAAACAGAGTCTGTAACCTGAACACAATTTTTCGCATATTCCGACCTAGGAGTTCCCATGACAAAAGGAATTACATACATTGTCCTTCCTTTCATAGCACCTTTAAAAAACTCTATCATTTTTTCTTTTGCTTCCTTAGGTTCCATCCAATTGTTATTTGGTCCAGCTTGTTCTTTTGAAGTAGTACATACAAAAGTCAATTGCTCAGTACGTGCAACATCATTAGGGTTTGAATGATGATAATACGAATTTGGATATTCATCGCTATTTAACTTTTTTAAAACAATTCTTCCATCCACTTTTGATTCTTGAGCAATACCTACCAATTCCTCCGCTTCTTCTTGCGAACCATTCATAATATAAACGTTATCAGGTGTAAGAAGTCCTCGCATCTCTTGAATAAACAAGTCTAACGACGTTGCCATTTTTTTATGCCCCCCACGTTTCAATTGCAAAGACATCTTTCCTAAATTAGCCAAAAACTATTTTTTCTTCTCTACTAACTACAATTCTCTTTAAGAGCATATATGTTTTTACTATTTCTCTCTTAAAACTTAAATCACAATTCAATCTCTTCCCGCTCCCCCCCAAAAAAAACGGAACAAGAAGAACAGTGTACACAGACACAACGCGCCCCCTACGGCGCTTATCAAAAAAATAGTCCTTCCTTTAACTGATAATTAATAATGCACCTCCTTCACATCTCCATATTCACCTTAGTCACCTTATCTACTTTTGCACCTAATTATAGTCACCCTTAATTTAGATAACAGAGAGTTATAGTAAAACACTTTCCACCAGAGATCTTCTAAGCTCATCTACCTTAGCAAGAATTAAAAGTTGTTCAGCTACCATTATTTTCCACTTTTTTCAAACAATTTTTTAAAATTTTTCCATGACTTTACGACATAACTACACACGCCAGAGAGAATATACACAAAAAACAATACAAAGATAGTATTGATAACATTCTGCACAAACATACATATAAAAAGCAATATCAAAACTAAAAAATCAAGTACTTTATAGCGAGAATATCTTAATTTCTTAAAAGAGACATACGGAATATTTGAAATCATGAGCAAAGACAAAGCTACCATTACAGCAGGCATAATATTTAACAATGGCGACATACTTTTTACTAAAACCGGAACTGTGTTAAACGGCAAAGCTCCAACAGACAATTTGCAGCTTAAGACAAAAGATACTAATAATCCTGCCGAGGCGGGCGTTGGCAAACCCATAAAAAAATCGTGTACAACACCGCTTTGTGCCATAACATTAAACTTCGCAAGTCGTAACGCACTACACAAAACAAACAACACAGCAATTGCCATACCAGTTTTATCTAAGTTGTTTAAAACAAGCTGATACATCATAATTGACGGAGCAACCCCAAATGAAACTAAATCACTCAAAGAATCTAATTGAACGCCAAAATCGCTTGTTGTATTTGTTATCCTAGCCATTCTCCCATCCGCCATATCAAAGACTATCGCAAGCATGAGAAGCCATGACGCTCTTAAAAAATCTCCACCCCCTACCAATATTATGGATAGACAACCACAGGTCATATTTCCACATGTAAAAAAACTTGCCATACTTTTTTTTAATCTATTAGTCATGAAACCACTCTTTATCTTTAACAATTTAGAGTTGCAAAAATTGTTACGCCAGCCACAACTTTATCACCTCGTCTCACTCTAACACTAGCAATCCTAGGTATATGCAAATCAACTTGAGAACTAAATTTTATCATTCCTATTTTATCACCACACTTTAAAACATCCCCAGACTTTACCCACGAAACACATCTCCTTGCAAGTATTCCTGCTACCTGTTTAACAAAGTACCTCCCATTTTCATTCTCTATAGTTATGACATTTTGTTCATTGACTATATGAGCCCGCGGGTTCATAGCTTTTAAAAATTTTCCAGGCTTATACTCAACATTCACAACTTTTCCTGAAACTGGCGAGCGCTGCAAATGTACATCTAGAACAGACAAAAATACCCTTATGACCTTATCTTTTTCACTCTCACTTACTTCCAAAACTGTCCCACTGCAAGGAGAAAGTATCAAGCTGTCACCCTTTGTTATCTGTATTTCAGGATCTCTAAAAAAATAAATACAAAATAACGAAGCCAAAACGCATAAAATCCCTATTACAACCGAAACTCCATTTTCACCCACGCTAAGCAGGATCACACCCGCGAGAAGCAAAACTCCAATAAACGAATAACCTTCCTTTAAAATCTTCACTATAATTTCCCCATTTGCCAGGCCAAGTGATTCTAACAAAAATTTATTTTGACGTCAAAATAATCCACAAAAATCAATTTTTACATTCAGAGCGGGATAAGCGTAAAAAACAACATAAATTTATATTCATATAACATTCGCACAAAAACAATCATCTTACTCAACCTTACACAAAATAATTTTTAAGATTTTAAATTTTACAGCAATTTAGCTTTTTGCATCAGTCTCTATATATTTTTTACTATTGCTTTTTTCTAATTTCCATGATAAATACGCATTTATAAATTCGCCGATCTTTCCGTCTATAATTAAATCTAAACGTGACGTTTCGTATCCTGTCCTGTGGTCCTTTACAAGTTGATAAGGCATAAAAACATAAGACCGTATCTGGCTACCCCACTCTATAGCACCCTTTTCATTATAGTGTTTTTCATAAGTAGCACGTTGCTTTTCACGTCCAAGTTCATAAAGTCTAGCTTTTAAAAGTTTCATAGCGGTAATTCTATTTTTTATTTGCGAACGATCATTTTGTGACTGAACTATTATCCCTGTAGGTAAATGGGTAATTCTTACTGCTGAATCGGTCTTATTTACATGTTGACCTCCCGCCCCGGAAGACCTATAAGTATCGATCCTTATATCCTTATCTTCTATGATTATAGCAACGTTATCTGTCGCCGCAGCTATGACATCAACTGAACTAAATGAAGTATGCCTTCTTTTATTTGAATCAAATGGAGAAACTCTAATAAGTCTATGGACACCTACTTCCGACCGCAAAAGACCATAAGCATAATCGCCTTTTATTATCATCGTTATACTTTTTATTCCGACCTCGTCACCATCTAAAACATCAACGACCTCTACTTCAAAACCATTATCTTCAGCCCATCTAGAATACATTCTCGTTAATATCTGGGCCCAATCGCAAGATTCTGTTCCACCAGCCCCAGAATGTATAGATACAATTGCATCATTTTTATCATGTACATCGTCAAATTTCATTTTAGTCTCAAAAGCTAACAGATCTTTTTCAAGTTTCCTACTGCCGTTCTCAATATCTTTTAAAAGATTTTCATCGTTTTCATGCCTCGCAAGCTCCTTCAAGTCAATTAAATCCTTGACATGAATACTCAAATCATGCCATGACTGACAAGTACTTTTTAAAGCGTCAAGCTCAGCCGTAACTTTTTTAGCTCTATTTTTGTCATTCCAAAAATTAGAACTCGACATTTCAATTTCAAGTTTCTTAATTTGTCTCATTTTTGAATCAACATTAAAGGAACCCCCTCAATGCATCTATTATTCCTTTTTGTTTTTCAAGCATTTTATATAGACCCTTATCATTTATTGTATAAACTTATCAATAAACCGCGCGAAGTTTTAAAAACTTCAAGTTTAATTGTTGTATCCACCCTGTAACGATTTCCAACTGCTCTAAAAATATACCTTCATCATAAAACGCTAATATAACTACGCCGTATCAAAAAGCCATACGTCATTCACATGACTTGTAAAAATTTTTGATACGTAAAAAAGCAGAAAAATTCTCGAAACATATGGTCGATCCTATACTTATCTTATTATTTCTAAAAATTTCAGTATCCTCACTTTTCGCCAAATCATTAATCTGGCTTTAAACATCAAAAAACTTGAAAATAAAGCCTTAACGGAACACCGCAGACTCTCTTCAAAAATCATCAAATAGTTTTTCTCATGCACAGCCCCGCCTCAGAAGTGCCGTTTTTAAAAGCTAAAACAGCATTAAAGTTTTTTTCTCATCAGTGTAAAAAAAATCAATAATATTAAAACTACGCCGGAAATATTTATTATCTACTTTGCAAAATCATCTTTATTAATAGAACCATATAAAGTACAATCTTAAGCCCAAACCCAATAAATCAGATCTGATTTATTGGGTTTTTCAGAGGAATATTTTTAAAGACTAAGCAAAACACTACCTATATAATTCTTAATCCCATCTTTTATAATGACACGTTTTATTATACACGATAGCAATGGTAAATTTTCGATTACCTGGGAATCTGAATTCATCAGCTCCTGTCCAGAGCCCAAATATTGAAAGCCCAAAAATAAACAATAAAATCGTAAATAAACATTTTAAATTTTCTTTTTCTTGAAATATAAAAACACAAACCACAAAATACTACCAAAAAAAAGACACGCTGTCATACACCAAAAGTAAGCATGCTCTCACATAGTCAAGTAAAACACACATATATGAAGCAAAAAAATCCAAAAGAATATTTGAGTAAAAAACATTTTTTAAAATATTCTTTAAAATTAATGAATTTAGGCATATAAACCCCATGCCTTCCCAAAGTACACAAATGGGTATACAATATAAGTCTACAAAGCGTAAGATGCAATCCAATCTCATATTTGTGCGTGTGACTTGTGTAACATAACAACACAAGAGCCGTTAAAATATAAAGTAAAGTACTGAAAAAAACCAGTAAAGTCCAGATATATTAAAAATAAACCAAGAAAAACATAAAAAAGAATTTTTTAATCCCGTCTTCATTAGTAAAAAAGATCGTAAAGACCGTATTGTATTGATAAAAACTATAAGGCCATACATATCAAAAAAACAAATTAAATCTAGGAGATGCGTATGCAGCCAAAAGTTCTGTGATACTTACAAAAGTACAATACTCTTGCAATTCAATTTTATCTTCATATCATACATACATTGCCAAACTCTTTTTTATCCAAAATTAGATCGAACTTACACACATGTAATTAAAAACGCTCAAAAAACATTATCGTAAATAAAGCTTGCCAAAAAAAACCTTCTAAAAATCTTATAGTTTTTATTGAATTAATCTTACAAGTTTGTAAAAATTTTATGTAATTAAGGTTATTACACAATACTACTTTAAAAACCTTCTTATCAGATTTGTCCTTTTTTTAACAGAGGGGAACAACAAAATTTAAGTAATTAAAAACATCCACTCACAAACAAATTCTTTATTAAGATACGCCACAGCATCTTTTATATTTTTTACTACTTCCACAAGGGCACGGATCATTCCTTCCTATTTTTATTTTTCTCAGATCTTTATTAATTTCATTCTGTTTATTCAGTATATTTTTCTCAAAATTAAAGTTTTTTTTATTCGATTTAAAATCCCGTGATTTTGTCATTTCATGCGGCTCTACATCAACTTGAATTTTAAATATATATTCTATTGTATTTTCTCTTATTCTTTTCATCATAGACTCAAACAAAACAAAAGACTCTTTTTGATATTCAATCTTTGGATCTTTTTGAGCATAAGCTCTATAAGCAATACCTTGCCTTAGCTGATCAAGCTCATATAATTGATCTTTCCATGAAGAATCTATCATTTGCAAAAATATCATTCTTTGTAAGTTAAACATAACTTCCGATGTAAACTGCTCTTGCCTTTTATCATAAACTTTAAGAATTTCTTCAAAGATGCTAGATTGAACAGCTTCTTTACTCATAAAGCTTACTTCATTTTTATTTTCAATCTCATATTTAATACCAAACATCTTGAGTAGCCATTCCTTTATGCCCCCCCAATCTAACTCTTCTGAGTATTTTTCAACCGCCAATGATGAAACTTTCTCTCTAACAGATTCGTCTATCATATCTTTAATTACGCCTGTCACATCTCCACCATCGAGAATTTTATTTCTTAACCCATAAACGGCTTCTCTTTGTTTATTTATAACGTTATCAAAATCTATAAGCTGTTTTCTTATGTCAAAATTCATACCTTCAACTTTTTTTTGCGCACCCTCTACGGCCTTTGATATCCAAAGATGCTGAAGATCTTCTCCTTCTTTCAATCCAAGTTTTTGCATTACAATAGACATTTTATCAGAACCAAAAAGGCGCATAAGTTCATCTTCCATGGAAAGGAAAAACTTAGAGGAGCCCGGATCGCCCTGTCTTCCCGCACGACCTCTTAACTGATTGTCTATTCTTCTTGATTCGTGCCTTTCCGTACCTACTATGTGAAGTCCGCCATATTTTTTAACTTCTTCATTTTGGACCGGATCGCCTTTTCCAAGAACAATATCTGTTCCTCTGCCAGCCATATTTGTAGCTATTGTAACTGCATTTTTAACACCTGCACCAGCAATAATTTGCGCTTCAAGCTCATGATACTTAGCGTTCAAGACTTGATGAGGGATCCCTTTTTTTCTAAGCATTGTCGCAATTTTTTCAGATTTTTCTATTGACCTTGTGCCCACAAGAACAGGTTGGCCTTTTTTCCATGTAGATTCAATCTCAACTATTATAGCGTTATATTTCTCTTTTTCAGTCCTGTATATTACGTCAGGATAGTCTTTTCTTATCATAGCATTATTCGTCGGCACTTCAACAACGCCAAGCTTATAAATTTCCCAAAATTCAGCAGATTCTGTTGCAGCCGTTCCCGTCATGCCTGCAATTTTTTCATACATTCTGAAAAAATTTTGAAACGTTATCGTTGCAAGTGTTTGGTTTTCATCTGCAATTTTTAAGTTTTCTTTTGCTTCAATTGCCTGATGAAGCCCATCGGACCATCTCCTTCCAGGCATAAGCCTTCCTGTAAATTCATCCACAATAATAATCTCGCCACCTTTTACTACATACTCGACATCTCTATGATATAAATTACAGGCCCTCACAGCCTGCTTTATATGATGTACCCATTCAGACTGTAGATCATCATAAATATCTTTCAGACCCAATATTTTTTCAGTTTTCTGAATACCTTGTTCCGTTAAAACAATCGAATGATTTTTCTCATCAATAACATAATCACAACCTTTCGTTAAATCAACACCTTCATATTTCGCTTTTATTTCTTCATTTTCGGTAATTTTTCTTCCAGTAAGGTTGGAGACAATTCTATTCGACGTATAATATTTATCGGTTGATTGTTCAACTGCACCAGAAATGATGAGAGGCGTCCTGGCTTCGTCGATTAAAATTGAATCAACCTCATCTATGATTGCATAGTTTAGAGGTCGAAGAACTCTATCTTCTTTCGTGATAACCATATTATCTCTTAAATAATCAAACCCAAGTTCGTTATTCGTAACGTAAGTTACATCACAGTTATAAGCTACTCTTCTATCTTCGTTTTTCGTTTCATGCTCAACACTCCCAACCGTAAGTCCAAGCCTCTCATAAATTACGCCCATCCATTCTCTATCCCTTCTAGCAAGATAATCGTTGACAGTTACTATATGTACTCCTTTCTGAAGTAAAGCGTTAAGATATGCCGCAAGAGTGGCAACCAAAGTTTTACCCTCGCCTGTTTTCATTTCAGCAATTTTACCTTTATGCAGAATATATCCACCTATTATCTGCACATCAAAGTGTCTTAAACCTATTGTTCTAGACGAAGTTTCCCTAACACAGGCAAAAGCCTCAGGCAAAATATCATCAAGGGTTTCGCCTTTAGAAAGACGCATTCTAAATTCAAAAGTTTTTGATTTTAATTCACAATCTGAAAGTTTTTTTATATGAGCTTCAAAAGCATTTACTTTCTCTACTATAGGTTTCACAGCCATTACATCTCTCTTGTTTTGAGAGCCAAAAATAGCATTTAAAATACTTTTTAACATTTAATCACCACCATTTATTCCTTCAAATAAGTTAAACAAAGGCAAGAGAGCAAAACCACATAACCCATCTGAACATCTTTGCAATTTTTACTAAAGATGTAAAACTTTTTTGTGTTTCTATATGAGAAGGACCAATAATATTTACATTTTAAAAACCCGAAAAGACAAATTTATGCAAAAATTCTTATTAGACGAATTTTGAAGCAATATGATTAAAAATAAAAACACACTTTTCAGTAAGTTTTACTTTATCATATTCTATTTTTAGCGTTCCATCTTCTAAGCACTCTAAAAGTACACTATAATGTTTAGGTTTCTTAAAATAACTAACATCCAATCCTTCATTCAAAAGTCTTAAGCCCAATATAATGGTTTCCACTTCATAAATCTTACCATCAATATATTCATTTTCAATTTCAACATTACACCCATCTTTTAATAAATCTACATATCTACTAACATCTTCAATATTTTTATATCTTTCCCTTCCTAAATATCCTGCAGCTCCAGCACCAAGACCCAAATATTCAAAATTACGCCAATAATTCGTGTTATGAAAAGATTCTCTATTTTGTTTAGACCAATTTGAAACCTCATAATGAATATATCCTTTATTTGCTAAATCTTCTGCAGCTCGATCGTACATATGTCTTTGAACATCGTCACACGTGATAACGTTACTTCTATAAAATGGAGTGTTCCTCTCTACTGATAAAGGATAAAGAGACAAGTGCTCACTATTAAAAGCCAAAGTCTTTTTTATAACTTGTTCCCAATCTCTTAATGTTTGATTTGGTAAGCCGTATATTAAATCAATGTTTATGTTATCAAAATTTTCTTTTCTAGCCATATCATAAACGCTGCAAAAAGTTTTAAAATCGTGCAATCTCCCTAAAAACTTCAGAGACATATCTTCAACGGATTGAAGTCCCACACTCAACCTATTTACTCCAATTTCTCTAAGAAAACGCAATTTCTCTTTTGAAACAGATTCCGGATTCAATTCAAATGTAAATTCCCGAACTTCTGAGATATCAAAAGTCCCATGCAATGATTGTGAAAGCTGTTGCAACTGTCTTAAGGACAAAACTGACGGTGTTCCACCGCCTATATACACTGAATCTATCTTTTTACCCTTAAATTTCGCCGCATGCCTTGACAAAGCACAAACATATTTGTTCGCCAAAACATCATTATATCGCACAGAAAAAAAATTGCAGTAAAGACATTTTTGACTACAAAAAGGTACGTGAATATATAGACCAAGCATAGAACTTGCGCTGCACGGTTTATCCGTCATCATCCCTTTGACACAAACAAGTAAAAGTTTTTTATAACCACCGCACAAACGGAGGGAAGAACTTGATTTTATGCGAATGTTTCTCGCGTGGTCATTCTTCTCTCTATATTATGCCCCACTGTTAACAAAAAAGCCGTAGAACAACTTTAATGTGTTTTATACCCCTCCCCTCTTCGTCTCTCTCCTACACACCTAGCAACAAAACTGCTAGCCTCGCCGTCATAACTACATCCGCATATCATCCCATAAATTACGATCACTAAAAAGATACAGATCATAATCATGGCAAAAAAAATCCACAATAAATATATAAGGATTATCTAAACTGATTTTTCTAACTTTTTTGGAGTATCTTTAAAGAGTTCCGCTATACCACCAAGTGAAGCCGTGACCCCAGAAGTTTCCAATGGCAGAAAAATTTTTGTCGCCTGTCCATCGGCAACTTTTCCAAGTGCCTCAAGATATTTAATGGCGATAAGGTCATTAGTAGGCTTACCTTCGTGTATAGCATTATATACCACTTCAATTTTATATTTTTCAGCTTCTGCAACTTTTTTTATAGCTTCCGCCTCCCCGGTAGCTTCTAAAACTTGCTTTTCATTTACAGCTTCTGCATCAAGAATAACAGCTTGTTTTGCACCCTCTGCCTTAAGAATTGCCGCCTGCCTTAAACCTTCTGCTTCTAAAATATTTGCTCTCTTTTCCCTTTCAGCTTTCATTTGTTTCGACATAGCATCTGTAATATCCCTCGGGGGATCTATCTTCTGTATCTCAACTCTCGTAACTTTTACTCCCCATTTGTCAGTAGCTTCATCCATTACAACTCTCAATTGGGTATTTATTTTTTCCCTAGAGGTAAGCGTGCTATCCAATTCCATATCACCAATTACATTTCTTAAATTTGTTTGCGCAAGTTTTAAAGCAGCTAGTGCAAAATTTTCAATATTATAAACAACTTTCACGGGATCAGTAACTTGAAAATAAATAATAGCATCTACAATTACGGAAACATTATCTTTAGTAATGACACTTTGAGGAGGAACATCAATGACTCGTTCTCTCATATCAACCCTTAGCATTCTTTGAAATATCGGAATTATAACATTCGCTCCAGGGTTCCTTGTCCCCATATATCTGCCCAAAGTTTCAACAAGTCCCTTTTCATATTGCCTTATTATTTTTATAGAATTAGCTATAAAAATAATAGCAAAAACAATAAGCATCGTAACAAGCGTAAACATACCAACCTCCCATTTTTTAATATTTATAAACATTTGATTTTTATTTATTAATTACTTCATATGTCACTTACGCATCCATGTATTAAAAGCGAGTACATGCTTCTTTAGTCTTTCACTGCCATTATAATAAGCGTTGTTCCGCTAATATTTTTTATTCTCACTATATCCCCTGATTCAAACTCTATATCAGACTTAGCCCTCCATATCTCACCTAAAATCTTTACAAAACCAGATTTCAAAGGAGTCACTTTTTCAACGACCACAGCATTCTCTCCAATAAGAGCATCCACATTAGAATTTATCATCTTAGATTCACCAAAAACTCTTTTTAATACAGGTCCTATAAAATATATAGACGCAACAGAAGCAACTACGAAAACAGCAAATTCAATCCAATATGAAATATTAAGGTAAGATATCATTGCCGCAAATGTAGAACCAACGGAAAGACAAAAAAAGAAAAAAAATGATTGCACGATAATCTCAAAAATTATAAGTGTAATAGAAACTATAAGCCAAGTAATCCAAGTCATAATATCATCCTCCAACGTTTAATTGGCCAGTATAAAAACAATGCCTTGCCTTTTACATACTTGTCAGACAATGGTCCCCAAAACCGCGAGTCAAAAGAAAAGTCTCTATTGTCACCAATCATCATATAATGCCCTTTAGGGACAATCACAGGCCCAAAGTTATCTCTTACAAAAAATGCTGGAATTGAGACAAACTTACCTTGCTCCCAAGCTTGCTGGTACTTTTTCATATCTCTAAACAAATCAATCTTTTGAAAGACAAAAGGATCACAAAAAATCACATAAGAGCTATCAACACGCATTCCATTTACAAAAAGGACCTTATCCTTCATCCTAACCTCATCCCCTGCAATAGCCACACACCTCTTTATATAGTCTTTTTTTATTCCACCGTGCCCACCTAAAGCTTCGGGAGGAGATTGAAAAACAACTATATCTCCCCTTTCAATATTCTTTAGAGCGGCAAATCGTTTTCCAATACTGATAAAAGGAACACGAAAACCGTAAATAAATTTATTTACAAAAAGATGATCACCTTCAAGAAGAGTATTTCTCATACTACCAGACGGAATTTTAAAAGCCTGTATAAAAAAAAACATAACAAAAGAAGCCATTACGAGAGCAGACCAAAATGTACCAATCCAAGAATAGATTTTTTTAAAATATTTTTGAGATAACGGAGTTTTAAAATACTTTTTTATCGCAAGCATAAACATAGCCACAATAAAAAAAATACAACCGACGAGAAAAAGTTTTAACTCCATGGCTACACTCCTACCTCTATACAATTACAATATATTGCACTACAAAGTAAACAGCTTAATGCCTTAATTATGCTGAGGATGTTTTTTAAATTTCAGCCATAAAAATACAAGCAGTATGCCACACAATTATACTATTCATTTACTTATTATAGTTGCTACAAAAAATATGCCCTTATCTTCTCTTCATATTTATAAGACTTTACGATTTACACGCGACCTCTTAACAACGTTCCAAAACGCAACATGCATAAACCCACATATCACACATATTCCTACTAATATAATCCAAAAAAATATCTCTTATTTGTGTAAATGTTCCGTGACTGCAATCGCCATATTTATTGAGCATATCAATACACAAGCTCCCTCCGTATCTCTTTTTTCGTAAAAAGTGCAAAAATATTACGAATCCTATATCATATTTGGATAAACACTCTCATACAAAATATTATAGGCAACCATAACCATTGTCAAATACCCCAATTGACATACTCCCCACCTAACTATATCTAGAGCATAACAACAAAATTAAGTTTATTCATTCATTTTTAACATCGCAATAAAAGCTTCTGGTGGTATTTCCACTTTTCCAAACTTTCTCATTTTTCGCTTACCTTCTTTCTGTTTCTCAAGAAGTTTGCGTTTCCTTGTTATATCTCCACCATAACACTTCGCAATAACATCCTTACGTACCGCTGAAATAGTCTCCCTGGCAATTACCCTGCTATTCACCATCGCTTGTATTGGAATTTCAAACATGTGTCTCGGAATAATACACTTCAATTTTTCAGTAAGATAGCGCGATGTAGATTGTGCGTCACTTCTACAGGTTATAATCGTAAAAGCGTCAACAACTTCTGCATTTATCATGACTTCAAGTTTTACTAAATCTCCCAATTGTGGATCAATATGCTCATAATCAAAAGAAGCGTAACCTTTTGAAACTGACTTTAAAGCATCATAAAAACCTACAATAACCTCTGCAAGAGGCATATGATACCTTAAAATTATAGTTTTAGCAGACATATATTTCATCAGTATTTGTTTTCCTCTTCTTTTTTGGCACAAATCAAGAATAGAACCTAAAAAACCAATTGGAGAAATTATTGTAGTTTTAACATATGGTTCCCAGATTTCTTCAATATCTGAAGCGTTTGGAAATTTTGAAGGGTTGTCTATTGTTATAAACTTACCTTTAGACTTTATTTTATATATAACATTTGGTGTCGTAACCAGAAGATTTAAGCCAAACTCTCTTTCAAGTCTTTCTCTAACTATATCCAAATGCAAAGATCCTAAAAATCCACATCTGAATCCAAAACCCAAAGCCACTGAAACCTCTTGATAAAATACAAGAGAAGAATCTGATAGCCTTAACTTTCCTAAAGCAACTTTCAAATTATTGTATTCAGACACACTATTGGGATAAAGCCCCACAAAAACAAAAGGATTTATTTCTTTATATCCCTCATGTGGATGCTTTGTCGGATTTATACTTTCAGTAATTGTATCGCCAATTTTTATGTCACGTATATTTTTTATCCCTGAGACTACATACCCAACTTCTCCCGATGAAAGTTCATCTGACTCAACCATTTTTATCTTCATATATCCAACTTCAAGTACCTCGTGTTCTACATTAGATGCCATAAATCTAATCCTCATTCCCTTTCTGACTTTTCCATCAAAAACCCTTGTTATAACTACAACTCCGCGATAAGAATCGTAAAACGAATCAAAGATCAAAGCTGACAGCGGATTCTCGTTCAGTACTTCAGCGGGGGGAATTTTTAATATCAGTGAGTTAACTATCTCACTTATCCCTATGCCTTCTTTTGCGCTTACAATTACGGGGGGAATAGTGATTTCCAGTCCTTCTTTTATTTGCTCACAAGTACTTTCAATATCGGCAGTGGGCAAATCTATCTTATTTATTACTGGAATAATTTTAAGTTTTGCACTTTTCGCTAATATAGCATTTGCAAGAGTCTGTGCCTCCACCCCCTGAGTTGCATCAACTACTAAAATTGCCCCTTCACATGCAGCAAGAGACCTTGATACCTCATATGTAAAATCAACATGCCCTGGCGTGTCAATTAAATTAAATATATATTTTTCACCGTTTTTACTTACATGGCTCATTCTCACAGCTTTGGCTTTTATAGTTATACCTTTTTCTCTTTCCAGTTCCATGCCATCAAGAATTCGATCCTTCATTTCTCTCCGAGAAATTGTCCCAGTATATTCAAGAAGTCTATCAGCAATTGTACTTTTTCCATGATCTATGTGAGCTATAATGCAAAAATTTCTTATATTAGACATTACTAGGCATTCCTAAAATACAAATTTTTTCATTGTGTGGAAATAGTATTTATAATTCTTAATATTGAATCTCTACTCCCGCATCTTAAAACCTCTTCTGAAATTTTCTTGGCATTCTCAAAAGAAATACTTCTTATCACCCTTTTAATCTTTGGAATTTGCGCAGATGATACACTAAACTGATCGAGGCCAAAACCCAAAAGAACAGGTGTACAATATGGATCGCCAGCCATTTCCCCGCACATACTTACAGTTATTCCAGCTTTATGGCTCTCATCTATAATCTTTTTAATAAACCTTAAAATTGCAGGATGTAACGGATCATAAAGACCTGCAACATTTTCATTTACCCTGTCAACAGCAAGCGTATATTGTATTAAATCGTTAGTTCCTATTGAAACAAAATCAACTTCATTAGCAATAGCATCGATTATCATAGCGGCAGACGGCACTTCTACCATCGCGCCAACTTCCATTTTTTCGTCAAATTCTATATTTTCTCTTCTCAAATCTTGTTTTACTTTATTGAGAACTTCATTAGCTTCATATAATTCCTCAATTCCAGATATCATCGGATACATAAGTCTAATTTTTCCATAAGCTGATGCTCTTAAAACACCCCTTAATTGGTCAATAAAAATTTCTGGGTATTTAAGAGAAAGTCTTATAGCTCTTAAGCCCAAAAACGGATTTTTTTCACGTTCTACTTTTAAAAGACCCGTTTTTGCAAGCTTATCACCTCCTAAGTCAAATGTCCTTATAACAGTTGGATAAGGAGACATAGCTACTGCAACTTTAGAATAATTCTCAAAATGGTCTTTTTCACTTGGCATAGTATCGCGATTGAAGTATATAAATTCTGTTCTGTAAAGACCTACACCCATCGCTCCATTGCTTAAAATTGACTCCATCTCATCAGGATTGTCGATATTTGCAAAAAGCAAAACTTTATGCTTATCTGTTGTCTCAGCTGATAAATTCTTTAGCTTTTCAAGATCTTTTTTTTTTGCAAATTGTAAGGTATGCTCTTTCCTGTACTTGCTTATGGTTTTAGTGGTAGGTCTTAATACAACCTCACCTCTATTACCATCAATAATAATGACATCACTAGTCTGTGCCTGCGAGGATATCACCTTTAAGCCTACAACGGCTGGTATGGAAAGCCCCTGTGCGATAATTGCTGTATGAGAAGTTTTTCCGCCAACGTCTGTAGCAAAGCCTTTCACCAACTTTTCTCTTATTGTCATAGTATCAGCAGGAGTTAAGTTACGAGAAATTACTATCGAATCTTCCTCCAAGCTTGCCAGAGTTTTTTTTTGCTTACCGAGGAGATTCCAAATAATCTTTTTACCAATATCTTGAATATCAACTTTTCTTTCTCTAAAGTAACCATCCTCTATAAACTCAAAGGAATGAACGATATCATCTACAGTCCTAAAAACAGCATACTCTGCATTAATACCATTATCTATAAGCTCATAAACATTTTTCTTCATAGTCGGATCGTCTAAAATTAAAAGATGGACATCAGCTATTCGTGCATAACTTTTACCAAGAACCTCATCAATCCTATTATAAACCATCTTAAGCTCATCTCTTGTTTTTTCAACGGCACTGTTTAAACGCTTTTTTTCAACTTCTCTAGCATACTCAGGTATTTCTCTGCAAGTAACACAAAAATCATCGTCTTCAAGAAAAAAAGCTTTGCCAATAGCAATTCCTGGCGATGCCGCAATACCTTCAAGAATAACGTCTTTTTTAAGAGACAATTTTTTTCTCCCTCCCTATACGCCCGATTAAGTTCACAACATAAACAAACTTAGTCTGTCATAGTTTTAAATAAATCTTTAATTGCTGTTAAAACTTCGTTTTCATCTGGACCGTCAGCAATAAATTTCAATGTGCTTCTGTGTCCGGCTGCTAAAGCCATAACACCCATAATACTTTTTGCGTCAACCTCAAAACCATCTTTTAGAATTTTAACCGTAGAATTATATTTAGCTGTAATCTGCACAAGCATCGCTGCAGGTCTTGCATGTAAACCCATTTTATTTGAAATAATAATATTTTTTTTCTTCATCTCGTTTACATCCCAAAACAGGAAATCCCAATACACACTAGTACTATGCTGTAAAACAAAAAAACTGCACTAAATCTCCAAGAAACAAAAACTGAGAGCGCAAGCAAAACACCATACATAAAAATACTGCGAACATTGTTACCGAGAAGCCTAGTACTTATAGAACTACAAAACAAAAATCTTAAATACAAAACCAATGCGCCAATTACAACTACAACTTCACTGCAATACAGTATTTTCTCCAGAAACATAAACTTAAAGTTTGACAACAAAAAAATATTCTTTTTTCTGTCAAGCTTAAACCCCATAAACATAAACAAAAACCTTACAGGAATATGCACAACATTGTAAAAGAAAATGAATATTAAAGGAATCCAAAAACTATGCGTTGCAAATCTATTGCCAAACAGATTCACAAAAAGAAAAAGTATAAGTATACTTATGAAAGCTACTAAATATCTTAATGTCCCTCCAAAAAATGAGTCTCATAGCGCAGCCAAGGGGCCTTCCATTACATTTTAACTGTATTTACAGAAGAACTTTTTTCAACAGACCCGCATTCGGATAGCTCTTTTTCCATGTTTACTGCAATCGCAATTATTAAACTAGGCCATATAAGGATGCGTGTTAAAAAACCCTATATGTCTTAAAAAAGCCTCTTTTTTTTACTCTCATCTGAATAGATGTTGCATAAAAAAGGTTTTAATATAAATAAAAAACCAACATCTTGCAATCGCTCGTAATTCCACAAAGCTTGTATAAAAAAAGTCTTTATAAACATACAAAAATATACTTTTATCATTTTAAAATTTATATTACTGCTCGTATCATTCACAATACCAGAAATTGTCAAAAATATATATTTTAACGTTTAAAAAGGATTCTTATTTTTCTAAAATTATATACAGCCATACCAATATTTATATACCTATATTCTCCATTTTGTACTCTTCTCTCAACACAGTGCATCAGTTTAGTGCTAAAATTTCTTCCAAAAATATCTATTAACCTATACAAATAGGCAAATGGCACAGCTAAAACCAATCCCAAGATTGCGGCTTCGTGCAAACCTTTAAAATATTTACACATCCAAAATGTAGACAAAATACATAGTACGGAAGCATCAACAGGCACAGCAAATACCTACAGGTGTTGTATCTATCCAAATCATCTCACAACTATCATACCTACCCAAACTCCTGCACTTATATCACCCATAAAAAAACCCACGAGAGGAGCAGAAAATATGGGACGACAAATCATAAACTGTCCTATAGCAACTACGTCCGCACTGCATAAAGTCGAAACGAATGCAAGAAAAACGACATTTTTACTTACACATAATGTCATATCTTATAAAACAAAATACCTCCTTTTTACTTTGATAAAGTTAAATTACTACAATCATCTTAGACTTTTAATTAAAAAACAAAGATTACTCAAAAACAAGACAAGTCTTTAAGAATTTTTCATGAATTATTTTCAATTTTACCAGTAACTCGGGAAGCTTTTTTATACACTACTTAAGTTCTTAAAAAATACTGACAGTCGCTAAGCATGTGGGTCATATATAAAACAAAATTAACTTTACTTAATCTATTTACTCGCACACTTCCAAATATTTTTTTTCTACCAAACGTATAATATTTACCTTCTCATCTTTGGGAAAAATGCGTCCTTCTATTTCAACACCCTTTTTACATATCCTATACAGATTCCCCAAATCAACAGCATCTACGTAAAGATTGTACAAAAGCTGCTTCTTTCCTTTTTTAAAATGCATTCCCCCGACATTTAAAGATTTAAAGTCAGCTCCGTTATCTAACATATATAATACATCCGACGGACTTGCTGCTAAAATCATCATTTTTTTTCAGCATATTGCCCACTTACGACCTTGCTCGTAGCATCTTCAAGATTCTCTATCACAAGTTTTACATTACTAGGTATAGCCATAGCCATAAGTATCTGCTGAGTCTCATCTTGAGACACAGTATCTGAAGCAATCAATACAACATCAACATCCACCGCTTTTAACCAACCCTGCACTATTTGTCCGTGTATTAATCTATCATCTATTCTTACTAAAACTATGGACATCTTCCTATTCTTACCTACTTAGAGATAAATATATTCCCCTCTACCTAATAAACAAATGATGGCCGTCAGGCGTTGAAAAAACAACATGTTAAAAGTCAAAAAACACATCTGTTATTTTGCTTTTCACCTGCCTTGTCAAATAATTTTTTTTAACATTTATCATACCCTTCTGACCGTCAAATATAACCTTCTCCGCCAAATCTGAAATAGTTATATCTTTTTTACTTAAAAACATTGCAGACAATACCATTGGAAGATTAACGCCGGAAATAACCTCTGCATTGAATAATATACACATAGGAACTGAAGCATTACAAGGCGTTCCTCCCACTATATCAGTAAGTATTAGACTTCCGTCATCATCATTTACGCCTCTTAAAAGATTATTGACTCTTTCCTTCATTTGCACCAAACTATCACCAATATCTCCTTTGACAGCATACAAATTAGACTGTTTCCCGATAACAGCTTCTACGGAATTCACCAGCTCTTGGGCTAAGTCTCCATGAGCAGCAACAATAATCTTTATCATACTTCAGAATCTCACCCCCCACCACACCACATAAAAACAACAATTCTCTCTTACTCTCAACATTTCAGCTCTGAGGTTATTATCTTAACCAAAACCTTTGCAAGTTTATCGGGATCATGTCTCGCATAAATTTCGTCGGAAAATAAACTCCCCTTTACAACTCTAATGCATATCTTATCATTTTCAACTTGGCGAGCTCCATATTTCTCGTATCTTTTTACAAGATTTTCTGGAACTGCACCTTCATTCGCTATCACACAATCAAGTATTCCATTATAAGAATTTTCTTCTATAGCTACCACATGATCTGAAAGTTTATAGTTTTTCGTTTCGCCAGGCTGTGTCATAATATTGCAAACGTATATTTTATAAGCTTTTGACAATTTCATCGCATCGACAACTCCATCAACTAACAAATTAACTATTATTGAAGTATATAGAGATCCAGGACCTAAAATTATTATATCTGCTTTTTTTAAAACATCAATTACATCAGGGGTGGCTGGCGGTCCTATAGGACTTAACCCTATATGTTTAATTTTTTCTCCTACTTCTGAAATTTTGCTTTCGCCTTTTACTTTCTTCCCACTTTCAAGTTCAGCTTCGAGCACAATTGAAGAAAGAGTGACAGGCAAAACCCTTCCTCTTATTGCAAGAACTTCACCGCAATTCGCTATAGCACCATCAAAACTACCTAAAATTGAAGACATGGCTGTCAAAAAGAGATTTCCAAAAGAATGCCCAGACAAAGTTCCAGTAGCTGGGAATCTGTACTGAAAAAGCCTTGACATCAAACTTTCTTCTTCAGAAAGAGCAACTAAACAGTTCCTTATATCTCCTGGTGGCAAAACACCAAATTCAGTTCTCAACTTACCAGAACTTCCTCCATCATCTGCCACATTCACTATAGCAGTAATAGACTTATTATACTTTTTAAGACCTCTTAGAAGAGTTGACAATCCACTTCCACCACCAAGAGCAACAATCCTTAGATTTTTCATTTTATATTTGCCCTCATCGAGAAGATTGGTACTCAATTATTTTTTTGTTTGAACATCATGATACAAAAATATCTCTGTGAGCAAGTTTCACCTTATATTTTTTATTCCTCAAAAATTCTACAAGTTTTATAGCTGTAAAAACTGATCTATGTTTTCCTCCAGTACACCCTATCGCTATAGTTAGATAACTTTTGCCTTCTTTAACATATAATGGGAGGGTCGTACCTATAAGTTCTGAAAATATATTAAAGAAAACTTTAAACTCTTTTTGTTTTTCTACATAATCTTTAACAGCCTCATCCTCACCAGTTTTAAATTTTAATTCTCGTACATAATTCGGATTCGCTAAAAAACGCACGTCATAAATTATATCGGCATCACTCGGCACACCATACTTATAACCAAAAGAAAGAACAAAAACATTTAAATATTGCTCTTTATATTGACAAACACCTCCTATAAGTACATAAATTAATTCCTTAAGTTCAATCACATTGATATCCGTGGTGTCCACTACCTCATCTGCAAACTTAAAAATTTTATCTATAACTTTCCTCTCAAGCATTATTCCTTCAAGTAATGATTCCCCCAAAGGATGACGATGACGAGTTTCAGAATAACGCCTTACTAAGACCAAATCAGAAGCATTAAAAAAAATTATTTTGCATTCTATATTTTTTTCCTTTAAAGCAATAAGTAGGCCTTCAAAGTAAACAAGAGATTCCCATATACGTGAATCTATGCTTATTGCTATATTTTTATATTTATCATTAGGATTTTTAAGACATATACCTATGAAATCTAGAACTACTTGAATAGGCATATTATCAATACAAAAAAAACCAAAATCCTCAAAAATTTTGAGAGCTTGACTTTTACCTGCACCCGACATCCCTGAAACTATGTATAATCTCACCATTACCATCCTAACAGACAGACTACTTTAACACCACGCACCTACCACCACGGGTATAAAATAAACCAACTTTTTTTATTAAAGACTTTTAATGCAGGCAATAAAAATGGACAAAACATGCAGGCTATATAAAATCAATAAACTATTGCTTTTTGAAATTTGAGGAAAATTACAACTACAGTCGATGTTCACTATTTTTCAGCTTTTATTATATTCATTATTTATTTCTTTTTTTAACTTATAGGATAAATCTTTCGCCGTAAAGCATCCACTATTTTTAAGCCTCTGGTTTAAGCTTGCTGTTTCAATAAGTACAGCAAGATTTCTCCCAGGCCCAACAGGAATTGTAACTTCAGGAATTTTCACGCCTAGAAGCTCAGAGTAATACTCATTAACCCCCAATCTTTCATACTCCTTTTTCAATTCCCACGTTTCAAGTTTTACAACAAGTTCTATATAAGCCTTATCCAAAATGCTTCTTATGCCGAAAATATCCTTAGCGTTTATTATTCCTATGCCCCTCACTTCTATAAGGTGTTTCATAGTCTTCAAACCACTTCCACTTAAGGCACGTTCAGAATGTCTTTTTACAGCAACAACATCATCAGCAACGAGTTTATGTCCTCTCTTTAAAAGCTCAAGAGCACACTCAGATTTACCTATTGCAGACTTACCTATAATCAAAACACCCAAGTCATAAATACTCGTCATAACCCCGTGTATTTTAGTTGATGGCGCAAGTTTTTCGTATAAATAATAAATTAAATCACCAATAAACAAAGAAGTACCCAATTCTGTTTTTAAAAGAGAAACATCTAAACCGGAAAATGCTTTTATCATTGCACTATTAGGCTTGAGCCCCCTTGTTAAAATACAACATACAGCAGTTTCATGAGAGAAAATCTTATATAATACTTTTACCTGATTATCATAACTTAGATTTTCTAGATACAAATACTCACTCATCCCAATAATCTGTATACGCTCGTACGGAAAATTTCTAAAAAATCCAGAAAATGCAAGGCCCGGTCTATTGACGTCAAAAGTTGCGATTTTTCTATTAAGGCCAGCATCTCCCATTGAAAGTGAAAGATTAAAATCTTCACCCTTTTCACTAATAAGTGTCCCAACGTCAATAAGTATGCTAATAATTATCCTCTTGTTGTATTATTTTTACAACCTCTTCTACCGTAGTTGCATTTCTTATGGCTTGCCTTAGAAACTTATCTTTAAAAAGCCTCGAAATTCTAGATAATGCTTTTAAATGTTGTCCGACCATATCAACAGGCCCCATCAAAAGAAAAATTATATGAACCAGTTCACCGTCAAGAGAGTTGAATTCTACTCCTTTTTGTGAAATTCCAAGAACTCCTATCTGTCCTTGGAAGGCATCAGTTTTTCCATGCGGTATTGCAACACCTTGCCCAATTCCTGTTGAACCTAGTTTTTCCCTTTCCAATACAACATCAACAACCTCGTCAATTCTTTTGACTTTCTTCTTACTCTTCAAAATCTCCACAAGCTCAACAATCGCCAACTTTTTATCAGATGCTTTTAAATCAACAACAATAGAATCTTGATCCAAAAAATCCATAACCTTCATTTTCTCACCCCCGGTACACCATATACTTAATTTGGCTTAAAAAGAACTATTGACCCAATTTTTACTTATTACGGTAAAAGAAACGCTAACTTTGTCACATTACGCCATCCTTAAATATATAAAACTCCTACCCACTACACACGACGCACAATAATCAAGATTACACACAACATATAACATATCGCCAACTTACCACTTTTTCACAACGTTTCTGACTCTAAATCAAGACTTCTTACTTCAGAAATTTTCTCTCTTGGAACTTCCAAATTATCTTTTCTGTGAACCTTAGAAACTTCCTTTTACTTTTTAAGAGGATTATTAATCGCAAGAACATATTTTTATATAAAAGAAAGCTTACCTACACATAAAATTATTTGTGTTATACAACCACAAACTTTTTCGACTGGCAAAAAAAATGCGCGCCTATACATTATCTCAGCATTATAAAACTTGCCGACATTTACAATTTTTTTCGCACACAAAAATTAACGAAGTCAGTCAATTTCAGATACTCAGTCATAATATCTTACTTACCTCTCTTTCTTTCAGTACATACGTAACATAATAAGCGCTAGCATTCTCCATTTATAAAACACATAGAACCTCTTTTACAATCCCCTGACTTTCTACCTGCATAACAAAATTATCAATTTACTACATTCTAAAATTATTACCTAAGTACACTTTTCTAGCTTCTGGGTTTTCAAGTAATTCTCTTGCGTTCCCTTCAATTAAAATTCTCCCTTCGTAAATTACATACGCTCTGTCTATAATCTCAAGAGTTTCTCTAACATTATGGTCTGTCATAAGAATACCCAGCCCTCTTGTTTTTAATTTTCTAACAACTTTTTGTATATCATCAACCGTTATAGGATCAATACCAACAAACGGTTCATCTAAAAGCAAAAATTTAGGATTCACTATTAAGGCCCTAGCAATTTCGAGTCGCCTCTTTTCTCCTCCAGATAACTTGATACTTAATTGCTTACGGAGTTTTGTAAGACCGAAATCCTCAAGCAAAAGTTCAACTTTTTCTTTTCTTTGAACTTTTGAATCTATAAACATTTGAGCTATAGAGGTAAGATTATCTTCAACAGTGAGCTTACTAAATATTGATGATTCTTGTGAAAGATATCCTATCCCGACCCTAGCCCTCCTATACATGGGCCAAGTAGTTATTTCAATATCATCAATATAAACACTACCACGATAAGGCTTTAAAAGACCAACTGTCATCTGAAAAACTGTGGTCTTCCCCGCACCATTGGGACCAAGCAAACCCACAATTTCACCTTGCTTCACATCTATGCTTAGGTCGTCTACAACCACTCTATACTTATATTTTTTGTATAAATTTTCAGTTCTAAGCATCACTTTTCTTATCTTTCATTTCAATCTTTACTTCAACTAGACCGTACATGGCTACTCCTTTTTTATCAGATGCAGATGAACCATAAAAAACCATCTTATCCGCCTCACAAACACCTTTTATTCCGTCGTGAAAAATATTAGCCACTGGCCTTTTTTTATCTTTTCTAAAAACTGCATAATGCTCTTTTTTAGAAAAAATAGCATTATCTGAGTAAATCGTACCGTAAGAAGTTATAACCTCAACATCATCGTAAGCATTCAAGGTTTTCAGATTATCGTCAATATAAACTTCTTGAGCGCATAAAATAGTAGGCATGGGTGAACTTAAATTATTCATAAAATACTTTAATTTTAACGTGGTATCCCCCCAGATTTTTCCCTTTTTTTTATTCATATCGTAATGTGCAAAATTTCCACAACCTTCAATCATCTCATTGTCTTTCAAATTCAACAAAAAATTAACATCGCCATAAGCCGAAATAACAGATTTGCCCCTATTATAAGTTATGTTTCTAGCCGTTATTGTACTCCAATCGCTAGTAACTTTTAAATTTCCTTTTAAAACTGTAATTTCTCCGTTATCTTTTATTTCCATCTTCTCTCCCGTTATAACAACTTTACCCAAGGCAGAATCAACAAAACAAAAGATGACAATCCCGCATATAAAAAGAGTAATAGAAAATACTCTACTTAGCTTAATCAATTATAATTCTCTGGTTTTTAATAACGATATTGCTTAACATTATATCTGACTCAAAACCTGTACCATATACTGTTTCGTTAGGTTTTGTAAATTTAATATCATTATTGCTATAAATCAATTTGTTTTTGGCATTATATATCAAATTTGCAGTTTGCAAATTTTCGTTGTTTGTGGTATTTATAACACACTTACCAATGCATTCAACATCGCATGTTTCCATGTTTACTCTAACACCTTCAGAAATTAGATTTAAAACACAATTACCCCCATCATAAAACTTCATTACAGCATGGCCTAAATTAGCAATATTTTTACTATCTATAACAGCAGATTCACATTCCAAAGTCATATTAATTTTCCCTCTATGCACTCTAGTTGCTGTAAATTTTTCCACCTTTTGATCATAACTAGACGGCGTTTCTTCAACGATAACTCCCTCAGACTTACAGCTTGTGAGGAAAAAAACAGGAAACACTATTACTACTAATAATATAATGGAACTCCTACAAAACATACCTCTCCGAGCTTCAAAATAAAAAACAAATTTGTCTTTTATTTTTTACAAAATTACGCCTTTAAAATAAATGCTCATCTCAGCAATAAATAGACAAATCCCAATACTCTAATACAAATTTAATTCATTGTTCATAACTACTCAGAGTTTTTTCCCATTCACCTTTAGCTTTCATAATAAGTTCTATCACTTCCCTAACAACACCTTCACCACCATTAAAAGCTGAAACACGATCAACATGCTTTTTTACTTCTTCACAAGCGTTCATTGGACATATTGACAGCCCTACAACTTTCAGTACAGATATATCCACTATATCATCACCAACATATGCCACTTCAGAGGCATTTAAACCATTTTTTTTTAATATCCTTTTTAAAGCCAGCACTTTATTCATACAACCTTGAACAAGATAATCAATACTCATATCCTTTGCACGCTTTTCAACTTGGAAAGACCGTCCACCAGTTATCCACGCAGTCTTAATTCTAGGACGAATTTTAAAAAGCTCATTATACCCCATTCCATCTTTTACGTTCCATACTTTTATTTCTTCACAGTTATTTAAAACTATTATTTCACCATGCGTTAAAACACCATCCACATCACAAGCTAAAAGCCTAATTTTTTCTGCTTTCTCTATGATATCCTTTTCAATTTTAATCATTCATCTACCATACCTTTTAAACAACACAATGATATCGCTTAAAAACATCTTTTTAAAACTTCACAACACAGCATTCTTTATTATATTATATTCTTTTACTGACCTATCTATAATTTTTATGTATTCAAGTATTTGTTTAAAATATTCTAAGTTGACACTACTTGCTCCATCTGAAGTCGCTTCGCCAGGATTGTCATGAACCTCCAAAAACAACGCAGCAATTCCAAGTGCTGTAGCTGCTTTTGAAAGAGGCAAAACAAATTCCCTGTTTCCACCACTACATGCTCCACGACTACCAGGTAGCTGAACACTATGTGTAGCGTCAAAAACAACAGGATAACCTGTTTGTTTCATTATTTCTACCCCTCTGAAGTCTACCACAAGATTATGATATCCAAAAGAAACTCCCCTTTCGGTAAGCAATAAATTCTCACCACCGCAATTCTCAACTTTTTTAACCACATTAAACATATCGTCAGGAGATAAAAATTGACCCTTTTTAATATTGACGGGTTTACCTGTAAGGACACACGCTTTTATCAAATCCGTTTGGCGAGACAAAAACGCAGGAACCTGAAGTAAATCTACAATTCGCGCAGCTTTCGGAACCTGAATTTCAGTGTGAACATCTGTAATAACGGTCAAATTTAATTCTCTTTTAATTTTAGCGAGAATCTCAAGTCCTTTTTCAATACCTGGGCCCCTATAAGAACAATCCAACGAACGGTTCGCTTTATCATAAGAAGTTTTAAAAATGAAAGGAATCCCAAGCTCCGATGTTATTTTCTTCAAACTTAAAGCCAAGCCCAAAGCATGTTTTTCACTCTCAATTACACATGGCCCCGCTATAACAACAACAGGCCCGCTATTCGAGAGTGTAATACCTTTATCTTCTCCAACTTTTACTTGTTTATTACACATTTTTAATTCATTTTTTTATTATAAAGCAATAAATATATAATATAGGAGCTCATTTAAAAGAACAAACCACATTACAACATATTTGTAAAGCATAAGCTCTAAAACAGTTATAGATATTTCTCAATTTTTAAAATATCCTCGGGCGTGTCAACCCCTATAGAATCGCAGCTTGCCATAACAACTTTTATTCTTTTCCCTCCCTCTAAAGCTCTTAACTGTTCAAGATTTTCGGCTTTTTCTAAAAATGACACATTATCCTTTGAAAAATCTAATAAAAATTTTTTCTTGTATCCATATACTCCAATATGTTTGTAATACCTAACATTCGCATTATCTCTATTGTATGGTATTGCGAACCTTGAAAAATACAGCGCATATCCGTATTTATCAAAAACAACTTTAACATTATTAGGATTTTCTATAATTTCTTTTTTGACTATTGGAAAAACAGCCGTCACATACTCAAGAGACTTATTTTTTTTAAGTAAGACTGCCAACTTGTCTATAAGTTTAGTATCTATCAAAGGCTCGTCACCTTGTACATTAATAAAGACATCACAATCCTTCAGAAACTTTGAAGCTGCAAAAAAAGCTACTCTATCCGTACCGCTTCTACACGTTTTAGGTGTCATAAACACACTGAATCCCAGCTTTCTAACAACATTGTAGATACGTTTGTCATCAGTTGCAACTGCCATAAAATCAACTTTCTTACATTTTTTAACACGCTCTAGGGTATGCTGTATAAGAGGTTTACCTTTTATTAAAACCAAGGGCTTACCGAGAAATCTACTTGATCCATATCTTGATGGTATAATTACAGCAGCTTTCATTTTTTATAGAAATCTATTATCGTTTTTCTTAATTCGTGCTGATTTATTGTCGCAGTTCCAAGTTTGCCAATAACTACTCCAGCAGCAAAATTTGCAATCTCAGCAGAATCTATCAAATCCACTTTTGCAGCTAATGCTAAAGTCATCACAGATATAACAGTATCGCCAGCTCCGGTAACATCAAAAACTTCTTTTGCTCTCGTGGGGATACTTGTTATTCTATTTTTAGACTGAATAAGCATCATGCCCTTTTCACTACGCGTAATAAGAACTGCTTCTGAATTTAAAGTTTCAAGAATTTTTACTCCAAGCATGGCCATATCTTTATCTGTTTTTACATTTTTTGTATTTATTCCTTCAATAGCCTCATTTTCGTTTGGAGTTATTAACGTAACTTTTTTATATTTCCTAAAATTGCATATTTTAGGATCCACTGTAATACAAATTTCATGTTTCCGAGCAAGATAAATTGTCCTCTTAAGAACTTTTGGACTTATAACCCCTTTGCCATAATCAGAAATCACCACAGCATTCACTTTAGTTATAAGTTTTTCTATATTTTCTATAATTTTAGATTCAATTTTAGAATCAAAAACCCCTTTTCTCTCATTATCTATTCTCACAACTTGCTGACTTGCGGCTATGATCCTTGTTTTTAAAATTGTCGGCCTTTGAGAATCATAAACCAAATAGTCTGGACTTATCCCTTCTTTTAAAAGCATTTTAATCAACAAATTTCCAGTAAAGTCCTTACCCACCACACTTACAATAAGCGCTTTTCCTCCCAAGGTAGTTGTATTATTTGCAACATTGGCAGCTCCGCCAAGACTCTCAGTCTCTTCTGTAATCTCTACAATTGGGACAGGAGCTTCTGGGGAAATTCTTCTTATTCTCCCCCAAACAAACCTGTCGATCATCACATCACCCACAACTAGGATAGCCTGTTTTTTGAATAAGGACACGAATTTTAAAAGCTCTGTTTGTCTCATCTCAACATTACAATTTATCTACAAATAAGATTTATCTTTCAAATAAGCACAATAATCTTTAATGGAATCTTCAAGTTTCATAAAAGGATTGGTATACCCTGCATCCATAAGTCTATCTATCCTCGCCTGCGTAAAATACTGGTATTTAAGTTTTAGACAATCAGGCATTTCAATATATTCTACGTTTCTCCTCTTACCAGCAACTGCAAACATAGATTCGGCCACGTCATTCCATGTTCTAGATTTTCCAGAACCTAGATTAAAAATACCAGTTTTTGAAGGGTTCATAAGTAGAAAATACATAACATCTACAACATCTTTAATATATACAAAATCCCTAGCTTGTTCCCCATTTGCCCAATTTTTATCGTAAGATTTAAATAACTTAATAAGTCCATCATCAAATACAGCGCTGTAATTTTTACAAATCACACTGCGCATATCACCTTTATGATATTCATTAGGGCCAAAAACATTAAAAAATTTTATACCAGTAACGTTATTAAGATGATTATTATTCAAAAGCCACAAGTCAAACATATGTTTTGAAAAACCGTATATATTTAAAGGCAACAGCTTCTTCATTTTTGATATATCGTCATCGTAACCGTATTCACCTCTCCCATAAGTTGCGGCAGATGAAGCGTAAATGAAAGGAACTCCCAATTCAAAAGCCCATAAGGCAAGAATTTTAGAATAATCATAATTATTTTTTATGTAATAACTCGCATCAGTAATAGTAGTAGAACTACATGCTCCAAGATGCACAATAATTTGTGGTTTTGGCATTTTTCTCATTATTACACTGTCCAAAAAATCGTCTTTTTGCATATAATCATAATAAGTTTTGCCTGTTAAATTTTTCCACTTTTTATCATTTTCAAGATGATCAACAACCAAAACATCTTCTATGCCCTCCAGGTTTAATTTCCACAGAAAGCAACTACCTATAAACCCCGCGCCGCCGGTTAATATTATCATTAAAATCTCTTTTACGTTTAAGCCTTTATTGTATAAAAAGACAATTTCAGCTGTCAATTAAAGAAAAAGGATAATTTGAAATAATGAAATTAGTTAAATAAATATGTATATGAGGATTTCGTAAAAAAGACATCGAGATAGTCAAAAAAAGTGCAACTTATAGATTTGTTACTTCTCAGTGGCATCACATAAACATACTATTGCGATCTAGAAATAAGTTTAAAGACGCTATGGCTCTAGCTTTTAAATTTTCTTTTATTCTCATAAGCTAGCCTGTTTTATATTTTTTAGACTATGTGATAAAAAATCTTTAGTGGCCCTGTCTATTTGAACCAAATCAGTTTAATCGCTTAAGAAACTCTTTGCTTCGTGTTTGCATTTTTATTTGTTATAATATGTTTTTCTATTGAGTAATTTTTACTTGTGTAAATAATTTTTGTAGAATGCCGGATTATGGTAAATGTTTCAAGCGTAGAAATACCTTATAGCGAATTGCTTGCAAGACTGGGATACTCACACAATAAAACAAGTCTTGACGTAAAAATCATCAACTCAATAAAAGAAAACTTAAACTTGGCTCAAAAACTCATTAAGCCTAAATCGGTAATTGCGGTTGAGAATGTGACGTTGCGTGGAGACTTGATCTCATTTGAGAATGGATATAAGATTAAAAGCAATAATGTCGCAACACTTTTTGAGAACTGTTTCAAAGCATATGGAATTGTTGTAACTATAGGTAATGCATTGGAAAAAAAAAGAGATGACTGTTTAAAAAAAAGAGAGATTTTTAACGCACTAATATTGGACGCAGCAGGCTCTGTGGCTACAGAAGAGGCTATAACTCTTGCGAACGCACAAATTAAGGCTTATGAAGAGAAGAATGACAACGTATTGACAAGGAGATACTCTCCGGGTTACGGCGATTGGTCACTTGAGGCCAATAAACAATTCTTAAACTGGATTGGTACAACGCATATAGGAATCACTTTAAATAAATTCTATTATATGAAACCCGAGAAATCTGTTTCAGCTTTGGTAGGAATCAAAAAAAATAACTTCTGAGATGGACAATTCGAAAACAACAATAATAGGCAAAAAATCTCCTGCAAGCAAATTATGAATGAGTATAGAAGCAAAAAAGAAATTTGTTTTTTCACGTCTGAGTAAAAAGATGACCCTAAATAACATAAGAAATGATGAATATTTTATGACATGGGGGGGGGACTCCGTAAAAAAATATGTGTATTTTGTTGGAAGCGAAAGTAGTCAAACAAAATACAATTTGAATTTGTTTAAGCAGTAACTTGCTTCTAAAAATTATTTTTTTAGTAAAAATCTTGCGCCTCTAAATCAGAAAGTGATGGATGTGTGCAAATTAGGATGTTAAATGAATAAATCGGACTTCTTAAACACACTTAAACACCAGGTTTTAATTATGAGTGGAGCAATGGGAACGGAATTGCAAAAGAAAAAATATCTTGACGACGTTACAATCCCCGAAGAGTTAAATATTAAGTTTCCAGAAAGAGTTTCTGAAATTTATTCCTCTTACATAAATGCTGGGGCAGACATAGTTCTCACAAACACATTTGGGGCAAACCCAATAACTCTGCAGCAACACAACCTTTTAGATAAAGCCGAAGATATAATAAAATCTGGAATTGATTTAATAAGAAAAATCTCTCCGCATATTATTATCGCTGGCGACGTATCTTCAACTGGTGAATATATTGAACCGTTAGGCACACTATCCTTTGATGATGCTTATAAAGCTTTCGCATTACAGTCATTTCTTCTACAAAAATACAGAGCAGATATTATAATTATTGAAACAATGACTGAAATAAAAGAAACTAAAGCAGCAATTCTCGCAGCAAAAGACAACTTTGAAGGTGCAATTATCGTCACTATGACATTTTCTGCAGATGGTACATCGGTTACTGGTACAGATTTAAAAAGTTTTATCGCAATGGCAGAAAGCTTAGGTGTTGATGCAATTGGACTAAACTGTTCTATAGGCTCTAATGATCTAGCAAAACTCGCAAAAGATTTATGTGAGAACACAAATCTACCTGTATCTTTTAAGCCTAATGCCGGAATTCCAGAATTAATTAACCATGAGACAATATTTTTAGAAACAAAAGAAGAATTTGTAGAAGCAAGTTTAAAAGCCTGCTCTTATGGCGCTAACATGCTTGGTGGTTGCTGCGGAACAACTCCCGAATTTATAAAATCTTTATCTAACAAACTCAAAAACAAAACTCCAAAAACACGCAAAACAAAAAACAAATACTTCCTTTCAACAAGAACAAAAGCCATAGATGTAAATGAAATTAAAAGACCTGTCTTTATCGGTGAAAGGATAAATCCAACTAATAGAAAAAAGTTCCAGGATGAATTGGCTAAAAACAATTTATCAACCATAAAAGACGAAGCACGTTTACAAGTCCGTTCTGGCGCGAATTTATTAGACGTGAATATGGGTGTTTCTGGGGTTGATGAAGTAAAACTTCTTGCAAACGCCGTGAATCAATTACAGGAAATAGTTTCAGTTCCCTTATGTATAGATTCAAGCGATACCAGCGCTCTAGAACAAGGGGTTAAAAACTGTGTTGGAAGACCTATTATAAATTCCGTAAATGGTGAGCAAGCAAAACTCGACGCTGTACTGCCCATCGCAAAACGCTACGGTACAGCGCTTATCGCACTAACAACGGACGATAACGGAATACCTAAAACAGCACAAGAAAGATTAAATATAGCAAAAAAGATTCTAGGTTTTGCAGATAGCTACAATTTTGAAAGAAAAAACATTATTTTTGATTACCTTGTTTTATCAGTAAGCTCTTCACCAGACCAAATACAAGAAACGTTAAAAGCAATGGAAGAATCAAAAAAAATATATCCGGAGTGCAAGCTCGTTTTAGGAATCTCAAACGTATCTTTTGGTCTTCCTTCAAGACAAACAATTAACTCAACTTTCTTAAAAATGGCCGTGGATGCCGGACTTGATTTTGCAATTGTTAATCCATACGCAAAATGGAATATTGACAACCCTTTAGCCAAAAACTTGCTTAAAAACAAGGATAAAGGCGCGATGAAATATATGGAAGCTTTTAGTTCCTTTACAAAGCAATCTCCAAAAACCAAAACAAAAACTCTCTCTTTAGAAGACCAACTCTATCTCTCGGTCTTAAATGGAAATAAAGAACCTGTGGTTGATATACTAGATAAAATCATTGAATCTTACGACAAGCCTTTTAAAATAGTAAATGACAACGTTTTGAAAGCCTTGAATATCGTGGGAGAAAAGTTTGCTGCAAAAGAATACTTTTTACCGCAGATAATTATGTCCGCACAAGCCGCTCAGGCAGCTTTCGGCATAATAAAAACCAATTTAAAAAAAGAAGAAACTTCTTCTATTGGAAAAATTATAATGGCCACAGTTAAAGGTGATATGCACGATATAGGCAAAAATATAGTGGGAGCTGTACTTGAAAGTTACGGTTTTGATGTTGTAGATATGGGCATAAATGTTAATTCTCAGGCAATAATAGAAAAAGCTAATGAAATTAATCCCATAGCAATTGGCCTCTCAGCTCTTATGACAACAACAATGCCTGAAATGGAAACTGTTATAAAATTAAGGGATATGAGTCATATTTCAGCAAGGGTTATTATAGGTGGTGCTGCAGTTACAGAAAAGTTTGCAAAAGAAATCAGGGCGGACGCCTATGCTAAAGACGCTATGGAAGCAGCTTCATATATAAAAACTTTACAAGAAAAATCATAAAGTATTTATAAAAAACTTGTTAGTTAAACCTAAGGAAAACATTTTTTTGCACTGCTCACTACATGTAACAACGTATATACATAAACTTTACAAGAAATTACAACACTCCCTTATTCAATTTATAGAGACTTAATCCTTACCTTACGTCCATGTTTAGACTTATTGAATTCTCATCTATTTACTTCAATCCTGTAAAAATATGGTTAACAAAAGTTTTATCTTCATGTCAACTATTTTAAACAAAGCACCGTTGCCAATAATACTTTCTCTGTACTTTTCTTTCATAGCTTTTACACAAAAAAACCAATAGACTTTTAAAAAAGGCTAATAGAAGAGTATAAAAGGACGTTATAGTGAGATCCATTTTACAAATACAACAAATTTATTTTTGCGAGCTCTAGTTCACTTTTAGCTATATTTTTAGTTCAGCATTTTTATCTTATCTCATTGATAAAGCACCCAATCCCTAACTAAAAATCGCATCTCACTCACACCAAGTAACGCAAATTTATTAATGCAGACTCTCTTTTTTATCTTTGGGTTAATAACTCTTAATTTATTAAGTAGTATGCAGTTTATCACTGCCTTGATTTTTTTTGCTTACAAAGTACCACTTCACCTCCAGCGACTTTAACCCTTTGCTTACAATCTTCAACAGTCTGGTAAAACAAAATTATTGTGCGTAGGGCAAAAATCTATTCCATATTCTTGGTTTTCTACCCGATTTTTTTGAACATTTCTACACAAATTTCTATCGGGGGACAAAAAATTGTTTTCCCCATCGCTCTTAATACTTTTTACAATATATACCGAACTTGACGATGCACAAAAGTATATATAACTCTCAACCTTTTAATAGTTATTATTAAATCATATCCGCTATAGGATAATCGGCGTTTATATCTGGAATTAGAATTCTCTTGTTAGGGTTTAGTATTGATGCAAGTTATGTCATAAGATAAACTCCACAAAAAAAGGACAATTATATGTCCGCTTCTAAAAACTTTGAACAGTTTTTCTACTCAAATCTAAAGAATCGCCAAGGAAGCCCGCTACATCCATGAATTTTAAGCAGCTGACAAACGTAAACTATAAAGATTACGGTATCCTCCCTTATTTTTTAAAGTGATTTACTCCAACAACAATCTTATTATCCATTTACTTATATTCTTTCGAAAAAATTTATAGCTCATTTTAAAATTAAAAAGAAACATATACCACTCCACATTAAATAAATATATTTATTGTCTAGCTGTAAGCTTTCTCTCTTTAAATATACAATAAACATAAAAATTAATACCAATGCCAAAATACCCCCCTAAAATTTTTGATAAATAATTATACAAACCAAAACATTCCCAAAATCAGATATTTTTATGAGTTATTTATATTTACATTATTACCGTAATTAAATATTTCAGTTTAAATAAATAACAATCTCCTATTGCATGTTTTATGTTTTGGTTTACTTAGTAAAAATGATTTGTTACAATTCAAGTAGTGGGAATGCGGTTTTTTCTTGTATCAGTTTTGGCTGTATCGATTCCGTTCTTAGCGTCATGTTCGGTTTTAAATTATTCAAGTCGGATATTAGGTTTTTCTATTGAAAAATTTAAAAATGAAAAAGCTGGAAGATTTAGTACAGTTTTTAGAGCATCTAAAGGTGTTTGTTTTATTAAAAGCCTAGATATATTAGAAAAGTTCAAAGCAACTGTCACGCATAGAAGTTTTAAAACTGGATATATAGTTGCTTCTAATTTTTCAAAGAGTTTTGGTTGTTGTCTAGCTTCAACAGAAGTATGTATTTTTGTAACTGAAGTGGAAAACAACGATGTAAAAGTTGAAATAGTATCGAATAATAGCTTGCTTGCAAGGGAATTTTCCGCTGAGTTTTTTAAAATGTTCATCAAGTAAATAATTTTTGCAAGTTTTTTGACTTCCGTATGAAAACAACGTAGGTTTGGTGATAATCTGAACCTAAAAGAAAACGGTGAAGGGAGTTTGTCTTTACTGATGCGTAAACTTACGAAGCGTATGATGAAAAAGGTCAAGATCCGCTATATAATCTTTGGTGGTATTTTGCTGATTCTAACTTTTGACAAAGATAACAGAACCCTTGTAAGACATTTTTTTGAACAAAAAAAATTAAACGAAAGCATCGAAAATGCAAAGAGACAAAACAAGTTGATAAAAGAACGCACATACTACCTTGAAAATGAACCGTCTCACTTGGAAAGAATAGTGCGCAGCGAGCTAAGTGTTATAGCTCCTGGCGAGATAGAGTACAGGTTCCAAACTAAAGAATAGAAATTTCTACATCAAACTTATGAAAACTTTATAAAACGGCTGTATAATACAGACCAAAAATTAATATACTATTTCTCAAAGGTAAATTCAAAATCACCGATTTTAACCGTATCACCAGACTTAGCACCCATCTTTTTAAGCTCAATTTCCAAACCCATTTTCTTTACTATGTTTTGATAACGTCTTAATGCTTCATCCTCATTAAACTTCGTCATTCTGGTAAATGTTTCGATCTTACTCCCAGTAACTATAAAAATGCCATTTTCAATATTAACTTGAAATTCAGGTTGATAAATGTATTTCTTAACAGAAATTTCTTCTATCTCTTCTTCAAATCTAAAAGCAAGCGGCTTTTTTAGCATTTTCACCATTTTCGTAATTAATTCATCAACACCATCTCCAGTTACAGCGGAAATCTCAAATATCTTCTTATTTTTTAAATGTTCTCTAAATTTTTTGATACGCTCTTGGCAACCCGGTAAATCAATTTTGTTCAAGGCTATTATGACATGCTTCTCTACAAGATACTTTGAATACCTCTTTAATTCATCACTAATCACCTTATAACTTACATAAGGTTCATTGCCGTCAGAAGCGCTTGCATCTATAATATACACAAGAATATTTGTCCGTCTTATATGTCTTAAAAACTCAAACCCAAGCCCTCTGCCTCTATGAGCTCCTTCAATTATTCCTGGAATATCAGCAACCACAAAACTCTTACCCCTATGGACAACAACGCCTAGATTAGGAGTTAAGGTCGTGAAAGGATAATCTGCTATCTTAGGCCTTGCGGCTGAAATCCGCGACAAAAGAGTGGATTTTCCGGAACTAGGAAGACCTATAAGTCCAACTTCTGCAATCAAAAGAAGCTCGAGGTTTATATCCGCAGCCTCACCGGGCTCGCCTTTCTCAGATATTCTAGAAGCCGTATATCTCGCTGTCTTAAAAGAAGCATTCCCCCTACCACCTCTACCACCCTTAACGACTAAAATTCTTTCATTCGTCGTTCTTAAATCAGCGTAAAACCTCCCACTCCTAAAAACCAAAGTTCCTTTGGGAACTTTCAGTATTAAATCTTTACCAGACTTTCCAAACTTATTATTGGATAGGCCCCTTTGTCCATCCTCTGCTTTAAATTTTGGCGTGTAAGATAAATCCAACAGAGTAGTCTTATGAGCGTCGCATTCAAAATAAACATCGCCACCCCTACCACCATTGCCGCCATCAGGCCCCCCATGGGGGACATATTTTTCCCTTCTAAACGAAACGCATCCATCACCACCGCGCCCAGCTATGAGAGAAATGGTGACCTTATCTATAAACATTTATGCAATAATCTTTGATTTTATCATTCCACATTTACATAACATCTACCACCGGACTTTCTGACAAATTTAACAAGCCCAGCAACTTTTGCAAAAATAGTATCATCCTTGCCGATTCCCACATTTATTCCAGGATGATATTTTGTCCCTCTCTGTCGCACTATAATAGCACCTGCAGAGGCTTTTTGATTGCCATAAATTTTCACACCCAATCTTTGGCCACGCGAATTCCGCCCATTAGTAGACGACCCTTGCGCTTTGACATGCGCCATTTCAATACCCCCTCCTAGTGTGAACCTTTTTAAACACTAATTCTCGTAATTTCTAATTCTGTTAAATACTGACGATGTCCTTGAAGTTTCTTGTATCCCTTTTTAGGCTTCTTTTTAAATACTAAAATCTTCCGAGCTCTTTTTTGAGAGATAACTTTTGCTGTCACACTTACACCCTCAACCATAGGTCTCCCAACTAAAGTTTTCTGCCCATCTGAAAACAACAACACTTCTTTAATCACAATTTTCTGACTTTTTTTTGCCTCATCAATCTTATCCACCACTAAACTAGAACCTTCCTCCACTTTGTACTGCTTCCCGCCTGTTTTAATAATTGCGTACATTTGACACACCTCTTTAGTCTATAGTAATATAAAATCCGGTAGGAGGTTGTCAAATAGAACATCCTAAAACCCGTAATTAATTGTCAAAACTAGGTAGTTAGTGATGTTTTTTTACAGACAACATAAGAAAGAGGAAATAAAATGCAAATCTCAAAGAGAGTACAATCAATAAAACCATCTCCAACACTAACAATAGACGCAAAAGCAAAGGCACTTAAACAGCAAGGAGTAGATATTATCAATTTCGGCGTAGGCGAGCCTGATTTTGATACGCCCATCAATATAAAGGAAGCGGCTATTTTAGCAATAAATTCAGGTTTTACAAAATACTGCCCAGTCGCCGGTACTCCAGAGTTGAAAGATGCGATTATAAGTAAACTCAAAAGGGATAATAACCTTATATATTCTCCTGAGGAAATTATAGTTTCATGTGGAGCCAAGCACTCTATCTACAATATTTTTCAATCAATAATTGACTGCGGAGACGAGGTTATAGTTCCAGCGCCTTTCTGGGTTTCCTATACAGACATGATTATACTTGCTGGGGGAACTCCTGTGATAGTCCAAACAAATGATAAAACCGATTTTAAAATAACCCCGGAAGGAATAGAAAAAGCTTTAACTTCAAAAACAAAAGCCATCATAGTCAATTCCCCATCAAATCCTACAGGTACAACGTATACTACTGATGAGTTAAAAGTAATAGCTAAGATATGCGTAAAAAATAAAATTCTCATAATATCAGATGACATATACGAAAAACTAATATATGACAGCTTCAAATTTACATCTATTGCAGAAATTTGTCCAGAGGCAAAAGAACTTACTATTATAGTGAATGGAGTTTCAAAAGCTTATTCAATGACGGGGTGGAGAATAGGTTATGCGGCAGGACCTAAAAATATTATTTCTGCGATGGCAAAAGTACAAAGTCAGTCAACTTCAAATGCTTCATCGATTTCAATTAAAGCTTCTGTAGAGGCACTAAACGGTACTCAAGAGTATGTTGAGTATATGAAACAAGAATTCGAAAAAAGAAGAAATTACATGGTTGAAAGACTTAACAATATAAAAGGCATAGCATGTAGAAAACCAGAAGGGGCATTTTACGTTTTCCCTAATATTAAGTCTGTTTTAGGAAAGGCTTTTAGAAACAGAATCATTAATACAGACATAGAGTTTGCGGATTACCTGCTAGACATAGCTAAAGTCTCAGTTATTCCAGGATCAGCATTCGGAACCGAAGGACACATAAGACTCTCTTACGCGACTTCCATTGAAAATATCAAAAAGGGTATTGATAGATTAATAACAATCTTAAAAGATTAAATTCACACTAGCATAACCCAAAAAACCGATCATAAATACCAACTATCGCCTACTTGTGTGTTTTTGGAGTTTCTCTATGTGTAGTAGAAAGTATGAGCTTTTTTGTTAGTAGGATATTTTGGATCGCCGTTAAGCAATTGATCATATACAAATTAGTTGTTGACAGTATACATCTGAATTACAAGAGGTATTTAAAATGCTTACTCTTAATAAACGCACAAACCGACTTGAGTCTGTAAAATGCCACTTTAAGCTTCAAGACGTAAGTAAACCCAATCTTTTTAGAGAAACGTTTCCATATACAGAGATTCCAAAGATTTCTTTTAATAATGAAGTCGTTCCTATGAACCTAGCTGATCAAATATGGATTACGGACACTACATTCCGCGATGGTCAACAGGCAATGAATCCTTTTAGCGTAAAGCAAATAGTCCAACTTTACAAATATCTTCACAAGCTAGGCGGACCAAATGGTATGATAAAGCAATCTGAGTTCTTCCTTTATTCTGAAAAGGACAGAAAAGCTGTAGATAAATGTAAAGAACTGGGCTATGATTTTCCTCAGATCACTGCGTGGATAAGAGCCACAAAAAGCGATTTCGAACTTGTAAAAGAAATTGGACTTAAAGAAACAGGCATTTTAACATCGTGTTCAGATTATCACATCTTTTTAAAATTGAAGAAAACACGTAAAGAAGCTATGAATATGTATTTAGATATAATCAAAGCTGCCCTATCTAAGAACATTATACCACACTGTCACTTTGAAGACATAACAAGAGCAGATTTTTATGGTTTTGTAGTTCCGTTTGCAATTGAGCTTATGAGACTTTCTCAAGAAGCTAAAATTCCAATAAAAATAAGAGCTTGTGATACTTTAGGTTTTGCCGTAAGTTACCCAGGAGCTTCTATGCCAAGAAACATTAACGGAATAATATACGGTTTAACTCACCATGCAGGAGTTCCATCGAAGTATATTGAATGGCATGGGCATAATGATTTCTACAGAGCCTTAGCAAATTCTACAAGCGCGTGGCTTTACGGATGCGCTGGAATTAACGGAACACTCCTAGGTATAGGAGAAAGAACAGGTAATACCCCAGTTGAAGCACTCGCTATAGAATACACTGCTTTAAGAGGAACAACAAACGGAATGGATTTATCCACCATTACTGAAATAGCACAATACTTTAAAAATGAACTAAAATACGATATTCCGCCAAATCAACCTTTTGTTGGATCAAACTTTAATATAACAAAAGCTGGAATACATGCCGATGGATTACTTAAAGAACAAGAAATATATAGCGTATTTGATACTGACACTATCTTAGATAGACCGCCAGAAGTTGCTATTACTGACAGAGCCGGACTAGCGGGGATAGCATATTGGTACAATACACAGCTTCCAAAGCTCAGAAATTCACGAGAAAAACTAGACAAAAACGATCCGTCCATAGTAAAAATTAAAGAAGAAGTAGTTAAGCTTTATAAAGACGGAAGAAGCAATTGCTTATTACATGAAGAGCTATTAAAGTTTGCAAAAAAGTATTTATCAAAATACCTTTAAAAACTGTTTTAATACATAAATTTGCTTAAAAGGGTCTGTGTATATAAAATAAAGCACCTTATTTTTATATTATTTATTGCAGATTATAGAGTCTTTGCTTTTTTATTGCTCTTTTAAAATTTTTCAGAAAATAAGCTGTAATATTTAATAGGAGGTGAAATGGGAAAATGATGGCGATTGTTTCATTTTATGTTTCCCTACCCCCCATAACGTGGAATGGCGAGAGAAAATAATGATGATAAGGAAGATGCCTTATAAAAAGGGGCAAGGCAGATTGTGAGGATGCTAAGGAAGCCTGCAATAAGTCTGCAAATATATTTTTTTTGAAGATGTCATAATAGAAAAACGAAAAATACGAGGAACGCTTATAATCCTTTATACTAATGAGATTTTTGTGTTTAAAAGCTCAAGGCGAACTTTTGTTTTATTAACCCATAGAAAAAAAATATTGCTACAGGTGTTACTAAACATAGTAAATGTTAAGTATATAGCGATCTCTGTAAAGAGCTTGGTAAAAGCTCTATGCACAAATGGTGCCTATATAGATTAAAACCGTTACCAAAAAATATAAAAATAATATTGGTGTAGGGAGAAGAGAATAAATAAAAAATGAAGAAAATTCCTTAATTGCTTTTTAGCTTTTTTTATTACTTTCAACTTGTAGAAAGTATGATTGTCTGTGGCTTTGCACTGATTAATTACAGCTCTACAAAAGAATAAATCATAGGAAGCGAAACACAAAAGTTTTAGTTGTTACAAAAATATAGAAAGAATTAAAACAATTTTGAAGAGATTAATTTAGGAGCTTTTAATAGAAATACGGATGTAGTTAAGTCAAAAAAAACACTGCGAGAATCGCAATAAATCATATTATAACATATTCAACTTATTTACAAATAGGTTGATAGAAGGATTTGTTCGCCCTCTCCCTTTCGCCACTAAGAAGATTTGATAGTCTATCTTTTTTGCAATTGCGAAAAACATGTTTCGGTGTTTTGTGATTATCGCGAGGATAGAGCTTAATGCTAATAATCCTCGTATGGTTTGTGTGGTGTTGTTATAGGCCCATTTGTTACCACATCCCACAATAAAGAATCGCTAAATTAATAAGGACTCTCTGGCTGTATCTTAAGAACGAATATGTAATGAAAATTTCTGTAGACGTTTAACATTCAATTCTTGATAGATAACCTTGTCAAGAATTGTTTTTTTTTATTTATTAAACAGGCTAAACCCATATATCATCGCTATCTTCTGCCTTGTCATTTCGTTTATTAACTGTCTCTCCTCTCTATTTATGGATTAAATCCACTCTTATTCTTACGTCTGAAGTGTGTACATCCCCATCCAAAAGGATTAGAGTTAGAAATATATAAATCGCTCTTTTGACTTTTTTGTACAATTCCCCTCGAGATTAAAAGGAGAGACAATTTTAATAAAATGCTTAAATTTATTGATTTACCAGATCAAATATTAGTTTGCGCGTAATTAGTGGTTATGTCATCGACATGGATGTCGGATTGATATACTTATTAAGTATATCTTCAAATATGAAAATCACAAAATCACTAATATTATATATAGCGTTTACCATCATAGTTGTTATTGTGAGTAGTGTCGCAGCAATTTGTACATGAACAATATTCTATCATAAATGCTCATGGGAATATTGTATTATGAAGTTTTTAAGAAAGTCACATCTCAAAGATTGTGAGAGGTAAGTGGGAATTACAAAAAAGCCCAGTAAGAACAAAGATACATACAACATGGATATAAATCACCAGGGGACAAAAGAGCTGTTAGGAATTTTTATACACGTTCTTAATAAAAAACTTAACTACAGCAATAGACCATTCTATACTCAGCTACCTGATACATAAAAAACCACAAGCCAAACTTTTAAAGTTCATCTATAGAAACTTGTGTTTGTATTTTTTCTTTCATATTCTTTACTAAAACCTTACCTTTTTCAAATTCTGTTTTAGAAAAAATTATCGTTTTATAAGCTCCTATCTTATCTGCGAATTTTAATTGCCATGTTAAGGTTTTATCATAAATAGGATAAAAAACGGAAACATTTTTATTATTTTTTAATCCATCTCTTCTAATTTTTACTGCAAATAAAAAAGCTTCTCTGATAAGTTCTCGGTCTGCAATTGCTACGCAAATCTTCTCTTCTTGAAGACTATTGAAAATTGCCGGATTTTGCACAGTAGCTAAAACTTCTTTAAGTTTATCGAAATTTTCATCTAAAAACTTTCCACTACATCCAGCAAGTTTATCAGGCTGCGAATTTTGCACATCATCTAGAACCATTTTAAACAGATCGTCTATTCCCTTTTTATTGATAAGCATTGAATTTAGCGCAACAACTGAAACTTCTTTAAATAAATCACTTATTTCCTTTTCATTGAGAGGTATTGAGTTTTTTTGCATTTCAAAGAGTACTTTAACAACTATTTCTCTAATCTTATTAAAAAGCGTTGAGTTGCTTCCCGCAGCAATTAAGACTCTTTCAGATCCAAGAGCAAACCCAACAGCTGGAGTGCTTTCTCCACCCAGTTCTTCAACAAGATTATCGTATCTTCCACCTGCCGCGAGTACAACGGAATGATTTACATCAAGACAACTGAAGCAGTTAAAATGCGCATACTTAGACACATGAGTTATAATATCATCCTCCGTATCTGTCTTAACCTTACAGTCTCTCCCAACCGATGCAATAATCGCAGAATTTGATGAATAAATTTCAAAAACAGTCTTCGTATAGTAATCTAATCCTCTTACAAGTTTATTGTCAACATTATAATCGCACTTCAGGACGTCAAGCAAAGACCGCAGCAAATCAAAATCACCCCTGCATTCATTGCATAAGTAACATGACATTTTAGGAGCATAATTAAACTTATGCGAATCTATTTTACAATCAAGAACTCTTAAAGGATTATTTTTAAGTCTTTTTAGACAATCTTCACACAAACCTTCTTCAGAAGCTAAGTATTTAACTAATTCTTCTTTAAAAACAGGTCTGCACTTCTGACAACCTAAAGAATTTAAACGCACTTTTACTTCACTTATACCAACAGAACGAAGTAAGTCACAAACAAGCAAGATAATTTCCACATCCGCAACAGGAGATGAAACACCAAAAAATTCGGCTCCTATTTGATGGAACTGCCTATATCTACCAGCTTGTGGTCTTTCATAGCGAAACATTTCCCCTGCATAAAAAAATTTACCTATAGATCTTAAAATGTCCATTCTATGCTCAATAAAAGCTCTTACTATAGGCGCGGTGCCTTCAGGACGTAAGACAAGTTTTCTTCTCTTTTTATCTTCAAAAACATACATCTCTTTTTCTACTATATCAGTCATTTCTCCAACAGAACGTATGAAGAGAGAAGCGTCTTCAAATATTGGAGTTCTTATTTCCTCAAATCCGCTCCTCATAAAAATATCTCTTGCCTTTTGTTCCAGCAGATTCATCCGTGCAGCGCATGTTCCAAAAATATCATGTGTGCCGCGCGGTGCTTTGGCTCTCATTCCGAAATCCCTCTATTTTTTAATCAAACTTGTTTTTTACTATTATTTTCCGTCATCGATATTTACTACCCCAACTGAAATAATAAACTGAAGTGCCTGCTCTACACTATAATTAGTATAAATTACTTCTTTTTCTTTAAATAGCAATAAAAAACCTGTCGTAGGGTTTGGAGTTGTAGGCATAAAAGCGCAAACATATTTCTCACCATTAATTACATATTCACTCGTTAAAAAAGCTACACTGTAAACTTCTTTATTTGGATAAGGGACAAAAACAACTTTCTTAAACTTCTTAGCACCATCTTTACCAAATATAAAACTTACAAATCGCTTTGCCGCGGAATGAATCGCTCCTAAAACAGGTAATTTTTTAACAAGTTTTTCTACGTAACTCAAAACACTCTTCCCAAAAACCCTGTCCGCAACAAACCCTAAGATTATTACACCTAAAATTGAAATAAAAAAGCTCAAAATCCTCGTTATGACATGAGTTAAAAATGTGTCAGGAACAAAATAGTTAGTTACGGGCAAGGCAAAACTACTTATCCAATTAAAAATAATGGTTACTATAAAAAATGTAAGCCAAAGGGGTATGACGACAATCAACCCCATAACAAAATACATCTTAATTAAAGTGCCGATTTTCCTCTTTAAACTTTTTTCAACTTGCTTTTCACCATTAGCATTAGGGTCCATCATACCACCAGCTTACATTATAATAGGCAAAAATTCCCGTACCACATACTTTAATTCAGTAATTAATTCAGTAATTCCTAAATCTTTCATGACAATAATACCCGATTTTTTTTCTAAAGCTCCAACTAATTAATTGTACGCTATAAATCATACTATAGACTTGCTAAAACCTTGCAACAAAGACTATCAAAAGTAACACCCTGCTCTACCTAAAACCTTTTGCCTGCTATAGCGACAAAACCTTATTCACCCCTCCCCCATTCTCGTTGGTTTATCACAAAAAGCGACAAAAGTAAACTTGGATTTTTATCAGCATTGAAATTGCTATTGGAGCGCTAGCAGAACTTATTGCGACACACGACCGTACGCACTCCAGTCCAGTAAACAGCTTGTGTGTGACACATCATACAAACTCTTCATCCTACCCCCCCTCCTTATAAAGTGGATTATAGCAATCTTTTTATTTTCTACCAAGAGAAATAATTCCGAAAATTAAAATCTGGAACCTAAGAAACAAAAGAGTTTGCTCAAAAATTTTTGTCACTTACTCAAGATTCTCAGTTTATTATCCTTACATAGACAAACATAAAGCTATCATCTTTGACATAAACTTCATTTTAAAATATAATCCTCGTGTATAGTTATAGTCCTCGTGGTTATGAAACGAAAAAAATGAAAAAAAAATCTTCTTTCAATGTTTTAGTTTTTATAATCGTTATTCTGCTGCTCGTATTCATAATCACAACAATCAAAGTCGCAGCAAACTTAGTAGGTGGTGATTTGCCGTCTATGCAGCAGTTTGGCAGCTATGTTCCTAATTTGTCAACCAAAATTCACGATAAAGACAACAATTTAATAGCGGAGCTCTTCATTGAAAGACGTATTTTTACGCCAATAAAAGAAGCACCAATTAACCTCCAAAACGCTCTTATAGCTATTGAAGATAATGACTTTTTTAAACATTGGGGGATATCAGTCAAGGGAATTACACGCGCCTTTTTTAAGATGCTGTTGAAAGGCAAAGTCGTAGAAGGAGGATCAACGATAACGCAACAGCTTGCAAAAACTATATTCTTAACCAACGATAAAACATTAATTAGAAAAATTAAAGAAATATTACTTACAATACAGCTTGAAAAAAATTATTCAAAATGTGAAATACTACAGTTTTATATGAATCAAATATATTTCGGCAACGGTGCTTACGGGATTCAAGCTGCAGCGCGAACGTATTTTAATAAAAACGTACAAGATTTAAATCTTGCAGAATGCGCAATGCTTGCTGCAATTCCAAAATCTCCAAACCATTATAATCCTTTTAAAAATAAAAAGGCAGCTCTTGCAAGAAGAAATCTCGTCTTATTAAAAATGAGAAAACTAAATTATATTACAAAAGAGCAGAAACAAAAAGCATGCGCAGCCGCGTTACCTTCAAAAGAGAATGCTTCAAAGGAAGATTCACTTCAATATTTTTTAGAGCTATTAAGAGTAATGCTTGAACCGAAGTACGGCACAGATGCTTTATTCAAAGAAGGGCTTTCAATTTATACAACACTTGACATAAAAGCCCAGATGGCAGCTGAAAAAGCAATTGAAGAGGTGCTTGCAAAATTTGATAAAAACAAATTAAACAGCTTTAAGAAAACTAAGCAAAAATTTCAAAAAGTACAAGGAGCCCTGGTAGCTATAGATCCTAAAAATGGGGCAATAAGAGCAATAGTGTGTGGCCGCAACTTCAAAGAATCACAATTTAATAGAGCGACTCAAGCAAAACGGCAACCAGGATCATCTTTTAAGCCCCTGGTATATACAGCAGCAATTGAGGCAGGATTTACACCTGCAACTATTCTTGACGATAAGCCGATGGTTTTTATTAATAGGGGGAACTCATGGGATTTGATATCAAGAGATTTAGTGACACTTGAAGAAATAGCAGAAACCGTATCTGGAAAGGATTTAATCAACACAAATAAAATTTGGGTACCTACAAATTATGGTAAAAAATATAGAGGACCTGTAACTTTGAGAACAGCTCTCGCTTTATCTATCAACACTTGTGCCATTGAAACAATCATGAAAATAACCCCGAAAAAAGTTATACAAACCGCAAGAAATTTAGGTATAACAACACCACTTGTAAATTCTTTTTCCCTTGCTTTAGGATCAAGCGAAGTCACTTTACAGGAAATGGTTTCGGCATTTGCAACTTTAGCTTCAGGCGGCATTAAAACGACCCCCTATATTATTACAAAAGTAACTGACAGAAACGGAAAAATTTTAGAGCAAAGTATTCCTCAGCAAAAAGAAGTCCTCTCCGTCCAAAACTGTTTTATTATAACCAATATGCTGAAGTCTGTTGTTGAAAAAGGAAACGGGCGAAGTGCAAAAAATTTAGGAAGACCTTGTGCCGGAAAAACTGGAACGACAAACAATTCAAGCGACGCATGGTTTATAGGGTACACGCCGCAACTAGTCAGTGGAGTATGGGTAGGTTACGACGATAACTCAATATCTCTCGGCGAAAAAGTTACTGGGGGAGTAGTTGCATGCCCAATATGGACGCAATTTATGAAAAAGGCTCTTGAAGGAGAACCTGTGGTGGATTTTTCGCAACCAGAAAACATTGAATGGGCATTAGTTGATCAAAAAACGGGTCTCCTAGCATCAGGCGAAACCTCTGATGCATTCTTAGACGCATTTATATGTGGGAGCGCCCCTCGGAAACACAGCGATAAAACTACTCTTATTAAGCCTTAAAAAATCTAAATGTAGAAAAAGGTTTTTAATTTTACGGTTGCTGTGTGTTGTTCTTGATGGGACGACCTATATGCTAACTCCTTAGTTCAGCATTTTAAAGATTAAAGACGTACCTAATATATAAAAACAAGAGGAGAAAATAGTGAATGAATTACTAAGAGAAATTGCTAAGATTGGCATTGTTCCTGTCATCACTTTAGATAACGTAGACCATGCCATACCGCTTGCAAAAGCGCTCAGAGCAGGCGGCATTAATTGCGCCGAAATAACGTTTAGAACAAAAGCAGCGAAAGAATCCATTGAAGCTATTTCTCAAAAATTTCCTCAAATTTTAATTGGAGCGGGAACAGTCTTAACAATGCAACATGTTGATGAAGCGATTTATGCGGGAGCAAAATTTATAGTAAGTCCAGGACTAAATACTAAAATAGTAAAATATTGCATTGAGAAGAATATAACTGTAATTCCAGGGTGTTCAAGCGCAAGCGACATAGAAGCAGCATTAGAGTTAGGTCTTGACACTGTAAAGTTTTTTCCAGCTGAAAACATAGGTGGAGTAAATACGATAAAATCATTATCCGCTCCCTACTCAAATATGAATTTTATGCCAACGGGTGGCATTAGCCTAAAAAACATAAATTCATATTTGAGTTTTAAAAAAGTAATCGCTTGTGGAGGAAGTTGGATAGCAAGCAAAGAACTAATTAATAAAGACGATTTTGTAAGCATAACAAAACTCTCAAAAGAGGTTATCTCAGTAATTTTAGGTTTTGAACTGGCTCATACATGTATCAACTCAAAAGACAAGTCACAAATAAGTGAAATAGCCGATTCGTTTGTAAATATTTTCGGTTTTTCAAAAAGAGAAGCTTCTTCTTCTATCTTTGCAAGTGAGCGTCTAGAAATTATGAAGCCACCTTGTCATGGTACAAACGGACATCTCGCAATAGCCACTAACAGCGTTGAAAGAGCTTTATATCATTTAGCAAAAAGAGGGGTCACCTTTAACTATAAAACTGCCAAGTACGACACAAGCAACAATTTGAAATTTATATATTTAGAAAAGGAGATAAATGGTTTCGCAGTCCATCTGTTGCAAAAGAGTAATTGAAATAATTTGATTAACGGAGGGGAGTTATGAAGAATTTTCTTGACAAAGATTTTTTACTTTCCACAAAAACGGCAAAGGAACTCTTTCACAAGTATGCATCCAAAAAACCCATAGCAGATTACCATTGCCACCTCAACTCTAAGGAAGTGGCTCAAGATAGACAATTTGAAAATATAAATCAAATGTGGTTAGAGGGCGACCACTACAAGTGGCGCCAGATGCGCTCTAATGGTATAGAAGAAAAATATATTACAGGCAACGCACCACCTAGAGAAAAGTTCCAAAAATGGGTAGAAACTCTTGAAAGAGCAATTGGAAACCCCCTTTATCATTGGAGTCATCTTGAACTTAGAAGATACTTTGATTACAAGGGCATCTTAAACAGCGAAACCGCACAAGAAGTATGGGATCTATGCAACAGAAAGTTAAAGGAAAGGTCTATGTCTGCCCGCGGAATAATAAAACAATCAGGAGTTAAAGTGATATGCACTACAGACGATCCCATAGACACTCTTGAATGGCATAAAAAAATTAAAGAAGACAAATCTTTTGATGTACAGGTTATTCCAGCTTGGCGTCCTGATAAAGCACTAAACATAGAGCAACCCATTTTCACAGACTATATAAACCGACTTTCAAAAGCAAGCGATATCAATATAGTTTCCTTTACGGACTTTAAAGGAGCTTTCAAGAAAAGGCTTGAGTTTTTTATATCTTTGGGTTGTCGTGCAACAGATCACGCCATAGAATATATTACGTATGTTCCAGCTTCCGAAAAAGAAGTAGAAACAATATTTGAGAAAAAATTAAAGGGAAATGCTCTTACCAAAGAAGAAGAGCTAAAGTATAAAACCGCTTTTATGATATTTGCCGGACAAGAATACCACAAGAATGATCTTGTCATGGAATTGCATTACGGTTGCAAACGCAACAACAATACGCTAGCATTCGATAAACTTGGCCCAGACATAGGATATGACTGTATAAATAATTTTGCCCCCAGCGCCCAGATTGTAGATTTTCTTAATGCTCTTAATTCCACTGAACAACTTCCCAAAACAATAATATTTAGTTTAAATCCCAACGATAACGCTGCCATAGGAACAATATTAGGATGCTTTCAAAACGCTTCAGCGTTAAGCAAAATACAACAGGGATCCGCTTGGTGGTTTAATGATCATAAAGTTGGCATGATAGATCAACTCACTTCCCTTGCAAACTTAGGAATTTTAAGCAATTTTGTCGGCATGCTTACCGACTCACGTAGTTTTCTATCTTATGCAAGGCACGAATATTTCAGACGTATCCTATGCAACTTAATAGGCGAATGGGTTGAAAACGGTGAATACCCATACGACATTAAAATGCTATCTAGAATAATTGAAGATATATCTTACGACAACGCTGTTCGTTATTTTAAATTTGATATTTAACACAAGAATTTTTCGAAACAAGGGGATTGTTATATGCTACAAAATGAAGCTGCTTCAAAAACCACCAAAAAAATAGGGAATTACAGGTGGACTATATGCGCGTTGCTTTTCTTTGCCACTACTATAAACTATTTAGACAGGCAAGTATTAAGCTTGTTACAACCATCCTTGTCTGAACAATTCAATTGGACTAACAGCGACTATGCTAATATCACTTCTGTATTTCAGATTTCTTATGCAATAGCACTGCTTTTTGCAGGAAGATTTATAGATTGGTTGGGCACAAAAAAAGGATATGCATGGTCGTTGGTGTTGTGGTCATTAGGCGCTATGATACACGCTTTTGCCATTCAAATAGGAAGTGCGGCTTCACCTTTACTATCTAAACTCGGTGTTTTTATACCCGTATCTGTGATAGGCTTCACGTTCGCACGTTTTTTGTTAGGCGTGGGTGAAGCAGGAAATTTTCCAGCAGCTATCAAAACTACAGCAGAATGGTTTCCTAAAAAAGAACGTTCTTTTGCAACCGGTATCTTCAATTCTGGATCAAACATAGGAGCGATTGCTGCTCCACTTAGCGTACCGTGGCTAGCAAGATATTTTGGTTGGGAAAGCGCATTTGTTATAGTGGGTGCCGCAGGATTTTTATGGCTGGTATTTTGGAAACGTTACTATGACAGTCCTAAAAATTTCTTAGAAAAGGGAAGAGTAGGAGAAACTGAATACAAGTATATATTAAGCGACGAAGAAGAGCAAGCTCCAGAAAAGAAAAATAATGAAGAAAGTAATAATAAAAATAGTATCAAATGGTTTCGCCTACTTGGATATAAACAAACGTGGTCTTTCGCCATAGGTAAGTTTTTAACTGATGGAGTCTGGTGGTTTTTTTTATTCTGGTTGCCAGCTTACCTTAAAATCAAATACAATATAACGGGTATAGGGGTAATGGTGCCTCTCGCGGTGTTATATAGTATGACTATGGTGGGCAGTATAAGTGGAGGATGGTTTCCTACTTTTTTTGTTAACAAAGGTATGGATATTTATTCCGCGCGTATGACGGCTATGATTGTCATAGCACTTTTTCCCCTCGTAGTCCTTCTAGCACAGCCTTTAGGTTCAATAAGCTATTGGTATTCTATTGTCCTAATAGGGATTGGTGCATCTGCGCATCAGGCATGGTCAGCAAATATATTCACTACAGTATCCGATATGTTTCCTAAAAAAGTCGTGGCTTCCGTTACTGGAATCGGCGGTATGGCAGGTGGCTTTGGTGGTCTTGTCACTTCAAAAACCGCTGGATGGTTATTTGATTATTACAAGTCATTCGGACACACTGAAACAGGGTACACTGTAATGTTTACTTTTTGCTCTCTTGCTTATCTTCTGGCATGGTGCATAATGAAGTTGCTTGTTCCTAAATTTAAACCTATAACAGACTTATAAATTTTTCAGAATTTTACTCAAATAATGAAGTAAAGGAGGGTGTCAACTATGTCAAAGAGAATCGCAACTTTCGGAGAACTTATGCTGAGACTCGCCCCTGACGGATATTGTCGCTTCTTGCAAGCAAAGAATTATGGGGTGACATACGGTGGAGGCGAAGCAAACGTTGCAGTATCGCTGGCGAACTTTGGATTAGACGTACGTTTTATCAGTAAAATACCAGAACATGAAATAGGACAGGCTGGAGTAAATTCTTTAAGAGAACGCGGTGTTGACACTTCATTTATTGCGAGGGGCGGTGAGAGGGTAGGAATATATTTTCTTGAAAAAGGTGCGAGTCAAAGACCATCAAAAGTAATATACGATAGAAAAGATTCTGCCATAGCTAAAGCGGAAGAAACAGACTTTGATTGGAATAAAATTTTTGAAAAAACTCAGTGGTTTCACTTCACTGGAATAACCCCAGCATTAAGCAATAAAACAGAAAAAATTTGCCTCCAAGCCTGTAAGATTGCAAAAGCAAGGGGAATCACTGTAAGTTGCGATTTAAATTTTAGAAAAAAACTTTGGTCCAAAGAAAAAGCTGGAAGAATTATGGGAGAAATCTGCGAATTTGTCGATATTTGCATAGCAAATGAAGAAGACATAGACGACGTATTTGGAATCAAAGCAAGGCACAGCGATATAACATCAGGCGAAGTTAATCGCGAAGACTACAAGGAAGCCGCTAAAATAGTAACAGATAGATTTAATTTTTCAAAAGTTGCCATAACTTTACGAAGCTCAATCTCGGCAAATGATAATCGTTGGGCTGCTATGCTTTACGATGGGGAAGAATTCCATTTTAGTAAAGAATATTTAATACATATAGTTGATAGAGTAGGCGGAGGAGATTCTTTTGGAGCTGGACTGATTTATTCTCTCATCAACAACTTCTCATCCAAAGACGCATTGGAATTTGCCGTAGCTGCAAGTTGTTTAAAACACAGCATAGAAGGGGATTATAATCAAGTGTCGGTGGATGAAGTATTAAACCTAGTAAGCGGAGATGCTTCCGGGCGAGTTCAAAGATAACTCAGTTTATCTCACCTCTGGCTCAAAGCACAGTTATCTATTTTCAGTTTGTTGTTATCGACTTTTATACTTAGGAGGAACCTTCCATATGCAAATTACGTTTAGATGGTATGGAGAAAAACTTGACACTATTCCCTTAAACTTCATTAAACAAATACCTGGAGTTAAGGGAATAGTGTGGGCACTCCATGATGTGCCGGCAGGTGATTGCTGGGAAATGGATAAAATCAATCAAGTTAGACTTTGCCTTTCTAAAGCGGGTTTTAACAATGAAGTAGTTGAGAGCGTAAATGTACATGAAGATATAAAACTCGGACTCCAATCACGAAGTAAATATATTGAAAACTACAAAAATACTCTACGTAATTTGGGTAAAGCTGGTGTGAAAGTCGTATGTTATAATTTTATGCCTGTTTTTGACTGGACAAGAACAGACTTGTACAAGGCTCTTCCTGACGGCTCAACAGCTCTTTTTTATGAAAAGGCAAAAATTGACAGTCTCAATCCTTATGAATTTTTAGACAATTTATCAAAGCAAAAAGGACTATTATCAATGCCAGGCTGGGAACCGGAACGACTTTCAAAAATAAGAGAGTTGCTTAAAGCTTACGAAGGGTTTACTATAGAAAATCTTTTTGAAAATGCAAAATATTTCTTAAAAGAAATTATCCCAGTTGCAGAAGAAAATGACATAAAAATGGTTATTCACCCGGATGATCCGCCATGGAGTATTTTCAGTCTTCCAAGGCTTATAATTTCTAAAAAAAATATTCAAAGATACTTGAATCTCGTCAATAGTCCATCAAACGGCCTTGCTTTATGCACAGGCTCGTTAGGTTCATCAGATAAAAACGACATTATAGATCTGATAAAAACTTATCAAGACAAAATATTTTTCGCTCACATCAGAAACGTAAGGCGATTTGAAAACGGCGATTTTATAGAAAGTTCGCATCGTTCCTGTGACGGTTCTTTAGATATTGTAGAAATCGTACGTACATTCCACAAATTAGGATTTAAGTACTATATTCGTCCGGATCACGGAAGACATATTTGGAATGAAGAATCCCGTCCAGGATTGCGTCCAGGTTATGGCCTTTACGACAGAGCTTTGGGTATTATGTATATTCTTGGCATTTGGGATATGTTAGATAGACAAAATAAAAAATAATCAAGGGTGTTCTTTATGTTAGAACTAAAAAGCAAAAAATATGTCAAAGAGAATAAAATAAACTTTGAAAAAAACAATATCCATGTTGCAGATATTGACGACTCGGAACTTTACAAAAGGACTTTTGACGCTCCGACATGGATTCATTTCGGAGCAGGTAATCTATTTAAAGGCTTCCACTGCGCCATTGTCCAAAGGCTCATTGAACAAAAGTTATCCGATAAGGGAGTAATCGTAGTTGAACCTTTTGATTATGAAATCATTGAAAAAGCATATAAGCCTTACGATAATCTTAGTTTACAAGTTACTATGTGCGCAGACGGAAGCATAAAATCGAACGTAATTTCAAGTATTACTGAGAGTATAGCGGCTGACAGCACGGATAAAACCGCATGGGAGAGGCTTAAACTCATATTTACCGCACCTTCTTTACAAATAGTCACGCTTTCAATCACGGAAAAGGGTTATGATCTGAAAACAATAAGTGGTTCATTTAAGCCAGATGTACTAAAGGAATTTGACGAAGGAATCACCAGGCCCGTAGGTGCTATGACCAAATTAACCGCATTGATGTATGAACGCTATAAAAACAATAAACCCCCAATAGCACTCGTAAGCACCGACAATTTTTCTCATAATGGAGACAAACTAAAAAACGCAGTAGCTACCGTTGCAAATGAGTGGAAATTGCGTAAACATGTAGATCAAGAGTTTGTTGACTATCTTTCAGACAACAAAAAAGTTTCTTTCCCGTGGAGTATGATTGATAAAATCACGCCATACCCTTCGCAAAAAGTAAAGCAGCGACTTGATAAAATGGGTTTCGTTGGCACTCAAATTACAAAAACGTCTAAAAATTCCGTTATTGCTCTCTTTGTTAATACAGAAGAGGCGCAATATCTTGTCATTGAAGACGCTTTTCCTAACGGACGCCCAACGCTTGAAAAAGTGGGGGTTTATTTCTGTGATAGAAGCACAGTAGATAAAGTAGAGAAGATGAAGGTGTGCACTTGTTTAAATCCTTTACATTCCGCACTCGCAATATTTGGTTGCATATTAGGGTTTACCTCCATTTCAGACGAAATGAAAGATGAAGACCTTGTAAAATTAATTTCAAAAATAGGTTATGATGAAGGTATGCCAGTTGTGGTTGATCCCGGCATTATCAAACCTTTTGACTTCATAAACGAAGTTATTAATGTACGTTTTCCAAATCCTAATATACCTGATACCCCGCAGCGTATTGCAACAGATACATCTCAAAAACTTAGTATACGTTTTGGGGAAACAATTAAACTTTATTTGAAACGCCCAGACCTTGATATAAACTCACTTGTATTTATACCCCTAACAATAGCCGGCTGGTGTAGATACCTTATAGCCCGCGACGATAGTGATAATCCTTTAATTCTAAGTCCTGACCCGCTTATGTCACATTTACGGACCTCATTAGCAGACGTAAGACTGGGACACCCGGAATCATCAGAGGGTAAATTAACAGCAATTCTGTCAAATGAAAAAATATTCGGTATAAATCTCTATACAGCAGGTCTCGGCAAAAAAATAGAAAAATATTTTAAAGAAATGCTTATTGGAAAAGAGGCTGTTCGTAAAACTTTAAAAAAATATTTAGGAACATAAAATTATCAGTAGTGTTTTTCCTCTTAGTATATCCACATGTTTTTGGCTATAATCAAAATATGCGGATATACTAAGAGTTCTTCAAAGACAGCCAATTATTCAAAAAAAATTTCTACCCATCTTTTTAGATAATATCTCTTTCATCACTTTTGTATAATGCACAATAATTCATAAAATCTCAAAACTCTTACACATACAACTTAAAAGGACACAATTGCGGAACTTCTATTCACTTTACTCCATCAACATAGAAATTAGATCTCTTTTTTGAAAATACAAAACCTAATCCTTGACAGACAGGGCAAGCATCGCTAAGGAGAGAAAACAACGACTTTTTTTTTCTCTCCCTAGTCATTTCTATAAGACCAAGTTTATTAATCATAGGCCACACTTTTATTTTGGCTTTATCACTCATTGCGGCTTCACAAAGTCTATCCAAAACCCTTCGTCTATCTGCAGCTTTTTTCATATCTATAAAATCAATAACAATTATACCACCTATGTTCCTAAGCCTTAATTGTCTTGCAATTTCTTCTGAAGCTTCAAGGTTTGTAAGAACAGCGGTTTCTTCTTGAGTAAATTTTGACGTAAATTTCCCGCTATTAACATCTATTGCGCAAAGAGATTCCGCCTCTTGAATAACAATATAACCTCCGGAGTTAAGACCTACTTTATTTGAACACAGCTTATCTATTTCTTCTTCAATGCCATATAATTTAAATATAGGAACTTTAGAATTATAGAACACAATTTTATCAGCTAATTCAGGTACTACAATTTTTACAAAATCCACAACATCATTAAACTCTTTCCGTGAATCTATATGCATAAGCGTAACATCATCTGAAAAATAGTCTCTCACTATCTGAAGCACTATACCTAAATCTTTGTGAATAAGATTAGTTGATTCTACATTTTTGAATTTTTCAACTATAGACACCCAAAGTCTTGTTAAATAACTGACTTCGTTTTTAATTTCTACTTCCTTAACTTTTTCAGCCTCAGTTCTCACTATTATACCACCGGATACGTTTTTTTTTACCTCATTGGCTATGTCTCTTAATCTCTTGCATTCCTGCTTATTTTTAATTTTTTTAGATACACCCACCACATTATTACCAAAAGGAATATATACTAAAAGTCTTCCTGGAAGTGAAATATTCATTGTCACCTTAGGACCTTTATTGTTTATGGCTTCTTTGTACACTTGCACTATAATATCCTGACCTGATTTGATCATATTTTTAATATTTTTTTCACTGCATCGCGACACTATATTATCAACACTAAGATATGCACTCTTATTAATGCCAATATCCACAAAAGCCGAACCTAACGCAGGAACAATATTTTGCACTCTACCTCTGTAAATATTGTTTAATATCTTCTCAGATTCCTTTACTTCAATAAACAAATCAAAAAGTTTATCGTTTTCAAGCACAGCAACTTTTGTTTCTCCAATTGACTTATTAACCACGATTATCACTTTCTTTTTCATATTTTATCTCTCTATTAGCGATCTCGGCTTTTTACACACATATTTCTTAACAAAAACATCTAAATGAACTTTACCAAAGCCTTCCTTGCATAAAATTTTTCTTCCTAAGTTAAATCCAAAACAAAATCAGTTACATACTTTAAAAATCGTGTGATTAATAACTTAATTTAAATTCCATAAAACTCCAAAAAAAACTAACAAAACCTAGAAAGCGTTTTTTTTGCTTAATCTTCATCAGCACTTCAGATAAAAAACTCCGCAAATAATAATTCTTTTATTTTAGTCGCGCCACATAAATTGCCACAAAAAAACCAAGTATAGAACTATATCCACTGATCAAGGTTCATATATTTCTCCATTTTTCGTTTCGATATATAAATTAGTTTTTTCTATCACGTACACTCCAGCACAATTTTTTTGATTTTCCCCTAATAATTTTTCCAAAACAATTTCAGGCTTAATATTTCCAACTTTGCCAAAACGAAGCTGTAATTTTAAAACACCATTCTCATTCCTGAAAGACCTTATCAAAGGTTTAGCATCGGTTTCAATAATTTTATCTTTTTTTGTTTTTTTTACTATGATTGAACTTTGGCACAAAAACTCATCTATCTTTTTTTGTGAGATATTTATGTTTTTTATCTCATACTCGGCAACATTAGACAAAATATCTATATTTGGAAAATTCAAAGGCACTCTCTTTATATCAAGTAGTTTAAAACCGATAGGCAGAAGCTTTGAAAAATTTGACTCTACATCCTCAATATTTATTTTTTGAGTAAAACATAATTCTATGTACTCACTTGAACTCTCATAACCTACAGAAAGAGGTGGTCCGTAGGACAACTTAACTTTAGGACTAAAACCTGAAGTAAACGCTATAGGAAATCCAGAACGTCTTGCCAGTCTCCTAAATAATCTTATTTGTTCTAAATGCGACACGAATCTGGCTACACCCTTTTTTGAAAAACGAAGTCTTAAACGCATGACAGGTTCAAGGACTGAAACTCTAGGTTCAACATAATTTTCAGGCAGTAAACGTCGCATGTTATTAAACTGATTTTGATTTGCTTTAGAAACACAACAAGCCTCGCACGCTGGAGCTTTAACTCGAATATCAACACCGCTAGGCGCTTTGTTTTTGCCAGCGGTTTCATTTATACCTTTAATGTATTCAGAGTATAGAGCGTGTTTTGATACACCAAAATCTAAATGATCCCAAGGCAGAATTTCTTCAAATTTTATATTTCTATAAACATAAAAATTTAAATCAATTTTACTTTCAGCGATAGCTTCGTCCCATATATTGCTGTTAAATTTCTCAATCCACTGGTCAAACTTCGCACCCTTCTGCCAAGCTTTGTAAATTACAGACGAAAGACGCCTGTCTCCTTTCGCAAGCAAAGCTTCGAATATACTTGTTTTATAACTATGAGCTTTTATATTTCTCGGGAACAATTTATTTAAAATATTAATTTTTCTTTTTATATCATCGGCAGCGGCCATTGACGTCCATTGAAAGGCTGTCTGCGCTTTTGGAACAAAAGGAGAAACTGTAATATTGAAATTTAAATTTCTTGCTTTTCCTTTAATAAACTTAACGAGACGCCCTATCCCGACTATGTCATTATCTGTTTCTGTAGGAAGACCTACCATAAAATAAAGTTTTACAACCCTCCAGCCCATCGCGTTTGCAATAAGAAGAGTTTCTACTATCTGCTCCTCAGAAAGATATTTACCTATCACATTACGCATTCTATCAGTTCCCGCTTCAGGAGCAAAAGTAAGTGTAGGCCTTTTAACTCTGTTAATATATTGAGCTATTTTTACAGAATATTTCTCACATCTCAAAGATGGCAAGGAAATATTAAGCTTAGAACCACCATATAAATTATTCGCCTCAATTAACAACTTGTCCAGATATTTATAATCGCTGCATGAAAGAGATGAAAAAGTAACCTCTTCAAAACCCGTAGTTCGCAGACCTTCCTTTAAAAGATCCAATAATTTTTCGCATGTCCTCTGCCTCCAAGGTTTATAATATTTTGACGCCTGACAAAAACGGCAACGACCAGGACAACCTCTAGCAACTTCAATATTTAATCTATCATGTACTGTTTCAACAAAAGGAATTATTTTTTTTTTCGGGAAATATGCATTCTCAATATCTACAACGCTCTTCTTGACAACCGCTCTTGCACCCATACGTGGAACTACACACTTTATCGTGTTGTCGTTATTATATTCAATACTATAAAACATTGGTACGTATACGCCGCTTATGTTTGATAATTCTTTTAATGTTTCAAGTTTTGTCAGTTTAACACTCTTTGATTTTCTACACACGCTTACTATTTCTTCTATTGCCTCCTCCCCATCTCCCAAAACGAACAGATCAAAAAAGTCACAAAAAGGTTCAGGATTAGTTAACGCAGGTCCGCCACCTATTACCAAAGGCTCACCATCTTTTCTATCTTTTGAAAATACGGAAATATCTGATAAATCTAGAATATTAACAATATTAGTAGCAACAAGTTCGCACTGAATCGTAAAACCTAAAATATCAAAACTCTTTAAAGCACTTTTAGATTCCAATGAAAACAAGTCGATCTTATTCTTCCTTAAAAGCAATTCCAAATCATCATCGGGGGCAAACACTCTTTCACAACGGGCAAGTTTTTTTTCGTTAATCAAATGATAAAGGATTTCAATTCCAAGATTAGAAGCACCTACTTCATAAATATCCGGGAAGCACAAAGCCACTGAAAAATCCGCAGACATATCGACAGGCTGTGAATTCAATTCGCAGCCAATGTATCTCGCAGGCTTCCGCACAAAACTCAGTATTTCATAAATCTGAGATAGTTTTTTCATATAGATCACATGACTTTTTTTAATTATAACACAATTTTAATGTAAAACTAAGATACCAGACTATATTACACAACTTTGTATTTTAATTTTATTTTGCTATATAAACTCGATGTTAGTGTAAGTGAAAATCCTGGAAACAGACTGTTATTTTTACTAGAGCGTTACCGCTAAAGAATAAAAATAATCGCAATAGAATCTTCTAATCACAAAAGATTATAAAATTAAAAAACAATATATACATAGCCTAAAAATTTCCAATAAGCAAAAATAATGGATAACCTTATAGCTGTCAAAAATATCGCTATTCCAGAAGCAATATACAAAGCACGATTACAACAACTATTTGCGGTACATTCAATTATAGCGGGCATGGGCAATCATCCCCCCCCCACCCCACCAGGGCTAGGTTTAATTTTCGGACTCATACTCGGATTGGAGTGCTTGCTACAAGCACAGTTGTACTTTTAAAAATTTTAAATGACAATATGATATTTTTAATACTATACAATGACACGTCACTGTTGGATGGCTTGTTGTAGAAGACATTTTAACAGTATTTATACTCATTTCTCCAAAACCTTCCAAAGTAATATTATCTAATTCAGATTCCGCTACCATAGGAATACTTAAGCCGATAGAAATCGCTTTGCTCCGCCTTATTTTATTATCGCTTTTAATCATGGAATTCGGAGGACGGTTTGTTCTATATGGCTTTTTCCAAAAATGGTAAAAACACACTCTCAGGAACTTTTTACACTAACAGTTCTAGCTGTAGCTTTTGCAACGGCAGCCTTCCAGAGGACGGGTTTTATCATCAAGACGTCGCTCTTGTGCCTTAAGCGCATTTTTGGGTGGCATGATCGTAGGTTATTGGCCTACGGGAAAAAAAGTCGTCCAAGCCCTAAAAAATCATGATATAAATCAGTTATTATTGAAACAAACATTTGACACGGTCAAACAGTACAAGCGCATAAAAATAAATTGTAATTTATGGAAGTTCTACAAAAAAAAGATATTTTAATTGCGGCAGGTATAAAAGGCGCAAATTATTTAATTATTACAATTCCCATATTAAATGCAACTATAGAAACCGTTTCAATAGCATCGCAAGCGATAACTAGTTAAACGAAAATGCAATAATCTAGAAACTCAAATAAAGCAATTGCACTTTTATCAATATCAAATACGGTGGGGCTATATGCGCTTTTTTTAATGCACGGCTATTTTTTTCGTAATCTGAAATCCGGTTTTGATATCAACACCTGTAATAGCATAGTACAAAACCTTAGTGGTTATTAAGTTATATTTTGCAAAAACAAAAACCGTTAAAAGATATGCGTCTTCATTATTTATCTTAATTAAAACCTTCGGTTCACCGTTTAACAAAATAACCTTTATATTTGTATCTGGAACAGCTTTTAAAACCAAATCATAATATCCTTCAACATTATATTTTATTGTAAACCCATAAGCTCTTTTTTCAAATGCCTTTATTTCGCTGCGTCGCATTTGTCCTTGCTTGTCATATAGAATCCAGTAAGCGTCTATCGGATTTGATTTATCAATATTACCTTTAGAATCTAGTCTCACATCATACATAACAACATTAGCATTCTTGTTTCTTTTAATTTTAAAAAGATTTTTACTTATCATTTGTCCATCAGTAGTTGAAATATTAGTAACAGTAAAAACTCCTAACACAAAAATAAAAAACATAATAATTTTTGACTTTTTCATTCCATTTACACTCACCTATAACAAGCACTTTTTACGTATATATTTACATCCTATAACAAACTATTAAGTTAAAAAAGTTAAAAAATTATGACAGCTTTTTATTTAGTTTTCGCATTTATGTCTGATTACTAATTTTGATACACTAAAAACTTCATTAACCTTAATTATGCCTAAATCATCAAACCAAAATATTAAAAAAAACTCAAGCTCGCAGTAAGTAATGTTGTAATACATAGTTATACAGAAAGAATTAATCGATCAATTGAGGTGTTTTATGTTTTTAAAATCAAATACATATTAAAAACTTCAAAGACATCAGAAATTTGGAGGTTAAAAAATTTGGAAAAATTGCAACGTAAAATTCATCAGCATCGAAGGCCTATCTTTTTATTAATATCGGAGGGACAAATATTACTTTATCTAGAATAATACAAAATATGAGACATTTAAGTGTCAATATAAATGATGACCTAACATATCCATTGATTTTAATGATTTTTAAATTAATAACTTTATCAAGCTCTTAATGCAAAAACAATTAAAATGAGAAAAAAATCAAAATAAACCCCCATACACCGCCCTCATACATCGGGTATATGTTAAACAAAAAGATATTTTTAAGATATTTTTTTGTGATGTTATTTTAACAGCAATTTTTTAAGGAAATTAAGGATTGCCCTCTAAAAATGTATTCTGTTGAATAACCTGCCCAACTTCTTTTATATTCTTCGCAACTTTATATTTAAGCACTAATTCAAACCACTCTCATCTGCATATATAAAAATACCTACACGTTCCGCAGTTAACTTTATCTTCGCTGTCAAACTCAAAACTTTCACAAGTATTTATATCGTCAAGAATTTTCTTGACTACACTAATACACTTATCGTATATTTCTTCTTCTTTCGGGAATTCAATAATTTCCGCTTTTTTTACGCCGTAAATTGCACATCCTGAAACTGCAAGTCCTGTTTCTTTCTCAAAGATATACTTATACAACGGCAGTTGCAGAGACTTCACTGCCTTTTTCATATTCTGCCTATCAAAACCATCTGACAATAAATCAAAATATTTTTTTGAAACAATAGAATCCGCAACAGCTCCGGTTTTATAATCAAATATCATATAGTTTTTATCGTCAGTATCTATTCTATCGATCCTGCAATTCAAGCCATAAACAACACCTGAATCAGTTTCAATATCTGAGGCATATTTCCTCTCGCAAGCGTAAATAGTTTTATAAGATCTTTTTTTTTCATAATACAAAACTTTTTTCATCCTATGCATTAAAACTTCTTTCATCATAAAAGCCTCTTCTCTGAATTTAAAATGAGAAGAGGCATCAAAACTTTTTTCAAACTTTTTAAAATATTCTTTTTCAAATTCTGAGGATTTTACTTTTTCAAAGTTGAGATTTTCATACAACGCAGACTTTAAGAAATTATGAACGAAATTTCCTATATCGCTACTAAAAAGCTCCCGTCCCACTTTCATACTATCGTTAAGCAACAATACATACATAAAATAAAACTTAAGTTTACAATTTAAATAAGCGTCAATTTTGCTGTACGTGTAAGACATATTCTTAAGATATTCTTTAATCTCTTTAGTTTTAAAATATTTTCGCTTCTCATGTTGTCTTATAGAAAATTTAGGTAAAACAAACCTATTTATCTTTACAGCATTAATATCCTTGCTTTCCAACTGCTTATCCCAAATAATAGACTCAATAAATCTGCTCCTTTCATCTTTTTCATTATCAGGATAAATAAGATTTAAATTTTTTGCACCCGCGATAAGTCTGTTAAAATGATATTTTTGTATTTCAAACTCCATTTTTGATATCTCAATTCCTAAAATAAACATTATATCTTTCGGTATAAGAGAATATTCTTTTCTTAAGGCAGGTATCGCCGAATCTGTCATACCGACAATAAACACATTTTCAAAAAAAAGATTTCTTGACTCTAAAAGCCCCAATATCTGTATTCCTTTTAAGGGTGAGCCTAGCAAAGCTATTCTCTTATTTCTTATTAGCTTCTTAAAAATATCCAAAACCTCTTCATTGTGAAATTTTGCATTAGATACTCCACAAAATTTAAGTTCGTTTGCCAGATATAACAACAACTCCATAGCGTCAATATTCAAAGGATAGCTACTAGCGGAACTTAAAAAATGTATTTTTTCTAAAAAATTAAATAAAACACCCGATAAATCGTTAAAAGTACCAATATTTTCCCACGATATAAAAAAATCATGGAAAATTTTTTTTAATATATTCACTATTTTTTTAGGAGCTACGTATTTCCAAGCTTTTGTTATCGTGAGACTCATTTCATCAAGGAGTTGTTTCTCGTTGACAATTTCTTCAAAAGAAACAAATATTCTGCCACTTATACAACTCCTTGAATCTCTATTCAAAAATTCTTCAACCTTATGGGCAACAATTCTTGATATTGAACTTTCTCCAAAAAATCTCATATTTTTTAAAAGTGGGTTACTTAAAACCTTCATGATATCTTTTGAGTAGTAATATTGCCCTTTTCTTGAAAGTTGCGCCTCTATAACTGCATTTAAGAGAGAAAAAACAGCCGTCTTCATGGCAGGATAGCCCATTGAAACGTTATAGCGATCTGTAACTATCGATATCTCAGACACCACAGACTGCAACATTTTTGAATCTGGGACAATAATAACAGTCTTATCCATTTCTTCTTTAGAATAATCTTTCGTGAGATTTTTTAATAGAGAACCTTGAGATTGATCGTCAAACGCGGAATAAACGTTTAATTTACAATTATTTTTCACATTTTTCACACCAACAGGCAAAGGCTCGCCAAATTCGGAGTATATGCGCGTCAACATTTCATAATCTTTGGGGTTACCTTGAGTAAGTAGAACAAGTTTTCCGATTTTATAAATTTTCTTAAAAATTTCAATCTCCGTTTTACGGAGATAAAAAGGAGCTATCAATATAATCTCGTCGAAGTTACCAGATAACGACTCCGCATCCATTAATGCAGCCTTTAAAAAACTATATCCCTTTGTAGTTTTTAAAGCGTCATCCAAAATATCGTGAAAATTTTTTCTTATCCTAAAAATATTTTTCAATAAATCATTAATACTTTCAGGAACATCATAACCTATTTCTGCATTTGTCTTTACAGTTTTTAGTTTTTCATCGCATATATCTTCCATATCCAACTGCTCTATAAAAGACAGAATTTCAAAAGACCAATCTATGAATAACGCAAAAGAAGTTTTATCCTTAAAAAATAATAGCGCTTCTTTCTTAACAATCTCAAATATAATAAATGCCGATTCAAAATCTGAAATTTTTACAAGTTCTGAGTTGTCAAAAACAACTCCTTCAATGAATTCATCATTGGTAAAAAATTTTGGAGGAAAAAAGGATTTCTTACATTCTAAGGCAAGTCTTCTTCTGATAAACAAAAAAGGTCTCCTGCCTCCGCTTATTAAAGCCGTATTTTTGTCTGATTTGAGAATATAATCTGTCGTAAAATCTATTATATTTTCACGAATATCTAAATTTATTATTTTACTCGCCATTTAAAGTTATCTAAAAAGTGCGTCTCTATGTAATGTAATGGGCGAAGAGACTTCAATAAACACATTATCTGCGTAGACCATTAAAACAACAAAGCTAAGCAAGACAAAACACAAACTTATTAAAATCAAATGCTTTGTGCACTTATCTATGTTTGCCACTTCATATAATACAAAACCACACATCCAACTATTACTATAGTTCTCTTTTAAAAAATATTTCTGGTTCTGGCAAACCAAAACCGTTACTTATAGCCCATTTATTTTTTTGGTACGATTACGATACCCCACAAATTAGGAAAACACACCCATCACATATATATCTAACATATACTAACCCAGAGGCGTTGTTTACATCAATACAAACACTATACAATAAATATTATATATATTATTAATCAACCAATCCAAAGTTAACAGGTTCAGTTCTGTCATTTTTCATTTGTCCCTAATTTACATAACACATCATATCCTACACCCCCAAAAAAACTCAATCTCAAATAATGTCTTCTCCCACGCACGACGCATTAACGCAATTATGTGTATGTGCCGCAGACATAAAATCTCGATCACATACTATATTTATATCCCCATTTACAACTCACACATTATATATACAACTCTATATAACAACACCGACCGGTATTCATACTCTCTTCTACGTCCTGACACATACCTTCACTTTACGTTTGTATCCGTTCTAGTTCTTCTTTTCTCCACCCTTCTTCATTTCAGCAATTTCTTTCTCCACTAAAAAACTATGTAGAATTTCTGCCCATTAGAATGTCCCCCCCCCCACATGGGGGGGGGGACTTAAACACATATTTGCCATTGTAATACCCCACTCCAATGACACATACTCCTGCGACAAAGGGAAAATATATGTTTATATACTTTTGTGATACAACATAGCTGCATTCTCTTCTATACTCAGATTTATATAATTAATATAGGCACACCAAATTTACTAACATCCGAAGTAGGAGGTACTGTTGTTGTGTATTTATACATCAAAAAAATCTAACGCTACATATAAAGAACAGTATAATATCACTACCTTCTTCGCCACGCAATCTCTTACTCACATCTCTCATTACTTTATTTATGCATCTATTGCACTATTTTTTATATGCAAACTAAAAAAACAACGTAAGCTTTTTTGAACTTTACTTCTTGCCCATTTGTTGACATATTATTTCGTCATCCATTACAAAAAGCCTTCCTTTTTTTTAGCGAATCACACAAATAATAATCCTTTATTAATTACATTCCCTTTAACTCTAATATGGCTTCATAGAACACTTAACATACCCCCCCTTATCCGCATTTTACAACTAATACTTTTTCAATATTTACAATATAGGCTGATACTTTTTTGTCAGGATAAATTCCAGAAATAAGACTGGTATATCTCTCTACTTGCTCTTTATTAGCATTTACATCATAACTTGAATTCTTAAAATCTACTATCACAACCTCGCTATTATCTACCACCAGTTTATCAATTCTAAAAGCTTCACCGTTCACATCTACAACTTCTTTTTCATTATAAGTAATACCGGTATCATGCATAAACAGACTTAAAATTTCTTCCGATGCAAATAAGCTATAAAGTTTCTCTCTTGCAAACTCAATATCATCGAAAGGAAACTTCCTTTTCGTAGATTTAAGCGCGCAATTAACGCTATCATATATACTCTTATTTTTTAATGATGTTATTTTTGATAAAGCATAATGTACGATTGAGCCTTTTTTCTTCAAGCCTTCTATGTCAAGTTTCACTTTATTTGCATTTTTTAAATACTTTTGTGTATCCTTATAATCACCCGTAAAAACATCCAAAATAATTTTATTTACATCAATGCTTTCCAGATTATATACCCGCTTATCGCCAACAACAAGATTCCTATTCCCAAGAAGTGTCGGAACCATATTATTAAAAACTCCTGACTTAAAAGGGACTATAGCGTAAAATTCGTATTCAGCCCTCGTCATTGAAACATAGAGTACATTAAGTTCGGACAATAATGAATCTACTTTCACTTTTTTATATGTCTCTCTCGCTTTTTTTGAAAATCTTGCAATATTTTCAGACACGTATAACAACTTTATTTTTTCACCCGAATCGTCAAAATACGGCCTTTCTAAAGTTTTATCTGAAAGACTAAGAAAAGGTGCTATCACTACGGGGAATTGAAGTCCTTTGGCTTTATGTACCGTCATAATTTTTATGCCATTTCCAAAAGCACTTTTTATGTATAAAGACTCATCATCATCTCTTAAACTACTAAAATACTCCAAAAAGTTTTTAATACCAGATTCCTGCGCTTCAAAATCTTTAATAAGCTCCAAAAAACACATTATAAATGCTTTGCTTTCAGGAAAATTCTTAACAATTTTAAATTTTGAAAGTATCGCAAGCGTCAACTCATAAACAGGCACGAATCCCGCTTGAACAAAAAAATTTTCAAAATATTCATTCCATAAAGTCTCATATTCGTCTCTAAAAATCTTGTAAAAAGTCTCTACTCTGCTTCTCCTACTAAAATCAAAAATAAATTTTTCAAACTCATAACTTTCAATGCCCACAACCTTACTAAAAACATCTCCAATAATAAAAGAAGAAAATGATAAGACGTCTATAGGGGAATCAATAAACGTAAGCAGCGATACAATTTGTTTTATACACTCATTATTTTTTACACTTAACGTCTGCGGTGATTCAACTTCAATTCCGTTCTCAAAAAGCCATGAGCTTACAGAGAGAATTTCATAATGCGTCCTGCATAAAATGGTTATGTTTTGAGCATTAAATCTTTCCAGACATTGGAAAGTACATCTCATAAATTTTTGCTTTATTTCTTCTTCAACATTTTCGCACGTTTTATCTACCACATATATTTCAACGTAACCATAATCATGCTCTTTAATCGCATCTTGCTTGGAGAAAGAATAAGTTTCAACAATTTTTGAAAAATCATACTTAAAGTATTTATCTTTATAAACTTCTTCTAAAAATCTTTCAATATTTTCCTTTGAAAAAATACCATTGTTAAAATCCACCATAGCTTTCCCACTTCTAAAATTTTGTCTTAGATATTTTTTATCAATGTCAGAAACAGAAAATTCTTTTGACACCATATCAAAAATCTCGGGATTTCCACCTCTGAATGAATATATTGCCTGTTTTACATCGCCAACGTAAAAAAATGTTCCTCCCTCCGAGAGACTTTCTTCTAAAAATCTCTTAATCCCCAACCACTGCACAAGGCTTGTATCTTGAAACTCATCAATTAAAAAGTGTTTATATTTTTCAGACAATCTGTAGTATACCTCGGGCATAACAGTACCATTTTTTTTAAAAAAGTCAATAGTTTTTTTATTAATTTCATTTAAAAACACAACGCCCGCTCTCTTCGCTCGTTTGTCAAACTCGAATGAGACCCTAGAGTATATATCCGAATAAACATTGTAATAATTTTCCATATAAAAATCGCACAAAGATTCAATTTCTTTATTTATGTCTTTCCAAACCAAATCCACTTCAATATTAATCCCAGCACCTTTTTTGTACTCAATATACTCGTACGAAAACTTTTTTGGAATATCCATTGAGAAAAAAAATTTCTTGCCAGAGTTTAAAATTTTTTTGATAGCATCCAAATAGTGTTTTTTTATTTGAAGATTGGGTATAAGGTCGGCAAGTTTTTTTACTTTATTAATAATCATCTCACTTTTCAGAGATATCTCATTTTTAAAAGAAACTCCCTTGTCATATACAATATCTTTTCCAATATTTCCAGATTTTTCAAATACTTTTTTAATCTCACAATACATATCATCCTTAGGGAGCCAGTCTAAATTCCTTTCTAAATATTGCAACAAATATTGTGTCACAATATTTTTTAAGTTTTCTGAGATTTGAGTTTTTTGCAAAAAAAAATCCAAAGAAAGCAAAAGATTATCTGAGTAATCTTGTTCTATAGTAAAGCTCGGAGAGATATCAATATTTATAGCACAAGACCTTAAGATGTGATTTTTAAAACTATCTATGGTACTTATATTAAAATTATCGTAAGATTCAAAGATATCTTTTAAGACAGCGTCACTTTTTTCCGCCAATTTACTCTTTGTAAGCTTTAACTCATCAAAAAAATCGCCTGTATTTAAACATAACGCCGCTTTTTTCAGATAACTTATAACTCTATATTTCATCTCAACAGCTGCTTTATTAGTAAAAGTCACAGCTATTATATTTTTTATTCCAATATTTTCATTATTATTGAGTAAAAGACAAAGATACCTGTTTGCAAGACTGTAAGTTTTACCAGATCCTGCCGATGCCTGAACAGAAACTATTTGAGACTTATTCATGGATTAGCATGCATATTAGATAACCCACAATCAATATTCTCTAGCTATTTCTCTAGTGAAGTCTCTTTTTTTCATGGCTTCCCTTTTATCATATATTTTCTTACCCTTTGCGAGCCCTATGAGAATCTTGACTTTACCTCTAACATCAACGTAAATCTCCAAAGGAATAGCGGTGAATCCTTTTCCTTTAACTTTCGCATGAATCTTGATGATTTCAGATCTATGCATTAAAAGTTTTCGTTCTCTTTTAGAGTCGTAATCAATAACATGAGTGGATACATGCTCGTAAGGAGCTATAAACATGTTTTCAATAAACGCTTCGCCATTAAAAAACTTCACAATACTGTTAGCAAGACTTACCTTAAACTGTTTTAATGATTTAACTTCATGCCCAAATAATACGACACCTGTCTCCAGCTTTTCAAAAATCTCATAATTATAATAAGCTTTCTTATTTGACGACAGAATTCTTTTTTCCATCTCACTCAATACTTTAGAAATCCTAATTCCCTGCTCCATACTTAACGTTATATAGACATTTCACCACGCACTTTAAGCCTCAGTTCTCAAGTTAACAAGGAGACTTACGACTTTTTTACGCATTTAAATTTATTGATGCTATTGTAGCAGAACATCACAGCCAAAGAATAAATACAGCCGATGATAGGACTTGAACCTACGACCTGCGGTTTACAAAACCGCTGCTCTACCAACTGAGCTACATCGGCATTACCCCCTCTTTCTTATAAGTATATAAAAAAAATGACACCAAACAAAATTGACACACAATTCTTATTATGATAGTAAGAATCTATGCCAAGTCAGGCAAATTTTTGCAATATAAATGCAATTTACAGACAATGGGGTACAAGAGAAATGATGAATTTTCTAAGAAAACATAAGCGCATAATTTTTATTGTAACTATAACCACTTTTATAGGCAGTTTCATACCCAACTTATTTTATTCTGAAAATTATATCGCTAAAGTGAACGGCGTAAAAATACCACTAAGAACTTTAAACTCGGTTACAATACTCCACTTGCAATCTATAAAAAAAATGAAAAACAAACAAATAACCGAAAAAGATCTAAATGAAATACAAACGAGATTAACTAAATTTCTAGTAGACAAAGAGATTCTCTATCAACAGTCAAAACTTTATGGTATTGTAGTTAGTAATGAAGAACTAAAAACTTACTTGCAGGGTTTAGAAGTATTTAAAAATAACAATACTTTTAACAAACAGAAATATTATTCAGTTTTAAAGTTTGTACAAATGACTCCCAAAGAATACGAGACCATACTCAGAAAACAAATCTGCGAAAACAAGCTAAAAACGATACTCGCATCTTCCGTAAAATTATGGAATTACGAGCTAAAAAACTCTCCAAAACAAAACTCTGCAACTATAAAAAATAGCCTCGTACAAAAGAAAATAAACATCATTTTAAACGACTGGTACTCAAATATCGTCAGGAATTCTAAAATAAAAACAATAAACAAAAAATCAAGCCGTCATTAGTTAAATTAAGATGGATTTGGAAACAAGATTAGTTTTATTTCAGACTTTTTTTACTTATTTCACTTCATAAAATTTGTACTATAAAAGGCGTAGTAAGACAGCTTTTTGACTATATAGTCTGTTTTCGGCCTGTGTAAATATTGAATATCCATATTTATCCATAATCTCTGCAGTAATTTCATTTCCTCTAACTGCAGGGAGACAGTGGAGAACAATGCATCTTGAAGAAGTTTTCTTTAACAAAGCCTCATTTACTTGATAGGGCATAAAAATCCTCTTTCTATCTTCTTTTTTACTTTCGTATATCCCCATTGAAAACCACACGTCCGTATATACTACATCCGCATCTTTTATTTCACTGGTATTACTTGTAATTTTAATCTTTGCCCCACTTGACAAAGCACATTCTAAAGCTTTATCTAATATATCCTTTTTAGGTAAATATTGCTGAGGAGATATAAGAGTAAAGTTGAGCCCTAAAACAGCAGAAACAGCGAGTAGAGAATTTGCAACATTGTTGCCATCGCCTATATAAACAATTTTAATTTCCTTCAAATTCTCAACTGTTTTTGCCTTATAAAATTCCATAATAGTCATGATATCAGCCAAACTTTGGCAAGGATGTTCTCTATCTGAGAGAGCGTTTACAACTGGAATTGTTGAAAATTTTGCAAATTCCTCCGTGTCGCAATGCCTAAGAGCTCTTATAACAAGACCGTCTAAATAACCTGATAAAACCACGGCAGTATCGTGTATTGATTCCCCTCTTTTTCGTTGGAGATTTTCGGGATCAAGCGAAATAGGCAGACCACCCAATTGTATCATTGCCGTGGAGAAGGAAACTCTTGTTCGCGTTGAAGGGTTTTCGAATATCATGCCCAGAGTTCTACCTTTAAAAACATCCAAATATTTTTTATCACTTTTAAATTTAAAAGCCTCTTCCAATAAGACACTTATTTCTTCTGCTCTTAAATCATAAACTGATAACAAATCTTTTTTTGCCATAATCAATCTCACTTCTCAAATAGAATTCAATGACTACAATGACCACATATAAATTTTAGACCCTATCCTATCATAATTACGGGACTATAAATCAAACAAAACATACATATATCAACACTTTTTTGTACTAATCATCAATTTTTTTAACACAGTAAACGTAAACATAAAAAGCTAAAAAACAATCCAAACATAAACCCAGAAAGTGCAAAAAATAAGGAAATACAAATCCAATTCTTATTTGCCATCAACTCTAAAAACTTAACTGATTATCATTGTATTTTCTTACAAGCTTAATTTCTAGAACAAAGTAACTATTTTTAATATTTCTCCCTCGACAATCAATACACTCTTCTATACTTATGCATATACAAACAAAAACAACACTCCCCGCCACTTAGAGCGAGGAGCTATTTTGCCTACAGCCCGTTTTTTAGTCCTAAAAAGAAACAAATAAACCCTTTCTAGAACGCAAACAATGAATCACACTTCATGCTCTCTCTGTATCATTTTGCGTTTTCTTTTTACTTTGATGCTCCAGATTGATCGTCAGACGATGCTAGTGATCCTGAGGATTGAGATTCCGCCACTTCTTGCGACGCATTCTCATCTTGTTGTCCTGTGACAATCTCCTCGCTAGGAACTTCTGTTTTCTTCTTTCCGCAAGCTGACAACGATAAGCTAAACACCGCTACGAACGCCGTTAGCAACACAAGTTTTTTCATCTTTACTTCTCCTTGTTTTATAATTACAATCAACAACTTTTCATACGATTCTACATTTTTAAATATATTTTTGCAAATCTGCTGCAATTTTATTCCGTATTCCAGCATTTTAACTTATCTAAAACAATTTCTATACACATCTATTACTAAACAATTTTTTAATTAAAATATCATATCACCGAATTTATAATTAATCGGAACAATGAGTGTGTTTTCTCATGCTTACAGAGCATAGAATGCCAATAGCGCACAATGACGAAAAAACCGACGAACCGCCATAAGAAAGAAGAGGTAATGGCACGCCAGCAGCAGGCATCATACCCATAACCATACTTATATTGATTACTATATAAAACATGAACATAATGGCTAGCCCCGTAGCCACAAGCGATCCATATCTATCACGGGCATCCCTTGCTATTACAAAAGCACGCCAAACAAAAAAGAAGTAGAAAAAAAGCGTAATCTGCGCTACGACCCAGCCTCCCTCTTCAGCTATAACCGAAAAAATAAAATCTGTATGTCGCTCAGGTAAAAAGCCTAGCTGAGTTTGAGATCCTTTTTTTAAACCTTTTCCTATAAATTTTCCTGAGCCTATAGTTATTTTTGACTGTATTATATTATATCCCGAACCTCTAAGATCAGCCTTCGGATTCAAAAACACTACAAGTCTTTTTCTTTGATAATCTTTTAAAGTTTTTCCTACTACTAAAGAAGACAGGCATCCAAGCAATATTGAAATGCATAAAACATACGGATAAGTAATCGCAATTTTAATTTTTAATTTCCATAAAAAATACCAACCAACTATTATTAAAAATAATATCATTCCAACAGCATAAACACCCACCCAACCAGTTTTTAAAGAAATTATAAAATGTGTCAAAAACATTTTATTTTGTGAGAATTTTAGCTGCATATTTAAAAATGTTTCCAAAAGGGGCACACCTACTGTGACACTAGCAAAAATTACTATACAAAACAGATAAAAAGGTTTAACTCCAATAATAAAAAGAAGAACTAAAGTTACAGGAAAATAGGATAACGTAGAAGAAAAGTCAGGCTGCATCATTATAAGAGCAACATGTAGTACAAGCATCGCAAATACAGAAACTAAAAAGGAAATTTTATCAATCTCTTTTGATTTTTTGTCAAGAAAAGAAGCAAGCGACAAGATAAACATTATTTTCGCAATTTCAACAGGCTGAAAAGAAATAAAACCAAAATCAAACCAACCTTTTGTTCCTCTTCTGGTTGAACCAAAAATCAGAACAGAAGTCAAAAGCATAAAAGATAAAATATAAATAAATTTATCAAGATATTTATAATGTTGATAATTAAAATTTGCAATGAGAACAAGCCAAAAAAAACCCATAATAAAAGCCAACAATTGGATTAGCAAATACTTAAACGACATACCGCAATTACTACCAACCGAATATATTGCAGCAAAACTTATAAATGCTAAAACCACAACTGAAAAAATAAGCCAAGAGTCTATGCCTGAAACTAAACGGCGATAAAAATTCTTACTTTGAATCACTGTTTCAAACTCTCTTCAGACTTCATATTAAAATAAGCTTCATAAATCTTTCTACCTACTGGAACAGCATTATACCCACCTCCACCGCCATTTTCGATAATAACTGCTATCGCAATTTTAGGATTGTCCGCAGGAGCATAAGAGACAAACCAAGCGTGATTGTCTCCTTGCGGATTTTGGGCTGTCCCAGTTTTGCCGGCAATTTTGATGCCGGCAATTTTACTTCTAATTCCCGTACCACTTTCAACAACTTCCAAGAGCGCTTTATGAAGTAAATCCCAAGTTCTATCTGATAAAATTATTTGTTCTTCAAAATCTAATTTATGTGAATATATTTTACCCCCGTTCGAGCTTGCAACCCAATCCACTATATAAGGCTTACGGCAAACTCCCTTGTTTGCAACAGCAGATATCATGCACGCCATTTGGAGAGGTGTTACCCAAAGCGCGCCTTGTCCTATTGATAATATAACTGTATCTCCATGAAGCCATCGCGTTTTCAATTTTGATTTTTTCCATTCAGGGTTGGGAACAAATCCTTTTTTTTCATTTGGCAAATCTATCCCCATTTTTTGTCCGAGATGAAATTTTTTTGCATACTTCTTAAGGTTCTTCACACCAAGTTTAAGACCAAGTCTATAGAAATAAACATTACATGATTGCACCATCGCAGAAAAGAGATTTACTTTTCCATGTCCTTGTTTGCACCAGCAAGAATAATTTCTATCACCGAGCTTAAAATTGCCATTACACTGAACTGTCTCTTCAGGATTAGTACCCATTACTTCTGCAGCTGCCGCAAAAGTTATTATTTTAAATACAGACCCTGGAGGATAAAGAGCTTGAAGAGCTCTATTAAAAAGCGACAATTTTTTGTCTTCCAAATATCTGTTAAAATCCTTAGAGCCCGCTTTATTTGCGTCAAATCCTGGGCATGAAACCAGCGTCTTAACAGCACCTGTTTTTGCATCAAGCACCACTACAGCCCCTCTACCTGTACTACTATTCCTTAACGCCTCATAGGCAACTTTCTGTAACTTCAAATTTATTGTTGAGTAAACACTCGCGCCAATTTCCGACTGAATATACTTAAACTCTTTTATCTGGCGACCCATTGCATTCATTTCAACCTGCCATCCGCCATCCTTCCCTCGCAAATATTTGTCATAAGTTTGCTCAATTCCACCTCTACCAATATAATCGCCCATTTTGTAGCCATGCTTTAGTAACTCTTCGATTTCATTTGCCCCTATCTCACCAATGTAACCAGCTATATGACTGGTAACCTCCGGATAGCAATAAACCCTACGTGATTCTCTTAAAACTGAAATGCCTTCCAAATTAAATTTCTTTTCTCTTATTTTAAACATTTCCTCCAAACTAAGATTATCGGCGAGCTTCACAACTTTTCCATATTTGTAACTCATATCTATCATAGATCTTATATCTTTCTTCAAAATTTTATTCATCTCTTTTATGTTTTTATCTGATGGGACTTGACCTTGTTTAAAAGGATAAAATAAAATGACGAAAATAAATTTATTTTCCACAAGCGCAGTATTGTCTTCAGAATAAATTATCCCTCTCGGCGCACGCTCATATGTATTATGCATTCTCTGTTGATCTGAAATTTTTCTGTACCTATCGCCTTTAATAATTTGCAAGTAAAAAAGACGCATAGAAAGGCAAACAAACAATAACACAAAAATCACGAAAACCGTTTTATATTTTTTTATAAAAATTTCATAGGAAAATTTATTTTCTTTCTGCCATACCATTTTAATTATCGTTTAAACTTAAATAGACACTCTAATTTTCCCACAAAAATTCACATCCAAAAGAAATTTTAACATCATAAGTCAAACTCACAGTTTTCTACAACTACATATTCCTTTAGCACAAAAAAAATAACCCTCACAAATCTAAGCTTTACATCTATTTTACTGCGCGACGATTATATAGCATTCCCAAAATATGAAATACTGTAGGAGCAATTAAAACTGTTACGACAGCTTCCATATAAAATGATACATCAGTAAAAGAAGCCATGTAACTCTCACTTCCAAGGATGATAAAGTGAATCAAATCAAAACCCAACCAATAAATTACATTCGCAGAAAAAACAACTACAAACTGAGAGAGAATTTTATTTGCATAAAAATCTCCGCAAAACTTACCAATTAGATATCCTATAATTGTAAACATTAACGCCTTTATGCCAAAAATATCAATTGAAAAAGCATCCCATGTTAAGCCAAATAAAAAACCCATTAATTGTGCATCTATTGTTTTTTTTGAAACACCAAGGTATGCGATAACAATCAATATAAAATTAGGAAAAATTCCAAAAATACCTAAATATTTGCCAAAAATAAATTGAATCATAGAAAAAAAAACGTAAAGAAGCAGATTACAAATTATTTTCCACATATTTTTGTTTCAGGAACACAAATAATTGCCTCATAAACATTGTCAGCTTCAAAAAAAACTTTAGCTTTAGCAGTTTTAAAATCTACGGATGATTCTCCTTCCAACACATCAGTAATAACACCTACGGGTGTGTCCTTTTGAAAAACAGAACTCAATTCACTTACAACGATTTCATCACCCGCTTTAACATCCGCATAATGAGGAATATAAGTAATTCTCAACAAATTTGAACCAAATCCTTCAGCAAGGCAATTAATATTTCTATCTTTAATTTTTACGGGCAAAGCATAGGCCGGATTCGTTATCAAAACTACTTTAGACGAGGATGCATACGTTTCTATTATCCTCCCAACAGCACAGAGTGCATTTCTTTTTTTATTAAACATTAACACTGGAAGTTCGTTGTATAAACCATCATTTTCACCCTTATTTATTATAAACCATTTATACCATTCATTCGGACCTTTAATAGAAAGCCTAGCAAACACAGATATAGTATTTTCTATTTTTGTTAATTTTAAAAGTTTTGACAAATCATCACACTCTTTAACCATAGCCTCATAATTGCGGAGTTTATCAGTTAACTCTTGATTTTTTTGCTTATAGGTAATATTTTCGTAACGTATATGAATAACAGACTTAATATCGTTTACAAAATTTTCTGTGAAACAAAAAACGCTGTTTGTTAAATTGAGACTTGAATAAGAAAAGCGATAGACAAAATCCTCTATAAGTTTTACGGTAGGAGTAAATCTTCCAATTATAAAAAAAAGGCCAAACAAAAGAAGAATTAAAAATATTATATTTTCATACTTTGATTTTCGGTGCAGGCACATTTTATAAAAACCAGGCACAACGATATAAATGCACTCATAAATTAATTCTTTCACTTCAACCAAATAACTTCTTCCAAAAAACCTCGATAACTAGCAACTAATTTATATTCTTTTCTTAGAGCTTCCCATAATACTACTACCCAATACTTCCAAATACACACCCGTTCCCCTTACCACACACGTAAGCGGATCATCTGCACATTTTACGGGAAGTTCTGTTTCTCGCGACAAAAGCTCAGGAAGTCCCTTAATAAGAGAACCCCCACCACTTAATATTATTCCACGATCAACAAGATCAGCAGCGAGTTCGGCCGGAGTTTCTTCAAGAACATTTCTTATAACATCTATTATCTTTTTGATAGGATCAGACAAGGCAGTTCTAACTTCTTCTGAGTTAATGTTAACAGTCTTAGGAAGACCAGTAAGAAGATTTCTACCCTTTACATCAATCGATACTTCTTTTTCAAGAGGAAATGCAGAACCTATTCTTATCTTAACTTCTTCTGCCGTGTTTTCACCTATCGTAAGATTACTTTTGCGTCTAAAATATTGAACTAAAGCTTCGTCCATCTTATCCCCCGCAACCTCAAGAGACTTTGCAATGACCATGCCCCCCAAAGATATAACAGCAACTTCTGTCGTACCTCCTCCTATATCAACTATCATGCTTCCTTGAGGTTCTTGAACAGGAATGCCTGCCCCAATGGCAGCTGCCATTGGTTCGTCAACAAGATAGACCTCCCTAGCTCCAGCCTGTTCTGCAGATTCTCTAACGGCCCTTCTTTCAACTTCTGTAATCCCGGAAGGGACACCTATAACTACTCTGGGATGAAGCAATGTTCTTTTCTTGTGAACTTTTTTTATAAAGTGCCTTATCATTCTTTCAGTCGCTTCAAAATCTGCAATAACACCATTCCTCAAAGGCCTTACAGCAATAATATTCGTAGGAGTTTTCCCCAACATCTTTTTTGCTTCTTTACCAATAGCTAAGACGCGTTTAGTATCTCGTTCCATGGCTACAACAGAAGGCTCTCTCAAGACAATGTCTTGACCTTTAATAAAAACAAGCACCGAAGCTGTTCCCAAATCTATACCCATATCATTTGAAAACAACCCAAAAATATAGTCGAACATTTGCCACCTCAAGAAATCAATCTAAAAAGTAGAACACACCAAAACCAAATCAAAAATACCAACATTGACGGCATCTTTATAATCAATTTTCTTATTTTGAATTTCAAAATAAGAATTTAATTCACTAGTTTTATTACGACAACTTTCGAATTATCACCACGTCTAAATCCTAATTTAAAAATCTGAGTATAACCACCGCTTCTTTCTTTATATCGTGGGACCAAGACATCGAAAATTTTTTTCACAACACCTTTGCTATTTATCTCGCCACTTAACGCTCGTATAGCACTTAAATTAGACTTTTTTGCTTTTGTTATAAGTTTCTCGGAATAACTTGCAAGTTCTTTTGCTTTAGGAAGCGTAGTCATTATTTTTTCATGGAGAAACAAATTAGTCGCCAAATTGCGGAGTAAAGCTTTTTTATGCGAACTTGTAATACCGAGTTTGCTCCCATTGTAAGTTTTTATCATTCTCCTACTCCCCTGTCAATTTTCATTCCGAGCGACAAATTCAACTTTTCAAGTTTATCTTTAATCTCTTCAAGTGAACGCTTTCCGAAATTTTCAAAATCTAATATATTTTCTTCATTTAGTTTAACAATATCCCTTATTGTCGTGATGCCAGCATTTTTTAAACAGTTCAACATCCTGGTGGATAGATTCATAACACTTATTGACTGATCGAATATTTTCTCATCCTTCTTCTCAGAAACTTTCTCATCAGTAATACAATTAGGATCAATTATTTCCTCAGTAAAAGTGATAAGACTTTTCTTTAATATATTCGCCGAACGAGCTAAAGCATCCCTGGGGGATACAGTCCCATCCGTCCATATCTCCATGACAAGTCTATCGTAGTTAAGAATTTGTTCCACACGCGCATTTTCAACTTCGTAATTAGCTTTTATTACTGGTGAAAACAGTGAATCGATTGCTATAGTTCCAAGAGAATAATTATTGCCTAATTTTATTTCTTCAGCAAGAACGTATCCTTTTCCTAAAGAAACTTCTAACTCCATTTCAAGCGGTGTTCCAGGATCAATATTCGCAATTTCCTGTTCAGGATTCATTATTTCAACACCTGTCTTAGGTTCAATATCTTTTGCAGTCACTTTTCCACTCTTTTTAACCTTCAAATAGAGCACCTCTAACTTTGTGGAGTGAAGTTTAATTCTTATTTTTTTCAAATTTAAAATGATATTAGCTACATCTTCCTTAACACCTTTTAAAACCGCAAATTCATGCGAAGCTCCTGCAATTTTTACCGAAGTAATAGCTGCTCCCTCAAGACTTGAAAGGAGAACTCTTCTCAATGAATTGCCTATTGTATGGCCATAACCACGATCAAAAGGTTCCGCAGCAAAACGACCATAAAATTTCGTAGCAGTCTCTTCGTCTAAAATGAGTTTACGTAATTTTTCCAAATCTTGGGATTTCATTTATTTATAACCTCATTTAACAAGCCTTGGGCTGTTAGTTTATTTTGAATAGTATTCGACAATAAGTTGGCTGTTTATAGGATAAGAAATCTCGCTAATGAGCGGATCACTTATGACTGTTCCGACAACTTTGTTTTTATCAAAACTAAGCCATGTAGGAACATTTGATATCGGTTTCTCAATAAGTTTTTTGATAACCGCATTTGCTTTATATTTCTCAGGGATTGTTATAATATCGCCAGCTTTCAACTGATAACGCGGTATATCTATCTTCTTTTCATTAACCAAAACATTTCCATGATTTACGATCTGCCTTGCCATTTTCTTAGATGAAGCAAGCCCCAAACGATAAACCACATTATCAAGCCTTAGCTCAAGAAGTTTAATCAAGTTATTGCCAGTAGAGCCTCTCATTTTTTCTGCTATTTTATAATAATGTCTAAACTGTTCTTCAACTAAGCCATATACTCTTCTTGCTTTCTGCTTTTCGCGCAGATGCTTTGCGTAATCGGACATTCTCACTTTCGCGAAACCACGCTGACCCGAACTACTTTTGCCTTTTTTTCTCTCAAGAGTACAATTTGCAGAACATTTCTCACCCTTAAGAAAAAACTTTTCCTTTTCACGACGACACAACTTACATACTGACCCCAAATAACGTGACATCTATAATAATCCTCCAAGGTTTACGATCAGCTAACTTAACCACTCTACACATTTTTATATTTTTTTTTATCAACTCTACAACACCAGTCAACAAACTCTGGAACCACCTAATTTATAAAGGCTGAACGCTATTTCATTAACACTAGAAAAATCCTAAAAACAATATGTATATATGTGAAAAGAATAACACAATAACACTAATTCTTATATTTTTAAATTTACACCTATACTCTTCTAAGTTTTGGCGGACGACACCCATCGTGAGGAACAGGCGTAACGTCTTTTATAGCAGTTATACCAAGACCTGAAGCCTGCAAACCTCTTATAGCCGTTTCCCTACCAGGTCCTGGACCATTCACAAAAACTGCAACTTGCTTTACACCCATATCCAGAGCTTTCTTACCTACTGCAACTGCAGTCATCTGCGCCGCAAAAGGAGTCCCCTTTTTTGTACCCTTGAATCCTGCCCCACCAGCTGATGCCCAAGTTAGAGTATTCCCCTTTTCATCCGCTATGTTAACAATAGTATTATTAAATGTTGACAATACATAAGCTTTCGCTACTCCACCAACATACCTTTTTCTTTTAGATCCACCAACTCTTTTTCCTTCCGCCATACCTTCCCTCCGTGTACCTAAAAACATATATCTAAATTCAAAGCCTACATCCTACAAACTATAAGTTTTTACCTTAAAACCAGAACTAACTTATGACAAAACAGAAAAACAACTAAACTTCATTTATCTTTATAAATTTTATCTATTCTTAACTATCCTTTTTTACCTGCCACCGGAGCTTTGCCCGATCCCACAGTTTTTCTCTTCCCCCGTCTCGTGCGTGCATTGGTTTTAGATCTTTGCCCTCTTACGGGAAGATTTTTTCTGTGACGTGACCCTCTATAGCTCCCTATTTCTATGAGTCGCTTGACATTTAATTGAACTTCTCTTCTGAGATCCCCTTCAACTTTTAAGTTTTTCGATATAAGATTGTTTATTTTGTTAACTTCTTCTTCCGTCAAATCCCTAACTCTCTTGGTAGGATCTAAAGAAAGCACTGCAACAATTTCGTTTGATACGGCAGGTCCGATACCATAAATATACCTTAACGCTATATCAAGCCTTTTGTTTTTAGGCAAATCCACCCCAGCTACACGAGCCATTTATCTGTCCTCCGAATTTCATTCCACTATTTTTTTATTTACATTATTCAAATACTAAAAAACAATAGAGCAGAACATTTATTTATAACCCAATCATCCTTGTCTCTGTTTATGTTTCGGGTTTGAACAGGCCACCCTTAAAACACCTCTGCGCTTTACTATTCTGCATTTCTGGCAAATTGGTTTCACCGACGCTCTGACTTTCATCCAACGCTCCGTTATATTTCTTTCTATACGAAAAATCTTCGAACTTATTTGCACTAAGTTATAACCGCAAATTCAACTCCATTTACCTTCTAGATTTCAGATTTTAAACTAATTTTTATTTTTCTCTGTACGTTATTCTGCCCCTTGTTAAATCATAAGGTGAAAGCTCAACTTTTACTTTATCTCCAGGAAGAATCTTTATATAATTCATTCTCATTTTTCCGCACATATGCGCTAAAATCATATGTTTACCATCAATTTCCACTCTAAACATAGCATTCGGTAGAGATTCTATAATTTTTCCCCCAACAATAATTTTGTCTTCTTTAAGCATTTTTACACCTTTGTTAAGATTTCATAGCCATTTTCTGTTATTGCAACAGTATGTTCAAAATGTGCACTTAAGCTACCATCTTTTGTAACAACAGTCCAGCCGTCATCTGCTGCACAAACTTCACAGTTTCCAACATTAACCATAGGCTCTATTGCAAGTACCATGCCTACAAGCAACTTGATACCCGTATCAGGCTTTCCAAAATTTGGAATTTGCGGTGCTTCATGTAAACACCTTCCAATTCCATGTCCAACAAAATCTCTTACAACTGAAAACCCAACATCTTCTACGGTTTTCTGTATTGCATAAGAAACATTGCCAAGTCTTTTTCCAGATAATGCTTCTACAATTCCTTTATTCAAAGATGTTTCCGTAATACTAATGAGCTTATTTGCTATACTAGAGACACTGCCAACCGCATATGTCCTTGCCGCATCAGCATAGTAACCTTCGTGGACCACCCCTACGTCCACAGAAACTATATCCCCGCTTTTAAGCACACGGGAAGCATTCGGAATTCCGTGTACTACCTCGTCGTTTATTGACACACACGTCGAAGATGGAAAAGGACCATTTGCACTCTCAACTCCTAAAAATGCCGGCACCATTTTCAATGATCTTATATACTCTTCAGAAAAAACATCTATATCCTTAGTCGTCACCCCAGGTTTTATTACATCATAAAGTTTTTGCAAGATTCTCCCTAAGGCTTTACTCGCAACTCTCATCTTTTCAATTTCTCTTACAGTTTTTAATTCTATATTTTGTTTCTTAAAGAACATAATCTTAATCCCTCTTTTTTATAAAGCAGAGAAGCCTTACTCAAAGACCACATAAAGCAACAAACAACACATTAAACCTCTCGCGCGAAACACAAAACCGTTTGTAAAAATAAAAAAACTACTCATTATAAAATATAACTGCTTATTTGCCTGAATACACCTTTTTCATCTTTCAACCCATCTATTACAACAAACAACCCCGTTTTTTTGTAATATTCAATTAAAGGCTCAGTTTGCTTTTTATAAATAGTAAACCTGTCTCTAACAACGCTTTCCTCATCATCGTTTCTTTGAACTAAATCAGCACCACAATAATCGCATTTTCCAACTTTTTCTGGAGGCAACATTGTTACATGATAACTAGCCTCGCACTCGCAAACTCTTCTTCCAGCTATTCTATTAACCGCTTCCTCAAACTCTATATCTATCAAAAAAACTTTGTCAATTTTTACGTTCTTACTTTTGAGCATTAAATCCAATTGTTCTGCTTGTCTCAAATTTCTTGGAAATCCATCTAAAAGGAATCCTCTTTCTACACCATTCCTTTCAAGGCTCTTTTTTACAATATCAACAACTATTTCGTCCGGTACAAGTTGACCGGACGAAAGGAGTTCGCTTATAACTCCATCTGATTTCCTTGCTTTCCTAAGCATATCTCCAGTAGAAAAGTGTACTATATTAAAATTTTTGACAATATTTTTCGCTTGAGTTCCTTTACCTGCACCTGGAGGACCTAAAAGTATGCAATTCATAATTATGTTTATTTTTTTACGTTAAACCATCTTCCTTTTATTCCACCATCTTTAACAAATCCTTCATAATGGCGCATAATAAGATGCATTCCAATCTGTTCAATGGTATCCAATGAAACACCTACTACAATAAGTAATGACGTTCCGCCGAAGAAAAAAGGAGCTTTCATTATTGACCTCAAGTAATCCGGCAAAACGGCCAAAAAAGCAACAAATAACGCGCCGCTAAGAGTAATTCTTTCCAAAATTTTCTGTATATATACAGAAGTCGATTCGCCTGGTCTTATACCGGGGATAAAACCGGCTGATTTTTTCATATTTTCTGCCAATTCTTTAGGATTAAAAGATATAGAATTATAAAAATAACAGAAGAAAATAATAAAAGACACATAAACTAAATTATATATTACAGAATCGCTAGTAAACCATTGTTCAATTTTTTTCGTCAAAGAAAATTTCCATATTGTCCAGTTTGGAGTAAATTGAGCCAAAGCCAAGGGAGCGGACAAAATGGATACTGAAAATATCACAGCAATAAGTCCGGATTGATCAACTTTTATAGGCAAAAAAGACGTCTGTCCCCCGTACATTTTTCTACCTACAACTTTTTTCGCATAATGAATAGGAACCCTTCTTTGCGCAGTTTCAACCCAAACAACCAGGACTAAAACTCCTATAACTACAAAAGTAAGTATTAAAACGACTAGAGCAGAAAGTTCTTCCATATTCATAAGTTTTACAATATCTATTACTGCGTGTGGGAGTCTCTCTACAATACCCGAAAAAATTACAAGAGAAACACCATTCCCTATTCCTCTTTCTGTAATTTGTTCGCCAAGCCACATGATTAAAATCGTTCCTGTGACAAGGGTAGCAACCGTTAATACAATCCATGACGACGATGGATAAACAACTACACACATTTTTTCTGGCGTAGACATTCTAGTTAGCGCCACCACCAAACCGAAAGAATGCATAGTGCCAATTACTAACGTCATCAACTTCGTAATTTTTGAGAGTTTTTTTCTGCCGTACTCGCCTTCTCTTGCAAGCTTATCTAGATAAGGAACTAGATGGGCACCTTGTATTAGACTCATTATGATAGACGCATTAATATATGGCATAACGCCCAGAGAAAAAATGGACATTCTATTAAGAGCACCCCCCGAAAACACATTTAAAAAATCTAAAAAACCACTCTTCTGCGCCGCAAACATTGATTTTACCACCCCTATATCAATGCCTGGAATCGGAATTACAGTCCCTATCCTATAAGCAACAACTACAAGCAAAGTAAAGAAAACCTTCTTCTGGAGTTGCGGTATCTTACACATATTGACAAAATCTTTCAACATATCCATAAATTTCCGTTATTTTTTATCAGCATATAATAAAATATTTCACTTTACTTATCACTTAACAATTTCAATTTTGCCACCAATAGCTTTAATCTTATCAAGTGCAGATTTTGAAAAAGCAGAAGCACTTACATTCAAGGACTTTGTAACCTTACCGCCTCCTAAAATCTTTACAAACCGCGTTTTACTAACAAGGCCCTCTTTTTTTAAAAACAGAGGAGTGATTTCTGTTCCTGAAGCAAATCTATCCAACTCCTCAACGTTGACAATTTCATATTCTCTACAAAATTTATTATTGCTAAAGCCTCTTTTAGGTATTCTTTTAAAGATAAGTGTCTGACCACCTCCAAAGCCTATCTTTTTTGATCCATCGCCTGAACGCGATTTTTGTCCCTTACAACCCCGAGTAGAAGTACGTCCATGGCCAGAACCTACCCCACGTCCAACAATCTTTTTCCTATGTCTTGAACCTTTTGCGGGTTTTAAATTACTCAAGTTTATCATATGTCTTCTGCCTCTTTTTCTCGAATTTTAGCAACTTCTTCTCTTGAACGAAGCTCTTTAAGAGCTTCAATCGTAGCGTAAACTACGTTAAAAGAATTAGAGGAACGTATTGATTTAGTAAGAATATCCTTTATGCCTACAGCTTCAAGAACAGCTCTTACCGCTTCGCATGCAATAACACCAGTACCGGGAGCAGCAGGTTTCAATAAGACCTTCCCCGCTCCTGAAATGCCAATTACCTCATGAGGAATAGTACTCCCCTTAAGCTGAACAGAAACCATATGTTTAGAAGCATACGCACTGCCTTTTTTTATCGCAACTTGTACTTCCTTAGCTTTACCAACTCCGCAACCAACCTTTCCCGCTCTATCACCTATCACCACCAAAGCATTTAAGGAAAATCTCTTACCGCCTTTAACAACTTTTGAAACTCTATTGACAGCGACAACAGTTTCTTTTAAACCACTATCATCCCGTTGTTGTCTTACTAATCGCTCAGCCAACCCATCCTCCTTCCAATCAACTTACTTTTTCTTTTTATTACAAGCACAAAAAAATAATGTCAAAACTCTAACCCACTTTCTCTTGCAGCATCTGCGAGCGCTTTGATTTTACCCGTATATGCATATCCTCTGCGATCAAAAACAATGTGTTTTAAGTTTTTTTCAATAGCTTTTTTCGCAATTAAATTGCCAACAGACTTTGCAGCCAATACATTATCTGTAAAATTTAATTTTCCTTTAAGTTCCGAGGATAACGTTGATGCTGCCACAAGAGTAATACCCTTAGTATCGTCGATAATTTGCGCATAAATATGTTTATGACCGCGATAAACACTCAAGCGCGGTCTACCTTGAGTTCCCCTAATTTTATTCCTAACTCTTTTTACACGGTAATCAAATCTTTTTATTGAATTTTTCATCTAATCTTCTATTTTCCCCCAGAGCTCGCCGCAGTCTTTCCAGCTTTCCTTATTATTCTTTCGCCTAAATATCTTATACCAAACCCCTTATAAGGTTCAGGCGGTTTCACGGCTCTTATTTTGGCAGCAAATGCACCAACTTCATATTTACTGATTCCTGCTACTGTAATTAAAGTACTCTTATCTGGCGTAAGAGCAGAAGCAACTTTTACAGTATTAGGTATCAAAATAGTCACTAAATGCGAAAAACCAACAGACAGGACCAAACTTCCTCCGTTCTCCTCTACATTCGCCTTATAACCAAGTCCTATCATTTCAAGTTGTTTCTTAAAACCTTTAGTAACTCCCTCAATCATATTTACGATAAGTCCTCTCATAAGACCGTGCAGCATCCTGTGCTCGCGAGAATTTCCAAGAGTTTCAACAATCAAACTGCCTTTACTAATTTTTACATCCACACTATTATCCATAACTTGCAAAAGCCTTCCACCAGGACCTATTACTTCCAAGACTCTGTCTTTAAATTCAACTTTCACATTTTCAAGTATACTAACCGGCTTTCTGCCTAAGCGACTCATTTTCTCTATCCCTAAATGTAAAATTCACACCAAGAACATATATATCTTATTTTTTAACAACAACATCCCACAAGAACTAAACACCTACCGGGGTAAAACGAGAAAACAGAACGATTATCCATCCGCGCTATAAAACTGTTTTCAAAACAATAGGCGACATATTTATTATTTAATTCCCTTTTATTACCGGCATTGCACCTGTTATCATTACCAAACATACCCCATTATCTCACCGCCTATTTTATCTCTTCTAGCTTGTCTGTCAGTCATTAAACCATTAGACGTAGAAACAATTGCAACTCCTAAACCATTGACAACTCTAGGTATATCCTCGTACCCCCTATATATTCTTAAACTTGATTTTGAAATTCTTTCTATTCCTTTGAGAACCATCTCACCTTCAGATGAATATTTGAGATAAATTCTTAGAATGCCTTGCTTACCATCTTCAACATTCTTAAAATTTGATATATACCCTTCTTTTTTCAAAATCTTCGCGATTTCCAATTTCAATTTTGAAAGAGGAATATCAACTTTTTCATGTAACTTAACATTTGAATTTCTAATGCGCGTAAACATATCTGATATTGGATCTGTAACCATTAAAGTCAACCTCTTTATCTATATTGCTGATCACCAACTCGATTTCGTTAACCCAGGTATTTCACCATTATGCGCCAGCCTTCGCAAACACACCCTGCAAATGCCAAAATCTCTATAATATCCACGAGGCCTTCCACACAAACGACATCTATTTCTATGACGAGTTGAGAATTTTTGACTTTTACGCATTTTTGCTTCTGCTGAAGTTGTTGCCATAAAATATCCTTTGCTTCCACATTTTTACATTTTATTTATATGCTAATTGATATCAAATGTTATCTGTTATCCTTTTTTTTAAATGGCATGCCAAGAAAACCAAGTAGCGCCTCAGCGTATTCATCCTTCTCAGCTGTCGTCACTATAGTAATATTCATCCCTCTAGCCTTATCCGATTTCTCAATATCAATTTCAGGAAAAATATATTGCTCAGAAAGACCTAAATTAAAATTCCCATTCCCGTCAAAACTACTAGATTCAATGCCTCTAAAATCTCTTATGCGAGGTATCGCAATATTAATAAGTCTATCTAAAAATTCGTACATCATGGCATTTCTAAGCGTTACCTTAGCACCTATAGGCACCCCTCTTTGACGCAACTTGAAATTTGATATAGACTTTTTAGCGCGGCAAATCATAGGTTTTTGGCCAGTAATAGCGGCAAGCTCTGCAGCTGCAACATCTAAAATCTTAATGTCCTCCTTAGCTTCGCCCAATCCAATATTTAAGACAACCTTGCAAATTTTCGGAATCTGATGGACATTCCTAAAATCGAAAAGTTTTTTTAGCTTACCCATCACGCTTTTCTGATAAAATTCCTTTAAACGAGGTCGATTCATTAGCTTTTTCCTTTTTTTTGAGAACAGACAACAAACACAAAAACCCCTTACAAACCACCTATTACGTAACACTTATATATTACATATATTTTTACATTTTGTTTTTTAGACTATAACCTCACTACACTTACGACATACTCTCACTTTCTTACCATCCGATAACTTATCAAATTTAGGTCTTGAAGCACGATTACACTTCGGACATATAAGCATAACCTTACTCATATTGATAGGAGCTTCCTTATCATAAATCCCTCCAGAACTCCTCTGAGTAGGTTTAGTATGTCTCTTAACAAAATTCACTCTTTCAACAATAACTTCGAATTTATCAGGAAAAACCTTAAGAACTTCGCCTTTTTCCCCCTTGTTTTTTCCAGATAAAACCAATACCCTATCTTTTTTCTTAATATTAAACATCTTTTATATTTTCCCCATTTTCACTTTTTACTTCAAACTGATTTACCAAAACACACTTACACAACATTTCGCAAATCTATATTACTTCAGGAGCCAAAGAAATTATTTTAAGATAATTCTTTTCTCTGAGTTCTCTTGCAATCGGCCCCAAAACACGAGTTCCTTTTGGTTCGCCATCGTCATTTATAATGACCGCCGCATTATCATCAAACTTAATATAAGTTCCATCTGCTCTGCGAATTTCTTTCACCGTGCGAACTACCACAGCCTTAACAACATCTCCCTTCTTAATATTCGCATGAGGCAGCACGTCCTGCACAGATGCATGAATCACATCTCCTATGCTTGCATAGCGACGCCTCAAACCTTTTGTGACTCTAAAACAGCGGATCTTTTTCGCTCCAGAATTATCTGCAACGTTTAAAACAGTTCTTTCCTGAATCATTAGTCTAATCTACCTTTTTTATATAACCTATTCTATTCTATAACTTCAACATTCCGATCTAAAATTCTTACCAGAACCCACCTTTTAGTTTTTGAAAGTGGTCTGGATTCCATTATTTCCACCGCATCACCAACGCGAGACATATCTTTTTCATCATGTACGGCGATTTTAGTCTTGCTGCGAATCACACGACCATACAAAGAATGGCGATACGTTCTATCGACAGACACTTGTCTAGTTTTCTCATTTTTATCATTTACAACTACGCCCATGCGATGTTTGCGTTTTCTACGTTCTGACATTATGCTTTTTCCTTCCTATTATTTTTGTCTTATTTAAACTCTTTTTTTTGAGTGATAAGCATTTTAACTCTCGCTATATTTCTCCTTATTTTTCTTATCTCAAGAGGGTCTTTTACGGGAGTTACTGAATGACGAAACTTCAATTTAAAAATCCTATCCTGAAGATCATCAAGTCTTGATTCAAGTTCAGTACATGTCATACTTTTTATTTCACCCCAAGTCTTATCTTTCATTTTTCCCTCAAATGTCAGCTCTAACTAGAACCTTTGTATGTATAGGAAGCTTATTTGAAGCAAGCGTAAGAGCCCTTTTTGCTTCTACCTCTGGAATACCTTCAATCTCAAACATTATTCTTCCCGGCTTTACAACAGCAACCCAAAACTGCGGATCACCCTTACCCTTCCCCATTCTTGTTTCTGCAGGTTTTTTCGTAACCGGCTTGTCAGGGAATATCCTAATCCAAACTTTTCCTCCTTTTTTTGTAAACCTAGCAAGCGTTATACGAGCAGCTTCTATTTGATTACTATTTATCCACACAGGCTCTAAGGCTTGAAGACCATATCTACCAAAAGCCAAACAAGTACCACCTTTAGCCCTGCCTTTCATTCTACCTCTATGTACTTTTCTATACTTAACCCTTTTCGGCATCAACATATATAAAACCCTTATGCTTTATTTATAACTCTCATATTATAATATTCACACCTTTGTGGCGTAAAAACTTTATTCATACTCTTTCTGTATATACAATATTTTCCACAACTATCCCTTTGAAGCATCAACAACTTTTACTTCCTCAGCCAACTCTTTAGTCGTCTTTTTAAAAAGTTCTTTTTTAAATATCCAAACTTTTACCCCAATCTGCCCCATAGTCGTGCGAGATTCAGCAAAACCGTAATCTATATCCGCCCTAAAAGTTTGGAGAGGAATTCTTCCTTCTTTAAGCCATTCAGTTCTCGCAATATCTGCACCACCAATTCTACCTGAAACCATAACTTTTATACCTTGCGCTCCCGCAGACATTGCCCGTTCAATAGTTTTTTTCATTGCTCTTCTAAAAGCAACCTGCCTTCTCAATTGAAACGCAATGCTCTCAGCAGCAAGTTGAGCGTCAATCTCAGGTTTCTTAATTTCCACAATACTCACAACGGTTTTCTTTGACGTCATAATTTCAAGTTCTTTTTTTAAGTTTTCAACACCTTGCCCGCCTTTACCAATCACGATACCTGGGCGAGCTGTATGAATGTTTACGCGTAGTAATTTTCCTTGCCTTTCAATACCAATTCTTGACACAGAAGCCAGTTCAAGTTTACCTTTAAGATAAGCCCTCACCCGCCAATCTTCTTCTATAAAATTGGGCATCTCCTTTAAATTAAACCACTTAGATTCCCAATCTTTAATATATCCCAACCTAACACCGTTTGGATGTACTTTATTGCCCATCTTAAATCACCCTTTCTAATTTTTTTATTCTTCTATCTCTTATATTTAAACTCCATTTTTACACTATCCTCCTTTCTTTTTCAGAAACCATACCCCTATCTACATCTGCAACAATTATCACAAGATGTGACGTTCTTCTTTTAATAGGTCTGCTTTTCCCTCGCGAGCCGGGCATCACCCTTTTTAATATTGGACCATTCCCAACCCACGCTTCCTTAACCCTAACATCTGAATAATCCTTAATCTTACCTGCATTTGCAATTGCGCTTTTTAAAACTTTTCTAACAACCACAACAGCCGACTTCGGAAGAAAAGAAAGAATTTCAAATGCTTCTTCAACTCCCTTATTTCTAATAAGCTTTAAAACTTGGCCTATCTTTCTTGGAGCATATCTAACAAATTTTGCTGTCGCCCTTGCTTCCATACCAACATCCTTTTTTATTCAACTACAGAGAACATCTGCTGTAGCATAAACGTAAACCAAAAATCAAGCCCTTTCTCATCTATATTCACAAGAGCAGTATTGTAACAAATTTGCTTTTATGTCGGTGAAGTTTCTTGTCTCGTCATTCCGCCATGGCCTTTAAAAATCCTAGTAGGAGCTAACTCACCGAGTTTGTGACCCACCATCTGCTCGGATATAAATACCGGAAGAAACTTTTTACCATTATGTATCGCCATAGTATGTCCAACAAAATCCGGAGTTATAATGCACGCCCTAGCCCATGTTTTAATAACTTTTTTTTCACCAGTTTCATTGAGTCTTTGCACCTTTTTTAAAAGCTTCTCATCAACATAAGGACCCTTTTTCGTAGAACGACTCATGTATTTTCTTCCCCCCACCCACCTAGTTATTTCTTATCTTTATTACGACGACTTACTATTACCCAATCCCAGACCTTTCTAGATCTTGTCTTAAATCCCTTAGCGGGCTGATTCCAAGGACTTCTAGGCTGATTATTACCTTTAGATCTTCCTCTTCCACCACCATGAGGATGGTCAATAGCATTCATTGCCGTTCCGCGCACATGAGGTTTTCTGCCCATATGACGATTCCTTCCTGCAGAACCTATCACGATATTTTCATGATCTAAATTTCCTACTCTTCCAATCGTAGCATAACAAGCAGCTCTAATAAGCCTCGTTTCTCCAGAAGGCATTCTCACACGAACATAATCACCCTCTTTAGCGAGAAGCTGAGCAGCAACCCCAGCAGAGCGAACCAATTGTCCGCCTTTGCCGGTCATAAACTCTAAGTTATGTATAAAAGTACCCTCGGGTATACTTGCAAGAGGCAAAGAATTCCCTGGTTTTATCTCAACGTTTGGACCAGACATAATAGAATCACCTACATTCATGCCCATCGGTTGAATAATATATCTTTTTTCGCCGTCTTTATATTGTAAAAGAGCTATCCTACTTGAACGATTGGGATCGTACTCTATCGCAATCACTTTTGATGGAACATAAAATTTATCTCTTTTAAAATCAATAATCCTATAAAATCTTTTATGGCCGCCACCTTTAAAACGAACCATTACTCGCCCTGTATTATTACGACCACCTTTTTTCTTAATTACCTTAATAAGTGACCTTTCAGGATTTGTTTTTGTAATATCCGAAAAGTCAGAAACTGACATCTGTCTTTTTGAATGTGTATACGGTTTAAACGTTTTAATTGACATCACTTTTTCCTATTTTGTTAAGCATTATTTTCATTTGCGTCATTTAACACAATAGACAACCACCCTATTACATACAGCTGAAGACCCAACGCTAACATATACCACTCAGAACCCGACACAAAATGAACAAAAATTCCACATTTAGTTAACATATATATGTTTAAAAATTATACTTCAAAAATAATAATCTTTTTTTAGACTTCATCAACCATTTGAATTTCCTGTCCCTCACCAATTTTTACTATTGCTTTTTTCCAGTCACTTCTGAAACCAACACTTTTACCCACTCTTTTACTCTTACCTACATAATTTGCAGTACGGACATTCTCTACTTTTACTTCAAATAAAGCCTCAATAGCCTGCTTTATTTGAAACTTATTTGCATTTTTATCGACCACAAAAGTATATTTATTTTCACCTTTTTCTTTTAGAATCGTCGCTTTTTCTGTAACTATAGGCTTCTTAACAATACTCTTAATATTCATTTCTACCCCCCACCCCACACACATTACTATTATAATGTACAAAAAAAAACTTCTCAATTTATGCCGATTGCCTTTTATTTATCATGTCAATAGCATCGGGGGTAATAACTAACTTATCAGCCCAAAGAACTTCATAAGCATTTATATTTTCAATATTCTTCAATACTGCATTCTCTATGTTTTTTACAGCAAACTTAAAATTTATATCGTTGTCTTTAGAAACCGCAAAAATAACCTTCTTACCATCAACTCTAAGATTTCTCATCAACTCTACAGCCTTTTTCGTTTTAGGAGCATCAATACTTACAGATTCAACAACAATTATATTCCCATTTTTAAATTGAGCAGACAAGGCCATATTCAAAGAGAGCTTCTTTTTTTGTTTTGACATCTTTATATAATAATCCCTAGGCTGCGGCCCAAAAATTATACCGCCTTTTCTCCACAAAGGAGAATTTCTTTGCCCTGCCCGAGCATTGCCCGTACCTTTTTGCCTCCACGGTTTTGCACCTGAAAAAGAGACCTCTCCTCTCGTCTTTGTTTTATGCGTACCAGATCTTTGATTACTTAAATATGCTGTTATGATTTCATGCAAAAAAACACTAGAAATCTCAACATTAAAAAAATCGGGGAGCTCAAGTTTATCCTTTTCCTGACCTTTTGAATTATAAACCACTATCTCCATTTCATCTTCTCTCTTTTGATCCTGCATCTTAGAAACAGAACAAAAACTATTTTTTACAACAGAAAACAACAAGAAAAAGCAAAAGTCACATATACTTTACCTGAACTCTTCAATACTTACAAACACACTGCCAACACTGACTATTTTCTACCAACTTTAGTCCTAGCCTTTGCTTTCACTTCCTGCTGCACAGCAGGAATTTTCTTAAGAGTGTTGCTTATAAGTAACGTTCCACTTTTAACAGCTGGGACAGAACCTCTTATAAGCATCATACTTTTCTCGACATCGACATTTACAACAAGCAGTTTTTGTATTGTAACACATTCATTACCCAAATGTCCAGACATTTTCATTCCTTTAAAAACTTTCTGATGACCAGCACTGCCACTTGAGCCTCTAGCGCGAGTCCTATCCGATTGTCCATGAGAAACAGGTTGCATGCTAAAATTATGCCTTTTAATAACTCCTGCATAACCCTTTCCTTTCGTAAGCGCAGAAACGTCAACATAATCGCCAACTTTAAACACACTGACCTTTATTTCTTGTCCAATAGAAAACGCAGACACATCAGTAACTCTGAATTCTCTGACAACTTTTTTAGGTGAAACATTATTTTTTTTAAAGAAATTTACTTGAGAATTAACAAGACTTTTCTCCAATACTTCTCCAAACCCGAGCTGAACTGCTAGATACCCATCTTTTTCAACCGTCCGCAATCCCGTGATCACACAAGGACCGGCCTTTATTATTGTCACAGGGACAACATTTCCCCTAGCGTCAAAAACCTGAGTCATGCCTATTTTCTCACCAATTATTGATTTTAACATATTTATTTTTCTCTCTACACTTCAGATATCTCTAAAATTACATTTTAATTTCAATATAGACGCCTGCCGGCAAATCAAGCTTCATAAGTTCATCAACAGTCTTTGAGGAAGGATCACGAATATCTACAAGTCTTTTATGCACTCTCATTTCAAATTGTTCTCGTGACTTTTTATCAACATAAACAGATTTGTTAACAGTGTACTTTCTTATTTTAGTAGGTAAAAGCACAGGACCTGTTATAGCCGCCCCAGTACGTCTTGCTGATTCTACGATCCTCGCCAACGAATCATCCAACATTTTATGATCGTATGCACGCAGTTTAATTCTTATACGCTGAGCCGGCATCGTTTTTTCATTTGCCATAAATTTTAATCCTGTATAACTTTATTTTAAACGAATTATGATCTAATCAATCTAATATTTCAGTAACGATACCTGAACCGACTGTTCTTCCACCTTCCCTAATAGCAAATCTTAACTGCTTCTCCATAGCAAC